>NZ_JBHXDC010000002.1:250092-981899 GCF_042725135.1 Streptomyces sp. NPDC060366 | reverse complement strand
GGTTGGGGTTTGAGGGGGTGTGTGTTGTGCCCCCGCCATCGGGCGGTCCAGCGCCTGGCGGGGTGCGCGCCGCCCCTGTTCCCGCGGCGCGGGGCCCACCCGGGGGGCGGGGGGCCGCCTCTCCGCGTTCTACGGGGCGGGGTACGGGACCGTACGGCGAAGGGGGTGGGGCCGGTCCCGACAGGACCGACCCCACCCCCGACTCCGTCAACTCAACGTCGGAGCGTCGTCACCCCGCCGCACCGTCGACCGCCTGGGCGCGCAGAGCGCGCTCCACGCCCGCGCGTGACTCCGACATCAGCCGCCGCAGCGACGCGTTCGGGGACGCCGAGGCCAGCCAGCCGTCCGTCGCGTCCAGGGTCGACTGCGCGACCTGGAGCGCGGGGTACAGGCCCAGCGCGATCTGCTGCGCCATCTCGTGGCTGCGCGAGTCCCACACGTCCTTGACGGCCGCGAAGTACTTCTCCGTGTACGGCGCCAGCAGTTCCAGCTGGTCCGTCTGGACGAAGCCGCCGATGACCGCTTCCTGGAGCGCGTTCGGGAGCTTGTCGGACTCCACGACCGACGCCCACGCCTCGGCCTTCGCCTCGGCGGTCGGCCGCGCAGAGCGGGCCGCCGCGGCGTGCCGCTCGCCCGCCGCCGTGCGGTCGCGCTCGTACTCCGCGGCGATCTCCTCCTCGTCGTGCAGACCGACCGCCGCCAGCCGCTGGACGAACGCCCAGCGCAGCTCGGTGTCGACGGCCAGGCCCTCGACCGACTCCGAACCGTCCAACAGCCCCTGGAGCAGGTCGAGTTGCTGCGGGGTACGGGCCGTCGCCGCGAAGGCGCGCGCCCACGCGAGCTGGTGGTCGCTGCCCGGCTCCGCGGTGCGCAGATGCGCCAGCGTCGCCTCCGTCCACTGCGTCAGCCCCGCCTCGCGCCACTCCGGCGCCGCGTACAGGTCCAGCGCGAGCTTCACCTGGCGGTGCAGCGACTGCACGACGCCGATGTCCGTCTCCTTGGCGATGCCCGACAGCACCAGCGCCAGATAGTCACGGGTGGCGAGTTCGCCGTCGCGCGTCATGTCCCACGCCGACGCCCAGCTCAGCGCGCGCGGCAGCGACTCGGTGAAGTCCCCGAGGTGCGCGGTGACGACCCGCAGCGACTCCTCGTCGAGGCGGACCTTCGCGTACGACAGGTCGTCGTCGTTGAGCAGGATCACCGCGGGCCGCGGCGTGTTGTGCGGGAACGGCACCTGGGTCAGCTCGCCGTCGACGTCCAGCTCGATCCGGCTCGTGCGGACCAGCTTGCCGTCCGCGTCCAGGTCGTAGCAGCCGATCGCGATGCGGTGCGGGCGCAGCACCGGTGTGCCCTTGGCACCCGGAGGCAGCGCGGGCGCCTCCTGCCGTACGGCGAGCGAGACCACGTGCCCCGACCCGTCCAGCTCGATCTCCGGCCGCAGGATGTTGATGCCGGCCGTCTCCAGCCACGCCTTCGACCAGGTCTTCAGATCACGTCCGGAGGTCTCCTCCAGCGCGCCCAGCAGATCGGAGAGGCGCGTGTTCCCGAATGCGTGCGCCTTGAAGTACGCCTGCACACCCCGGAAGAACTCGTCCTGCCCGACGTACGCGACGAGCTGCTTGAGGACGGAGGCCCCCTTCGCGTACGTGATCCCGTCGAAGTTGACGAGCACGTCGTCCAGGTCGGTGATGTCCGCCATGATCGGGTGCGTCGAGGGCAGCTGGTCCTGCCGGTACGCCCAGGTCTTCATGGAGTTGGCGAACGTCGTCCACGAGTGCGGCCACCGGGACTCCGGCGCGTGCGCGAGGCACGCGATCGAGGTGTACGTCGCGAACGACTCGTTCAGCCACAGGTCGTTCCACCACTCCATGGTGACCAGGTCGCCGAACCACATGTGCGCAAGCTCGTGCAGGATCGTCTCGGCGCGCGTCTCGTACGCCGCGTCCGTCACCTTGGAGCGGAAGACGTACTGGTCGCGGATGGTGACGGCGCCGGCGTTCTCCATCGCGCCCGCGTTGAACTCGGGCACGAACAGCTGGTCGTACTTGGCGAACGGGTACGCGTAGTCGAACTTCTCCTGGAACCAGTCGAAGCCGAGCCGGGTGACCTCGAAGATCGCGTCCGCGTCCAGGTACTCGGCGAGCGAGGACCGGCAGTAGACACCGAGCGGTACCGACTGCCCGTCCTTCTCGTACGTGCTGTGCACCGAGTGGTACGGGCCGACGATCAGCGCGGTGATGTACGTCGAGATCCGCGGCGTCGGCTCGAAACGCCACACGTTCGAATCGGGCTCCGGCGTCGGGGAGTTCGACACGACGGTCCAGCCCTCGGGGGCCGTCACGGTGAACCGGAACGTCGCCTTGAGGTCCGGCTGCTCGAACGACGCGAACACGCGACGCGAGTCCGGCACCTCGAACTGCGTGTACAGATAAGCCTGCTGGTCGACCGGGTCGACGAACCGGTGCAGACCCTCACCGGTGTTGGTGTACTCGCAGTCCGCGGTCACCGTCAGCTCGTTCGCGCCCTGCCGCAGATGGGGCAGCGCGATGCGCGAGTCCCGGAACACCGCGGCCACGTCCAGCGCCTTGCCGTTCAGCACCACCTCGTGCACGGCGGGCGCCACCAGGTCGATGAAGGTCTCCGCCCCGGCGTCCGCGCTCTCGAAGCGCACGGTCGTGACGGACCGGTAGGTCCCGCCCTCCTGCGCGCCGCTGAGATCGAGATCGATCTCGTACGAGTCAACGGTGAGGAGGCGCGCCCGCTGCTGCGCCTCCTCACGGGTCAGATTTGTGCCAGGCACCCGGTCAGCTCCTCGGATCGGTACGTTTTGGCCCATCCTTCCATGCGGACCCCGTCCACCGCCCGGCAGTGGCCGGGCTGCCTCCAGCCGCACCGTGACGTCCGAAAACCGCCGGGATGCGCGGCCCGGTGACGTGATGCTCGGTTGCATGACGCATCACACCGCACGGCACGTCGCACGGCCCATCGAGCCCGCCGTACTCAAGGAACTCCGCGACACCGACGACGCGGGCGCCGCCCGCACCCCGTACACCGACACCGAGGGCGGCGCCCCGCTGCGCTGCTGTCTGCGCTCCAGCCGGGCCGGTGAGCGGATCACCCTTGTCACCTACGCGCCGCTGCGCCGCTGGGCCGCCGAGAACTGGGCCAAGCCCGGCGCGTACGACGAGCAGGGGCCCGTCTTCATCCACGCCGACGTCTGCGAGGGGCCGGCCGAGGACGCGACCGGCTACCCCTTCGCCCGGCCCGGAGCGCTGCGCACCGTACGCCGCTACGACTCCGAGGGACGCATCGCAGGCGGCCGGCTGCTGGAGATCCCCGAGGCGGCGGACGAGGGCTTCGACGCGGCCTTCGCGGAGGCCTTCGCGGACCCGGAGGTGGCGCTGGTCCACGTACGCGCGGTGGAATACGGCTGCTTCCACTTCGAGGTACGCCGCTAGAGACCGTGCTTCAGAGGTCCCGTGTGGCCCGCGACGCCTGGCACGGCACCTCGCCGCGTTGGCGGATCGCCCGAATACGCGCAGTATGAGGACGGTTCTCCTCCTTGCGATGCACCGCATCCGACGCCGCGCGCTGATCCACCGGGGTTACGGGACAGTCCTTGTTCAGTCTTCTGAGTCGGGAATTCCGGGACGGTCAGGCCCTGTCCCATCGGTCCCGCGCCGCGGCGAACGTTTCGGCGAACAGCGGGTCGGCGACCGGTCCCCGCTCGTGCCGCGCGCCGTACCGCTTCTCGTAGGCGGCGAACCACTCGGGATCGGAGTCGAGGAAGAGTACGTCGTGGAAGGCCATCCGGCGCATGGCGAGCATCGGCACCGGGGCCCGGGCGACCTGGAACTCAGGGTTACGGGCGGCCCGTTCATCGCAGTGCGGATGGAACTGCGCGGCCATCAGCTCCCTGTCCACTAGCTCGGGCTTGACCAGCCGGTGTGCCTCGTCGAGCAGACGGAAGCGCCGCTCGGGGAGACCCGAAAGCACCAGCACCAGCGTGTGCAGGACGCGGTTACGGCCCTCCCAGCGGATGGTCTCGAAGGTGTCGGCCATCCGGCGCACCACTTGCACCAGGCCCTCGGTGTCGATCTCCGGATCGACCTCCCACTCCCTCAGCAGGAAGGTCCGCGCCTTCGTCGCGGATTCCACGAAGGGGCAGACCGCGCCCTCCCTGTTGGTGCCCTCGTGCGGGCGGGTGACGAACTCCTCGACCCAACGGCGTCCCGCTTCGAGGAGCGCTGACGGTGGGGAGCCTGTCGCGTCCTCTCCCTTCTGCCCGTGGGGAGGGGAATATATGGGTACTTGCATGGACATTCCCTCTCGTTCAAGAAAGTGCTGAACCGCCACCCGGAGTCGCACGAAGCGGGAGCATTCGGCGACCGGGCGGTTCAGTGATTCAGTTGTGCCGTTCATTTCCGGTGCGCCGACGCCGGGCGCCGGTGGATCAGTCCCCTGGCCGGTGTGTTCAGTAGCGCTCGCCGAAGGCGGCGAGCCGGTTCTTCTCCAACCAGCCGCTGAACAGCCGCCCGACCGGTGCGGCGGGCACACCACCGCGCTCTCCGGGACCCGCCACGGACAGCAGCCAGGCCGGCATGAACCGCAGTGTCCAGACCGGTGCCGTCTTGCGCATGTGCTTTGCGAAGCCCTTCCAGATCCTGCCGTCCAGGGCGGGGGCCAGTCGTCCCGTCAGCTCGCGTTCCTCGTCGGCGGCGTGCTTGGCAAGCTGCTCGCGCAGCTCGTCCGTCCGGGTGGCCAGCTCAGCCGGGGCCGCCTCGTCGGTACCGAGCCGCCGACTCGTCGTGTGCCAGGTGTGCAGGACCTTGGTGAGTTCCTCGTGCTCGGCGGTCATCAGGGCCAGCGCCTCCTCGTCGGCGCCGCGTTCACGCAGCTTCGGCCAGAGGAAGTCGTCCTCGCCCTCGTGGTGGTGCTCGATCAGCTGGAAGATTCTTTCCACGTAGTCGCGCAGAGCGGTGGCGCGTTCAGCGTTGGCCGCCGGCAGTTCACGGGTGGCGCGGCCGATGCGCTCGAGGTCGCGCACCATGGCGCGGTGAGCCAGCAGCATCGTCTGGTGGCCCGGGGCGAGGGCGGTGGTGTCGGACTCGGTCACGAGCGGCTCCTTACATGCGCAACGATGAGGGGACCTGGGGCGTGTTCAGAAGTGGCGTCGTCCGCCCGAAGGGCGGGGCTCGCGGCGGCCGGTGCGTGGGACCGCGAGGCGGAGGATCGCTCTCGTACCGGGCGCACTCGGATGCTTGCGACAACGCTGCCCGCGCGGGGAGCGAACGTGCCAGGCGACGTGAGCCGGACGGGACTTCTGAAACACACCCTGGAGGGGGTGGGCGCTTCACGGATGGCGAGCCGACGGATCGCGGGGCCCGGCACGTGGTCACCAGGAGTCGTCCGGCAGCTCCATCAGGACGCTGTCCTGACGTTCGGCGAGAGCGCGTTGGGCGGCGAGCAGCGGAAGCACCTCCTGTGCGAAGAACCTGGCCGTCGCTATCTTGCCCAGGCAGAAGGCGTGCTCGGCGCTGTTCCGGTCATCCTGGTGCGTCGCCAGCTTCTCCTCGGCCACCGTCGCCTGACGTAGCAGTAGCCAGCCGAGCAGCACGTCGCCGGTTGCCATCAGCAGACGTGTGGTGTTCCGCCCCACCTGGTGGACGGCCGTCGGCTCCTCCAGCGAACGGAGCAGCATCGTGCCCATGGCGTCTGCCATCGCACGCAGTTGCGCCACCGCTTCCGCGAGCAGAGCGCGCTCCGCCGCCAGGCCGCCGCCCGTCTCGCTGCGCGCCTCCTTCTCCACCTCGGCGAGCAGCGCGTGCAGGGCCGAGCCCTGGTCCCGGGCGACCTTGCGGAAGAAGAAGTCCATCCCCTGGATGGCGGTGGTTCCCTCGTACAGGGTGTCGATCTTGGTGTCGCGGATGTACTGCTCCAGCGGAAAGTCCGTCGTGTAGCCGGCCCCGCCCAGGATCTGCAGGGCGTGGTTGAGCTGCTCGCAGGCGCGCTCGGAGCTGTAGCCCTTGACGATGGGCAGGAGCAGGTCGTTGAGCGCCGTCGCCTCCTCGTCGGTGCTCCCCTCGGCGAGCGCCGCCGCGATCCGGTCCTGCACGGTCGCCGTGTAGAGGACCAGGGCGCGCAGCCCCTCCGCGAAGCCCTTCTGGAGCAGCAGGGAGCGCCGTACCTCCGGGTGCCGGATGATGGGCACCTTGGGCGCGGAGCGGTCGCCGAGGGCGGCCAGATCCGAGCCCTGCACCCGCTCCTTCGCGTACGCGGCCGCGTTGAGGTACCCGGTGGACAAGGTGGCCGCCGACTTGGTGCCGACTATCATCCGGGCCTGCTCGATGATCTGGAACATCTGCCGGATGCCGTCGTGCTCCTCGCCGAGCAGCATGCCGACCGCCGGCTCCTCGGCCCCGAAGGTGAGTTCACAGGTGGCCGAGGCCTTGAGACCCATCTTGTCCTCCAGCGCGGTGGCGTAGACCCCGTTGCGGGCCCCCAACCGGCCGGTCGCCGGCTCGGCGATCCGGAACTTGGGCACCAGGAACAGTGACAGTCCCTTGGTTCCAGGGCCGTGCCCGTCCGGCCGGGCGAGTACGAAGTGGACGATGTTCTCGGCCAGATCGTGCTCGCCGGAGGTGATGAACCGCTTGACCCCCTCCAGGTGCCAGCTCCCGTCGGGTTGCCGCCGCGCTCTGGTCCGGCAGGCGCCCACGTCACTGCCCGCCTCAGGCTCGGTCAGCACCATGGTGCCGCCCCATTGCCGTTCGGCCATCACCCGGGCGAGCTGCCGTTGCTCCTGGTTGCCGAGGCGGTCGAGGACTCGCGCGAAGCCGACGAACCCCTGATACAGGTAGAGCGCGGGGTTGGCGCCCAGAGCCAACTCGGCCACCGCCCAGCGCAGCGACGGCGGCACCTCGGCCCCGCCCAGCGACACCGGCAGGTCGAGCAGGTGCCAGCCGCCCTGCAGCCAGGCCCGATAGGCGCGCTTGAAGGAGTCGGGCAGCGTGACCGAGCGAGCTGCGGGGTCGTAGACCGGCGGGGTGCGGTCCGCCGCCACGGAGGCGTCCGCCAACTGGTGCACGGCCAGGCGCTCGACCTCGGCCAGCATGGCCCGCGCGGTCTCCTGGTCAGTTGCGGCGAACGCCCCCCGACCGTATTCCCCGGCGCGGCCCAGCACCTCGAAGAGGACGAACTCCAGGTCCCGCAGGTTCGACTTGTAGTGGCTCATGGCCGGTTGCTCCGCTCCATTGGTGAGATGTGCCGATCCGGCGTCGGAATCCGGCTCCGTGCCGGGCGGCCCTCGGCACGGAACCGGGTCACGGGCGGCCGAGCAGCTGGGTCAGAGCCGTGGCGAGGCGCTCGACCTCCGCCTCCGTACCGACCGAGATACGCAGCCGGCCCGGCAGCCCGAGGGCGGTCAGATCGCGGACCAGGACGTGGTGCTCGTCGGCGAGACGGGCGGCGAAGCGGGCGCTGTCGCCAGGTTCTGCGCCCTTCCCCGGAACCTGGACCATCACGAAGTTCGCTGCCGAGGGAAAGTGGTCGAGACCCAGCGAGTCGAGGGTCTTGCACAGCAGCTCCCTGACCCTGGCGTTGTCCGCGCGTACCCGGTCCAGGTACTCGGGTACCTCCAGGGCGCGCCGCACGGCCCGCTGGGCCTGCCGGTTGACGTTGAAGGGCAGCGCCGTGGCGGTGGTGTTGAGCTGCCGGATCAGATCCGGGGGGCCGACGGCGAAGCCCACGCGCACCGAGGCCAGGCCCCACGCCTTGGAGAAGGTGCGGGTCACCAACACCCGCCGCCCCTCCCGCACCGCCTCCAGTGCGAACTCGTGGGCGGGGCCGGCGAAGTCGATGTACGCCTCGTCGAAGACCAGCACGGTTCCGGTGCTCTCGGCGGTGTCGATCAGCTCCAGGACCTCGTCGCGGTCCAGAAGCGCCCCGGTGGGGTTGAGCGGGTTGCAGACGAACGCGAGGGCGGCACCCTGCCGCATGGTGGCCGTGAGGCCGGCGACCGGGATCGCCGCGCCCGTCAACGGGACGGTGTGCGTCCGCGCGCCCACGGCCGCGGCCGAGGTCACGTAGCCGGGAAAGGTGGTGCTGGTGGTGGCGACGAAGCCGTCGGTCCCGCGCAGGAACGTCAGCGAGGCGAGCAGCACCAGCTCGTCGGTGCCATTGCCGAGCGCGATCATCTCGGGGGCGACCCGGAAGTGCTCGGCCAGACGCTCCCGTACCGCTGCGCACTCGCTGTCCGGGTAGCGATTGAGATGGTCCGAGGCCTCCGCGCAGACGTCCTCGACCGTGCCGGGCGGCGGGCCGTACGGGTTCTCGTTGAGGTGCAGGCGCAGCCAGTCCTCACGGCCGGTGATCTCTGTGGAGGTGAAGAAGTACGGCTGAGCCGAGCCGTCTTGCGGCATGGGAATCCCTCTCTCGAACGGTGTCGACGGGTCAGCCGAGGAGGACCCGGGCCAGGGTCTTGAACGCGTCCCCGTCCGGCCTCAGGGCGGCCCGGCAGCGGAAGCGCTGGACCTTCCCGCTGGGTGTCCGGGGCAGGTGGCCGCGCTCGACGAAGACGCACTCCGCGAGCGCGATGCCCGACTTCTCACGCGCGACGGCGGCGGCCCGGTCGGCGATGAGGTGGAAGTCGTCGCTCCGCCGCTTGGGCTCCAGCAGCAGGACCAGCCGGGAGACGCCGCCGTCGGCCACGTCCACCAGAGCCGAGCACCCCGAGCGGACCGAGCCGAGCGCCTCGACCGCCGACTCGATCTCGCTGGTGTAGACGTTGCGCCCCCCTACCGAGATCAGGTCGTCGGCCCGGCCGACGAAGTACACCTCGCCGTCGTGGACGAAGCCCAGATCGCCGGTGTGCAGCACGCCGTCCCGGAACCGCTCGGCCGTTTGCACGGGGTCCCCGAGGTAGCCGGAGGCCAGACTGGGGGAGGAGACCAGGAGCTGTGAGACCCGTCCCGGCTCCTGGGTGGTCACCGTGACCCCGGGCAGCGGCGGGCCGTTGGACACCAGCCGCGTGGCGCCCGGAGTGTCGTCGGGGACTTCGACGATCTCGCCGGCCATCAGCCCCGCCCCATCGAAGCTGCGGGTGGACGGTTCCTGCCACGTCGGGCTGCTGGAGACAGCCAGGGTCGCCTCGGCCATGCCGTAGGCGGGCATGAACGCCGCCCGGGACAGGCCCGAGGGCCCGAACGCGGCCATGGTGGCCTCCAAGGTCGCCGCGTCCACCCGCTCGGCGCCCACCACGAAGACCTTGAGAGCGAGCGGCTTGGGCAGCGGCGTGCGGCCCTGAGCCCTGGCGGCCAGGTACAGGGCGGTGTTGGTGCCGGCGGACATGGTGGCGCCGAACTCCGACATGTCCCGGAACCAGGTGCGCGGCGCCATCCCGAAGCGTTCGGGGGAGGAGAGGACGAAGTCGTAGTCGAACGCCCAGGCGTTCAGCAGGGTTCCGAAGACGCCCATGTCGTGGGAGAGCGGCAGCCAGGAGACGATCGTCTCGGCGCCGACGCGCCCGTCCGCCAGGTCGTAGAGCATGTGCAAGTGCGTCGCGATGGCGCGGGAGGTGAGCGCGCAGCCCTTGGGCACGCTGGTGCTGCCGGACGAATACTGGACGAAGGCGATCTCCTCCGGGCCGGGCGGCGACGGGTCGATGTGCCCGCCGCCGTACAGCGAGGTCCAGCTGCGGACCGGGAGCCGCGCGGCCAGTCCGGCCGGCACCATCGGCGCGACCGTTTCGTCCGTCAGCAGCAATGTGGCATCGAGCCGCTCGGCCAGCCGCGTGAGCTGACTCCCGTACTCCTCGGGGGTCTGGCCGCGGGCCGGCAGTGGGAATGACGCGACGGTGCCGCCGGCCAGCCAGACCGCGAGCAGGCCGCGCACGGTGTGCGCCGAGTTGGTCAGGACGGTGGCGACCCGGGTCCCGGGTCGCACACCTGCCGTACGGAGCGTGGCCGCCATGCCATGCGCCTCCCGCACGACCTCGCGCCACGGGGTGTGCCCGAAGCCTTCCCCGTCCCAGTGGTGCAGGACTCCCCGGGACCCGCCGCGCAGCAGCAGGTCCCACAGTTCGGTGCCGGTGGCTGCCATGGCTATTCCACGTCCACGAGGGAGATGTCGGAACCGTCGCGCGACCGGTGCGCCATGGGGACGATGCTCTGCTGCCCGGTCAGCAGCTCCTCTCGGCTGAGCTTGCTGCCCTCGACCCGGCTGACTCCGGCCTCGCGCATCGTCATCCGCTCGGGGTCGATCCGGATGACCTTCCAGGCCAGCCGAGTCCGCTCCAGACTCCAGATGAAGACGGCCGAGAGATCGACCTCGTACCACTTCATCCCATGCCGCGCGGAGCGGGGGAAGGCGTGGTGGTTGTTGTGCCACGCCTCACCGAAGGACGGCAGGGCGAGCCAGGCGACGTTGCGGGACTCGTCGGTCGTGGCGAACCGCCGGCTGCCGAAGTAGTGGCCGATGGAGTTCACCGCGTACGTCATGTGATTGATCAGGAAGATCCGCACCAGGCCGCCCCACAGGGTGCCGGTCAGCAGCGCCTCGACGGAGCCCCCTGTGACGGCGAAGGCCAGCAGGCCGGGCAGCAGAATGCCGGCGGCGACGACGGCGATGAAGTTCTCGCTCAGCCAGCGCAGCGGCTTCTCGCGGACCAGGTCCGGGCAGTAACGGATGGGCTCGGATTTGAGCCCCTCGTCGAAGAGCCAGCCCAGGTGCGCGTGCCACATGCCGGCCATCGCGCCCCTGAACCCGGGTTCGAAGCCGAGATGGGGGCTGTGCGGGTCGCCCTCCTTGTCGGCGACCCGGTGGTGCTTGCGGTGGTGGGCTGCCCAGATGATCGGAGGCCCTTGGCCCGCCAGCACGCCGGCCGTGGCGAGCGCGACGCGTATCGGCTTGTACGTCTCGAACGCGCGGTGCGTCAGCATCCGGTGGTACCCGGCGGAGATGCCGAGGCCCGATATCGCGTACATGATCAGGGTGACCAGCACATCGGTCCAGCCGAAGATGTGATTCCAGGCCAGCACCATGGCCGCGCCGAGTGCGAGCAGTGGTACCAGTGACGCGACGAGCATGTACCAGCGGTGTTCCCTGCCGTCCATATCCTTGCTGTCCTCTTCTCTCGTTCCTGCCGTGTCTGGTTCTGTTGCGCGTGGTCGTCCTGTCGTGCGGCCAGGGGCGCGGGCTTGCGGGGTTCAGACGCCCGAGGTGGTCTCCGGGTCGAACTCGGTGCGCAGCGCGGGCAGTGCCAGCGACAGCAGCGCGGCGCACCCGGTGAGCACCGTTCCGAGCAGGAACGCCGAGTGGAAGCTGGTCAGCAGCGCGTCCGGCAGAGCGGCGCCGGAGGAGACCTCGTCCTCCAGCCGGCTGCTCGCCAGGGTGGCCAGGACCGCGAGTCCGATCGCGCCGCCGATCTGCTGGCCGGTGTTGAGCACCCCGGAGGCCGCCCCGGAGTCCGCCTTGGGCACTCCGCTGACGGCCGCCACCACCAGCGGCACCATGGCCAGCCCGTAACCCGCCGCGCACAGCAGCAGGGTCGGCAGCAGATCTGCCGGGTACGACGCCTCCAGCGGTGTCCTGAGCAGCAGCCCGAGCCCGAGGGTCGCCGAACCGAGGCCGACAAGGCACAACACACGGCTGCCCACCTTCGGCAGAAGCTGGATCGCGATCCCGGAGAAGACCGCCATGGTGACGCCGAACGGTGCCCAGGAGACGCCCGCCTTCAGCGGCGACCAGTGCAGCAGGTTCTGCATGTACTGGGTCAGGAAGAAGAAGATCCCGTACAGTCCCGAGGCCGCGAGCAGCATCATGACGTTGGCGGTGGCGATCTGCCGGTTGGCGAAGAGGCCGAGCCGAATCAGCGGTTCGTCGGCGGTCTGCTCCCGCACCACGAACGCGGCCAGCAGCACTGCGGAGCCGATCAGACCGGCCACCGTCGCGGCGGATCCCCACGGGCGGTGGTTGGTGCTGATGACGGTGTAGACGAGGAGCAGCAGCGCGCCGGTGATGAGCACAGCCCCGGTGCCGTCGGTGGAGGGCCGCTTGGCGGGCCGCTCGGCGCGGTCGGCGAGCGCGGGCCGCAGCGTGAGGGCGAACAGCAGGATGCCGATGGGGATGTTGACGAAGAACACCCATCGCCAGTCGATCAGATCGGTGATGACGCCGCCCAGCAGCACCCCGGAGACACCGGAGATGCCGGTGAGCCCGCCCCAGATACCCAGCGCCCTGCGCCGCTCCTTGGCCTCGCTGAAGACGGTGATGAGGATGGTCAGGGCGGCCGGACTCAGCAGCGCCGCCCCGAACCCCTGGGCCCCGCGGCCCACGATCAGCGTTTCCGGTGAGTTGGCCAGCCCGCACCCGAGTGAGGCGAGGGTGAAGATCCCCAGCCCGGTGAGGAACACCCGACGGGGGCCGAACAGGTCGGCGCAGCGGCCGCCAAGCACCAGGAAGCCGCCGAACAGCAGCATGTAGGCATCGACGACCCAGGCCAGCGAGGCCCGCTCGAAGCCGAGCTCGTCGCGGATGGTCGGCAGCGCCATGGCGACGACGGTGTCGTCGATGATGACCATGAACTGCGCACCGCAGGTGACCGCGAGCGCGAGTCCGGCCGCCCTGGGTGCTGCGCCGATCGGGAGGCCCTCGGTGGGCCGCACTATTCCCCTGCTCATTGAGATTCCTTCACGTCGGGTGCGTCGTGCCGTGCCGCAGGACAGCGGGACGGTGCCGAGGAGGTCAGGAGGCACCGGTGCGGCTGATGACCCGGTTCAGCCGGTCCATGCGGGTGGCGAGGCTCATCCGGCCCTCCAGGCGGAAGGCGGGCAGTCGCCGGCCGTCGATGTCGTTGAACCCGTACTCCTCGGCCAGGTCACCGGTCGAGAGCACCTGGCCGGAGCGTTCCAGCACCTGTGGGTCGGCGGCCAGATGGGCGATCGCGCGTCCCACGTACTCGGGGGAGTGGACGACTGCGGCGGGCCCGTCGCCGAGCGCCTCCCAGGCTGCCTCCACCCGCTCGGTGCGTACGAATCCGGGGTGCACCGACAGGGCCGCGACCCGCTGCTTGCGCAGGTCCGCGGCGAACGCCTTGCTCAGCCGGTCACTCGCCGACTTGAACACGTCGTAGGCGGCTTGGCCCAGGTAGGTCTCACCGTCGGTGAAGCCGATGCCGACGATCAGCCCGCTGGGCTGCCCCGTCATCAGCGGGGTGAGCAGCCTGGTCACGTCGTACTGGGCGCGCAGCGAACCCTCGCACAGCTCGTACCGCCACATCGGCTGCTTCCAGTAAGGGGCGTCGAAGCGGATGTCGGCGGAGCGCTCGTAGCCGGCCCAGGCGTTGTTCACCAGCAGATCGAGGGCGCCGTGCTCGGCCGCGACGCGGTCGGCCAGCGCCTGGTTGTCGTTGGTGGAGCGGTGGTCGCAGCGCACCGCGATGCCGGTGCCGCCGCGGGCGGTGACCTCCTCGGCCGTGTCGTCCACCGTTCCCGGCAGGTCCTCGGTGCGCCCGGCGGTGCGGGTGCTGCGCCCGGTCACGTACACCGTCGCCCCGGCGCTGCCCAGAGCGAGGGCGATGCCGCGCCCGACCCCCCGGCTGGCTCCGGTGACCACGGCGACGGTCTTCTCCAGTCGGGGCGGCTGCCACTCCTGGTGCTTGTCCTGGTCCACAGCGTGTCCTTTCCGGCTCGCTAGCTGAGGTGGGCGGAAGCGTAGGCGAGGGTCCGCGCGTAGGCCTCCGTGTCCGCGATGTGCGGCAGGCCGTAGCGCTCGCGCAACTCGGGCATGGAGGTGGGCAGTACGCCGCCGCCGCACCGGGTTACCTCGCTGACGTCTCGCAACACCGAGAGGTAGGAGCGGGCGAGCGGGGGCAGCCGGCGCAGCTCCTCGGGGTCGAGGGTGTCGGGGTCGGTGACCGGCGGCGGGGTGAGAGGGCGCCCGAGTGAGGAGGCGTGCTTGGCGCACACCTCGACGGCGGTCTCCATGTCCATCGCCTCCTGGCCGTAGGTCACCCAGAACTCCCCGCTGTTCTCGTCCAGTTCGACGCAGCGGAGTACCGCCTTGGCGAGCAGGTCCTGGGGTACGACATCGATCCGGTTGCCGCGGTGCACCGGGAGGAACGGCGCCCGCCCGCGGCAGATCCAGTCCGACATGAGCTGGACGATCTGCCCCCGGGATGTCCAGCCGGTCAGGGAGTCACCGATCAGGTTGGTCGGCCGGAAGACGGTGTGCGGCAGACCGCTGTCGCGCAGCAGCTGTTCGGAACGGAGCTTGGAGCGAACGTAGTTGGTGGTGACGTTGGTCTCACTGAGCCGGTGCGGCGCGCCCGCCGACAGCGCGGCGACGAACGCGGTGCTCATGAAGTGCACCGTCGCGCCGGCCGTTTCGGCGAACTCCATCACCCGGCGGGTGCCCTCCACGTTGACCGGCCGGTAGCGCTCGTCCGGCAGGCCCCACTCGGTCAGCCCGGCCGAGTGGATGACGGTGTCCACGTCGCGGACCAGCGTCCCATAGCTGTCCTTGTCCAGCCCGAAGCGCGGTTCGGCCAGGTCAGCGGTGAGCTGTTCCTCCGCGTCGGCGGGCAGTGCGCTGCCCCCGGGCCGGACCATCGAGACCAGCCGGAGGGGGCGGCCCGGGGCCTCTCGCAGGATCGCCCGGCCGACGACGCCGGCGGCCCCCGTCAGCAGTACGGTGCGGCTCGCGCTCATCCCCGGGACTCCTTCCACTCCATCAGGCGTGCGGTGGCGCGGGCCCCGATGTACAGCAGGGGCTCCGGCGGGAAGTCGCGTGCCGAGCGCTGCGCGTCGTCCACGTAGAGCAAGCGGGAGAAGTCCGAGTCCTTGCCCAGTACCAGGTCCCGCAACACCTTGCCGCCGGTGTGGGTGGCGGCGATGCCGTTGCCGTTGAATCCATAGCCGTAGAAGATGTTGCCGCCCGGCAGCGAGCCGAAGTGCGGGGCGTAGTCGCGGGTGATGTCCATGACGCCGCCGTAGGTGTAGGTGAATCGCAGGTCCCGCCACATGGGGAAGAACCGGCCGAACTCCTCGAAGAGAGCGCGGTAGGCGCGCTGGTCGTTCATGCGGCGGCGACGGGTGTCCCGGCCCCAGAAGTAGAAGGCGGGGCCGCCCGCCCACAGCAGGCGGTTGTCGGCGGTGAAGCGGGCGCAGGTCAGGAATGTCTTGGCCTCGACCATGCCCTCGCGGCCCGCCCAGGCGACGCGGCCGAGCTGCTCCTCGGTGAGCGGTTCGCTCACCATCGCGTAACTCCACAGCGGCACCGTCTTGTTGCGGAACTGCCGGAAGGTGAACTGGCGTGCGTTGGCGGCGACGATCACCTTGTCGGCGGTGATCGTGCCCCCGGGAGTGACCACCTGCGGCCGTACCCCGGGCCGCACTTCCAGGACCGGAGTGTTCTCGTGGATCACCACCCCCCGTTTCTTGACCACGCGGGCCAGTCCACGGGCCAGTTTGAACGGATTGACCAGTGCGCCGCCGGTGCGGGTGGCTCCCAGCACGGCCGGGGAGCCGATCACCTCCCGCGCCTGGGCCGCCGAGAGGAGGGGCGGCTGATCCCGGCCGGCGATCGTGCCGGCGAGCTCGCGGTCCGCGCGCAGCCGGTGCAACTGCGCCCGGGTGGTGGCCACCATCAGGTAGTCGTTGGCCTCGTACTCGACGTCTATCTTGTTGCGGCGGGCGAAGCGGCCGATCTCCAGCACGGAGCGCCCTACCGCCTGCGATGCTTCCAGGCTGCGGCGCGTCCCGAACGTCTTGACCAGGCCCTGGATGTCCTTGCCGATGGTCGGCGTGACGAAGCCGTCCGCCCGGCCGGACGCCCCGTACCCGGCGTACTCGGCTTCGACGACGCGGATGTCGAGCGCGGGCTCGGCCTCCTTGAGGAAGTGCGCGGCCCACAGCCCGGTGTAACCGCCGCCGACGATGGCGATGTCGCAGTCCGCGTTCTCGCGCAGCGGCGGCTCGGGGACGACCGGCTCCGTCTCGTGCCAGTAGACGACATGCTTTCTGCTAGTCACTCAGCGCCCCTTCTGGAAAATAATTCTCGACAGCCCCAGATGGCGATTCTGGAAATGCCTGACACTCGCCTCCAGATACTTCTCGTAGTTGGCAACGTTCTCCTCACCGGAGAACCGGACGGCCGCATTCCTGTTCTTCCTGAGCCGGTGCAGCCATTCCACACAGGTCCGACTGTAGTGGTCTGGGTCGTTGCGTATGGAGACGACGTCGAAGAGCTTCTCGCCCCCCTCGACAACCTCCGAGAGGGCCGGAATTTCGGATTCCGGAAAGATGGTCTCGATGATGAACATCAGCTCGCGCACGGTTGTCTTGTCCATCACCGTATTGTTGCCCTTGACATTCGTCTGGAGGGCAAGGCGACCGCGCGGCGGCAGCCACTCGAAGCAGCGCTCGAAGAACTCCCGGTAGGCCGCCACGCGTTCGGCGCGCGAGAGCCCGGTACGGGCGAAGTGCTCGAAGGCGCCGATCGAGATTATGGCGTCGTAGGGCTCGGCCGGATGATGGTCACGCCAGTTCTCCACCCGGATCTCGGCCCCGGGGATGCGGGCCGACTCGGCAAGAGCGGCCTGACTGTCGCTGAGCGTGAGGCCCACCGCGTGCTGGACGCCGTGCACCTGCGTCAGTCGGCTCAGCACGCTGCCCCATCCGCATCCCACGTCGAGGACGCGCCGTGTGCCACCGGCGCGCGCCCCCTCGATGAGGTAGTCCAGCTTGCGTGCCTGCGCCGTTTCCAGGTCGTCCGGCACAGCCTCCGTGCCGAGTACGGGCTCGGCCCACAGGGCGCAGGTGTAGGTGAGGGACCGGTCCAGCCACAGCGCGTAGAAGTCGTTGGAGACGTCGTAGTGGTGCCGGATGGCCTCGGCGGTGGCACCCCGGTAGGCGGCCGTGTTCATGTTGTCGCACCGGCGGCCCGGGTCGTCTCGATCAGGTCAACGAGATCGCCGACCGTCTTGACGCCGGCCGCCTGGCTCGGGTCCAGCTCGACCTCGGCGTCGTCCTCGATCGTGTAGACGATGTCGGCGATCTGGAGGCTGGAGAGGCCAACCGAGTCGAAGGCGGTGTCAGCGTCGAGAATAAAGTTGCCGGCCTTGTTGCCGAGCTTCTTCGCTATGAGGGCGCACACGGTTTCGACGGTGATCACGGATTTTTCCTCTCGATTGATCGCGATTTGAGGAAGCTAACCCGGTCGGCCGCGTGAAACATGGCAGATCCCTGCCATGTGCGTTCCTTTGACGGGTGGCAGAGAGGTGTCACTTGCCGATCTGTGCCGCTGGAATTCAAATTAATGGAACACCGCCTGAGAAAAGAACGGTATATGAGAAGCGAATCCCGTGTGGTCGACTTCATCGTCGATTTCTTGAGGTGCCAGGAGGTTCGGCATGTCTTCGGAGTCGGCGGCGCCAATGTCGAGGACCTCTACGACGCACTCCACCTCTCGGCGGACGGCCCGCTCGGCGTGGTCGCGAAACACGAGTTCTCGGCCGCCACGATGGCGGACGGCTACCACCGTGCCTCCCAGCGGATGCCCGTGATCGCTTCCACCTCCGGTGCCGGTGCCATGAATCTGGTTCCGGGACTGGCTGAACTGCGGGCCTCCTACGTACCCGCCCTCGCGCTCATCGGCCAGCCGCCCCTGTCACTGGACGGCCGCGGTTCCTTCCAGGAGACCAGCGGCCTTGCCGGCTCGATCGACGCGGCCCGGCTGTTCGCGGAGATCGCCGTGCACTGTGTACGGGTGACCGACCCGCAGGCGATCACGGAGGAGCTGCCGCGGGCCTTCGCCGCCGCGCTGGCCGCGCCCGGACCCGCCGTCCTGCTGCTGCCGAAGGACGTCCAGCAGTCCGTACTCGAACCTTGGGGCAGACCCGGGGCGCCGACCCGCACCGCCCGCCCGCGCTCCGCGGACGCGGACCGCGCGCGGGCGGTGGCCCTGCTGCGCTCGGCCGTGGCACGGCAGGGCGTGGCGGTGATCGCCGGCGAGGGCGTGGCCAGAGCGGATGCCCGGCCTCAGCTGGCCGCTCTGGCCGAAGCGCTGGAGGCGCGCGTCGCGGTGGCACCGGACGCCAAGGACGTCTTCGACGACCGGGACCCCCGTCATCTCGGCATCGCCGGAGTGATCGGCAGCGCGCAGGTGCAGGCAGCGGTGGAGCAGTCTTCCGCCGTCCTGCTGGTCGGCACCCGGCTGCCGCAGATGGCGGGGGCCGGGCTGCACGATCACCTCAAGGGCGTACCGGTCGTCTGCCTCGACCCCAGGGCCCCGTTCCTGGAGCCGCACGAGGACATGGTGCGGCTCACCGGGGACCTCGCCGAGGAAATGACGCTGTTGACCGGGGAACTGCTCCCGCCCACCGCGGGGCTCCAGGAGCGCGGCGGCGCCGCACGGGCTCCGGCGGACAACCTGCGTCGGCCTGAGCTCGCACCGATGGACGTGACGGCGGCGCGGGACACGGCCACGGCGGTGCCGGACACCTCGACAGCGGTGCTGGACATGGCGACAGCGGCCCGGGTGATCGGCGCGGTCCTCCCCGAGCGCTCCATCGTGGTCAGCGACGCGGGCAACACCGGCGCGGTCGCGCTCAACCATGTGGGCCTGCCCCCGGGCGGCCGGTTCATCACCGCCATGGGCATGGGCGGCATGGGCCACAGTTTCGGTGCCGCGGTCGGTGCCGCGTTCGCCACCGGGCGGCGCACCTGCGTGGTGGCCGGCGACGGGGCGTTCTTCATGCACGGCATGGAGGTGCACACCGCGATCGAGCACCAACTACCTGTCACCTTCGTCATCTTCAACAACCAGTCCCACGGCATGTGCTACACGCGGGAGCAGCTGTTCTACGCGGGCGACTACTCCTACAACCTCTTCCGCCCGGCCCGGATCGGCGACGGCATGGCGGCCATGTTCCCGGGTCTGGACGCGGTGACACCCCGTAGCGCCCACGAATTGCGCGCGGCGCTCGAACGGGTCCATGCCACCCGCGCGCCCGCACTGATCTGCATCGAGGTCGATCCGGCTGAGGTGCCCCCCTTCCGCCCCTTCCAGAACGTCATCGCCGCCGGCTCCAACCGGCCCGCCAACCTAGGAGTTGTACCAGGATGACCACCGCCCCGACGCACAACGATCCCACCGCCGGCTACACCCCGCCGCCCGCGGTCCCCGACGACCTCGAGGGTGTTCCCGGGCTGCTGCGCTGGGAGACCACGCCCCGAGAGGATGCGTTCGCCCACGCGGCGAAGCTGACCAAGGACGCCTTCACCTACGACGAGGTGTACGGCGAGTTCGTGACCGTCCACCAGTACATCGACGCACCGCCGCAGGCCGTCTACGACTACCTGACCGACGAGCGCAACCTCAACGAATACACCTACAGCACCCGTGACTTCGCGCCTACCAGCGCCCCCGGCGTCTACCAGGGCCGCGACACCCTGCTCGACGACGAGACCAAGATCTTCCTGCGTATCGACGGCAACCCGGACGCGCTCACCGTGGACATGAAGTGCGCCTGGGACCAGGGCGAGGAACTGTGGATGGTCTACATCCACCGGATCATCTCGGCCGAGACCGTGCTGGGCAAGCGCGGCTCAGTGGTCATCTGGACCAACTGCCACCACCCGAACTACGACAAGAACCCGCACCCCGAGCTGGCCTCCAGCCCCGATCGCCCCTGGGTCGGTGACACCTGGGGCCTCTTCTACGCCGGGCACAAGATTGAGATCGACAACCTCAAGAAGATCCTTGAACTCCGCCACGGAACCGCAGTATGAGGACGGTGAGTCTGCTGGAACTCGCCTCCTACCTGCCGGGGGATCCGGTGGGTACGGAGTACTTCCTCCCGTACCAGGGGAACGACGGTGAGCTGGCCGGGAACACCATGTTCAAGGCGCCGGGCCACCGGCACCAGGTGTCCCGCGACGAGACTCCGGCGGACATGATGGAGAAGGCCGGCGCGCTCCTCGCGGAACGGATCGGCAAGGACGCGCTCCGGGGCGCCGACGTGGTGATCACCAACACGCTGCTGCCGGAGGTGCCGTTCACCGGGCCGGGCGCCGAGGTCGCCCACCGGCTCGGAGTCCGGGCCGACTGGGTGCTGGACGCCCACAACGGCGGCTGCGCTTCCTTCGTGCACATGCTCCGGCTCGCCAGGGCCCTGATCGCCTCGGGCCAGGCGAACTCCGCGCTGCTGTTCAACGTCCAGAACAGCGCGGGTCCGGTGATGACCCAGTCCGAGGTGCGTAAGCTCCCGGAGGCCGTCATCCCGGGGGACGGCTGCGCTGCCGCTTACCTGGCTGCATCCGACGAGTCGCCGGTGCTCGGTATCGCGGTGACCAACCGCGGCGACTACACCCGTGACTGCGGGCTCACACTCCACGACGGCCGTAAGTACTGGGAGGCGGGGGAGAGCCAGATGCACGTCGGATTCACCCCCGACAAGGTGTCGGACATCGTCGAGCGAGGCAACCGGCTCGTCCCGGAGGTGGTGGGCCGGGTGTGCGAGCAACTCGACCTCAAGACCGACGACATCGACCTGCTGATCACCAACCAGCCCAACCGGATGTTCTTGAAGCAGTGGCAGGAGCGGCTCTCCATCCCCGCGGAGCGTCACCTGGACACTTTCGACCGATTCGGGAACCTTTTCGGCGCGGGCGTCCCCATCACGCTCGACCACGGTATCCGCGAGGGGCGGGTCGCGGACGGCAGCCTGCTGATGCTGGCCGGCTTCGCCCATGCCGGGGACTTCGCCGGAGCGGCGGCCGTGCACTGGCGGGCGGGGGGTGTGCGCGAGTGACCGAGCGGGTCGGCCCGGACGGGCTCCGCCACGTCCACCGGCCCGAGCGCACCGTGTCCACCCCCGAGGAGAGCCCGCGCCCCGTCCCCGAGCCGTCGTCATCGGCGGCCGGACCGCCGCGCAGGCTCGGCGCCGGCACGGTCGTACGGCGGGCCGCGCGCGTCCTTGAACCGGCCCCCACGCCCCGGACCCCCCGCTCTTCCGGGTTTCCCAGGTTTCCCGAACCCGAGCGGTCCCGCTACGAGGGCCCCTGGCCGCTTCGCGATCGCACGCGTGGGCGGCCGATCCAACAGGCCTCAGCACCCCCTGTCACGAGTGAGAAGAGGAAAGATATGAGTCGGATCGTCCAGGCAGGCACCGTTGCCGCCGTTGCCGCGCTGCTCGGCGGGATGGCCCTTGCCTCCCCGGCCTCCGCGGCCCCCGGCGCGGCGCAGACCGTGACAGCGACGTACGACTGCGGCGCCTTTGGGGTCACCGACCTGGAGATCGAGGCTTCGGCCGCGGGCGGCGTCGGCTCCGTCAAGGTGTCCACCAGCGGCGGTCTCGCTCCGGCCGACATTCCGGCCGACTCCGTCACCGCCACCCTGCGCCTGGAGAGGGCCTCCGGTGGCACGGTGGACTTCACCGGTACCGCCAACGAGGCAGCGTCCGCCGGCCAGCCGCTGACCGTCGGCCCGCTGACCGCGCCGATCGTCGGCGGTGACAGCCTCGATTCCTACATCCCTGCCGCCGGTTCCGGCGACGTGTCGCTCAGCCTCAACATCCTGGGCGTGCCGAACACGTGCAAGGCCGTCTCCAAGCAGACGCCCGGACCGTTGGTCTTCTGAGGACCTGTCTCTTTGTGCCGCCGGCCCCGGAGCGATCCCGGGAGCCGGCGGCTCCTTTCATGCCCTTTCAGCCTGCCCCGGGCCGCGGTGAGCCCGCGGTGTCACCCCCGCGCCACACCCCGGACTCCGGCGGCTGGACCACCGGCGGCGCGGACGGTCCGGCGGGGCGGGCGAGCGCGGCCAAGCAGTCCGCTCCGGCCGGAACGTCTTGGACCACCCACAGCTCCCTCGCGGCTGCGCCCTGCGCCCGCGTACGCTCCAGAACCGCGCCGGGCTGGTCCGGACGGACCGCCAGATGGGCCAGATCGGTGCCCAGCCCGATGCCCCAGCCTTTGACCACGGCCTCTTTCCGTACCCAGCAGCGCATCAACGCCTCGTCCCGCGCCGAGCCCTCCGGCGCCGCGGCGACGTAGGCGCGCTCCTGGTCGCCGAGGCAGCGGCGTACCACAGCGGGCACCTCGAGCGGGCGGCGGTACTCGATGTCCACACCGACAGGTACCGAGTGGGAGAGGGCGAGAATCCACCACGCGCCGGAGCGTGACGTGTTCACCCGCCAGTCGGTGCGGGGTGCGCGGATGAGCGGCGGGCCGTGCCGATCGCTGCCGCAGCCCGGGCATCGTCCGGTGCCCCACACCACCTCTGTCGGCCGGACGCCGTGCCAGCGCGCGACCGTACGCCGGATCGCGGCCCGGGCGCCCGCGTAGTGGGCCGCCGTGACCGGGTCCCCGTACTTCTCGAAACGGCTTCTTTCCCGCTCGTCCAGCAGGGCCATGTCTC
Organism: Streptomyces sp. NPDC060366; assembly: GCF_042725135.1. Taxonomy (NCBI): domain Bacteria; kingdom Bacillati; phylum Actinomycetota; class Actinomycetes; order Kitasatosporales; family Streptomycetaceae; genus Streptomyces; species Streptomyces sp. NPDC060366. The sequence continues at coordinate 959,486 of NZ_JBHXDC010000002.1, read as the reverse complement.
CGGCCGCGGCGGTGTCCGGTGCGCGGCCCGTCCACAGGCGCACACCTCCGTGTGTCTGCACGCTCACCGCCGGGCCCGCGCGAGGGGACCCACCACATGCACCCGGTCACCACAACCCGGCTTCCGCATGACGGCACGCGGGTGGTTGGTCACAGTCCACTCAGAAATGCCCTTCGCGGAGCTGATCTGGCGGTTCGTCATTCCCTCGGTGACGAGGAGGGCGATCTCGTGCTGACGGGGTGTGAGCCCGTGCGGGGCGGCGGCCGACGCATTCTCCCGCGCCGGCGGCCTCGGTGTGTGCGGATACGCGACGAACCGGTCGGGGTCCGGGTCCATCCCAGCGCGGACGCCCCTCGCGCACACCTCGCCGACCATGACGGCCACCTCGCGCCGTACCGTCGTTCCCCGCAGGGCGCTCACCCCGCGCACGATTCGGTCTCCCGCCCTGAATCAGGTGTCTTGTGCGTCCGGTGTCCTGCCGAGTGACGGGGTCGCTGGGCAGGAACAGCGCGGTACCGGTCTGCCACTGCTGCCAGGTGGCACAGCAGGGCGTTCTCGTGGGTGCGGACGAAGAAGTGTCCGCCGGGCATCGTGCGCAGCTCGCTGTCCAGGCCGCAGTGCGCGGACCACGCCTCCATCGCGGCCACCGGCACCAGCTGATCGTGGGCGCCGACCAACAGGTGCAGCGGCACGCGCAGGGGCTCCGTCTCCGCCATGGGCAGGGTTGTGGAGCACAGCCGCAGATCGTCGCGGATCAGCGGCAGAAGCCGGGACCGGAACCCGCGTCGGCCGGCCAGCTCGGGCGGGATGCCGCCCAGTTGGGCGAGCCGCGTGGCCAGCGTCTGGTCGTCGGCGCCGGGATCCAGGACGCGGTTGGGAGGCACGTGCGGGGCGCGGTGGGAGCTGAGCACGAGTGCCCGCGGCAAGACCGCACCGCGCCGCTGCCGCCGCAGGACCAGGGCGTGGGCGACGAATGCGCCCATGCTGTGCCCGTACAGGAGGTGAGGCCGGGAGAGGGCGGCGTCGAGCTGCTCGTCCATCTCCTCCACCAAGGCCGCGACCTCGGTGAACCGGCGCTCGTGAGCCCGCTCCTCGCGGCCCGGCAACTGCACTGGAAGCACTTGCAGCCCGGAGCCGAGCTTGTCCAATGCCTGCTGCCACCCACGGTAGGCGGATGCGCCGCCGCCCGCGCAGGGCAGGCAGAAGAGTGGTATCCCCGTCTCGGTGGCCGAGCGCGGCAGATACGGCGTCATGGTGGCACCCCCCGGTTCCCGGCGGGAACCGCCACGGACCGCCACGCCCTCGAAGATATCACCGGCGGCGGACAGGACGCAGTGTCGCCGTCCCCTCCAGAAAGCGCGTGCTTCGCCGTGCCCGGGCCATGACATCGTCCTGGTCGTCGCGGCTCCGGAGGCGGGTCAAGCGGACGGCCGCGCAACGCGCGACAGGACCCGTACGATCCTTCGATCTGCGCCCTGTGGCCGCGGCCCCCCAGCGGAGCGGCGCGCCGAGTTCCAGGACATCGTCCTGGAACTCGGCGCGCGCTTCGGCCTGCGGATCGCACTGCGCCGGGCCCTGACCGGGGGAACAGCTCCCCGCCGACCGCGACACCCGCCCCGACGGGCCGGGGCCGCGCGTCGAATGCCCCGGCCCGGTGGGCCGGTGGCGGCACGAGCGGTGTCAGTTGTCTCCGCGCAGCTCCGCGGCGACCAGTTCCGCGATCTGCACCGCGTTCAGCGCAGCGCCCTTGCGCAGGTTGTCGTTCGAGACGAACAGCGCCAGACCGTTCTCCACCGTCTCGTCCACGCGGACGCGTCCTACGTAGGAGGCGTCCTTGCCCGCGGCCTGGAGAGGCGTCGGGATCTCGGACAGCTCGACGCCAGGGGCGTCCTTCAGCAGCTCGTACGCGCGCTCCACGCCGATCGGGCGTTCGAAGCGGACGTTCACCTGGAGGGAGTGTCCGGAGAAGACCGGCACCCGCACACAGGTCCCGGAGACCTTCAGCTCGGGGATCTCCAGGATCTTGCGGGACTCGTTACGTAGCTTCTGCTCCTCGTCCGTCTCGAAGGAGCCGTCGTCCACGATCGAGCCCGCGAGCGGCAGCACGTTGAAGGCGATGGGGCGCTTGTAGACGGTGGGCTCGGGGAACTCCACGGCCTCGCCGTCGAAGGTCAGCCGGTCGGCGGTCTCGACGACCTTGCGGGCCTGGTCGTGCAGCTCGGCGACGCCCGCGAGACCGGAGCCGGACACGGCCTGGTAGGTGGTGGCGACGAGCGCGACCAGCCCCGCCTCGGCGTGCAGCGGGCGCAGCACGGGCATCGCGGCCATCGTCGTGCAGTTCGGGTTGGCGATGATGCCCTTGGGGCGGTCGGCGATCGCGTGCGGGTTGACCTCGGAGACCACCAGCGGGACCTCGGGGTGACCGCGCCAGGCGGACGAGTTGTCGATCACGACGGGGCCCTGGGCCGCCACCTTCTCGGCGAGCGCCCTGGAGGTGGCGCCGCCCGCGGAGAAGAGCACGATGTCCAGGCCGGTGTAGTCGGCCGTGGAGGCGTCCTCGACGGTGATCGGCTCGCCCCGCCACTCGATGGTGGAGCCCGCGGAGCGTGCGGAGGCGAACAGCCGCAGCTCGTCGGCCGGGAAGTCCCGCTCGGCCAGGATGGTGCGCATGACTGTGCCGACCTGACCGGTGGCTCCGACGATTCCGACCTTCACAGGGACTCCTCCGTACGTACATGCGGCCCGGGTGCCGCGTCCATGATGCGTCTGTCCGAGCCCGGCTTGTCCAATCCATTCCGCTGGTCGGGACGGTGCGTCATGGGTCACACGGCGGGGCGGGCACGCGTGAGGGGCGGGCGCCCGTCCGGACGCCCGCCCCCTTCTGCCACGTAAATCCCCCCGTACCGCGTACGGGGACCGTTACGCCGTTACGGCAGGACCTTCTCGATCACGACACTGCCGGTGCCCGCGGCAGTACCGCGCGCGTTCAGCAGCTGGACCTCGCCGAAGAACTGCCGGCCCTCCGGAGCCGCGCCGGCCACCGTCACCTCGGCGGAGACCTCCGCCGACGCGCCGTTGGCGAGCTTCACCGGGGCGTCGCCGACCGTGACCTCGCCGAGCGACGCCGAGTAGAACACGTCGCGGTAGTCGTACTCGGTGGTCCCGGCGGGCACCGAGTAAGCGACCACCTCGAAGGTGTACTCGCCGGCCGCCGGTGCGATCAGGCTGACGGCCTCCTCGGAGTCACCGTCGGCGGACTCGCCGACCGGCACGCCGTCCCGGTAGACCGCGAGGTCCAGGTCCGCCGACTGGTCCGAGGTGCCGCCGATGGCCACGTCGAGCCGTTCGACGCCCGCACCGAGGGTGACGGTCGTCTCCTTCTTCTCGCCGTGGGCGATCGTGGGCCGGTCGACCTTCGCGGAGCCGAGCGAGCCTCCCGCGAGCTTGCCGTCGATGGCGGCGAACCCGTTGGTGACGGTCCATTCCACCGGGGCCGGCGTACCGATCTTGGCCTCGGGGAGAGTGGTGACCGCCGGGTCGAAGGAGGCACCCAGCACGCTGACGTCGAGCTTGTACGGGTTGTTCAGCAGCGGCGACGTACGACGCGACTCGACCTCGACCTCCCAGACGCCGGGCTGCGGGTTGCTGTAGGACCGCAGGTCCGGACGGCAGGTGTTCGCCGGGTTCGAGTAGTTCGGGTAGCAGTTGACGGTCGAGGTCGGGTCGACCGGCGTCCCGTACGGGTGGAGGCTGATGAAGCGGGTCTGGCTGCCGTCGGCGAGTCCGCCGAGGGCGACCTCCAGGGACTTGGCACCCTCGGGGACCGTGACGAAGTACGACTCGGTGCTGTTGCGCTCGACCGAGCCCAGCGACGAGTACGTGAACGAGGGCTTCGCCAGCTTCTTGGAAACGACCACCGTGGCGAGGATCTGCTTGTCCACGCCCGTGGTGGAGCGGTCGTCCAGCTCCAGGATCGCGCTGTGCGCGCCCGCCTGGTCGGGCTTGGCCTGCACCGTGACGGTGACGGCCTTGTTCTTCGGCAGCTTGACCTTCTTGCCGCTCAGCAACTTGAAGGTGCCGTCGTTGTACTTCCAGTTGAGCTGGTGCTCCACCAGACGGTTGGGACCGGTGGTGCGGGTGATGGTGACGTCGTACGTCCGGCTCTTGCCGGCCTGGAGGCCACCCTCACGGTCGTACAGACCGGTACCGAAGCCCGGGGTCTTCAGCGCGAAGTCGATCGAGGTGTCGACCGGGGCCTTGACGCTGTACTCGTTGGCCTTCGCGCCGTCCTTGATCGCGTCCCACGCGTCGACGACGTCGATGAGGCCCGCGCCCTGCTCGTGCGCCTTCTTGCCGTCGATCTTGCCGGCGGTGGAGGTGAGGGCGGTGCGCAGCTTCGCGGGGGTCAGGTCGATCCCCTTCTGCTTGGCCGCCGACAGCAGCAGCGCGCTCGCGCCGGCGGCCTGCGGGGAGGCCATCGAGGTGCCCTGGAGCATCGAGTAGCCGGGCGGCAGCTGGTAGCCGGCCTCGGCGACGGGACCTCCGGGCGACCAGGTCTGCGTGGTGTTGATGGCGGCGCCGGGGGCCGAGATGATCGGCGCGAAGCCACCGTCCTCACGCGGACCGCGGGACGAGAACGGCAGCATGTCGTACTTCGTCGACACGACCGAGCCGTAGTTGGATGCCCACGTCTCCTTGGAGATCGAGGCGCCGACCGAGATCACCTTGTCGGCCAGGGCCGGGTCACCGATGGTGTTGAGGCCGGGGCCGGAGTTGCCCGCGGAGATCACGAGCTGGACGCCGTAGGTGTCGATGAGCCGCGTGTACAGTTCGGCGCGCGCGTTGTTGCCGTCGTTCAGCGCCGGCAGTCCGCCGATGGACATGTTGACGATGTCCACGCCGCGCTCGATGACGAGGTCGGCCATGCCCTCCGTGAGGGCGATGTTGGTGCAGCCGCCGCTCCAGGTGCAGGCGCGCGAGGAGACCAGCTTGGCGCCGGGCGCCGCGCCGTTCATCTTGCCGCCGAACAGGCTGTTGGCCGCGGTGATACCGGCGACGTGGGTGCCGTGCGAGCCCTCGATGACACCGATGTTGACGTAGTCGGCCTTGACGCCATCCTTGTTGACGACGTCCTCGCGGACCTCGATGACGAACGGGATGCGCTCGACGATCTCGGTCTTCGGATTGTCCTCGCCGAAGTAGCCGATCTGGAAGCCGTTGCGGTACGGCTTCATGATCGTGTCGTTGCCGAACTTGCCGTCGTTGTCGAGGTCGATGCGCACGGTCCGGGTGCCGGGGTCGTACAGCATCGCCCAGACGTCGGTGGTGTCGCCGTCCCGGTTAAGGTCCCCGGCCATGTCGCCGCCGCGCGTGGCGGACTCGGCGAAGAGATTGATCTTGTAGTTCCCGGCGGGGGCCGTGTAGGTCCGGTCGTTGTACGTGAACGACGGGCCCTTGACGTCGGTCTCCATCGGACGCCAGGTGCCGTCCTGGTCGTTGACCGGGTCCGTCGCCGTCACCCAGTCGACGATCTTGCGCTCGCCGGTGGTGGTCTTCTGAAGCGCCGGGTGGCCCAGGTCGATGCCCGAGTCGAGGATGCCGATGGTGACCCCGCGGCCGTCCGCCTTGGGGTTCTGCTTGACGAAGTCGACCGCGCCCGTCTCGAAGGACGGGTTGTACGGGTTCTTCGCCGGGGTGTTCGCGCCGGGTGCCGTGGAGGCCAGGGCGCCGGCGGCCTTCGCGGCGCCCTTCACCGTGTCGGCGGCGGGCGTCGGGTCGTCCAGCTCGATCTCGTGCTTGAGGTCGATGCCGTGGACGGAGGAGAGCTTCCCGGCCGCCTTGAGCGCGGCCTCGGCCTTACCGGTGGGCAGGGTGGCCCGTACGTAACCGAGCTTGTCGTACGTCTTGCCGACCACGGCGCCGGACACGGCGTCGAACTGGTCGGAGACCTGCTCGGTCCGGCCTGGGGCCGTGGCCACCATCACGGTGACGTTCTTCTCACCTTCGGCCACCGCCTTGTCGAGCAGATCGACGTCGTCCGAACCGAGCTTCTCGGTGGCGGACTTGGCGGGTTTCACAGGTGCGGAGGCGGCCGGGTCGTCGGCGGCCGGAGCGGCGAAGACAGGCAGCGCGCCGGTGGCTATCAGCGCTGCGGCCAGGCCCGTGGCGGCGGCGACCCGAGCCACGCGTCTCGGCCCGGATATGGAGCTCTCGGATTCGGAGGTCATCAGCATCCCTGGTTGTGAAAGAGACAGTCCGGAATTCGGTACCGGATGACCGCTCAGCTTTGCGTAAATGACCAGGTTTTGTGGAGAGCTGTCGGTGGGGGGAAGTGTCTGTGGCGTACATCCGCCACCACGCGGACCCCGCCATCAAGGACCAACCACCTGATATCCGGGCCTTCTTCGGCCCGGCCGAGGCCCACGGCCGTCACCTCGGCAGCTCGATCACATGGGCCGGGGGCTCGCGGTCGGAGGAGGCGAGAAGGGCCGTGCGCACCACCGTCGCCTGGAGTTCCGGCGAGTCAAGCAGTTTGCGCGGGGTCAGGTGGACCACCCTGATGCCCAGGCGCTCCAGGTGTTCGCGCTTGCGGGCGCATTCGGACCAGATGACGTCGTCCTGCGGGGTCTTGCCGTGGCGCGGTGCGCGGGTGTCAAGTTCCACGGCGACCGCGTGGTCCGGCCAGTAGGCGTCGAGGCCGCCCAGATGGGGGCCGCTCGGCAGGCGCAGGTCGACGTTCCAGACCGGCTCGGGGAGCCCGTACGTCCGCACCATCTCGTAGAGCCGGCCCTCGGCGAGGGCCCGTCCGGCGGCGAGCAGCGAGTCCACCGCGTCCACGACGTACGGCCGGGACAGCAGCCGGGCCAAGCTCAACTCCCGTACGACGGACGCCGGTTCGCAGTGACCTTGGCGCACGGCCTCGGTGAGCAGGAGGCGTACGACCACCGCGTCCGTGAGCTACCAGCACACCCGATGAGGCCATCACCCGGCTCGAACTGTGCCACCGCCAGCGCGCCCGCTGCCAGGACCGCATCCGGGACGCCCGCGCCACCGGCCTGCGCAATCCTCCCAGCCACGGGCCTCGCCCAGAACTCAGATCTGGCTGGAGATCGTCCAGGAGGCTGGCGAGCCTGCTGCCTCACCGCCCCTGGACGACATGGAGGCAACCTCAAGTGAGACTGCCTCTGGAGGGACTCAGATGCAAGGGTTGGAATGGGACTCACCTCCCACTGTCATTTTGTGGCTACGTGGCAGAGGGGGGCGACTTTGAAGAGTCGACCCCCTCTGCCACGTAGCGCACTGTTTGTGAACCAGGCGTCACAGGTTCGGCTTTGCACTATGAGGAGAACCGCGCTGACGAGGTCATCTCACTGCATTCGCTGCTCTGCGGTTACGCAGGAAACGTCGGAACGTCCAGGCGATGGCAAATAGTCCGATAGTACTGATCAATGCAATCTCGACAATTCCACTACGGGACCCCAAAAGGGTCAAGATCGCTGAGCAGCCGGCCAGTATGAGCAGAACCTGCAAGACTAGTTTGAACATGCCTGTACTTATATCAGAGCGCGGCACCGGTAAAGGAGGTGCCGCCGGACCCGGTCATCTTGATCTTGATCCAAGGGTAGTTGCTAGCATACTCGCCATAAATGGGAACCTTGAGTACAATCTTGCGCTTCATTGTCGAGTAGGCGGTTGACGCTGGGAGGCTGGTCTTGGTGTTCGTCAAGCGGTTTTGGACATCCACAACGCTTGACTCGTTCGAGGTGTAGTCGCTACGGCTCCCCCAGGCGCGGACCTTGCCGCCGGAGTACTGGAAATTTGCCTTGTGGTGGTATTTGTAGATCACCGAGCCGGTGTAGCTGTAATTCGTGTACGTGACGTGTGTGGCCCTCCAGGTGCCTGTGGCGGCGCGAGTGGAAAATTCCTCTGGCGAGGAGAGGCCCCCCTCAGGCTCCTCCGGAACGATGACCTCGTCAGCGTTGGAAGCGTCACCGCCCCCGATGAAGTCGAGGACAACGGCTTTTGCCTCGTCAGCCGTCAATAGGGTGTCAGGTATTTCGTATTCGCCAAGGGCATTAATTCGGTAATCGAGCACCGCCGATTCTTCTTTCGGATCAAGAGGTTGAGAGCCAAGCTTAAATACCTGATTGCCATTGACAATGCAAGGAACCGTAGCTGCGATTTCGGGGGCGTTTTGGGCGACCAGGTCACAGTCGGCCTGTGTGTTCGTCCCCGCGCTCATTCGGGAAAGCGCCGCAGCGACGTCCGCTTCGTCAGTTGCGTATGCGGGCGATGGCAGGGTCAACAGCGCGAGGGAAGCGCAACCCACGATGCCGACACGGGCTCTTCGCCAAGTATCCTTGGTCATGTTTTCGACCTTTCTGGGTGAGTTCGCTAGCCGCGAATGGCGTAACGATCGCTCACGGCGTGTAGTTAACGGCCTGCCGGTGATCTTGTCAACCACTTAGTTTTTCGCATTCCTAACTAACGTGCACAATGCTCCATCAATGGGAATTACTGCTTCCGGGTGGCCGAGTGAGAGCTCGGAACTTATGGGGCGAAATCGCTTAAATGAGGGCGCATAGGGATACTGCTGCTCAGGTATTCCAGGGTCAGCTTGAGCATCGAAGGAAACCGGCACAGTTGAGGCACAGGTTCTGAGACCACACAAACGCAGTCGACCCCTGTAGGCCCCCTCGGGGCTTTATTTATGGCCTCTGGAGGCTCCATTATCAATGGCGCCAAGACGATTCGGCTTGCGCCGAACGGCTCGATCTAAGCGGCTCCTGCCGTTGTCCGTCGTCCGTCCAGCCTGAGCCGACCTCCGACCGGCTGCCAGCGAGGATGAGTTCGCCCCACCCTGTCTCAGGAAAGCGGAAGTCCTGCTTTCGTAGATCTGCCCCCTCGGACGGCCGCAGGGACGCGTAGTAGAGACAGCCGAAGGCATGCAGATGCTCGCCGCGGCGCCCCTGTGCTTGAACGGTGGCCAGGAGTTCACGTGCCAGCTTCGGGTCTGGGACGTAACGAAAGTCGACTTCGTCGTTCGTCTGTGGCGGGCGCCAGTCGATGCGGGACAGCGGGTGTGGAGAGGAGGTCACGCTCCACCGCGTAGCGCAGGGCGTTGCTCAGCGCTGTGAGCTTGCGGTTGATCGTGTTGTCCGCAGCACGCTTCCCGTCCAACTTGAGTGACAGGGCTTCGAGTGCTGGGCGCAGGTTGTCGGACTGGGTTAGGTCTCTGACCTTGAGAGAGTATGCGGCAGCCCAGTTCAGCGCCGTCCTGATGTCTTTCGGCGGGTCGATCACGTCTTTGCGCGCTGCCTATTGCTCGTCATCGTCCCTGATCATCTGGAAGGCCCAGGAATGGAGCGCCAGGCACAGAAGAGCCGGTTTCAGCCGGCCTTTTCGAGTGGTCACGAGCGCGGTCATGACGACCGCAAGCGCCTCGGCGAATGTCGGAGGGGTGCTTGGCTGATGCGTTGGGCCACTTCATGCGTACGCAAAACGAGTGGTTGAACCAGGTGGGTGAGTTGAGTTCGCGGAGCTCCGAGGCCGGAAGCGGTTTCGGTGTCGAATTGTTCGCCGCTACGTAGAGACGACATGGGCTCGGAGCGACGGCCATCGGCGAGAGTCTTGGTGGCGAATGGCTCTTGATGCGTGGAGTCCAGGACCTTCCAGCGGAGCTGGAACGGCGCGCTCTTGCTCGGGCGGCTGCGCCGAGGTCGCGCTCAAGGAGGCCGGGAAGCTCTCCTCCGTCCAGGTATCGACCTCAAGCGCGACCAACTACCCTATATGCGGGCCGCTTTCCGCCGCGTGGGGTGTCTGCGGCCGTCACCTCGGCAGGACGACCACCCGCGCGGGGGGCTCCCGGTCCGCCGCCGCGAGAAGGGCCGTGCGCACCACCGTCGCCTGGAGTTCCGGCGAGTCAAGCAGTTTGCGCGGGGTCAGGTGGACCACCCTGATGCCCAGGCGCTCCAGGTGTTCGCGCTTGCGGGCGCATTCGGACCAGATGACGTCGTCCTGCGGGGTCTTGCCGTGGCGCGGTGCGCGGGTGTCAAGTTCCACGGCGACCGCGTGGTCCGGCCAGTAGGCGTCGAGGCCGCCCAGATGGGGGCCGCTCGGCAGGCGCAGGTCGACGTTCCAGACCGGCTCGGGGAGCCCGTACGTCCGCACCATCTCGTAGAGCCGGCCCTCGGCGAGGGCCCGTCCGGCGGCGAGCAGCGAGTCCACCGCGTCCACGACGTACGGCCGGGACAGCAGCCGGGCCAAGCTCAACTCCCGTACGACGGACGCCGGTTCGCAGTGACCGTGGCGCACGGCCTCGGTGAGCAGGAGGCGTACGGCCGCCGGGTCGCTGAGCCCGGCGACCGCGTCGGCCAGGGCGCGTGCCACGGGGGCCACCGGGAGGCCGGTGACCTGCCGCGCGCCCGGCAGCGCGTGGGCGCGCACGATGCGGACGCAGCCGGTGGAGCGCAGCCGGCGGGTGCGGGGGACCAGTACGTCGATGTGGTCCAGCGCGGTCAGCGCGGGGGCCGACGGGAGGCCGTGCAGGGTGAGGGCGGCGAGGCCGGTGATCATGGCGGTGTCGCGGGGAGCGCCGGCGCCGGTGCCGGCGGGCTGGGCCGGGACGTCCTGGCGGCGCCCCGCGTACAACAGCGCCCCGTGCAGGCGCTCCTCGCTGGTCGGCGGCCCCTGATGGAGCAGGAAGACCCCTGGCAGCAACTGCTGCCAGGGGCCTCCGGGCGCACACCGCGCGACGGCGTACGCCGTGCTGACACCGTGCTCGCGCAACTGCGTGGCGGACAGCACGCGCCGCTGCGTGCCGACGAGGTGGCTGAGCGGGCGGGGGGAGAGCGGGGAAGGGGTTTCGCCGCCGCAGGAGGTGGGGGAGTTGTTCATGTCCGGGGCTTCCCCATGAACGGCCCGCCCGCTAACCGCTGTTACGAGCCCGTCGGCAAATCGGGACAAGCTCGTCCTAAAGTACGGACGTTCGATTGCCGATCAGGCGGGGTGCTTTCGGGCAAACCGCCGGTCCGCCCCGCCGGTCCGTCTCTTCCCTTTTCCTCCCGTCGCGATCAGCCCGACGTCACCGCCGCCGTCGCGTCGCACGCCTGCGCCGCCAGCGCCCGCGCCAGATCGTCCCGTGCCTCAAGTACCAGACGGCGCAGCGCCGGTGGCGCGTCCGGATGCGCCGCGAGCCAGTTGTCCGTGTCGCGCACCGTCTCCTGACGGTCCTGGAGGCTCGGATACAGGCCCTCCACCAGGTCCATGCCGATCTGGATCGAGCGCTCGGCCCACACCCGTTCGATCATCTCGAAGTACTTCTCCGCGTACGGCGCGGTCAACTCCCGCTGCCCCGGCTGCGCGAAGCCCGCGATCGTCGCCTCCACCAGCGCGTTCGACAGGGCGTCGGAGTCGACGACGTCCGCCCACGCATTCGCCTTGACCTCCTCGGAGGGGCGCGAGGCCAGGCACCGGACCTGGTGGCGCTTGCCGGACGCCGTGTCGTCGCGGGCCAGCTCCGCCGCGATCACGGACTCGTCGGCCAGACCGTGCGCGGCCAGGGGACGCAGGAAGCTCCAGCGCAGCTCCTGGTCGACATCGAGGCCGTCGATCTTCGCCGTGTTCCCCAGCAGGCCCCGCAGCAACTGGAAATCGGCGTCCGAGGTGGCCGTCGACGCGAAGAACCGCGCCCAGGTCAGCTGGTGCTGGCTGCCGGGCCCGGCGAGCCGCAGCTCACGCAGCGCGCCCTCCGCAAGCGCCCGCGCGCCCTCCTCGCGCCACTGCGGCGCCGCGTAGTGGATCAGCGCGCCCTGTGCCCAGGCGTGCAGCCTCTGGAGTACGCCGATGTCCGACTCGCGCCCGGCGAACCGCAGCACCAGTTGGATGAAGTCGCGTGCGGGCATCAGCCCGTCGCGCGTCAGATTCCACAGCGCCGACCAGCACAGCGCCCGCGCCAGCGGGTCGGTGAGTTCGCCCAGGTACTCGCGCAGCGTCTCCAGCGAGCCCTCGTCGAAGCGGATCTTGCAGTATGTGAGGTCGTCGTCGTTGACCAGGATCAGATCGGGCCGCTCGGCGCCGGCCAGCTCCGTGACGACCGTGCGCGGCCCGTCGACGTCGACCTCGGCGCGCGCGTACCTGACCAGCTCGGCGTCCACGCTCTCGCGCCGGTACAGGCCCACCGCCACCCGGTGCGGGCGCAGCTCGGGGTGCGACTCGGTGGCCTCCTGGAGCACGGCCAGCTCCGTCACATGTCCGGAGGCGTCGTAAGTGACCGCCGGCGTCAGCGAGTTGACGCCCGCCGTCTCCAGCCAGGAACGCGACCACGACACCATGTCGCGCCCCGACGTCTCCGCCAGGACGGAGAGCAGGTCACCGAGGCGGGTGTTGCCGTACGCGTGCCGCTTGAAGTAGCGCCGCGCGCCTTCCAGGAACGCCTCGCGCCCGGCGTACGCGACGAGTTGCTTGAGCACCGACGCGCCCTTGGCGTAGGTGATGCCGTCGAAGTTGAGCTTGGCGTCCTCCAGGTCACGGATGTCGGCCGTGACCGGATGCGTGGACGGCAACTGGTCGGCGCGGTACGCCCACGACTTGCGGTTGTTGGCGAAGGTGACCCACGCGTTGGTGAAGCGCGTGGCCTCCGCCTGCGCCAGCGAGCCCATGAAGTCGGCGAACGACTCCTTGAGCCACAGGTCGTCCCACCAGCGCATCGTCACGAGATCGCCGAACCACATGTGCGCCATCTCGTGCAGGATGACGTTCGCGCGGCGCTCGTAGGACGCCTGGGTGACCTTGCCCCGGAAGACGTAGTCCTCGCGGAAGGTCACACAGCCGGGGTTCTCCATCGCGCCGATGTTGTACTCGGGCACGAACGCCTGGTCGTACTTCCCGAAGGGGTACGGGTAGTCGAAGTTGTCGTGGAAGAAGTCCAGGCCCTGCTTGGTCACCAGGAAGATGTCGTCGGCGTCGAAGTGCCGGGCGAGGCCCTTGCGGCACAGCGCGCCGAGCGGGATCTCCAGCGTGGAGCCGTCGGGCAGCGCGCGCCGGTACACATCGGTGACGTGGTGGTACGGCCCCGCCACGACGGCCGTGATGTACGTCGAGATCGGCTTGGTCTCGGCGAACGTCCACACACCGGTCTCGGCACCCGACCCGGTCGTCTCACCGTTGCTCCACACCGTCCAGCCCGCGGGCGCGGTCACCTCGAAGGTGAACGGTGCCTTCAGATCGGGCTGCTCGAAGTTGGCGAAGACGCGGCGCGCGTCGGCCGGCTCGTACTGCGTGTAGAGATAGACCTCGCCGTCCTCCGGGTCGACGAAGCGGTGCATGCCCTCGCCCGTACGGCTGTAGGCGCACCGCGCGTCCACGACCAGCACGTTCTCCTCGGCCAGCCCGTACAGCGCGATGCGCGAGCCGTCGAACACGACGGACGGGTCCAGCGAGCGGCCGTTCAGGGTCAGCGACGTCACACTCGGCGCCACCAGGTCGACGAAGGTGGCCACACCCGGCCGCGCCGACCGGAAGTGGATCGTCGTCACGGAGCGGAAGGTACGGGGCGCACCCGGTCCGTCCGCGGCCGGACCGTCCGGCGCCCCGTCCGGCTCCCCGACCGACGCGTCACCCGGCGACTCACCGACCGCCGACCGCAGGTCGAGCGCGACCTCGTACCGGTCGACGGACAGCAGCTCGGCCCGCTCGCGGGCCTCGTCGCGGGACAGGTTCTCACCGGGCACGGACACTCCTAGGTGCGTGTTTTTACCTACAACGGTTCGAATTCTCCCACGGGGCACCGTGTCCGACGGCTGCCGGGAATGACTCCGGCGACCGGCGGCGTTGCCCCGTACGTTGCCAATGGTTGGACCGCAGCCCTTTCTTTTTCTAGGAGAGACACGCCCATGAGTGAAACGAGTGCCAGGACGCCGGTCGACTTCTGGTTCGACCCGATCTGTCCATGGGCCTGGATGACGTCCCGCTGGATGCTGGAGGTCGAGAAGGTCAGGAACGTCGAGGTCAACTGGCACGTCATGAGCCTGGCCGTGCTGAACGAGGACAAGCTCGACGAGCTGCCCGAGCAGTACCGGGAGGGCATGAAGGCCGCCTGGGCCCCGGTCCGCGTCGTGACCGCCGCCCAGCAGCTGCACGGCGACGAGGTCGTCGGCAAGCTCTACACCGCGCTCGGCACCCGTATCCACAACGGCGGCGAAGGCAACGAGCGCGCCACCATCGTCGCGGCGCTGGCCGATGTCGGCCTTCCGGCGGACCTCATCGACTACGCGGACAAGGACACGTACGACACCGAGCTGCGCGCCTCCCACAAGGAGGGCATCGACAAGGTCGGCCAGGAGGTCGGTACCCCGGTGATCGCGGTCCCCGGCTCCGACGGCGAGCAGATCGCCTTCTTCGGCCCGGTCGTGACCCCCGCCCCCAAGGGCGAGGAGGCCGCCCAGCTGTGGGACGGCACGCTGATGGTCGCCTCGATCCCCGGCTTCTACGAGATCAAGCGCACCCGTACGCAGGGCCCGATCTTCGACTGACCGGCCGTCCGTGTCACGGGCCGCGTGGTGAGCCCGTCGCGGCGCCCGCCGGTGACCGGGCGTATGTGGAAGGACCCCCGCGAGTCATGTCCTCGCGAGGGTCCTTCGTCATTCCGTCCGCAGGTGAAGGCTGAGAAGACGATCACGAGCAGGACGCCTGTGGGGGCGGCGGCGCGGGTGGCGGGATCAGGTCACTGCGCCAGGAGCAGGACGTCGTCCCGCTCCTTCGCCGCCGCGTAACGCTTCGCCACGTCCTGCCAGTTCACGACGCGCCACATCGCCTCGATGAAGTCCACCTTCTGGTTCTTGTACTGGAGGTAGAAGGCGTGCTCCCAGGCGTCGAACACCAGGACCGGCACGGATCCCTGGCCCACGTTGCCCTGGTGGTCGTAGACCTGCTCCACGATCAGTCTGCCGCTGACCGGCTCGTACGCCAGGACGCCCCAGCCGGAGCCCTGCGTCGTCGCCGCGGCCTTCGTGAGCTGGGCCTTGAAGCCGGCGAACGAGCCGAACGACGCGGTGATCGCGTCGGCGAGGTCGCCCACACCGTCGGCCGCCAGCGGCTCGCCGCCGCCGTTGTCGCCCGTCATGTTGTGCCAGTAGATCGAGTGGAGGATGTGGCCGGAGAGGTGAAACGCGAGGCTCTTCTGGAGGCCGTTGATCGCGCCCCAGGACTCCTTGTCGCGTGCCTCGTCCAACTGCTCCAGGGTGTCGTTCGCACCCTTCACGTACGCGGCGTGGTGCTTGTCGTGGTGGAGCTCGATGATCTGCGGGTTGATCACCGGTTCGAGCGCCGCGTAGTCGTAGGGGAGTTCGGGGAGTGTGTAGATGGCCATGGGCGAGCCCTCCTGCTGCTTATTGCACATCTTATGCAACTGCACGCTAACAGCAAGAGGGCTCGGTGTTGATCAGGCGTTGGTCCTAGGCCTGTTGCCCACGCTCAGGCTTCCGCCGCGTCCCGTGCCATCGCCGCGATGTCCGGGTAGTCCGTCACCACGGCGTCCACGCCGCGGCCGAAGTGCAGGGCGTACTCGGCGAAGGCGTCACCGAACGCGTTGGGATCGGTGCCGCGCCGGAGCGCCGCCGGCAGGTACTGGTTCTCCGCGCGGAAGGTGTACGCGCCCACCTTCAGACCGGCCCGGTGCGCGTCCGCCAGCAGAGTGAACGGCTCCACGACGGACGACTTGTCGGGCCCGATCCAGTCCGCGTACCGCGCGATCTTCCGCAGCCCCTCCGGCGTCATCATGTCCTTGTACGTCGTGGGGTCACCCGCCGCGACGTGGTCGTACGGCGCGCCCGTCGTGCCCAGCGCCTGCCAGAGCGGCAGCCTCAGCCGCTCGTCGGCGAACGCCGCGAGGCTGCTGGGCTCGAACGACTGGACCACGCATTCGTCGGCGTCCAGCCGGTAGCGCCGCACGATCCGGGCGAGCGCGGGCTCCAGGGGCAGCCCGATGGAGCGGAAGTACGTGGGGTGCTTGGTCTCCGGGAAGACGGCGACCCGGCGGCGGTATCGGCGGGACAGCTCGCGGGCCAGCTTCACGACCTCCTCGAAGGTCATCACCGGCTCACGGCCGTCGAAGACGGTGTTGCGATTACGGATCAGCGGCAGCCGCTCGACGGCCCGCAGGGTCTTCAGCTCGGCCAGCGTGAAGTCCTCGGTGAACCAGCCGGTCACCGGCCGTCCGTCGACGGTCTTCGTCGTACGCCGGTCGGCGAACTCCGGGTGCTTGGCGACGTCCGTCGTCCCCGAGATCTCGTTCTCGTGCCGCACGACCAGGACATGGTCCTTGGTGGGCACCAGATCGGGCTCGATCCAGTCGGCGCCCGTCTGCACGGCGTAGGTGTAGGCCGCCGCCGTGTGCTCGGGCCGCCAGCCGGCGGCGCCCCGGTGGCCGATGACCACGGGCCGGCCGGAGCCGTCGGGCCGCCGGGGCGATGCGGCGGCGGCGGTGGCCGTGACGGGCAGCGCGGTGGCGGCGGTGGCGGCGCCGGCCGCGAGCAGTATCGAGCGGCGTCTGGGCTGTGCGGACATACGGGTCTCCCTCGTAAGGCTCGTGAACGGCGGTCAGTTGGCGTGATCCAGGGTTCGGCGGCAGCACGATAGGCAGGTGAGCGGCCCGAGTTGGCGCGATGCGCGGTGGATTCACCGCCTGTGCGGCGGGCGTCCATCCCGGGTTCACCCCGAATGCCGCCCGACCACTCGGCCCGCCGAGGACCAGGTTCGGCGTGCGGCCCGGGGCCGCGTGCGCAGACGCGTCCTCCGCGCGCGGATCGCCGCGTACGACCCACACCCCGCCCGTCGTACGGCGAGTGCCCGCGCCCGCCCGCGCGGCCGGCGGTTCCCGGTCCCGGATACGCCGTCGGCGCGGGGCCGCGTACGGTGCCGACGTCCGCACGGTGCGTCCACCCGTGGCGGCCCACCCCACCCGTCCCCTACGAACCGTGCCGCGCCCGCGCCGTTCCCAGGCGGGTCAGGTGGTCGTCGTAGCCCTTCGTGTAGTACGCCGCCCGGACCGGGTCCGGGGTCACCACCGCCGTCGGGGACGTCCACGCGGCGACGTCCAGCGGCACCCCGTGGCGTGCCGCCGACGCGAGGACCGCGCCCCGTGCGCCGACCTCGCCCTCCACGATCCGCAGCGGCCTGCCGAGCACATCGGCGAACAGGCGCATCCAGGCGGGGCTCCGGGTGCCGCCGCCGCAGACCGCGAGGCTTCCCGTCAGGCCCGCCGCCTCCAGGCAGTGCCGGGCGGCGTAGGCGATGCCCTCGCAGGTGGCCCTGATCAGATCGGCCGCCGTCGACTCCAGTGAGACACCGGTCAGTTCGGCCCGCAGTGCCGGATCGACGAACGGCGCCCGCTCACCGGACGGCGCGAAGTAGGGGAGCACCCTGACCCCTCCCGCGCCCGGCTCCACCGCGTCGAGCATCGGGTCCACCTCCGCGAGGTCCGTGCCGGTCATGGTCAGCACCCAGTCGAGCGCGGCGGTCCCCACCATCGCGGGCATGGCGCGCAGCCAGTGCCCCGGCCGGTCCGTCGAGATGTGCAGCCCGCCCGGTTCACCGTCCAGGTCGAGCGTGTCCGTCGCGACGAGCGAGGCCAGACAGGTGCCGATGATCAGCAGCCCGTCGCCCGGCTCGGTGACCCCCGCGCCCAGCGCGCAGGCCGGCAGGTCGTACGGCCCGTTGGCGATCCGTACGCCCGAGGGCAGCTCGCCGATCGCGACCGGATCGCTGACCGGGGCCAGCAGCCGCTCCCGGTGCGCGAGGCCCAACTCCGCGAGCACGTCGGGCGAGTACGCCCGTGTCCTCGGGTCCAGGAACGGCATCGACGCGTCCGAGACATCCGTCGCCCGCACCCCGGTCAGCCGCTGGAAGACCATGTCCTTGCAGTACAGCGCCGTCGTCGCGGCGTCCAGCGCCGTCGGCTCGTGGCGGTCGAGCCAGGCCAGCACGGGCCCCGGACAGCCCGGGAACATCGCGCTGCCGCTGCGCCGGAAGACCGACTCGAAGACCCCGGACGCCAGCCACGCGTCCACGAACTCGTGCGCCCTGCCGTCCATCCAGGAGATCGCGGGCCGCACCGGGCGCCCTTCGGCATCGACCAGCCAGACCCCGTCGCCCTGGCCGGTGAGCCCGGCCAGTTCGACCGGCTCGGGCAGCGCGGCGGTGAGCGTGCCGAGGGCGTCGACGACCGCGCCGTACAGCTCCTCCATGTCCTGCTCGACATGGCCGCCGTGGATGTCGAGGCGCACCGGGCGGGACTCGACGGCCAGTGCGTGGCCTCCCGCGTCGAAGGCCGCGGCCTTCACCATCGACGTGCCGACATCGATACCGACGTACATCGCGCTCTCCTCAGGTTCCGGGGGGCCCGAGCGGCCCGCGGCCTCTATGTCAGGCAGTGCTCCAGCGGCTGGCCCTTGGCGTAGCGCGCGACCTCGGCGGCGGCGATCCGCGCCGCCTTGCGCGCCACGGCCTTGCTGGCCCCGCCAAGATGCGGGGTCAGCACCAGATTGGGGGTGCCGTGCAGCCGGGAGCCGGCCGGCAGCGGCTCCCGCTCGTACGTGTCGAGCGCCGCCGCCGCGAGCTGCCCGCTGTCGAGCGCGTCGCACAGCGCGTCCGTGTCGAGGAGCCCGCCGCGCGCCACGTTCACCAGGGTCGATCCCCTTGGCAGCAGGGCGAGTTCGCGCGCGCCGATCAGGCCCTTCGTCTCCGGGGTGAGCCGCGCGTGCAGGGTGACGACGCTCGACCGGGACAGCAGCGCCTCCAGCGACGGGGACCGCATGCCGTGCACGTCGCCGCGTACGTACGGGTCGTACACCTCCACCTCGGCGCCGAACGCGGTCAGCACACGGGCGACCCGGCTGCCGACCGCGCCGTAACCGATCAGCCCGACCGGCGTGTCCTCCAGCTCCGGGCCGCAGCGCTCGTACGTGTAGTGCGTGGCGTCCCACTTCCCGTCCAGGGCGAGGGAGTTGTGCGCCTCGGGGATCCGCCGCAGCGCCGCCAGCATCATCCCGACCGTGAACTCGGCCGTGGCCGCCGCGTTGCGTCCGGGCGCGAAGCAGACCTTGACGCCACGCGCGCGGGCGGCCTCGACGTTGACGTTGACCGGGCCGCCCCGGCACACGGCGATCATCCGCAGCGCGGGGGAGGCGGCCAGCACCCGTTCGGTGAAGGGACCCATCTGGGTCACACAGACGTCGACCCCGTCCAGCGCCTCGATCAGCGCGTCCTCGGAGTCGTTGGCCTCGTCGACCTCGGCGACCTCGCCGAAGGGCGTGAGCGGCCAGGGGAGGGTGAGTTCGGTGATCTCTGCCGGGCCGGCGACGACGCGCCGCAGAGCCTCGGTGATCAGGGAGTTGAGGACGAAGTGGTCACCCGCTGCGAGGATCCTCATGTCAGGGTCAGGGCCTCTCCGGTCTCGGCGTCGAAGACATGCGTGTGCCGTGGGTCGGCGATGACGCGTACGGTGTCGCCCCGGTCCAGGCGTGTCTCCGGGCCGGTCTCCACGACAAGGGGTTCGGCGACGCCGTCGAGCGTGAGCGTGGCGATTCCGGACTCCAGGAGCGGCTCATGGGCGCTGACCGTAGCCCGTACGGCGCCGCCCGGGTCCCCGCCCGACCCGGTGTCCCCCGTCCCGGCCCCCGGCTCACCCACACGGGTCAGCCGCAGGTCCTCCGGACGGATGCCGAGCACCACCTCCCGGCCGACGGGCGGACCGGCCGGGCACGGGAACCGCGCCGACGCACCGAGCCGTACCCACCCGTCGGCCGCCACGACGCCCGGCAGCAGGTTGATCGCGGGCTCCCCCACGAAGTCGGCGACGAACACATTCGCCGGGGCGTCGTAGATCTCGTACGGCGTGCCGAGTTGCTGGATCACGCCGTCCCTCATGACGGCGATCCGGTCGGCCAGCGACAGCGCCTCTTCCTGGTCGTGTGTGACGAGGATCGTCGTATGGCCCAAGTCCCGCTGGATGCGCTTGAGTTCACGACGTGTCGTGTCGCGCTGCGCGGCGTCAAGATGGGACAGCGGCTCGTCCAGGAGCAGTACGTCCGGCTCCCGGATCAGCGCCCTCGCCAGTGCCACGCGCTGCTTCTGGCCGCTGGACAGACCGGCGGGCCGGGCGGCGAGGAGGTCGGTGATGCCGATCCGCTCCGCCATGTCGGCGACCCGTCTGCCCCGTTCCGTACGCCCGTGCAGGCCGCGCGCCGCGAGTCCGAAGCCGAGATTCTCCGCGACAGTCAGCGGCGGGTAGAGCGCGTAGTTCTCGAAGGCGACACCGATGTTGCGCTCCCGCGCGGGCAGGGCGACGACCGACTCGCCGCCCACCAGGATGTCGCCGCCGGTGACCTCCTCCAGTCCGGCGATCATCCGCAGCGTGGTGGACTTGCCGCAGCCGGACGGGCCGAGGAGACCGAGCAGTTCGCCGGAGCGCAGGTCGATGTCGACGCCCCGTACCGCGTCCACGGCGGGACGGCCGCGCGACACATACGTCTTGCGCAGCTCACGCAGGGCCAGTTCAGTCACCGCCCACCTCACAGACTTGATAGGGGACCTTGTGCTCGTCCAGGTCGCGCAGCGCCTCCGCGGAGGCACCGGCGTCCACGAGCACCAGGTCGAACGCGGAGAGCGGGGCAAGCCGGTGCAGGGCGACCCGGCCGAGCTTGGAGTGGTCGAGCAGCAGGACGTTGCGGGCCGCCGAGTCGAGCATCGCCCGCTTCACGGAGACGATGTGCTGCTCCTGGTGGTAGGCGAAGCCCCCGGAGACCGCGGAGGTGGAGGTGAAACAGACGTCGACCTGGAGCGACTGCACGGCCTCGACGCAACTGACCCCGAGGAAGGAGGAGTGCAGGGGGTCGTAGTCGCCGCCGAGCGCCATCAGATGGATGCCGCGCTCCCCGGACAGCAGGTTGATCGCCTCCAGGAAGTTGGTGACGACGGTCAGCGGGGTGATGGAGCCGAGCCGCCGCGCGATCTCCAGCGTGGAGGTCGAGTCGTCCAGCATCACCGCCATGCCGGGCTCGATCAGGCTCAGCGCCCGCCGGGCGACCGCCGCCTTCTCCTCGTGCATCGCCTTCAGCCGGAAGGCGACGTTCGACTCGAACACACCGGACGGCTGCGCCGTCACCCCGCCCCTGAACTTCCTTACGATTCCCTGGCGTTCGAGCTCGTCCAGATCGCGGTGGATGGTCATCAGGCTCACGTCGAACCGTTCCGCCAGCTCGGCGGCGGTGCCCTCGCCCTGTGCGAGGACGTACTCGGCTATCGCCGCCTGGCGCGGGGCGGGGCCGCGCTGCTGCTGGGTGCTCATGGGCTGATCCTTCGTCCTGGACGCTCCGGCCGGTCGGCCTCGAACAGGAGCAGGTTCTCAAGATCCGCGCGGAGCCGTACAGGATCGTCCGTGCGCAGGCCCGCCGCGGCGGCGCGCGGGGCGACGAGCGAGAGCTGCCGGGAGCCGAGCCGGACGGTGACCTCGGTGGCGCGGCCGAGGACCTCGGTGACGTAGACGGTGCCGGTCAGCTCCACCGCGCCTGCCCCGCCGCCCCCACCGGCCGTCTCCCCGCCGGCCCCGGCCTCACCCAGGGCGACGTCCCTCGGCCGTACTCCCAGCTGCACCGCCGTGCCCGGCGGCGCCGGTACGTCCAGCGGCAGTTCGAAGCCGCCATCCGCCGACCCGAAGCGCCCGTCCGCGGTGACCGTCCCCGGCAGCAGGTTGATCAGCGGTCGCCCGAAGGCGCGGGCGACGAACGTGTCGTGCGGCCGGTGCCAGATCTCCTCCCGGGTCCCGGTCTGGACGATCCGCCCGTCCCTGATCACCCCGATCCGGTCGCCGAGCGCCAGCGCCTCCACCGAGTCGTGCGTGACGTACAGCGTGGTCGTGTGCCGGACGTCCCCGATGGCCTTCAGCTCCGCGCGCATCGCCTGGCGGAGCTTGGCGTCGAGATGGGAGAGCGGCTCGTCGAGGAGGAACGCGCGCGCGGGCCGTACGAGCACCCGGCCGAGTGCCACCCGCTGTCGCTGCCCGTTCGACAGCGCGCCCACCGGACGCTCCAACAGCTGCTCGATACCGAGGAGTTCGGCGATCTCGTGTATCCGTGTACGGGCCTCGGCGGCCGGCAGCCGGTACTTGGGCGAGCGCAGCGGCGAGGCGAGGTTGTCGTAGGCGGAGCGGTGCGGATAGAGCGCGTACGACTCGAAGCACATGGCCACGCCCCGGTCGTACGGCTCGACGCCGGTCATGTCCCGGCCCCCCAGCTCGACCACGCCGGAGTCCGGCTCCTCCAGACCGGCGACGGTCTTGAGCGTCGTCGTCTTGCCCGCGCCGGACGGGCCGAGCAGACAGAAGAACTCGCCCTCGGCCACGTCCAGTTCGATGCCGTCGAGCGCGGTGGTGCGCCCGTACGACTTGTGGACGCCACGCAGCCCTATCGAGGTGGTGCCGGATGCGGCCGAGATCATGACTTCACCGCCCCGAACGACAGCCCCCGCACGAGATACCGCTGAATCGTGAGCGCCAGCAGCAGCGGCGGGATCACCGACACGAGCGCGGCGGCGGCCGTCAGGTTGTACTTGGGCCGGTCGCCGCCGAGGAACGACAGCGCGCCCACGGTCACGGTCTGCGCCTCGGACGAGGTCAGGATCAGCGGGAAGACGAAGTTGTTCCACGCGAAGATGAAGGCCAGCAGGGACACCGCGGCGATCCCCGGCTTCACCAGCGGCAGCGCGACCCGGAAGAACGCCTGCTTGCGGGTGTAGCCGTCGAGCAGCGCCGCCTGTTCCAGCTCCGGTGACAGATCGGCGAAGTACGAGCGCATGATCCACACGATCAGCGGCAGCGTGACCAGTTGCAGGACCCAGATCATGCCGAGATAGGTGTCGAAGAGACCGAGCTGCTGGTAGAGCACGAACAGCGGGATGATCACGGTCAGTTCGGGCGCGAAGCGGAACGACAGCAGCGTGAACATCAGATTCTCCGAGCCGCGGAACCGCCAGCGCGCGGCGGCGTACGCGGCGGGCAGCCCGATCACCAGGGAGAGCCCGACCGCCCCCAGCGACACCACCAGGGAGTTGAGGAAGAACCGCACGAACGGCACGCCCTCGTCCTCGCCCGCGCCGAGCACCGTGCGGTAGGAGTCCAGGGTCGGGGTGAACGAGAAGTAGGTGCTGAACAGCTCGTTCGCCGGCTTCAGCGAGAGGATCACCATCCACACGACGGGGAACAGCGCGAAGAGGAAGTAGAGGATCAGCGCGCCGTCGGCGGCGATCCCCAACACCCGCCGCTTCACGGCCCCCTTCGGCCTCGCCGCCGTCTGACGTGACGTCACTTCGGCACCTCCGCAGCCCGGTTCTGGACCCGGCCCAGATAGCGCACCAGCACCATCGCCGCCAGATAGACCACCGCCCACAGCACGATCATGTAGCTCAGCCCGAACGAGTAGCGCTGGAAGCGGATCGCCTCCAGATACGCGCGGATCTGGAGCACCACCGTGGAGTCGCCGGGGCCGCCCTCCGTCAGGGCGTAGATGATGTCGAAGACCTTCAGCGAGTCCATGAACCGGAAGATCACGGCGACCAGGACGTACGGCCACAGCATCGGCATCGTCAGCTTGCGGAAGGTGAACCACCAGCCCGCGCCGTCGACCGCCGCCGCCTCGAAGGGCGACGTGGGCAGCGAACGCAGCCCCGCCAGCGCCAGGATCGCGACGAACGGGGTGTAGACCCACACGTCCACGGCGATCGAGGAGAGCAGCGCGCCCGTCGGGGTGTCCGTCCACTGCACCCCGCCCAGACCGAACGGCCGCAGCAGGTGGTTGACGACCCCGACCGACGGCTGGAGCATCAGCTTCCAGATGATCGCGGCGATCACGGGCGCGATCATCAGCGGCAGGATGAGGACCTTCTCCAGCACCCGGCCGACCAGGGTCGAGCGGTGCAGGAGCAGCGCCACGGCGACGCCGAGCACCGTCTCGACGGCGGCGGCGCCGACCGCGTACAGCACCGTCACCCACGCCGAGTCCCAGAAGGAGGAGTCGGTGAAGATCCGCCGGTAGTTCTCCAGGCCCGTGAAGTCCGGCTGCGGCTTGCTCGCCGCGAAGTCGAACACCGTGTAGTACAGGCCGAGTCCGAAGGGATAGAGGATCCCGCCGGTCAGCAGCAGGGCGGGCACGATGAGCAGATACGGCCGCAGGGAGCGCCGCCACCGCGGAACGCTCCTCTCCGCGCCGGGGTCCGCGGGCGGGGGAGCGCCCGCGGCCGGGCCGGAGCCCGCCCCCGGATCCGCGGCCGACGCCTTGTCAGGGGCGCCGGCCACGGCCGCGTCGTCGGACGAGGCCGCCCCGTGATCGGCCTCCGTCGACGAGGACATGGGGCGTCACCCGACCTTCGAGGCCAGATCGTCCGCCAGGCCGTTCAGCACCGGCCCCGCGCTCTTGCCCCCGTAGATCTCCTGGAGCGCCGACGCCCAGCTCGTGGTCGCGTCGAAGAACTGCTCCTGCGGGGTGAACTGGATCCGCGTCTGGTCCTGGACGGCCTCGAACGTCTCGATGAAGCCGGGGAGTTCACTCATCTTGTCCCGGTACGCCGGGTCGTCACTCACCGACTTGCGCACCGGATCGATGTGGTTGTACTCGATCGCGCCCTTGCGCAGGTGCTCCTTGCCGGTGGCCCACTGGAGGAACAGCCAGGCGGCGCTCTTCTTCTTGCTCTTGGCGTTCATGCCGAGCGACCAGATCCACATGTTGGTCGCGAGCGACCCGTCCGGTCCCTTGGGTCCCGGATGGAACGCGATCTTCCCCGCGGCGGGCGAGGCGCCCTTCACCGCCTGGAAGTACGCGGCGGTGTCCGCGTCGAAGAGCATGCCCGCCTTCTTCGCGCCCAGGTCGCTCGAACACTGGTACCAGGTGTACGAGGTCCACGAGGGCGGCCCGCCCTTCTTGACCATGTCCGCCCAGTCACGGGTGAACGTGATGGCCTCGGGGGAGTTCATCGCGGGCTTCAGGCTCTCCCCGTCGACCGTGAAGTCCTTCAGCTTGTAGCGGGAGAACATCGTCATGAAGCCGGGATGGATCGTCGCCCAGCTCCGCGAGCCGCGCACCGCGACCCCGTACATCCCGTCGAAACCGGCCCCCGGCGCCTTGCGCTTGATGGTCCCCGCGAGTTCACGCAGCTCGTCGAAGGACTCGGCGGGCCGCAGCCCCAGCTTGTCGAAGACCTCCGTGTTGTACGCGACGACGTTGGCCTCCCAGCCCCACGGCAGCGCGTACTGCCCGCCCTGCCCCAGCGGCGTACCGGCCTTCAGGGACCACTGGGTGCCTTCGAGGAGACTCGGCAGGAAGTCGTCCTGGTCCCATTCGGCGCCGGTGGCCGACTCGTTGCGCATCCACGGGCCGAGGTCCTCCAGCCAGCCCGGCGGGCCGTACTGCCACACCATGTAGGCGCCGAGCATGAAGATGTCGTACGACGCCCGGCCGCTGGAGAGGTCGACGGTCAGCTTGTCGAAGTAGTTGTCCTCGGGGAACACGTCGTACTCGACCTTGATGCCGGTCTTCGCGGTGAACGCCTTCAGGTCGGCGATCAGCGCGTCCGTGTACGGGTGCTTGTTGAGCAGCGCCTTGACGGTGGTGCCCTTGTGCCGCTGCCAGTCGAAGGACCCGGTGACGTCGTCGGCCGCCGACCCGTCGCTCTTGCTGTCACCGCCGCCGAAACCTGCCCCACAGGCGCTCAGCAACGGGACGGATGACGCCGCCGCCGTGAGCGCGAGGAACCGCCGCCGGTCGTGCCCGAGCTGCCCGTGCATGTCCATCCGTGACCTCCACGGTCCGGCAGGAGACGTAGTTCCCACGTTCCCACCCGTAGATAACGCGTTCCTTCGAGTGGTTAACAGAGCTTGGAACACCGGTAGTTGCGCGTCAATCCCTCGCGCATCGCAAAATCTCGGTGCAGAGTGAGAACTTCACAGAGGGAGCCGATATGTGGATGGGTATCGATCTCGGTACACAGAGCGTCCGTGCGGTGCTCGTCGGGGACGACGGGACCGTGCTCGGCAGCGGTGCGGCCCCACTCGGCGGCAGACGCGACGGGGTACGCCACGAGCAGTCGCCGGACGACTGGTGGGAGGCGGCGCGCACGGCGATCGGCGAGGCCCTGAAGTCCGCGCCCGACGGCGGGTCACCCCCCGTCCGCGCGCTCGCCGTGTGCGGCACCTCCGGCACGGTCCTGCTCACCGACCGCGCGGGCCGCCCGCTCACGCCCGGCCTGATGTACGACGACGGGCGCGCCACGGCCGAGGCGGCGCTGGCGCGGGTGCAGCCGACGTGGGCGCTGCCGAAGGCGATGTGGCTGCTGAAGGAACAGCCGTCGACGGCGGGCGTACACCTCACCCACCAGCCGGATTTCATCGTCTCCCGCCTGGTCGGCCGCCGTACGGCCACGGACTCCAGCCACGCCCTGAAGACGGGTTACGACCTGGCGACGGACACCTGGCCGCACGAGAAGCTGCGCGCCCTGGGTCTGGACCCCGGCCTCTTCCCGGAGGTCGTACGGCCCGGCGCGCGGCTCGGCGAGGTCGGCGCCGACGGCGAGAGCGCCACCGGCATCCCCGCCGGCACCCCCGTGATCGCCGGAATGACCGACGGCTGCGCGGCCCAGATCGCCTCGGGCTCACTGGGCGTCGGGTCCTGGAACTCCGTCCTCGGCACCACACTCGTCCTCAAGGGCGTCACCGCCGCACCCGTCCACGACAGCACCGGCGTCGTCTACAACCACCGTGCCCCGGACGGCGGTTGGCTGCCCGGCGGCGCCTCCGGTGTCGGCGCCGGCGCGCTGGGCAGAGCCTTCCCCGGCGCGGACCCGGCGCGCCTCGACCAACTCGCCGCGAGCCACGAACCGTCGTCCGCCCTCGCCTACCCGCTGGTCTCGCGGGGCGAGCGGTTCCCCTTCCTCGCCCCCGACGCCACGCCCCTCCTGCTCGGCGAACCCCGCTCCGACGCCGACCACTGGGCTGCGCTCCTCCAGGGCGTCGGCCTCACCGAACGGCTCTGCCTGGACTATCTGGACCACCTCGGCGCCCCGCAGGACGGCCGGCTGACCTTCACCGGCGGCGCCTCGCGGAGCGCGTACTGGAACCAGCTGCGTACCGACATCCTCGGCCGCGGCGTGCACATCCCCCGGCACAGCGAACCGGCGCTCGGGATGGCGGTGCTCGCCGCGTACGGCGCGGGCGCCGCCCCCACCCTCGCGGACGCGGCCGAGCGGATGGTCGGTCTCAGCCATGTCCTGCGCCCAGACCCGGCGCGGACCGCGCGCTTCCTCCAGCCGTATCTGACCATGGTGGACGAACTGGAACGGCGCGGCTGGCTCCCCGCCCCGGTCGCCGCGCACGCGCGCGCCCGCGCCGACGACCTGGAGGTCTCGTGAGTACGACCCTGCTGCTGGCCCGCCACGG
The DNA here is from genome assembly GCF_042725135.1 of Streptomyces sp. NPDC060366. Classification (NCBI taxonomy): domain Bacteria; kingdom Bacillati; phylum Actinomycetota; class Actinomycetes; order Kitasatosporales; family Streptomycetaceae; genus Streptomyces; species Streptomyces sp. NPDC060366. The sequence continues at coordinate 932,011 of NZ_JBHXDC010000002.1, read as the reverse complement.
ACAGACGCTCTGGCACGCCGAGAACCGCTACGCGGGAGTGAGCGACATCGGCCTCACCGACGAGGGGCGCGCCCAGGCGGTCCGGCTGGGGTGGTGGGCGGGACGCCAGGCGGCGGCGGGCGCCGGCATCGACGCCGTGTGGACGTCGACGGTGCCGCGCGCGATCGTCACGGCCGAGCCCGCCTGCCGGGCACTGGACCTCGTACCGACACGCGAACACGACCTGCGTGAATGCGACTTCGGGGTGGTGGAGGGCCGCACGCTCGCCGAGTTCGAGGCGGTGGACCCGACGGCGGCGGCGGCCTTCCGCGCCGACCCGGTGGTCAACCCCTTCCCGGCCGCGGAGGATCCCCGCTCGGCCGCGACCCGCGGCACGGACGCCCTGCGCCGGATCGCCTCGGCGCACGAGGGCGGCCGGGTACTTGTCGTCGCCCACAACACCCTGCTGCGGCTGGTGCTCTGCGAACTCCTGTCGATCCCGCTGAGCGAGTACCGCCGGGTGTTCCCGGGCCTGCGGAACGCGGCGGTGACCGAACTCCGCCTGACCGGCAAGGACACGGCACTGCTGTCGCTGAACGTGCCGTCCGGAACATAGCTCTAAGTGACGAGTTGATCGCTTTGGGTAGGATTCTCGGGTGATCTCCAAGGGGCGACATCAAGATGGGGACGTCGCGGCGGCCCTCGACCGCGCGAAGAGGGCCGGATGCAATGTGGTGCCGGACAAGAACGGTCATCGGTGGGGATGGGTGGTGTGCTGTTCTTGCGGGGTGCGCCACATCGTGTCCGGCACTCCCAAGAACCCTGGCAATGAGGCGAAGCGCATCGACCGCTTCGTCAGCGAACATCAGCACTGAAAGGAGCGCTCCGTGTCCGACTGGAGTTTCGTTCTCCGCCTCAATCAGCCTCTCACGCCTGAGCAGGCCGATGCTTTCGACCACTGTGATGCCTTCGCCGACGGATCCGTCTCGTACACCCTCGGTCCTGAGGATCCCCACCGATACGCGCACCATCCGGACCCCGCCAAACTGAGCGAACTTATCTGCGATGTCGAGGCTCCCTCGCTCTTGGACGCCATCGCCCAGGTGGCACGGAACATTCGGCTCATCCCTGGCCTGCACGCCACCGGCGTCCGCTTTGACGACGCGGTGACCGTTGCGGAGGCCGCGCAGCGCTCCGGCCGCAGCGTCCAGTCGCTGGCGGGACTCTCCCGAGGGCAGCAGGTACCCATCGGATTCCCGGATCCGGGATCCGATACGGAGGGAACGGTGTTCTACTCCTGGCGCGAGATCGCGGAGTTCCTTCGGAGCATCGGCGACGCCGTCCCCGAGACACCCCGCGAACTCGCTGTCGCGGACCAGGTGCTGCGCCTCGCCCACGAACTCGAAAGTCTTGAAGTGTCGCCCGGCATCCTGCGTGCTTTGGGCCTGCCGACTGCCTGAGAGGCCGCTGCTGTGGCTGGTGCTGAACGTGCCGCGCCACGCGTAGCCCTATGTGATGAACCGGGTGTTTCCGCTCCTGGGCAATGCGCGGCTGACTACGCTCGGGACGGGCCGCCCCGGCCCTGTCGCCGCAGGGGCTGGGGTCACCACAGGTGACAGCGGCGCTGGACGCGGTGTACGGGACGAAGGGCCAACTGCCACAACTGTGGGTGCTGGCCAGGGAGGAAGCGTTCGGGGATCGGTACCAGCGGTTCATGAAGCTGGAGCGGGAGGCGACGGTCCAGTACCAGTACGTGTGCAGCGTCATTCCCGGCCTGCTTCAGACGGAGGCTACGCCGAGGAGAGCCTGGCCAAGGGCCGCCCACGCGATGATGTGGAACCGGCCGAGCAGGTCGCGGCGCGGATGAGTCGTCAGGACATCCTGGAGGGCGACGACGCCCCTCACTTCAAGGCGTTGCTCGACGAGGCCGTGTTCCGCCGCGCGGCGGTGGATCCGAAGGTGTGGACGGACCAGTTGGAGGGGCTGCTCGAAGCGGGGCGGCGCTCTCGCGCCACCATCCAAGTGGTGCCGTTCTCCGCGGGGTTGCACGATCTGCTGGGTGGCTCGCTGACCGTCCTCTGGCTCGCGAACGGGAAGTCCGTGGCCTACCGGGAAGGTTCGAAGTCCGGTGAGTTGGTCGAGGAACCGGAGAAGGTCGAAGCGCTGCGCCTGTCCTACGATCTGCTACGAGACAAGACGCTCTTTCCGGAGAGCTCCGCAGATTTCATCAGGCAACTGATTGAGGAGATCCCGCGATGCGATCCGTCCGCCCCGACCTGACCCAGGCCGCTTGGCGTAAGTCGTCGTACAGCAATTTGGACGGCGGCCAGTGCTTCGAGGTGTCCGACGGCTTCCCCGGCGTCGTCCCCGTCCGCGATTCGAAGGCCCCGGCCGGTCCGGCGCTCGTCTTCCCCGCCTACGCGTGGCAGGCGTTCGTCCAGACGCTCCGCTGACCCCCGCTGCCACACGACGGTCCCGGCGCTTCCGCGCCGGGGCCGTCGTCATGCGTGCTCGTTGGGCGTTGTCGGGACTGTGCGGGCCGCGGTGGCGCTCCGTACGGGCCCGCAGCCCTCTCGCCCCGAACCCGCGCTCGGCCGACGCGCGTTCACCAACCGTCGTGTTGGCCTCATATCTCCTGTTCCGTAGAGCGATCGCTCCACGGATTTCAGGCCGCCGGCCCAGTCCCGCGCGCACGCCGCTGCCGTACGGCACCGACAGTCGCCAGCCCCAGCGTCAGCAGACCCGTCGCCAGCAACTGGTCACGCGTCTCCGGCTGACCGAGCATCAGGACGAAAATTGTTGCCATGCCCGCCAGCGCCACCCATGTGAGCACCGGGTACAGCCACATCCGCACCACCAGCGTCGAAGGCGCCTCGCGCTCCGTCTGGCGGCGCAGCACCAGTTGGGAGACCGCGATGAACGCCCAGACGACGAGGATCACCGCGCCCGTCATGTTCAGCAGCCAGGCGAAGATGTCGTCCGGACGCCAGTAACTGAGCAGTACGCAGAGGAAACCGAAGACCGACGAGGCGAGCACCGCGTTGCGCGGGACGCCGGACGACACCCTGCCCAGCACCTTCGGGCCCTGGCCGCGCGCCACCAGCGAGCGGGCCATGCGGGAGGCGCCGTAGATATTGGCGTTCATTGCCGACAGCAGCGCCACCAGCACGACCACGTTCATGATCTGGCCCGCACCCGAGATGTCGAGACGGTCGAGCATGGCGACGTACGGGCCGGAGCCCTTCTCGACGATCTTTGGGTCGTCCCACGGCACCAGCGTGACGATGACCGCCATCGAGCCGACGTAGAAGAGCGCGATACGCCACATCGCCGTCCGCACGGCCTTCGCGACACCCCGGACCGGATCCTCCGACTCGGCCGCCGCGATGGTGACCGTCTCCAGACCGCCGTACGCGAAGACCGAGGCCAGCAGACCGATCACCAGACCCTCGGAACCGTTCGGCAGGAAACCGCCGTCGCCGGTCAGGTTGGCGGTGCCCGGCGCGTCGGTGTCCGGCAGGACACCGAGGATCGCGAGCACACCGAGCACCAGGAACAGCGCGATCGCGCCCACCTTGAGCGAGGCGAACCAGAACTCGAACTCACCGAAGTTCTTCACGGCCGCGAGATTCGTGCCCAGGAAGACCAGCATGAACAGCGCCACCCAGGCCCACTCCGGGGTCCCGGGCAGCCAGCCGGAGACGATCTGCGCCGCGCCGATCCCCTCAAGTCCCACCGCCACGCAGAGCAGGACCCAGAAGGCCCAGCCCGCGGTGAAGCCGGCCCACGGTCCGATCGCCCGTTCGGCGTGGACGGAGAACGAACCGGACGCCGGGTTGGCCGCCGACATCTCGCCGAGCATGCGCATCACGAGCATGACGAGCAGTCCGGAGGCGCCGTACGCGACGACGATCGACGGACCGGCGGCGGCGATGCCCGCGCCCGAGCCGACGAACAGCCCGGCGCCGATCACGCCGCCGAGCGCGATCATCGACAGATGGCGCTGCTTGAGCCCGTGCGTGAGAGCGGAGTCGGCAGCGGGAGCGGTGGAGGTGCCGGGGCTCTCGGGGGCGGGGGGAGTCGCGGGCGCGTCGGCGGGGGTCCGAGGCGTGGGGGGTGACATGGGGATGCCCTGTTCGGTAGCGGATACGGGGAGGGGCCACAGTCTGGCCGCGCGTACCGCCTACCCGTAACCCGGTCCCGCTATACGGACACCGGGCTCACCCAAGGTGAAGAGGCACCCACCGACCGGTTCGGGCCGCCCTTTGGTGGGAAGTTACAGTCTGCTCGACTGCCGCCCCGCCACGCGAAACGATCTCCGTCGGGACCACACGACCCTCACCTGAGCGAATTCCGTGACGAGCGTCACGCCCATCGGCCGCATGGAGCGCCCCAGTTGTCGGAAGTCCACCATAAGCCGGGCCGCCGTCTTGTGCTCGGTCACCCGTGTCCGGGCCCGTACGGGTGGGCTACCGTCAGCCTGTTCCCCTGCCCACACGTCTGCCCTCACCTCGCGGAGTCCCGATGAGCACTGCTGCCGCCACCACCCGAACCGGAGCGGTCCTCGCCGATCTCCTCCCCGCCGCCCGGCACCGGTACGCCGTCGACACCGCGCTCGTACTCGGCGGCGCGGCGCTCACCGGCATCGCCGCGCAGATCGCCGTCCCGGTCCCCGGCTCCCCGGTCCCGGTCACCGGCCAGACCTTCGCCGCGCTGCTCGTCGGCACCGCGCTCGGCGCCCGCCGCGGCTTCCTCGCGCTCGCCGTCTACACCCTCGTCGGCATGGCCGGCATGCCGTGGTTCTCCGAGGGCTCCTCGGGCCCTGGCGGCGCCTCCTTCGGTTACGTACTCGGGATGCTGCTCGCCGCCACGGTCGTGGGCTCGCTCGCCCGGCGCGGCGGCGACCGCTCCGTCCCGCGCACCGCCGGGACGATGGTGGCCGGCTCCCTCATCATCTACGCGGTCGGCGTGCCGTATCTCGCGGTCGCCGCCGACCTGTCGCTGAGCGCGGCCCTGGCCGCCGGACTCACCCCCTTCCTGATCGGCGACGCCCTCAAGGCCGCGCTGGCGATGGGCCTGCTGCCCATCTCCTGGAAGCTCATCGGCCGCCAGGACTGACGCCGGATCCGGCCGATTCGGCGGGACGGATGTTGTAGTTGCGACGGAACAGGTTCGCCGGGTCGTAGTGGGCCTTGAGCCCGGTGAGCCGGCGCGCCGTCCCCGCGTCGTACAGGCCCTTGGTCCTGGCGCCGTCGGCGAAGACGAAGTTGAGCGAACGGCCCACGGTCACCGGGGCCAGCCGGTCGAAGAACCTCCCGTACAACTCCCGGACCGCCGGCAGATCCGGACCGGCCAGCGGTGAGAGGCCCCGGATCAGGAACGCCGCGTCGCGGTACGGGACGGCGTTGGGCACCTCCGGCCGACTCGCCAGCGCCCCGCCCAGCGGGTTGAGCTGGACGATGCACATCACCGGCGCGTCCGGACCCGTCAGCTCCAGCAGCTCCGTCAGCGTCCGCGCGTCCAGCCCGGACAGCATCGCGCTGTCCCCCCAGTACGCGTGCGGGAAATCCGGATCGCTGTGGATCGTGGCCGAGTCCGTGTACGGCATCTCCCGCAGCGAGTCCGTGATCGCCGGCCCGATCGCCCGCAGCGGCGCCACCAGCCGCTCGCCCTCCGCCTCGTCGCCGGTGAACGCGACCCGGATCGAGAGGGTGTAGCGGCCCCGCAGGAACGGCGGCAGTTGCTCCATGTCGGGGTACACCATCACGGCGAGGGACGACGTCAGTGTCTCGGGCACGGTGCCCCACCAGTCCAGATACGTGGCGACGACGTCGTCGCGCAGCTCACCGTCGAAGAGCAGCGCCCCGCCGTACAGCCGCGCCACCGGCACCAGATCCATCTCGAGCGCCGTCACCACACCGAAGTTGTGGCCGCCGCCCAGCAGCGCCCAGAACAGATCCGGGTCGCTGTCCGGGGTCACCTGCCGCAGCCGCGCGTCGGCGGTGACCACGTCCAGGGCGCGCACATGGTCCGCGGCGTAGCCGAACTCCCTTGCCAGCAGGCCCAGTCCACCGCCCAGGGTGTACGAGACGGCGCCGACGACCGGCGACGAACCGTTCAGCGGCGCGAGCCCGTGCGGACCGGCGGCCTCGATCACCTGCCGCCAGCGCACCCCCGCCTCGACCGTGGCCGTGCGCGCCCCGGGATCGATCCGTACGCCGTCCATCCGCCGCGTCGTGATCAGCAGCCCGCCCTCGGTCGCCGCCGGCACACCGTGGCCGGTGGCCTGCACGCCGACGGGCAGTCCGTGCGCGGCCGCGTGCGCGACGGCCGTCCGCACGTCGTCGACGCCGGTGGCCCCGACGATCACATCGGGGCGCGGGGAGAAACCGAGCTGGAAACCGGACAACTCCTCGTCGTAGCCGGGGTCCCCGGGCCGGAAGACATGGCGCAGCGCGGCGAGTGAGGAGTCGGGCAGGCCGGTCGGGTCGGACATGGGTCTCCATCCACAGGTGTATCCACTCGTACATACGCGCCGCCGGGCGCGTCCGGACGCGGACAGCCTCACGCCGATACCTGACATCCGCCGTCATGTATGGGTACGGCACTGCCGACCCCGGAGCGCTCCGCACCGCCCCCGACGTGCCACACTTCGCCCATGCGCGTGTATCTCGGCTCCGACCATGCCGGCTTCGAACTCAAGAACCACCTCGTCGAATGGCTCACGGCCCACGGCCACGAGCCCGTCGACTGCGGCCCGCACATCTACGACGCCCAGGACGACTATCCGCCCTTCTGCCTCCGCGCCGCGGAGAGGACAGCGGCCGACCCGGAGTCCCTCGGCATCGTGATCGGCGGCTCCGGCAACGGCGAGCAGATGGCCGCGAACAAGGTGAAGGGCGTGCGCGCCGCGCTCGTGTGGAACGAGCAGACCGCCGCGCTCAGCCGCGAGCACAACAACGCGAACGTGATCTCCGTCGGCGGCCGGATGCACACCCAGGACGAGTCGACCAAGTTCGTGGAGATCTTCCTCGCCACCGCGTACACGGGGGAGGAGCGCCACGCGCGCCGCATCGAGATGCTCGCGACGTACGAGAAGACCGGTGAGGTGCCGCCGATCCCGGCGCACCACCCGAAGCAGGACTGAACCCGGCCCGCAAACAGCGAACGGTGCCGCCGGGCGCGGGCCCGGCGGCACCGCCATGTCACCCTCCACGCACCGAGGAGACCCCGTGCCCGAGGGGCATACGATCCACCGCCTCGCCCAGGACCTCAACCACCGCTTCGCCGCGGAACCGGTCCGCGTCGCCAGCCCCCAGGGCCGGTTCACCGAGAGCGCCGCGCTCCTCGACGGCCAGGTGACGGACGGCGCGAGCGCCCACGGGAAGCATCTCTTCGCCGGCTTCGGCGACAGCGGCTGGATCCATGTCCACCTCGGCCTGTTCGGGAAGGTCGCACTCGGCGACACCCCCGCCCCGCCGCCCACCGACACCGTCCGGCTGCGGCTGCTCAGCGACACGTCGTACATGGAGCTGCGCGGCCCCACCACCTGCGCGCTGATCACCGAACCGGAGAAGCAGGCGATACACGACCGGCTCGGACCCGACCCGCTGCGCCCGCCGGACGCGCCGGGCAACGACCCGGAGCGCGCGTGGGCGCGGATCTCCCGCTCCCGTACCACCGTCGCCGCCCTGCTCATGGACCAGAAGATCATCGCGGGCGTCGGCAACGTCTACCGGGCCGAGATCCTCTTCCGGCACGGCATCGACCCCTACCGCCCGGGCCGTGAACTCACCCGCGCCGAGTGGGACGCGATCTGGGCGGACCTCGTCGCGCTGATGCGCGAGGGCGTACGGCACAACCGCATCGACACCGTACGGCCCGAGCACCTGCCCGAGGCGATGGGCCGCGCGCCGCGTGTGGACGACCACGGCGGCGAGGTGTACGTCTACCGTCGCGCGACGATGCCGTGCCACCTGTGCGGCAGCGAGATCCGCACGGCACCACTCGCCGCCCGCAACCTCTTCTGGTGCCCGGGCTGCCAGCGGGCCTAGGCCCTGTCCGGCGGATCTTCGGGGGCCCGGCGCCTCGCCGCGTCGCCGGAGTCGGTCGCGTACGGCCGGACGTCCACAAGCCCGGTCCTCCACCCGGCGACGCACCGCCCCGCGGGCGGACGGCGCTGGTCTCCGGACACGCCCTCGGGCCTGCCGAAGGCGGCGGCGTTCCCGGATCCGGACCGGTCCGACCCACGGGCCCAGTCGCCGCCGGTAGGCGTACCGCCCCCGGCTCCCCGTCCTCAGAAGCCGTGCGGGAGCCACGGCGCCACCGGCGAGGCGAAGGCGATCGACGCCTCCGTCAGCGCGCCGGGGCGCAGTTCGCGTACGAGACCTGCCCGCGCCAGCGCGGCCGGCGAGGTGTCGCCCAGATACATCGTGGCCAACTCCCGTACGGAGAGCGACAGATCAGCCGCGTCCGCCGTCCGCTCGCAGGACGCGCCCTTCTCGTCACCGGTCAGCCGCCAACGGCCCTCGTTCCAGGGGCAGAAGGCGTCGTCCACCTCGAACACCACGTCCACCGGCGCCTGATAGCCCCGCGCCGCGAGCGCCGCGCCCACCTCCACCAGCCGTACGTGGAGCGAGTCCCGCACCCCGATGCCGGCCCGGCGGACGTCGGACACCAGGAACTGGATCGGGTCGTCCACGGGCAGGTTCGACGCGCTCACCGTCGACGTCAGATCGATCTCGGAGAGGAAGCGCCACAGGGTGGCGTATGTCACGGGGTCCAGCGCCCCGACCTGATCGACCACGACAGTGCCCTTCGGGCCCGCCGAATCCCAGGTGGGCTTGATGCGGTAGAGCACGTAACCCACCGTCTCGGCGCCCTCGCCCTCACCGCGCCGCGCGAGCACGCACTGGAGCGCGGACGCGCCCTCGCGCGCCTCCGGCGGGTCGATCAGCAGCTTCCGGTCCCAGCCGGGCCGGCGCTCCAGCATTCCGGGGCGGCTCGCGACCAGGCGCGCGTACACCGACTCGATCGGCTCGCGCGCGTCGTCGGGCGCGACATAGCGCAGCCGTGGCCCGCCGTCGCCGCCGTCGCCCGGGGCGGTCGGCACCTTCACCGAGACGCGCGACGTGTCGATCTCCGCTCTCAACTGCCGGGCACCGACGCCGTATCCGAACCGGCCGTAGATCTCCGGCTCCGAGGCGGTCAGCAGCGCGACCGACTGGCCCCACCCACGGACGTCGTCCAACTGCCGCCGCATCATGGAGGTGAGGATCCCGCGCCGACGGTGCGTCGCCGCGACGCTCACCATCGTGACGCCGGCGGCGGACACCACGCCGCCGCCGGGCACCGAGAGCCCGAAGGTGTAGGCCCCCGCGGTCCCCACGCACTCGTCGCCGTCCCAGACCCCGATGGAGCGATCGCGCTCCGTCACGGAGCGCCACATCTCGCGCTGCTCGGGGGAGCTGACGAGCGCCCCGCCGAAAGCTCTCTCCAACGTCCCGAACCAGCGGTCCCAGTCGGAGGCTTCGAGTACTCGCAAGTCTGTGGTCATATGCCATCAGTACCAGGGAGTAGGCGGTCGAGGCGACCCGATATCGAACGCAATGTCACAGGGGTCCCCTGCACGGCGGGCCGACTGATGGATAGGGTCCAACCACAATGACCGGTGGAGCGAAGGCGGATTCGTACACGGCCCGGATGCGCAAGTCGCTGCACCGGGCACGCAATGCCGTGCGCAAATCCGGTGTCGACTACTTCAGGGGCGACGGCTCGGACTGGATCGCACTCGTCGGACTGATGCTGACCGTCCCGGGAATCGCCTTCGCCACCATGGCGATCCCCGTCTGGTTCGCGCCTTCCGCGCTGGTCCTGCCGATCGTCGCCGGGGGACTGCTGCTGCGGCCCTCCAGCCTGCTCAGCCTGTACGCGGTCGCCGCCACCGCCCTGATCGTCGAATCGCTCGTCCTCGGCCCGTACGACCAGGGGCCGGCCACGGTGACGCCGGGCACCGTCCTGGTGGTGGCGGCCTGCGGGCTCTTCGGACTTCTCATAGCCCAGTTCAGGGCCCGCGTCGGGGTGCCGTGGCGGCGCGGCGGCACGATGCTCTTCGACCTGCGCGAACGCATCCGCGTCCAGAGCGCGCTGCCGCCGCTGCCGAAGGGCTGGCACCGCGAGATGGCGCTGCGGCCGGCGGGCGGCCAGTCCTTCTCCGGCGACTTCGTCGTCGCGGCCCGCACCAACGGGGGGCGCACGCTCGAAGTCGTCCTGACGGACGTCTCCGGCAAGGGCATGGACGCGGGCTCCCGCGCGCTGCTGCTGTCCGGCGCGTTCGGCGGGCTCCTCGGCTCGCTCCCGCCCCACGACTTCCTGCCGGCCGCCAACGGCTATCTGCTCCGCCAGGACTGGGACGAGGGCTTCGCGACCTCCATCCACCTCGTCCTGGACCTCGAATCCGGCGAGTACGAACTGCTCTCCGCGGGCCATCTGCCCGCGCTCCAACTCCACGCGGGCAGCGGCCGCTGGGAGGAGATGGCGGGCGAGGGCCCGCTCCTCGGCGTCTACGACCGCGCGGAGTTCGACCCGGTGAAGGGGTCCCTGCTGCCGGGCGACGTGCTGATGCTGTTCACGGACGGCCTGGTCGAGGCGTCGGGCCGCGATCTGAGCGAGGGCATCGACCGCCTCTCGGGCGAGGCCGACCGCTATGTCGCGGCGGGCTTCGAGGGAGCGGCCTGGCACCTGATCGAGGCGGTGGCCAAACACGTGAACGACGACAGGGCGCTGCTGCTGATCTGCCGCGAGGGCTAGGTCCTGTCCGGCGGATCTTCGGGGGCCCGGGACGCCTGGCACGGCACCTCGCCGCGTTGTCGCATCATCCAAGTACGTCCAGTACGAGCATGATCCTCCGCCTTGCGATGTACCGCACCAGACGCCCCGGGCTGATCCCCGAAGATCCGCCGGACAGGACCTAGGCCCCGTCCGGGTGATCTCTGCCGGGCCCGAACGTTCGGTGTGCGTTCCGGGGGCGGTTCGCGGGGACGGCTGAGGGCCGGTACCTGTCGGCACCGGCCCCCCCGCCCCCCCCGTCACGTCACGCGTCAGGCGCCCGACGCCTTGGCGAGTGTCAGTTCATCGCCCGACGTGTCGTCGCCGGACGGAGAACCACCGTCGCCGCCACTCCCGTCATCGCCGCCGCGTCCGCCGCCCGGCAGCACCCGTGCCAGCCAGTGCGACTTGGCCGCCGCCAGGGGGCCGAGGACCGCGAGGATCAGGACGTAACCCGCGATGAACGGGGCCAGACGCGCGTCCAGCGCCGCGCCCGCCGCCATCGTCGCGAGGATCAGGGCGAACTCGCCTCGTGCGACCAGCGTCGTCGCGACGTTCGCCGCGGGACCTGACCCGAAGTGGTAGATACGGGCGGCCACCAGCCCGGCCACGATGTTCATCGTCAGCGTCAGGGCGACCGCGGCCAGGACCGGCCACAGCACCGCGGGCAGGTCGCCCGGATTGATGGACAGCCCGAAGGCGAAGAAGAAGATCGCGCCGAACGCGTCCCGCAGCGGATGCACGAGCGTGCGGATCCGGTCACCGGAGGTCGTACTGCCCAGCATCAGACCGACCATGAACGCACCGATCGCGTCCGCGACGCCGAACCACTCGGAGACCCCGGCCATGAAGACCGCCGCGCCCAGGAAGGAGATGACGAGCAGTTCGTCGTCCTTCGTATTGATGAGGCGGCCGATGACCTTCTTGCCGAAGCGCGCGGCGAGCGCCAGCAGCAGCAGGAACCCGAACGCCTTCCCGCCGTCGGCGAGCGCGGACGACAGACTGTCGGCGCCGGACAGGATCGGCTGGAGCGCGGCCAGGTAGAGCGCCAGGAAGATGTCCTCGACGACGATGATCCCGAGGATCGGCTTCGTCTCGGGATTCCCGATACGGCCCAGGTCGACCAGGATCTTCGTGACGATCGCTGACGAGGAGATACCGAGCACACCGGCGAGGACCAGCGCCTCGGAGGTGCCCCAGCCCAGTGCGAAACCGAAGCCGAGCCCGGCGCCCACGTTCAGCGCCAGATAGGCGCCGCCGGCGAGGGCCATCTTGCGGCCGCCCGCCTTGAGATCGTCCAGATGGAATTCGAGGCCGAGGTAGAAGAGCAGCAGTACGAGGCCGAGGGCCGAGAGCATCTCCAGCTCGTGCGGGTCGGAGACGAGCACGATGCCGGGTGTGTGCGGGCCGAGCAGGATTCCGGCCAGGATGAACAGCGGGATCGTCGGCAGCTCGATCCGGCTGCCGAGACGGGCGAGGAGAGCGGCAGCAAGGAAGGCGCCGCCCATGGCTATGAGCGTGTCTGCGTGTCCGATGGGACCGTTCCTCCATCAAGTCAAAGGCGCGTCAAGGAAGCGTCAGTAATTAGTTTACCAAACGATTTACCCTGCAAGTTTTGACCTACCTATGGAGTCCGCCACATGACGTATCTCAGCCTGGCCGAAGTGGAGTTGATCGCCCGCGAGGCGCACGCCGGCCAGACCGACAAGGCCGGCCGGCCGTACGCGGAGCACCTTCAGGCGGTCGCCGACGGAGTCAGGGCGCGGGGCGGCTCGGACGAGCAGATCGCGGCCGCGTGGCTGCACGACTCCGTCGAGGACGACGCGCTGTCCCGTGAATGGCTCGACGCCGCGGCGCTGCCGCCATCGGTCAAGGAGATGGTCCTGGCGGTGACGAAGGTCAGGGGCGAGGACACCGCCACGTACACCCGCCGGATCCTCGACACCCCGGGCGCGCCGCTCGTCAAGGAGTCGGACCTGGCGCACAACGCGGATCCGGGCCGCCTCGCCGTACTGGACGAGGCGACCCGGATCAGGCTCACCGAGAAGTACGCGGAGGTACGGCGGCTACTTGGTCTGCCCCGCCCGTGACGCCGGGTCGCGTGCGGAATCCCGCGCCGGGTCCCGCCTGAACGCCCACTTCATCTCCGGCTCCGTCGCGAAGCGGAAGAGACGGCGTACCGGCGGGGTGCACAGCAGCGTCATCGCGACGCCCGCGAGCAGTGTGAGGAAGACGCGCCCGGCCGGCTCGGTCAGCCAGACGTTCGTGTCGAAGATCCCGCTGTACACCGCGCCCTTGACCAGGAAGCCGTGCAGCAGATAGCCGCAGATCGTGCCCGCGCCGAGCGCCGTGAACCACATCTTGCGGCGCGGCACCCAGGCCAGGAACGCGGCCGTCAGCACCACCGAACTGCCGAACAGCGCGAAGGTCATCACGACGCCGATCCACCACGGCGCCCCCTGATCCTGCGCCGCGCTGTTGTGGTAGAACCACGCGTTCTCCATCCGGACGGCCGCCCAGTACGCGAAGACGAGCGCACCCGCGAAGACCGGCACGGCCAGCAGCCTGACCTCACGCCGGCGGACCAGTTGGAAGTGCTCGGGCTTGAGGATGAGCCCCAGCACGAAGAGCGGCAGGAACTGCAGTACGCGCTGGAGGTTGAGGTCCTCACCGATGTTCGGCGTGAAGGAGGCGAGCGCGGCGATACCGAGGGCGACCGGCAGGGGATGGCGCAGCGACAGCCAGATCGGGGTGGTCAGCCGCCAGACGAACAGCGCGGCCAGGAACCAGGTGAGATACCAGGGGTCGAGCAGACTGATCGGGTGGCCGGGGTCGTTCGTGACCCGCTTGAAGAGCGAGTACGCCACCTCGAAGACGATGTACGGGACGGCGATCCCCGTCAGCAGACGTCTGATCTGGTGTGGGCGGCCGGTGTAACTTCGGGAGAAGTAGCCGGAGATGATGATGAAGGCCGGCATGTGGAACGAGTAGACGACCATGTAGAGCGCCTTGGTCGCCCGGCTGCCGTCCATCACCGGCTCCCAGGCGTGGCCGATGGCCACCAGCACGATGGCCAGGTACTTCGCGTTGTCGAAGAACGCGTCTCGCTTCGTGGACGTCTTGGCCGTGGGGGGCGTCGACTTCGCGGAATCCTGAGGGGTCCGTACAGGGGTTTCGGCCACAGCGGCCGATGCGGTCTGCGCTGTTGGGGGGACGGGATCCAACTCCCGCGTGCGGGGGAGCTGGGCCCTCTCATATCCGTGCGGAGCGTGGGACATCTGATTAAGCCTAGCTCCGCACAATGCGATGAGTAAAACCTCCTGCGTAAGTGGGGTGTTCGGCACCGAAAGAGTCGCCCACCGGTAGATATGCCCCCGTTAATCCCCCTTAAATGGGGCATATCATCAGGGTTTTGGCCTCGATGTGACTCCGAGTGAATTCGATGGGTGAGGTGCCCGGGGGTCGCCTCGCGATTTCCTGTGAAGGAGCTGTGCGCGCCAGGGAAATGATCGCGCCGCATTATCGAATTGGCGTCCGCATTTATCCGCCCGCCTCGGGCGGATCCGGCCGCCCACCGGGCGCACCCGCCGGTCGATTGGCGTGATCCTTACGTCGATGATTCGTCACGGACCAACACCTGGGGGGAGGTTGGTGGCACGATGGAGGCAGCGGGATGAGTGCGAGGCCGTGAGCTCCCGCGGCCGGCAAGGCGGACCGACCGAGGGTGTGATCAGTTGTGGCCATTTCACTGTCTGTGGTGCTGCTGTTGGCGATCGTTCTCGTGGTTCTGATCCGCGGCGGCTCCCTGAAGGGCGGCCCCGCCGTGGTTGCGATCCTGTTCGGCTTCTTCCTGGCGTCCACGGACATGGCGCCGTCGGTGAACAGGTTCATGGACTCGATAGCCGACACGATCAACCAGATCAACTTCTAGCGACCCGGCCGGACTTGACCCCATGCACGCGTTGGGCTTCGTCTTCGTCACCCTGCCGTGCCTGGCGATCCTCAGCTTCACGGCCTTCGCGGCCTGCCGCGCCCAGCGTCCCAAGGTGTTCAAGACACTGGCTCATGTGTTCCTGGCCTTCGGCCTGATCTGCGGTCTCACCCCGGTGGGCGTCATGGCCTGGATCGCCGTGATCGCCTGACGGCCACGCCGTGGCCGGGACCATCCGGCAACGCGTCAGGGCCAGTGCCGGAGAATCGCTCTCCGACCTGGCCCTGAGTCGTGTGGAGCGGGCGACGGGAATCGAACCCGCGTAGCTAGTTTGGAAGACTAGGGCTCTACCATTGAGCTACGCCCGCACGCGCCGCAGGTCACAGGGACCGTGGCACGGGAAACATCGTAGCGGGTCGGTGGGCCTCGGCGCACACCGCTTCCCCCTCGTCGCCGCTCCACTTAATACGTCCGACGTACCGGTCGCGGGCATGTACCCTACGTGTCGCACCGACGGGGTGTGGCGCAGCTTGGTAGCGCGTCCGCTTTGGGAGCGGAAGGTCGTCGGTTCGAATCCGGCCACCCCGACCATCTGTACACGCGACTGTTCGTGATCGCGTTGTGGGCGTCATCCTGCTTGCGGCTACTATGCAAGCTGCGTGCCCGTGTGTCTGAAGAGACCGTGAAGAACCGGGCCGAATCCGCTGGTCCGCCGGAGTCACGGCGGGCGTAGCAGAACCCCAGAATCAGCCACCAAGGAGACCGAACCGTGAAGAGCGCCGTGGAGACCCTGAACCCGACCCGGGTTCGGCTCACTGTCGAGGTGCCCTTCGAGGAGCTCAAGGACAGCCTCGACGCGGCGTACAAGAAGATCAACGAGCAGGTCACGGTGAAGGGCTTCCGTAAGGGCAAGATCCCGGCCCGCGTCATCGACCAGCGGTTCGGCCGTGGAGCTGTGCTGGAGGAGGCCGTCAACGACGCCCTTCCGAAGTTCTACACGGAGGCCGTCAACGAGGGTGAGCTCAATGTCCTCGGGCAGCCCGAGGTCGACATCAAGGAGCTGAAGGACGGCGAGCTGCTGTCCTTCACCGCCGAGGTCGACATCCGTCCCGTCATCGAGATCCCGGACTACTCCGGTATCGAGGTCACCGTCGACGCGGTCGACGTGTCCGACGAGGACGTCGACAAGTCCGTCGACGAGCTGCGTGAGCGCTTCGCCTCCACCAACCCCGTGGAGCGCGCCGCCGCCGAGGGCGACGTCGTGACGATCGACCTGGAGGCCAAGGTCGACGGCGAGGTCCTGGAGGACGGCGTCGCGAGCGACGTGCAGTACACCATCGGCTCCGGCGAGCTGCTCGAAGGCATCGACGAGGCCGTGACCGGCCTGGAGGCCGGTGGCGAGGCCACCTTCACCTCCCAGCTCAAGGGCGGCACCGCCGAGGGCAAGGACGCCGAGGTCTCCGTCAAGGTCACCCAGGTCGCCTCCCGCGAGCTGCCCGACCTGGACGACGAGTTCGCGCAGATGGCGAGCGAGTTCGACACCCTCGACGAGCTGAAGGCGGACAGCCGCAAGCGCCTCGGCAGCATGAAGCAGTACGACCAGGCCACCCAGGCCCAGGAGCGCGTCCTCGACGAGCTGCTGAAGCTGGCCGAGGTGCCGATCCCCGAGAAGCTCCTCGAGGACGAGATCAAGACCCGCAAGCACAACCTGGAGCACCACCAGCTCGGTCAGATGGGCCTCGACCTTCCGAAGTACCTGGAGATCCAGGGCAAGACGGAGGAGGAGTTCGACGAGGAGACCAAGGAGCAGGCGGTCAAGGGCATCAAGACCCAGTTCATCCTCGACGAGCTGGTCAACAAGGAGAAGCTGAACGTGAACCAGGAGGAGCTCACCGAGCACCTCATGCGTCGCGCGCAGTCCTCCGGCATGTCGCCCGACCAGTTCGCCCAGGCCGTCGTCGAAGGCGGCCAGGTGCCGATGCTCGTCGGCGAGGTCGCCCGCGGCAAGGCGCTCGCCGTGGTGGTCGAGGCCGCCAAGGTGCTCGACACCAACGGTGAGGTCGTCGACCTCGAGGACGACGAGGAGGAGGACACGACCGCCGAGACGGTCGAGGCGTCCTCCGACGAGGCCGACGCCCCCGCGGAAGCCGCGGCGGACGAGAAGGCCGACGACAAGGCCGAGGCGAAGAACGAGGGCTGAGCGCCCCCGCTCGACGGATCTCCGGGCCCCGGGACGCGACTCGCGCCCGGGGCCCGCTCCCGTAGGGGGTGTCGTCTGGGTCAGGCCGGGCCCTGCGACGACCCAACTACCTTGCGCTGCCAGCGAACAGTCCAGGAAGCGGGATGGCGCCCGCCGACCAGCGCGTTAGGGTCCATGAATACGAGGGCTGGGGTCTACCCCCGTCCCCCGGAACGAAAGACGCTGAGACGGCCGGAGCCGTCAGAGACGAGCAGGTGGATACGTGACGAATCTGATGCCTTACGCCGCCGGTGAGCCGTCCCTCGGTGGTGGCCTCGGCGACCAGGTCTACAGCCGACTGCTCGGTGAGCGGATCATCTTCCTCGGCCAGCAGGTCGACGACGACATCGCCAACAAGATCACCGCGCAGCTCCTTCTCCTCGCGGCAGAGCCCGAGAAGGACATCTACCTCTACATCAACAGCCCCGGTGGTTCCGTCACGGCGGGCATGGCGGTCTACGACACCATGCAGTACATCCCGAACGACGTGGTGACCATCGGTATGGGCATGGCGGCCTCCATGGGCCAGTTCCTGCTGACCGGCGGCACCGCCGGCAAGCGCTTCGCGCTGCCCAACACCGACATCCTCATGCACCAGGGCTCCGCGGGCCTCGGCGGCACCGCCTCCGACATCAAGATCCAGGCCGAGCAGCTGCTCCGTACGAAGAAGCGCATGGCCGAGATCACCGCGCGCCACACGGGCCAGACCGAGGAGACCATCATCCGCGACGGTGACCGCGACCGCTGGTTCACCGCCGAGGAAGCCGTGTCCTACGGCATCATCGACGAGATCATCTCCGCTGCTTCGGGTGTTCCGGGCGGCGGCGGCACCGGCGCCTGAGGGCGAGAGTCACGCCCCGGACCGGCCACGTCAGCCCATCGAACGCCACCAGGATGGTGAACACCCATATGAACAACTACCCCGGCGCCTCTGCGAGCGGCCTCTACACCGGCCCTCAGGTGGACAACCGCTATGTCGTCCCGCGCTTCGTGGAGCGCACGTCGCAGGGCGTGCGCGAGTACGACCCGTACGCGAAGCTGTTCGAGGAGCGCGTCATCTTCCTCGGTGTCCAGATCGACGACGCGTCGGCCAACGACGTCATGGCGCAGCTCCTGTGCCTGGAGTCCATGGACCCCGACCGTGACATCTCGATCTACATCAACAGCCCCGGCGGCTCGATGACGGCCCTCACGGCCATCTACGACACGATGCAGTTCGTGAAGCCGGACATCCAGACGGTCTGCATGGGACAGGCCGCCTCCGCGGCGGCGGTCCTGCTCGCGGCCGGCACGGCGGGCAAGCGCCTGGCCCTGCCGAACGCGCGCGTCCTGATCCACCAGCCGTCCAGCCAGACCGGCCGCGAGCAGCTCTCCGACCTGGAGATCGCGGCCAACGAGATCCTGCGCATGCGCGCGCAGCTCGAGGACATGCTGGCCAAGCACTCCACGACGCCGATCGAGAAGGTCCGCGACGACATCGAGCGTGACAAGATCCTGACCGCCGAGGACGCTCTGGCGTACGGTCTGGTCGACCAGATCGTCTCGACCCGTAAGACCACGGCGGCGGCAGCGGCCTGACCCGTCCGGTGCCCTTGGCGCGGCCCTCGTGGTCGCACACACACCTGAACCGCGCCAAGGGGGGCCCGAACGGGGGGCCAGGCAAGGTACCGTCGGGTATGAGGCACAGGAGCCGCTGAACCAGGCTGCTCCCAGGCGAAGGGGAAGCACCTCGTGGCACGCATCGGTGATGGCGGCGACTTGCTCAAGTGCTCGTTCTGCGGGAAGAGCCAGAAGCAGGTGAAGAAGCTCATCGCAGGTCCCGGGGTCTATATCTGCGACGAGTGCATCGACCTCTGCAATGAGATCATCGAGGAGGAGCTCGCCGAGACCTCCGAGGTGCGGTGGGAGGAACTGCCCAAGCCGCGGGAGATCTACGAGTTCCTCGAGGGGTACGTCGTCGGGCAGGCGCCCGCGAAGAAGGCCCTCTCGGTAGCGGTGTACAACCACTACAAGCGCGTGCAGGCCGGCGAGAACGGCGGAGCCGGCAGCCGTGACGACGCGATCGAGCTCGCGAAGTCCAACATCCTGCTGCTGGGCCCCACGGGCTCCGGCAAGACGCTCCTTGCCCAGACGCTGGCCCGGATGCTGAACGTACCGTTCGCGATCGCGGACGCGACGGCGCTGACGGAGGCCGGCTATGTCGGCGAGGACGTCGAGAACATTCTGCTGAAGCTGATCCAGGCGGCCGACTACGACGTCAAGAAGGCCGAGACCGGGATCATCTACATCGACGAGATCGACAAGGTCGCCCGCAAGAGCGAGAACCCGTCGATCACCCGCGATGTCTCCGGCGAGGGCGTCCAGCAGGCCCTGCTGAAGATCCTGGAGGGCACGACGGCCTCGGTCCCGCCGCAGGGCGGCCGTAAGCACCCGCACCAGGAGTTCATCCAGATCGACACGACGAACGTGCTGTTCATCGTGGGCGGCGCCTTCGCGGGCCTGGAGAAGATCATCGAGTCACGGGCCGGCGCCAAGGGCATCGGCTTCGGCGCGACGATCCGCTCCAAGCGCGAGATCGAGGAGAGCGACCAGTTCCAGGAGGTCATGCCGGAGGACCTGGTGAAGTTCGGGATGATCCCCGAGTTCATCGGCCGGCTGCCGGTCCTGACCTCGGTGCACAACCTGGACCGCGAGGCGCTCCTCAAGATCCTGGTCGAGCCGCGCAACGCGCTGGTGAAGCAGTACCAGCGCCTCTTCGAACTCGACGGCGTGGAGCTGGACTTCGACCTCCCGGCGCTCGAAGCCATCGCCGACCAGGCGATCCTGCGCGGCACGGGCGCGCGCGGTCTGCGCGCGATCCTCGAAGAGGTCCTCCAGTCGGTGATGTACGAGGTCCCGTCCCGCAAGGACGTGGCCCGTGTGGTCATCACGGCGGACGTCGTCCGCAACAACGTGAACCCGACGCTGGTCCCGCGCGAGCCGCGGATCGTGAAGAACGACGGCCGCCACGAGAAGTCGGCGTAGCGGCGCTCGCATACGAAGAGGGGCGCCCCGACCGGTTCGACCGGCCGGGGCGCCCCTTGTCGTTTCGGACGGGTCCGTCAGAGCTTGACGCGAACGTCCTTGCGCAGCTTGGCGGTCGTGGCCGCGGCCTCTTCGAGCGAGCCGCCCTTGCCGGCCATCGCCGACGCCATGTCCACCGGCATCGCGAAGCCCAGCGTGCTGTAGTCACCCCAGATGCAGACGGAGAACTTCATCTCCTTGGGGCCCGCGGACGCGTCCGCGTTCTTCAGCGACATCTCCTGGCACTTGAGAACCGCGCCGTCCAGGCCCTCCGGCTCGAACGCCTTCGGGCTCCCGACGAGCGCGGGCACGTCGCTGCCGCTGTCCTTCTCGGACTCCGACTTCAGGTAGCCGAACATGCCGTCGACGGCCTTCTCCGGGTCCTCGATCTCGCCCCAGACACCGGCGAACGGCAGGATCTTCGCGCCGAACGGGTTCTCCTCGACGGATCCCGACTCGTACTGGGCGCTCACGTCCTTGGGGTTCTTGACACCCCACTTCTGTGCGTCCTTCAGGTCGTCCTTGCTCATGCCGCCGCTGTCCGAGCCGTCGGAGCTCTCGCTCTTCTTGTACTCGCCGCCGATCACCGTCGCGGGCGTTGTCAGCTTGTGCGGACCGTCGTCGGCGACATCGCTGCTGCCTCCGCCCACCAGGAAGTACGCCCCACCACCGATCACCGCGAGTGCCACGACCACCGAGCCTATGATCAGGCCCGTCTTCTTCTTCGGCTGGCCACCCTGCGGCGGCGGGAACCCGGGGGCTCCGCCGTACGGAGGCTGCTGCGGCTGGCCGTACGGGCCCGGCTGCTGGGGCTGGCCGTAGCCCTGCTGGGGGACTCCCTGCGGCGCCTGCTGCGGGTAGCCGTACCCCGGCTGCTCACCCTGCGGCGGCTGCTGCGGGTACCCGTAGCCGGGCTGGCCCTGCGGCGGCTGCTGTCCGTACGGTCCGGGCTGGCCCTGCGGCTGCTGCCCACCGTACGGGCCCGGCTGGTTGTAACTCATGTGCTCTGTCCCCTCCAGATATTTATGCGTTCCCGACATCCTGACTGAAGGACCGGGGACATGGACCATCGGGGGGCGCACCGTTACCGAACTATCCCGTTTCAGTGCGGAGCTGTGACGGCTCTAAACTGTCCAGCGTGACCGAGAACTCTCAAGCGCAGCCCGCAGCCAACCCTGAACTGCCGACCCAGTACGCGCCGGCCGAGGTGGAGGGGAAGCTGTACGAGCGCTGGGTAGAACGCGGCTACTTCGAGGCTGACGAGAAGAGTGGCAAGCCCCCGTACACGATCGTCATCCCGCCGCCGAACGTCACCGGCAGCCTGCACCTCGGGCACGCCTTCGAGCACACGATCATCGACGCCCTGACGCGCCGTAAGCGCATGCAGGGCTACGAGACGCTGTGGCAGCCCGGCATGGACCACGCCGGTATCGCCACGCAGAACGTCGTCGAGCGCGAGCTGGCCAAGGAGGGCAAGTCCCGGCACGACCTGGGGCGTGAGGCGTTCGTCGAGCGCGTCTGGCAGTGGAAGGAAGAGTCCGGCGGCCAGATCTCCGGGCAGATGCGGCGCCTCGGCGACGGCGTCGCCTGGTCCCGTGAGCGGTTCACGATGGACGACGGGCTGTCCGACGCCGTCCAGACCATCTTCAAGCGGCTCTTCGACGACGGGCTGATCTACCGCGCCGAGCGCATCATCAACTGGTGCCCGCGCTGTCTCACCGCCATCTCCGACATCGAGGTCGAGTACCAGGACGACGACGGCGAGTTGGTCTCCATCAAGTACGGGGACGGGGACGAGACGCTCGTCGTCGCCACCACCCGCGCCGAGACGATGCTGGGTGACACCGCCGTCGCCGTCCACCCGGACGACGAGCGTTACGCGCACCTGGTCGGCAGGCGGATCAAACTGCCGCTGACCGACCGCACGATCCCGGTCGTCGCGGACACGCACGTCGACCCCGAGTTCGGCACGGGCGCCGTCAAGGTCACGCCCGCGCACGACCCGAACGACTTCGAGATCGGCCGTCGCCACGACCTGCCGAACGTCACGGTCATGGACGAGCGGGCCGTGATCACGACCCCCGGCCCCTTCCAGGGACTCGACCGCTACGAGGCCCGCTCCGCCATCGTCGCCGCGCTCCGCGCGGACGGCCGGATCGTCGCCGAGAAGCGGCCGTACGTCCACTCCGTGGGCCACTGCTCGCGCTGCAAGACGACCGTCGAGCCCCGCCTCTCGCTCCAGTGGTGGGTCAAGGTCGAAACGCTCGCCAAGGAGGCCGGCGACGCCGTCCGCGACGGCCGCGTCACGATCCACCCCAAGGAGATGGAGTCCCGCTACTTCGCGTGGATCGACAACCTCAACGACTGGAACATCTCACGGCAGTTGTGGTGGGGCCACCGGATCCCGGTCTGGCACGGCCCGAACGGTGAGACCGTCTGTGTCGGCCCGAACGACGAGCCGCCGACCGGTGAGGGCTGGCACCAGGACACGGACGTCCTGGACACCTGGTTCTCGTCCGGGCTGTGGCCGTTCTCCACGCTCGGCTGGCCCGAACAGACCCCGAGCCTGGAGAAGTTCTATCCGAACTCGGTCCTGGTCACGGGATACGACATCCTCTTCTTCTGGGTCGCCCGGATGATGATGTTCGGTCTGTACGCGATGGACGGCACACCGCCGTTCCACACGATCGCGCTGCACGGCATG
Source organism: Streptomyces sp. NPDC060366 (assembly GCF_042725135.1). Classification (NCBI taxonomy): domain Bacteria; kingdom Bacillati; phylum Actinomycetota; class Actinomycetes; order Kitasatosporales; family Streptomycetaceae; genus Streptomyces; species Streptomyces sp. NPDC060366. Next base: position 909,268 of record NZ_JBHXDC010000002.1, on the reverse strand, counting down.
GTCCGCGACCAGTTCGGCAAGAAGATGTCGAAGTCCTTCGGCAACGCGGTCGATCCGCTGGACTGGATGGACAAGTACGGCGCCGACGCGGTCCGCTTCACGCTCGCGCGGGGTGCCAACCCCGGTGTCGACGTGCCCATCGGCGAGGACTGGGTCCAGGGCTCACGCAACTTCGCCAACAAGATCTGGAACGCGACGCGTTTCGCGATGATGAACGGCGCGACGGTCGAGGGCCCGCTGCCCGACGCCTCGGAGATGTCCGCCACGGACCGCTGGATCCTCTCGCGGCTGAACGAGACCGTCGCCCAGGTCGACGCCCTCTACGAGGACTACCAGTTCGCGAAGCTCAGCGACGCCCTCTTCCACTTCGCGTGGGACGAGGTCTTCGACTGGTACGTCGAGCTGTCCAAGACGACGTTCTTCGCGGGCGGCGAGCAGGCGAAGGTCTCCGGGCGCGTCCTCGGCGAGGTCCTGGACGTCACCCTGCGTCTGCTGCACCCGATCGTGCCCTTCGTCACCGAGACGCTGTGGACGACGCTGACCGGCAAGGAGTCGGTGGTCGTCGCCGACTGGCCGGCCGACTCCGGCTTCCGCGACCAGGCCGCCGAGCGTGAGATCGAGCACCTCCAGCAGGTCGTCACCGAGGTCCGCCGGTTCCGCGCCGACCAGGGCCTCCAGTCGGGACAGAAGGTCCCGGGGCGGCTCGACCTGTCCGCCACGCCGCTCGCCGCGCACGAGGCGGCCATCCGGCAGGTGCTGCGTCTCCAGGCGGCGGGCGACGACTTCCACGCCACCGCGACCCTGCCGGTCGCGGGTGCGACGGTCGCGCTCGACCTGTCCGGCACGATCGACGTCGCGGCGGAGCGCAAGCGGCTGACGAAGGACCGGGACGCCGCCGAGAAGGAGAAGCAGCAGGCCGTGGCCAAGCTCGGCAACGAGGCGTTCCTGGCGAAGGCACCGGACAACGTGGTCGACAAGATCCGCGGCCGGCTGTCCAAGGCGGACGCGGACATCGAGCGGATCACGGCGCAGCTCGCGGCTCTCCCGGAGAGCTGAGACCGGGGCCCGTACCGGTCGACGGGGCGGGGCGGCGAACGTGTCGTACCCGCTCCGTAGACTGGTCGTGTGAGCGAGCAGCAGCCCGACCAGCCAGACCAGCCCGGCGAGTACGACGACGATTTCGACGACATCGTCCACGCCGAGACAACCCGCGACCCCGACCTCGCCGTCATCGAGGCCGGGAGCCGTACGCTGCGCACCCAGGCGGGCCCCCCGCAGGGTGACGGCGTCCCGGCCCGGCCCACCGACCCGGAGGTCGACAGGGCGCTGCGCGCCGTCGAGCAGGAGCTGGCCGGCCGCTGGGGCGAGACGAAGCTCGAGCCGTCGGTCAGGCGCATCGAGGCACTGATGGACGTGCTCGGTGACCCCCAGCGGGCGTATCCCTCGATCCACCTCACCGGCACCAACGGCAAGACGTCCACGGCCCGCATGATCGAGGCGCTGCTCGGCGCGTTCGATCTGCGCACCGGCCGCTACACCAGCCCGCACGTCTCCTCGGTCACCGAGCGGATCAGTCTCGACGGCGAACCGATCTCCCCGGAGCGGTTCATCGAGACGTACGAGGACATCAAGCCGTACGTCGACATGGTGGACGGCGCGCAGGAGTACCGGCTCTCGTTCTTCGAGGTGCTCACCGGCATGGCGTACGCGGCCTTCGCGGACGCGCCGGTGGACGCCGCGGTGGTCGAGGTGGGCATGGGCGGCACCTGGGACGCGACGAACGTGATCGACGCCACCGTCGCCGTCGTCACCCCCATCGACCTGGACCACACCGACCGGCTCGGCTCCACGCCGGGCGAGATCGCCGTGGAGAAGGCCGGGATCATCAAGCAGGGCGCGACGGTCGTCCTGGCGCAGCAGCCGGTGGACGCGGCGCAGGTGATGCTGAAGAAGGCCGTCGACGTGGACGCGACGGTGGCGCGCGAGGGCATGGAGTTCGGCATCGTCTCCCGCGAGGTGGCGGTCGGCGGGCAGATGCTGACGCTGCGCGGCCTCGGTGGTGAGTACGAGCAGATCTTCCTCCCGCTGCACGGCGCCCATCAGGCGCACAACGCGGTGGTGGCGCTGGCGGCGGTCGAGGCGTTCTTCGGGGTCGGCGCCGAACACGCCCGCCCCATGGACCTGGAAACGGTGCGCGCGGCGTTCGCCTCCGTGGTCTCGCCGGGCCGTCTGGAGGTCGTACGGCGCTCGCCGACGGTCGTCCTGGACGCGGCGCACAATCCGGCGGGGGCGCGGGCCGCCGCCGCGGCGGTCGGTGAGGCGTTCGGCTTCAGCAGACTGATCGGGGTGGTCGGCGCGAGCGCGGGCAAGGACGTCCGCGGGCTGCTCGAAGCCCTGGAGCCGGTCTTCGCGGAGATCGTCGTCACGGAGAACTCGAGCGACCGGGCGATGAGCGCGGACGAACTGGCGGCCGTGGCCGTCGAGCTGTTCGGCGACGACCGCGTACAGGTCGAGCCCCGGCTCGACGACGCGCTGGAGGCGGCGATCACGCTCGCCGAGGAGGACGACGAGTACGCGGGCGCCGGGGTGCTGGTGACCGGTTCGGTGATCACGGTCGGCGAGGCCCGGCTGCTTCTGGGAAAGGGCTGATTCCGCATGCGTACGCTCTGCGCGTCGACGCTGATCGGTGAGTTCTTCGTGATCGGCTTCGCCGGGCTCGTCGCCATGAAGTCGGACGACCTCTCGATGACGACCGTGTGGACGGTCTGCGGTGTCGCGATGCTGCTGTCCCTGCTGCTGTGCGGCATGATCACCAGGCCGGGCGGGGTCCAGCTCGGCTGGGCGTTCCAGATCGCGCTGATCGCGGGCGGTTTCGTGGTGCCGGCGATGTTCTTCCTGGGAGTGCTCTTCGGCGCGCTGTGGTGGGCCTCGGTCCACTTCGGGCGCAAGATCGACGCGGCGAAGGCGCGATGGGCCGAGCAGGCCGGTGCGCAGGCGTCGGCGGACACGCCCTAAGCCCCCGCCCCTACCTGTACCGGGTACGGCACGGCCCGCGCGCACCTGTAGCCTCACACCACTTCACCCGTTTGCCCGCAGCGAATGCCCGCAAGGAGCCGCACACCATGACCCAGCGCACTCTCGTCCTCCTCAAGCCGGACGCCGTCCGCCGCGCTTTGGTGGGAGAGATCATCGGCCGTATCGAGCGCAAGGCCGGCTGGAGCATCACCGCGCTGGAGCTGCGTACGCTCGACGACAGCACGCTGGAGCAGCACTACGGCGAGCACAAGGGCCGCCCCTTCTACGAGCCGCTGATCGAGTTCATGGCGTCGGGCCCGGTCGTCGCGCTGGTCGTCGAGGGCGAGCGCGTCATCGAGGGCGTACGCGCCCTGGCGGGCCCCACTGACCCGATCGCCGCGGCGCCGGGGTCCATTCGGGGGGACTTCGGGACGATTGTCCGGGAGAACCTGATCCACGCGTCGGACTCCGAGGAGTCCGCCATTCGGGAACTGAAACTTTTCTTTCCCGAGCACTGAAAGACACCCCTTAAGCTGGTCTTTCCTGACCACACGTCAGCCATACAGCGCTGAGCGCGCCTGCGGCGACCGACGGAATTCGGCCACCCCCGGCATATGCGGAGCCAGATCGGGAACGCATGGCTTCGACACATCGTCACCTTTATAAGAGGTGGATCTACCGCGCCGCGTCAGTACGGGCGGCACTACGATGGAAGCCTCCTCGCCACAGCATCCACCTCGCCATCCTGAAAAGCCGTCAATGCTCGATTTGGGAAGGCCAGACGCATCCTCATGGGGAACAAGATGTCGTTCATCGGCCGTGACATGGCTGTCGACCTCGGGACCGCCAACACGCTGGTGTACGTCAGGGGTCGAGGGATCGTGCTCAACGAGCCGTCCGTCGTCGCCATCAACACCAACACGGGCGGCATTCTCGCGGTCGGCGCCGAAGCGAAGAAGATGATCGGCCGGACACCGGGCAACATCGTTGCCGTCCGGCCACTGAAGGACGGCGTGATCGCCGACTTCGAGATCACCGAACGCATGTTGCGCTACTTCATTCTCAAGATCCACAAGCGTCGCTATCTGGCCCGTCCGCGGGTCGTCGTCTGTGTGCCCTCGGGCATCACGGGAGTCGAGCGACGCGCCGTCATCGAGGCGTCCACCCAGGCGGGCGCCCGTCAGGTGCACATCATCGAAGAGCCCATGGCCGCCGCCATCGGCTCGGGACTCCCCGTCCACGAGGCGACCGGCAACATGGTCGTGGACATCGGCGGCGGCACCACCGAGGTCGCGGTGATCTCGCTCGGCGGGATCGTCACCGCCCAGTCGATCCGGGTCGCCGGTGACGAGCTGGACAACGCGATCATCCAGCACATCAAGAAGGAGTACTCGCTCCTCCTCGGCGAGCGGACCGCCGAACAGATCAAGATCACCATCGGTTCGGCCTACGACCTCGACAAGGACGAACACACCGAGATCCGCGGCCGCGACCTGGTGTCGGGGCTGCCGAAGACCGTCGTCATCTCGGCCGCCGAGGTCCGCAAGGCCATCGAGGAGCCGGTCAACGCCATCGTCGACGCCGTGAAGACCACGCTCGACAAGTGTCCGCCGGAGCTCTCCGGCGACGTGATGGACCGCGGCATCGTCCTCACCGGCGGCGGCGCCCTGCTGCGCGGCCTCGACGAGCGGCTGCGCCGTGAGACCGGCATGCCCATCCACATCGCCGAGGACCCGCTCGATTCGGTGGCTCTCGGCTCCGGCAAGTGCGTCGAGGAGTTCGAGGCACTCCAGCAGGTGCTGGACGCCTCACCGCGCAGGTGACCGACCGCCGCCCGGCCTGATCCGCGGATCATGAGGCAGATCATGCAGCAGATCACGAAAAGGGTGAATATCCCCCGGGCCCCAACAGGCCCGGGGGACACCCCATATGGAACGCTGACGTCCCCGCCGGTGGATCGTTGATATACAGACAAGACCAATCCGATGCGCCAATTGCGACGAATCCCTTCCGGGGGATTCCCGCGATTCGCGTGAAATTTTCCGACGAGGCATTCCAACGAGGAAGGCACGGCCGCCGCACGTGAGGGACACACGAGAGAGCCGGCTGCTCCTGGTGCTGCTGATCGCCATCGCGTTCGCACTGATCACGGTGGATATCCGCGGGGGAGAGGCGTCACCCGTCGACGGTGCCCGACAGGCCGCGGCCACGGTCTTCGGACCCGTGCAGAACGGTGTCGCGAAAGCCGTCGACCCGGTCGGCAACGCCATCGGGGCCGTACGGGACTCCGGTGGGCGGCACGACCGCGTGACCCTCCTGGAGCGGGAGAACGCGGCGCTCAAGCAGCGGCTCGGCAGCGACGACCGCAACCGGAGCCGGGTCAAGGAGCTGGACAAGCTCCTCAAGACCGCGGGCGCGGGCCAGTACGGCATAAAGGCCGCCGAGGTCATCGCCATCGGAGCGGCCCAGGGCTTCTCCTGGACCGTGACCATCGACGCGGGCGCCAACGACGGCCTCAAGCGCGACATGACCGTACTGAACGGGGACGGGCTCGTCGGCCGCGTCACCACCGTGGGACCGAACACCGCGACCGTACTGCTCGCCAACGACCCGGACTTCACGGTCGGCACCCGGATGGAGAAGTCCGACGAACTGGGCTTCGCCACCGGCCAGGGCGACCAGCCGCTCAACGTCCAACTCCTCAACGGCAAGGCCAAGGTGAAGAACGGCGACCGGCTGGTCACGTTCGGCTCCAGCAAGGACCGGCCGTTCGTACCCGGAGTGCCGGTCGGCCAGGTCGTACGCGTCGACCCCGCCGGCGGTGACCTCACGCGCGACATCTTCGTCCGCCCGTACGTCGGCTTCAGCAAGCTCGACATCGTCGGCGTCGTCGTCCAGGCACCCCGCGAGGACCCGCGCGACATGGTCCTGCCGAAGAAGCCCGCCAAGCCCAAGCCCACACCGACCGTCACCGTCACGGTGACCCCGTCGCCAGGCGGCCAGGCCGCCCCGGGCGACGGCCAGGTCAACGAGCAGGAGTAGAGCTGATCCCCATGCGCTTCAACCGGACGCTGCTCTCCATCACCCTGGTCGTGGTCGCGCTGGTCGTCCAGGTGTCCGTACTCGCCCGCCTCCAACTCCCCGGAGCCGTACCCGATCTGCTGCTCCTCGTCGTCGTCGCGCTCGCCCTCGTCTACGGGCACACCAGCGGCGCGGTCATCGGCTTCGGCGCCGGGCTCCTCGCCGACCTCGCCCCGCCCGCCGACCACGCCGCCGGCCGGTACGCGCTGGTGCTCTGTCTGATCGGTTATCTCGCCGGACTCGCCAAGCCCGACAATGGCCAACTGCGCACGGCGCTGGGCCCGATGGTCGTGGTGGTCGGCGCGGCCGTCACCACCACCCTGCTGTACGCGGGAGTCGGCGCTCTCGTCGGCGACACCGCCGCACGCCACGTAGGCCTGGCCAACCTGGTCGTCACGGCGGCCATCTACGACCTGCTGCTCGCCCCGTTCACCGTGCCGCTGATCATGGCCCTGGCCAGACGCGCCGAGAACGATCCGCTCGCCGAGAAGTCGAGCGGTGGCAGCGACGTCGCCTCCGGCTGGCTGTCGGCGGGGACCGGACTGAAGATCGGGAACCAGCGCGGTGGACTGCGGATGAAGACGGCCCGCTCCCGCGCGGCACGGGCCGGACGGATCAAGGGGGTCAAACGACTGTGAGCAACATTCCGGAGACCGGACGGACGCCGCGGGTCCAGATCCGGCTCGTCGTCATCCAGGTCCTGGTCTTCTCGCTCCTGCTCACGCTCGGCGGACGGCTCTGGTACCTCCAGGTCCGCAACGGCGCGGAGTACACGGACGAGGCCAAGAACAACCATGTGCAGCAGGTCGTCCAGCCCGCGGTCCGGGGCTCGATCCTCGACTCGCAGGGTGTGCCGCTCGCCGACAACGAGACCCGTCTCGTCGTCTCCGCCAGCCGCACCGAGCTGATGAAGATGAAGGACGGCGGGGAAGCCGTCCTCACGCGCCTCTCCGACGTCCTCGGCATGAAGCCCAAGGACGTCCACGACAAGGTCAGGCTCTGCGACAACGAGACGCCGCAGCCCTGCTGGAACGGTTCGCCCTACCAGCCGATCCCCGTCACCGACGAGGCCACCACCCAGCAGGCGCTTCAGATCCGCGAGCGCGCCGAGGACTTCCCCGGCATCACCGCCGAACCGACCGCCGTGCGCCGCTACGCCGCGCCCGCCAAGGCCAACACCGCCCAGGTGCTCGGTTATCTCTCGCCGGTCACCGACGAGGAGATCACCAAGGCGCAGGACACCGACTCGCCGTTCCTCCGCTCCGACCAGGTCGGCCGCTCCGGCCTGGAGCGCACGTACGACAAATACCTGCGCGGTGACGCGGGCGTCACCCGCTACGAGGTCGACAACCTCGGCCGGGTCATCGGCCAGGCCAAGAGCGACCAGGCGGAGCCGGGCTCCAACATCATCACCTCCATCGACGCGCGCGTGCAGGCTGTTGCCGAGTACGAGCTCAACGAGGCGATGAAGGCGGCGCGCAAGGAGATGGACCGCAACACCAACGAGAACTACAAGGCCGACGCCGGGGCCGTGGTCGTCCTGGAGTCCAAGACCGGCCGCGTCGTCTCGATGGCCTCCCAGCCGACGTACGACCCCAACGCCTGGGTCGGCGGGATCTCCGCGAAGGACTACTCCAAGCTCACCAGCAAGAAGTCCAACTTCCCGCTGCTGAACCGGGGGATCCAGTCGCAGGCCGCCCCCGGCTCGATCTTCAAGGTCATCTCGTCGACCGCGGCGGTCAAGGCCGGATACGACTTCAACGGCAGCTACCCGTGCCCCAGTTCGTACTCCATCGGCAACCAGGTCTTCAAGAACTTCGAGTCCCAGGGCTACGGCAGCATCGACCTCGGCCGCGCCCTGGAGGTCTCCTGCGACACCGTCTTCTACGGGCTCGCGCACAAGGAGTGGCAGAAGGACGGCGGCAACAAGCCCAGGAAGGGCGCCAACGACTGGTTCTACAAGACCGCCAAGCAGTTCGGTCTCGCCAAGGAGACCGGTATCGACCTCCCCAACGAGACCGCGGGCCGGATCCCGGACCGCAAGTGGAAGCAGGACTTCTGGGAGGCCAACAAGGTCGGCTGGTGCAAGCAGGGCAAGAAGGGCGGCACGTACGTCGAGCAACTCGCGTACGAGGGCTGCCTCGAAGGCAACCGGATGCGCGCCGGTGACGCGGTCAACTACTCGATCGGCCAGGGCGACACGCTCGTCACCCCGATCCAGATGGCCACGATCTACTCGGCGATCGCCAACGGCGGCACGATGTACACCCCGAGCGTCGGCAAGGCGATCGTCAGCCCCGACGGCAAGAGCGTCGAGGAGATCAAGCCCCAGTCGCACGGCAAGCTGCCGGTCGACAGAAAGCTGCGCGACCAGCTGAACAAGGCCCTCGCGGGAGTGGCGACGACGGGTTCGGCCGCCTGGCGGTTCGGCGGCTGGCCGCAGGACAAGATCCCGATGCACGCCAAGACGGGTACGGCCGAGGTCTACGGCAAGCAGACGACCTCCTGGTTCGCCTCGTACACCGAGGACTACACGATCGTCATGACGATCTCCCAGGGTGGTACGGGCTCCGGAGCCTCGGGCCCCGCCGTGCGCAAGATCTACGAGGCGATGTACGGCCTCGACACGAAGGGCGGGCAGAACCTCAAGAAGGCCCTGCTGCCCGAGCCGCGAAAGTCGCTGCCCAAGATCGAGCCCGACGGCTCGATCGACGCGCCGCCCGTCAAGCCGTATGTGCCGGACAAGACGCCGCTGGACGGCAACGAGCTCGCACCGGCCGGTGACAACACCGGACAGGTGCCGCAGGCACCCGGCGACGCGGGCCAGGCACCCGACGCGGGCCAGGCACCGGACAACGCCGGGCAGGCACCGGACAACGCCGGGCAGGCCCCGGACGATCCGGGCCAGGCACCGAACGACAACGGACCACTCGCGGGCCCACCCGCGCGGAGGGACTGACCCATGGCCGGCACAGGCGGCTTCTCCGTCTCCGGATACGGTCCCGAGCGCGGGCTCTGGGCGACGCTCGCCGCCCGTGACTCGATGGCGCGCAGGCTGGACTGGCCGCTGATGTTCTCCGCGGTCGCGCTCTCGGCGGTCGGGTCGGTGCTGGTCTGGTCGGCGACCCGGAACCGTACGGATCTCAACCAGGGCGATCCGTACCACTTCTTCTTCCGCCACATACTGAACACCGGTATCGGGCTGGCCCTGATGATCGGCACGATCTGGCTCGGTCACCGCACCCTGCGCGGCGCGGTGCCCGTCCTCTACGGCATCTCCGTCGTGCTCGTGCTGCTGGTCCTCACCCCGCTCGGCGCCACCATCAACGGCGCGCACGCCTGGATCGTGCTCGGCGGCGGCTTCACCCTCCAGCCCTCGGAGTTCGTGAAGATCACGATCATCCTGGGCATGGCGATGCTGCTCGCGGCCAGAGTCGACGCGGGTGATCAGGTCCATCCGGACCATCGGACGGTCGCCAAGTCCCTGGGCCTGGCGGTCGTCCCGATCGTGATCGTCATGATGATGCCGGACCTCGGCTCGGTCATGGTCATGGCGGTGATCGTGCTCGGCGTCCTGCTCTCCTCCGGGGCGTCCAACCGGTGGATCTTCGGGCTCGTCGGCGCCGGTGTCGTGGGCGCCGTCGCGGTCGCCGCGCTCGGGGTGCTCGACGAGTACCAGATCAACCGCTTCGCCGCCTTCGCCAACCCGGAACTCGACCCGGCGGGCGTCGGCTACAACACCAACCAGGCGCGGATCGCGATCGGTTCGGGCGGGCTCACCGGCACCGGACTCTTCAAGGGCTCCCAGACCACCGGTCAGTTCGTCCCCGAGCAGCAGACCGACTTCGTCTTCACCGTCGCGGGCGAGGAACTGGGCTTCCTCGGCGCCGGGCTGATCCTGCTGCTGCTCGGCGTGGTGCTGTGGCGCGCCTGCCGGATCGCCCGTGAGACGACGGAGCTGTACGGGACGATCGTGGCGGCCGGGATCATCGCCTGGTTCGCCTTCCAGTCCTTCGAGAACGTCGGGATGACGCTCGGGATCATGCCCGTGGCGGGGCTGCCACTGCCGTTCGTCTCCTACGGAGGCACGTCGATGTTCGCGGTCTGGATCGCGGTCGGACTGCTCCAGTCGATCAGGGTGCAGCGGCCGATGTCGGCGTGATCCGCCCGTTCGGCGTCGCGGGGGCTGCCACTCGGCGGCCCCTGCGACTACGTTTGTGAAGATGGCGGACACGAAGCGCGAGATCGAACGCAAGTACGAACTCCCGGTACGGCCGGAGGGCGGCGACAACTCGCGGCCCGGTGGCCCTTCCCCACTGCCCGACCTCACCAAGGTCCGCTCGGTCTCGGCCGTCACGGCGCGCGGCGTCACCGAACTGGACGCCGTCTACCACGACACACCGGACCTCCGGCTGACCGCCGACTCCCTCACGCTGCGCCGCCGGACCGGCGGCGCCGACGAGGGCTGGCATCTCAAGTTCCCCGTCGGCGACGGCGTCCGTGACGAGATCCAGGCCCCGCTCTCCGACACCCTCCCGGGCGAACTCGCGGCGCTGGTGCGCTCACGGGTCCGGGGCGCGGCGTTGACCCCCGTCGTACGGCTGCGGACCTCCCGCGACACCAGCCTGCTGGTCGACGAGGCGGGCCGGACACTCGCCGAGGTGGCCGTCGACACCGTCCGCGCCGAACGCCGGCCGGCCGGGAGCGGGACCGGGACCGGAACCGCCGAGTGGACCGAGATCGAGGTCGAGCTGGCCGACGGCGGCGACCCGGCGCTGCTCGACGCCGTGGAGAAGGTGCTCCGCAAGGCGGGAGTGCGTCCGGCGTCCGCCAAGTCCAAGCTCGCCAGGGCCCTCGCCGAGACGGCGCCCGCCACGAAGGGGGCCGGGCCCGGGAAGCGCGCCGGGGCCGCCTCGAAGGGCGCGCCGGTCACCGCCGGGGACCATGTGCTGGCCTATCTGCGCGAGCAGGCCGACGCGATCGTCTCCTACGACCCCGCCGTCCGCCGCGACCTGCCCGACTCGGTGCACCAACTGCGCGTCGCCACACGCCGGATGCGGTCCCTGTTCCGTACGTACAAGAAGGTGCTCGACCGCGACGCCACCCGGCCCATCGGCGCCGAGCTGAAGTGGCTCGCCGGGGAGCTGGGCGTCGACCGGGACCAGGAGGTCCTCGCCGAGCGGCTCACGGCCGGCATCGAAGCGCACGACACGACCCTGCTGCTCGGGCCCGTGCACGCCCGGCTCCGGATCTGGGACGCGGCGGGCCGTACCGACGCGCGGACCAGGACCCTCGCCGTCCTCGACAGCGCTCGCTATCTGCGCCTGCTGGACTCGGTGGCGGCGCTGCTCGCCGATCCTCCCCTGCTGGACGGCGCCGGCCGGAAACCGGCCAAGGTGCTGCCCCGGGCGATCGTCAAGGACTACGACCGCCTTGCGGGCCGCGTCGAGCACGCGCTGGGACTCGCGCCGGGCGAGGAGCGCGACCTGGCGCTGCACGACGCTCGCAAGGCCGCCAAGCGTGCCCGTTACGCCGCCGACGCGGCCGAGCCCGCCCTCGGGAAGTCCGCGAAGCGCTTCTCGAAGCGGATGAAGGCCGTGCAGACCGTGCTCGGCGACCACCAGGACAGCGTGGTGGCCCGCGACGCCCTGCGCGATCTCGCGGTCCAGGCCCACGCGGCCGGCGAGTCCGCCTTCACCTGGGGGCTGCTGTACGGCGAGGAGGAGTCGCGGGCGGCGGACCGCGAGCGCGAACTCCCGCGAATCTGGCGGAAGTCGGCGAAGCGGAAGCTGCGGACGGCGCTGGCCGGCTGAGCGCGGGCGTACGCCCGGCGAGAGGCACCGTTCGCGCGGTGAAGGGCGGGTGGCCGTCGGGGTAGCCTGGATGGTCACCCCGTCAGCCCACGAAAGTCGCCGTGATGTCTGCTGTTGAATCGGTCTTCCCACAGCTCGAAGCTCTGCTCCCGCATGTGCAGAAGCCGATCCAATACGTCGGCGGTGAACTCAACTCCACCGTCAAGGACTGGGACGAGTGCGACGTCCGCTGGGCGCTGATGTACCCGGACGCGTACGAGGTCGGGCTGCCCAACCAGGGCGTCATGATCCTCTACGAGGTGCTCAACGAGCGCGAGGGCGTCCTCGCGGAGCGCACGTACAGCGTCTGGCCCGACCTCGAGGCGCTGATGCGCGAGCACCGGGTCCCGCAGTTCACGGTGGACGCGCACCGCCCCGTCTCGGCCTTCGACGTCTTCGGGCTCTCCTTCTCCACCGAACTCGGCTACACCAACATGCTCACGGCCCTCGACCTGGCCGGGATCCCGCTCAACGCGGCGGACCGCACCGTCGACCACCCGATCGTGCTCGCGGGCGGTCACGCGGCGTTCAACCCCGAGCCGATCGCCGAGTTCATCGACTGCGCCGTCATCGGCGACGGCGAGCAGGCCGTCCTGAAGATCACCGAGATCGTCCGGGCCTGGAAGGCCGAGGGCAGGACCGGTGGCCGCGAGGAACTGCTGCTGCGGCTCGCGAAGACCGGCGGGGTGTACGTCCCCGGCTTCTACGACGTGGAGTACCTGCCGGACGGCCGTATCGCCCGCACCGTCCCCAACCGCTCCGGCGTCCCGTGGCGGATCTCCAAGCACACCGTCATGGACCTGGACGAGTGGCCGTACCCGAAGCAGCCGCTCGTACCGCTGGCCGAGACCGTGCACGAGCGGATGTCCGTCGAGATCTTCCGCGGCTGCACGCGTGGCTGCCGCTTCTGCCAGGCCGGCATGATCACGCGGCCCGTCCGGGAGCGCAGCATCACCGGCATCGGCGAGATGGTCGAGAAGGGGCTCAAGGCGACCGGCTTCGAGGAGGTCGGCCTGCTGTCGCTGTCCTCCGCCGACCACAGTGAGATCGCCGATGTCGCCAAGGGCCTCGCCGACCGGTACGAGGAGGAGAAGATCGGCCTCTCCCTCCCGTCCACCCGCGTCGACGCCTTCAACGTCGACCTCGCCAACGAGCTGACGCGCAACGGCCGGCGCTCCGGTCTCACCTTCGCCCCCGAGGGCGGCTCCGAGCGGCTGCGCAAGGTCATCAACAAGATGGTCTCCGAGGACGACCTGATCCGTACGGTCTCCACCGCGTACGGCAACGGCTGGCGCCAGGTGAAGCTCTACTTCATGTGCGGGCTGCCGACGGAGACCGACGACGACGTCCTCCAGATCGGCGACATGGCCGTCAAGGTCATCGCCGAGGGCCGCAAGGTCTCCGGCCAGAACGACATCCGCTGCACCGTCTCCATCGGCGGGTTCGTGCCCAAGCCGCACACCCCGTTCCAGTGGGCGCCGCAGCTGAGCGTCGAGGAGACCGACGCGCGCCTGCTGAAGCTCCGCGACAAGATCCGCGCGGACAAGAAGTACGGCCGCTCGATCGGCTTCCGCTACCACGACGGCAAGCCCGGCATCGTCGAGGGCCTGCTCTCGCGCGGCGACCGCCGGGTGGGCGCGGTCATCCGCGCGGTCTACGAGGACGGCGGCCGGTTCGACGGCTGGCGTGAGCACTTCAGCTACGACCGCTGGATGGCGAGCGCGGAGAAGACGCTGCCGGAGTTCGGCCTGGACGTCGACTGGTACACCACGCGTGAGCGCACGTACGAGGAGGTCCTGCCCTGGGACCATCTGGACTCCGGTCTCGACAAGGACTGGCTCTGGGAGGACTGGCAGGACGCCCTCGACGAGACCGAGGTCGAGGACTGCCGCTGGACACCGTGCTTCGACTGCGGCGTCTGCCCGCAGCTGGACCTCGACATCCAGATCGGCCCGACGGGCAAGAAGCTGCTGCCGCTGACGGTCGTGAAGTAGGGCTCCGAAGCGAGGCGCGGCGGGGGTGCCCGGTCTCGAATCGGGCACGAACGCCGTCCCGTTGGCGGATCCGGGATCCGGGCGGGCGCCGGGGGCGTCATGTGGGGCATGGATCTGGACAAGAGGCCGGCCCCGCCGGCACCCGAGCGGTACGAGCCGGGCGACGGCTGTCTGACCACCGCCATCCGGATTCCGGTGCGGATCGTCGTCCTGGTCCTCGTCGTTCCGGTGCGCCTGGTGTGGGACCTGCTCGCCGCCGGGGCGCGGGCGCTGCACCGCTCCGTGTTCCGGCCGTTCGGACGGGGCATCGCCTTCGTCTGCTCGTGGGTGTACGAGACGCTGCTCGCCCCGCTCGGGCGTGCGCTGGGCGTTGCGCTGGGGTGGCTGGGCAAGGCGTTGTTCGTGTGGCCGTGGGTGGCGCTGTGGCGGTACGTGCTGGTGCCGGTGGCGTACTACGGGCTCCTGGTACCGCTGGTGTGGCTGTACGCGAGCGTCCTCACCCCGATCGGTCACGGCATCGCCTTCGTCTGCTCCTGGGTGTACGAGACGTTGCTCACGCCGACCGGACATGTGCTGGGCGTGGCGCTGGGGTGGCTGGGCAAGGCGTTGTTCGTGTGGCAGTGGGTGGCGCTGTGGCGCTATGTGCTGGTGCCGGTGGTGCACTACGGGCTCGTGGTGCCGGTGGTGTGGCTGTACCGACAGGTGCTCACCCCGATCGGCCACGGCACTCTCTGGTCGCTCACCTGGCTCGGCAGAGGCATCGCACTGATCGCCGTCGGTATCTGGACGGCGCTCGTATGGCTCGTCGTCACCCTGCTGATCACCCCGCTCGGCTGGTTCCACCGCGCGGTCCTCAGCCCGGTCGGCCGGGAGATCGCCGCCGCCTTCGGCGTCGCCTGGCGGATCGCCGGACAGATCTCCCGGGCCGTGGGCCGGGCGCTGAAATGGCTGGCCTGGATTCTGATCGGGCAGCCGGTGAGCTGGTTCTACCGCTCCGTCTGCACCCCGGTCGGCCACGTCCTGCGCGACAGCGTCTGGGCTCCGGCCAGGAAGGCCGCCGTCGAGGCCGGCGGGGCCGTCCGGAGCGCGCTGCGCTCCGCCGGGGAAACGGTCCGGCAGGCCCGCCGCGACGCGTGGCGCGCCCTGGTCGGCGCTCCCCGCCCGGCCGAGCCTGTGGCGGCGCCGGTCGACGGGGCGCGTACGCTGGGTAGTACAACAACCGTCCCCGGCGCGGTACCCGCACCCGAGATCTCCCTGCGCAAGCAGGTGTGAGCCGGGTTTCCGGGGCCGACCGCCCGGTCGGCCGCGCGTTTTCGAGGGTGTGCGCCACCACGCGCACCCCGCACCGAGGAGAAGAACCACTGGGCAAGCGACAGCCCGAAGGCCCACCGCCCGCGCCGGCGGTGCAGCGCATCCGACTGCGTTACACCAAGCGTGGCCGCCTCCGGTTCACCAGCCACCGCGATTTCCAGCGCGCCTTCGAGCGGGCACTGCGCCGCGCCGACGTCCCCATGGCGTACTCGGCCGGCTTCACGCCGCACCCGAAGGTGAGTTACGCCAATGCCGCACCCACCGGCACGGGCAGCGAGGCCGAGTACCTGGAGATCGCCCTCGCGGCGCCACGCGACCCGGACACACTGCGCGAGCTGCTCGACGAGTCGCTGCCCACCGGGCTCGACATCATCGACGCCGTCGAGGTCCGTACATCGGGACTCGCCGACCGGCTGACCGCCTCGGAGTGGGAGCTGCGGCTCGACGGGGTGGAACACGAAGAGGCCGAGCGCGCCGTGGCCGCCTTCCTCGCCGCGGAGGTGGTGGAGGTCGAACGGCGCGCGAAGAACGGCATGCGGACCTTCGACGCCCGGGAAGCCGTCGTCGACCTGCGGACGCTTCCTCCACAGGCCGATAGGCCGCGGGGCGAGCGCTGTGCGATACTGCGGCTGGTTGTTCGGCACGTGACACCCGCCGTACGACCCGACGACGTCCTTTCCGGTCTCCGAGCTGTGGCCGACCTGGCGCCGCCGGTCCCCGCAGCGGTGACCAGGCTGGCGCAGGGGCTCTTCGACGAGGAGTCCGGAACGGTGACCGACCCGCTCGCGCCCGACCGCGAGGCAGTCACGGCAGGCCTGTCCATGGCCGCCGGACCCGCCGCCGCGAAGGCGCCGGAAGGTGCAGGTTCCGCGTAGGGACGGTTGTTGTAGCGCTGCCCTCGAAACCGCCTCGGGAGCCACCTGGGCCGGGCGGCGCGCTGACCACGAAGACTTTCGCCAGGCCGTACGCACAAACGCGTACGTACGGAACCGGCGACCCAGACATAACAGCTCCTGTGCGGCGCCCGCGCCCCGGACGGCGGCATTCGCGCACTGGCGCGGGCCGCGGCCGGACCGGATCAAGGCGTGGCGCCCGGGAGCGTGACGGGAGAACCGCCCGCATGTCCCAGAACGAGCCCGGTACGAACCGGGAGACCGAAGAAGAACTGAGCAGCCCCAGCGACACGCTGCCGCCGCGCCGCAGGCGCCGCGCCGCGTCGCGCCCGGCGGGGCCGCCGTCCGCGGCGGCCGAGGCCGCCGACGTGACGCAGGACGCCGCCTCCGAGCCTTCCGCCGAGCCGGTGGCCGAGGAGGCCGCTCCGCCGCGTGCGCGCCGTCGTGCCACCCGTAAGGCCACCGCTCCCGTGGAGATCGTGGCCGAGCCCGCACCCGAGGTCGCCGCGGCCGAGACGCTCGCCGAGCCGGCGGCCGAGGAAGCCGCTCCGCCGCGTGCCCGGCGCCGCGCCACCCGTAAGGTCGCCGCGCCCGCCGAGACGGTCGCCGAACCGGTCGTCGAGCCCGTGGTCGAGCCCGCCGCTCCCGCGGCCGTCGCCGCCCCGGAGCCCGCGGCCGAGCCCGTCGCCGACGAGGCCGCTCCGCCGCGTGCGCGCCGTCGTGCCACCCGTAAGGTCGCCGCGCCCGCCGAGAGCGTGCCGGAGCCGGTCGTCGAGACCGCTACCGAGCCCGTCGCCGAGCCGGTGGCCGAGGAGGCCGCGCCCCCGCGCGCCCGCCGCCGGGCGACCCGGAAGGTGACCGCACCGGCCACCACCCCCGCCACCGCCGATGCGGACGAGGACAGCGGGACCACGCAGGGCGAGACGCTGCCCGCGACCGCAGTCACGCAGATCACCGCCGACGAGGAGCGGGTCGAGGCCGCCGAGAAGGCCGCGACCCGTGGCCGTACGCGCCGCAGGGCGGGCTCGCAGGAGCCCACCACCGAGCCGAAGGCAGAGTCGAGGACGGAGCCGAAGGCCGAGCCCAAGGCCGAGTCGAAGTCCGAGCCCAGGAGCAGGAAGGCCGAGCAGCGCAACGGCTCCGGCCCTGCCGCCGCGAAGGACAGCGAGACCGAAGCGCCCGAGCGGTCGCGTCGGCGCGCCAACCGGCCCGCCGTCGCCGTCTTCCAGGCGCCCGTCTTCGCCGAGCCGATGTTCCAGACCCCCGAGTCGGCCGCCGCGATGGCCGCCGCCGGTGATGTCGAGGACGACGAGGATCTGGACGTCGAGGACGAGACGACGGCCGAGGCCGCGCCCGCCCCCGAGCCCGCGGGTCGCCGCCGGCGCCGTCGCCGCGGTGAGTCCGCCGAGGCGGCCGAGCCCGCGCCCGCACCGGCCCCCGCCGAGCGGGACGCCGACGACGAGGCCGACACCGAGCAGTCCGCCGAGGGCGACGAGTCCGATGCGGACGAGTCCGACGACTACGACCGTCCGTCGCGCCGTCGCCGCAGGGGCGGCCGTCGCCGTCGCCGCGGCGAGTTGGCCGAGGCCGACGAGCAGTCGGACGAGCAGTCCGACGACGCGCCCGAGGAGCGGAGCCGGGAGCGCGGCAAGAAGCAGGTGTCGCAGGACGGTGGCGACGCCGACGGCGACACCGCTGTCGAAGGCGACTCCGACGAGCAGGACGACGACGACTCCGCCGGCCAGTCGGGCGGTGGAAGCAGCAGCAGCCGTCGGCGCCGCCGCAGGCGCCGTCGCAGCGGTGACGGTGGCTCCGACACCGAGAACAACGGCGTGGACGACCCGGAGCGTACGGTCGTCAAGGTCCGCGAGCCGCGTGAACGCCGTGCGAAGGACACCGAGCCCGGCACCGGCGTGGACGAGGTCCAGTCCATCAAGGGCTCGACCCGTCTCGAGGCGAAGAAGCAGCGCCGCCGCGAGGGACGCGAGCAGGGCCGCCGCCGCGTGCCGATCATCACCGAGGCGGAGTTCCTGGCGCGCCGCGAGGCCGTCGAGCGTGTGATGGTCGTGCGGCAGAGCGGCGAGCGCACCCAGATCGGTGTCCTCGAGGACGACGTGCTCGTCGAGCACTACGTCAACAAGGAGCAGGCCACCAGCTACGTCGGCAACGTCTACCTGGGCAAGGTGCAGAACGTACTGCCGTCCATGGAGGCCGCCTTCGTGGACATCGGCAAGGGACGCAACGCCGTCCTGTACGCCGGTGAGGTCAACTTCGAGGCGCTGGGCATGGCCAACGGCCCGCGCCGTATCGAGACCGCGCTCAAGTCCGGCCAGTCGGTCCTCGTCCAGGTGACGAAGGACCCGATCGGCCACAAGGGCGCGCGTCTCACCAGCCAGGTCTCGCTCCCCGGTCGTTACCTCGTGTACGTCCCCGAGGGTTCGATGACCGGTATCAGCCGCAAGCTCCCGGACACCGAGCGGGCGCGGCTGAAGACCATCCTGAAGAAGATCGTCCCCGAGGACGCGGGCGTCATCGTCCGTACGGCCGCCGAGGGCGCGAGCGAGGACGAGCTGCGCCGCGACGTCGAGCGCCTCCAGTCGCAGTGGGAGGACATCCAGAAGAAGGCGAAGAGCGGCAACGCCCCGACCCTTCTCTACGGTGAGCCGGACATGACCGTCCGGGTCGTGCGCGACATCTTCAACGAGGACTTCACCAAGGTCATCGTCAGCGGTGACGAGGCGTGGCAGACCATCCACGGTTATGTGGCGCACGTGGCGCCCGACCTGTCCGACCGGCTGAACCGCTGGACGAGCGAGGTCGACGTCTTCGCCTCGTACCGGATCGACGAGCAGCTGATGAAGGCGCTGGACCGCAAGGTCTGGCTGCCGAGCGGTGGCTCGCTGGTGATCGACAAGACCGAGGCCATGATCGTGGTCGACGTCAACACCGGGAAGTTCACCGGTCAGGGCGGCAACCTCGAGGAGACCGTCACCAGGAACAACCTGGAGGCGGCCGAGGAGATCGTGCGTCAGCTGCGGCTGCGCGACCTCGGCGGCATCGTCGTCATCGACTTCATCGACATGGTCCTCGAATCGAACCGGGATCTGGTGCTGCGGCGACTGCTGGAGTGCCTGGGCCGGGACCGTACGAAGCATCAGGTCGCCGAAGTGACGTCGCTGGGCCTGGTCCAGATGACCCGTAAGCGGGTCGGCCAGGGTCTGCTGGAGTCGTTCTCCGAGACCTGTGTCCACTGCAACGGGCGTGGCGTGATCGTCCACATGGAGCAGCCGACCAGCTCCGGCGGTGGCGGTGGCGGCGGTAACGGCAAGCGCGCGAAGAAGCGCCGCGGCGGGTCCGGCACGGACCACGACCACAGCCATGACCACGAGACGGTCGACGGCCAGATGGACTCCGAGACCGAGTCCGAGGCCGAGGTGGCCGCGGAGGTCGCCGCCCCGGTGGCGCTGCCCGCGCCGGAGTTCGTGCCCGACGAGGAGCTGTACAGCAGCGTCGCGGAGGCCGAGACGGCCGCCCGCGGCGGGCGTTCGCGCCGCCGGGCCTCGCGCAAGGCGTCGGCTCCGGCCGGTTCGCCGCGTTCGGCGGAGCCGGAGCAGAAGGTCCGGGCCGACGAGCGGGCGGAGGTGCCCGTCCCGGTCGCCTCGTCCGTGCCGGTGGCCGAGCCCGAGGAAGTCGTGGAGGAGGCGGCCCCGCAGGGCCGTACCCGCCGCCGGGCCACCCGTAAGGCGTCGGCTCCGGCCGGTTCGCCGAAGGCGGCCGGGTCCGACGAGGTCTCCGAGCAGGCCGAGGTCGTCGTCGAGCAGTCGGCGGCGCCCGTCGCGGCGGAGCCGGAGGCCGTACCGGCCGAGCCCGCCGGCGAGACGCCGTCCGACACGCCCGAGGCGGCACCGCCGCGGGCGCGCCGCAGGGCGACCCGTAAGGCGTCTGCCCCGGCCGGTTCGCCGGCGGGTGGCGAGGAGGCTGCGGTCCTCGTGGTGGATTCGGCGCCGGAGTCGGTGTCGAGCTCCGCGGAATCGGCCGAATCCGAGGGACACGCCGAAGGCTCCGACGGCGACGACAATGCGGAATCTTCTGCTCCGGCCAAGAAGACGGCTCGAAAGACCGCCAAGAAGGCCACGGCGAAGAAGGCGGCGACGAAGAAGACGGCCGCCAAGAAGACCGCTGCGAAGAAGACCACAACCAAGAAGGCGGCCACGAAGTCCGCGGCCAAGAAGACATCGGCGGCCGAGCAGCAGACGGCCCCGACCGTGTCGGTCCCCACGGATGGCTGAGCTGTTGAGCTGAACGTTTGGTGACAGCCGGTTGAACGGCCCGTGCCCGTCCCTGGGAATCCAGTGACGGGCACGGGCTCTTTTGTTTCGGAATTGATGCGATTGGCGGTTAACAGGGCCGAAATTCGGTCGGAAATCCCTGATAATGTGACTGGCGGTCCCCGCCGTCGACAGTCTCCGCCCGGAACCTGCGGTCGGAGACCGGCCCGTCCAGGGACAGCGGTCCCACATTCCTCGGCAGGGCGTCGGCCAATCGCGCCGTAGGAGTACACGCGGCCTCGTGAGACGCCCGCTGCACTCCTGGCCTCTGCCACAGAGAGCTTTCGCGGTGTTCAAGGAGGACGACGTCCATGTCGAGCAGTGAAGTGCAGCCCATCCCCGCTGCCCGCCCGGTCATCGGGGAAGAGGAGATCGAGGCCGCCGTACGCGTACTGCGCACCGGCCGGGTCGTTCAGGGCCCCGAGGTGGCCGCGTTCGAAGAAGGCTTCGCCGAGCTCGTCGCCGGCCGCCACTGCGTGGCTGTGAACTCCGGCACTTCGGCGCTCCATCTCCTGCTGCTCGCCCTCGGCATCGGCCCGGGCGACGAGGTGATCGTGCCGTCGTTCTCGTTCGCCGCGTCGGCCAACGCCGTCCGCCTCGTCGGCGCCGACGTCGTCTTCGCCGACATCGAGCCCGGCAACTTCGGTCTCGACCCGGCGGCCGTCGAGGCCGCGATCACCCCGCGCACCGCCGCGATCATGCCGGTACACCTCTACGGCAACCCGGCGTCGATGGACAAGCTGATGCCCATCGCCGACAAGCACAAGCTCGCCGTCGTGGAGGACGCCTGCCAGGCGCACGCCGCGTCGCTGAACGGCACACCGGTCGGCGCCTTCGGCTCCGGCGGCACCTTCAGCTTCTACCCGACGAAGAACATGCACTCCCTCGAAGGTGGCATGATCTCCACCGGTGACGCCGAGGTCGCCCGCACCCTGCGCCTGCTGCGCAACCAGGGCATGGAGCAGCGGTACGCGAACGAGATCGTCGGCGCCAACATGCGCCTCACCGACGTGGCCGCGGCCATCGGCCGGGTGCAGCTCACCAAGCTCCCCGGCTGGACCGAGCAGCGCCGCGCCAACGCCGCGTACCTGAACGAGCACATCACCGCGCCCGGTGTGGTGACGCCGCCGGTCGCCGAAGGCGCGTACCACGTCTACCACCAGTACACCGTCCGGATCACCGGTGACCGCGACGCCGCGATGGCGAAGCTCACCGAGGCCGGCGTCGGCAACGCCGTGTACTACCCGACACCCATCCACCGGCTGCGGCCGTTCTGGGAGCCGGACCAGAAGGCCGGCCGGAACTGGGATCTGCCGGAGACCGAGCGGGCGGCCGCCGAGGTCGTCTCGCTCCCGGTGCACCCCTCGCTGTCCGAGTCGGACCTGGAGCGAATCGTTTCCGCCGTGAATGAGCTGGGAGAGAACCTGTGACCACCGGGGGACTGCGCGCCGGCCTGATCGGCCTGGGCTCGATGGGGCGCCACCACGCACGCGTACTCGCCGGTCTCGACGGCGTCACGCTCGTCGGTGTCGTCGACCCGCTCGGCGACAAGAACGGACTGGCGCAGGGCGCGCCCGTCCTCGCCACCGTCGAGGAACTGCTCGCGATCGGCGTCGACTACGCCGTCATCGCCTGCCCGACCGCCCTGCACGAGGAGGTCGGCCTCCAGCTCGCCGAGGCCGGGGTCGGCGCGCTCATCGAGAAGCCGCTGGCCGACACCGTCGACGGCGCGCGCCGTCTGGTCGAGGCCTTCGAATCGCGCGACCTCGTCGCGGGCGTCGGCCACATCGAGCGCTGCAACCCGGCGCTGCGCAGCCTGCGCACCCGGCTGGAGGCCGGTGAACTCGGCGACGTGTACCAGGTGGTGACGCGCCGTCAGGGACCGTTCCCGCACCGGATCGCCGATGTCGGCGTGGTCAAGGACCTCGCCACCCACGACATCGACCTGACCGGCTGGGTGACCGGTCAGACGTACACCTCGATCTCCGCCCACACGGTCTCCAAGAGCGGTCGTCCGCACGAGGACATGGTGTCCGCCGTGGGCCGGCTCTCCGACGGCACGATGGTCAACCACCTGGTGAACTGGCTGAGCCCGCTCAAGGAGCGCTTCACCTCCGTCACCGGCGAGCGCGGCTGCTTCATCGCCGACACGCTGACCGCCGACCTGACCTTCTACTCCAACGCGGCGGTGACCACCGAGTGGGAGGCGCTGCGCGCGTTCCGTGGTGTGGCCGAGGGCGACATGATCCGCTACGCCATCCCCAAGCGCGAGCCGCTGCTGGTGGAGCACGAGCTGTTCCGCGACGCCGTACTCGGTGAGTCGCACGACATCTGCACACTGCGGCAAGGTCTGCGCACGGTCGAGGTGGCAGCGTCCCTGCTGGAGTCGGCCGCGAACGGCACGACCGTGCGGCTCGACTCGGAGTACAGCCCCGGCTGAGACCTCGGCGCCGTCGGTTTTCTCCCACCGGCCCCCGCCGCTTCTCCCGACGCCGATACCGGCGGGGCGGGGACCGAGGGGCCGCACCGGACCTCAGGTCCGCACCAGCTTCCTCAAGTGACCGGTTCAGAAAGGCAGTTGATGGATACGCAGAGCGTCGGTGGTGACATGACCGGCAAGGGGCGCGTCGTCATGCTCGTCGACAACAAGGTCGACGGGGACTCGCGGGTGCAGAAGGCCGCCGAGTCCGCGGCGGCGGCCGGCTGGGACGTCACCCTGCTCGGGCTGGTCCGTACCGGCAAGGGCCGCAGCTGGAAGCTCGGCGACGCGGAGGTACGGCTGCTGCCGCTGAAGGCCCCGCTCGCCAAGCGCCACGCCGAACGTCACCGCTCCCTGCTGCGCCGCCCGCTCGCCTACCCGCCCGGCCCGGTCGCCGCGTACCGGCGGCAGTGGGCCAAGGCGTGGCGGGCGGACGTCGCGACGCGCCGGGCCGCGCTCAAGGTGGCACCGAAGGCGGTCGGTACCCCGCTGTTCCGCCGCGTCGAAGGCGTCCGTCTCACCGTGGCGGGCCCGGTCTCCAACATCGTGCAGCGCTGGGTGGGCCTGCGCTCACGGCACAGCACGGCGGCCCAGCAGGCCGGCCGCCGGCTGCGCGGTCCGCTGGACCGGCTGTTCACCGCGACCTGGACCGCCGTCAAGGGCAGGCGTGCCTGGCGCAGACTCGAACCCGCCCTGTGGGACTACGAGTTGACGTACGGCCCGGAGATCGACGCGCTCCAGCCCGACCTCATCCACGCCAACGACTTCCGCATGCTCGGCGTCGGCGCGCGGGCCACGGTCCGCGCCAGGGCGGCGGGCCGGTCGGTCAAGCTGGTCTGGGACGCGCACGAGTTCCTGCCCGGGGTACGCCCCTGGGAGGACAACGCCCACTGGATCCCGGGCAACACGGCGCACGAGAGCGAGTACGCGCCGTACGCCGACGCGGTGGTCACGGTCTCGGAAGGGCTGTCCGACCTGCTGATCGAGCGGCACGGGCTGACGGAGCGGCCGACGGTCGTCCTGAACGCGCCGGACCGCCCGGCCGACGCCGAGGCGCACGCGATCACCCGCGTCACCGTGGACGCCGACGGCGAGCCGGAGCCGACGCCGGACCTGCGTGAGCTGTGCGGCATCGGCCCCGACGTCCCGCTGATCGTCTACAGCGGCTCGCCCGGACCGCAGCGCGGCCTCGGCGACCTGGTCGAGACGCTGCCGAAGCTCGACGGCGTCCACATCGCGTTCGTGGTGCCCAACCCCACGTCCGCCTACATGGAGACCCTGCTGGCGCGCGCCGCGGAGCTGGGCGCGGGCGACCGTCTGCACACGGTGCCGTACGTGCCGCACTGGCAGGTCGTGCGCTTCCTGTCGGCCGCGGACGCGGGCTGCATCCCGATCCACCACTGGCCGAACCACGAGATCGCGCTGATCACCAAGTTCTTCGAGTACTCGCACGCGCGGCTGCCGCTGGTGGTCAGCGACGTGAAAACGATGTCGGAGGTCACCCGGTCCACCGGCCAGGGCGAGGTCTTCACCGCCGAGGACACCGACGACCTGGCCCGCGCGATCAAGCAGGTCCTCGCCGACCCGGAACCGTACCGGGCGGTCTACGACAAGCCGGGGCTGCTGGACGCGTGGACGTGGGAAGCGCAGGCCGAAGTGCTCGACGAGCTGTACTCGACGCTGGTCACGGACCGGAAGAAGTCGGAGCCCAGACCATGACGACGACCACTCCCGATGTCACGGTCGTGGTGGCCGTGTACAACACGATGCCCTACCTGACCCAGTGCCTGAACTCGCTCGTCGGCCAGTCCATCGGCCTGGAGCGGCTCCAGGTCGTGGCTGTCGACGACGGCTCGACGGATGACAGCGGCGCCGAGCTCGACCGGTTCGCCAAGGAGTACCCGGACACCGTCAAGGTGATCCACCAGGAGAACAGCGGCGGCCCGGCGGCGCCGAGCAACCGCGCCCTGGAGATCGCCACCGGCCGTTTCGTCTACTTCGTCGGCTCCGACGACTACCTCGGCGAAGAGGCCCTGGAGCGCATGGTCGCCTGCGCCGACAAGCACGGGTCGGACGTGGTGATCGGCAAGATGGTCGGCACCAACGGCCGCTACGTGCGCCAGGCGATGTACAAGAAGGACGATCCCGACGTCAGTCTGTACGGCTCCGACCTGCCGTTCACCCTCGCCAACACCAAGCTCTTCCGGCGTGAGCTGGTGGAGAAGTACAAGCTCCGCTTCCCCGAGGACCTGCCGGTCGGCAGCGACCAGCCGTTCACCATCGAGGCGTGTGTCCGGGCCGGCCGGATCTCCGTCCTCGGCGACTACACGTACTACTACGCGGTCAAGCGCGGCGACGCGAGCAACATCACCTACCGGGCCGACCATCTGGCCAGGCTGCGCTGCACCACCCGCATCATGCGGCACGCGGCCGGTCTGATCGAGGCGGGCCCCAAGCGCGACGCCGTCCTCAAGCGGCACTTCACCTGGGAGCTGGCCAAGCTCGTCCAGGACGACTTCCCGACGCTCGCCCCCGCGACACAGCGCGAGCTGTGCGCAGGGATCGCCGAACTCGCCGACGACTATCTGACGGACGAGCTGCGTGACTCGCTCGACGTCAAACGACGGGTACGGATAATGCTGGCCCAGCGTGGCGCTGTGGCCGAACTCACCAAGGCCATCGCCGACGAGACCGAGCACGGCGCGCCGCCGTTCCTGCTCGACGACGGGCGGGCGTTCGCCGCCTACCCCGGTCTGCGCGACCCGATCGTCCAACTGCCCGACCGTGGCTACGAGTTGGTGGGAGAGGCCGTTCCCGGCCGGCTCGCCAACGGCACCCGGCTGATCTCCGCCGGGTGGGAGCGGACCGGCGACACGCTGTTCGCGGTGTTCGTCGTACGGATCGGTGTCACCGGACAGACCGGCTCGGCCGTGATCCGGCTGGCCCGTACCGCGATGCCGAACAGCGCGGACAAGGCGGCGGCCCGCCGACTGCCTGCCGGGCACCAACTCCCCGACGCGGTCGGCGAGTTCACCCGTGTGCCGGAGCCCGACGGCGGTGGCGGCACCATCCTGACCGCCAGGATCCCGCTCACTGCGGCCCGGATCAAGGCGGGCGCCCGCGTCTACGTCGACGTCGCCGGATCGACCTACGAGATCCCGATCCGTACCCGGGGTCTGCCGATGCCGCTGGCCCGCCGGTGGGGCGACACCGTCCCCTACCGGGCGTCGGCCAATGTGAATCCCAAGGGGCGACTGGTGATCACCACGGCTCCGCTGTGGGAGCCGACACCGTCCTTCCGCGCGCGGGTACGAAGCCTGCTGCCCCGGTTCAAGAGGAAAGTAATCCGATGAATATCTGTGTAGTCGCGCTCGGCAAGATCGGTCTGCCGCTCGCCGTGCAGTTCGCCGCCAAGGGCCACCGCGTCTTCGGCGCCGACGTCAACGAGAAGGTCGTCGAGCTGGTCAACGCCGGTACGGAGCCCTTCCCCGGCGAGCACGACCTCGACGTCAAGCTCAAGCGATGCGTCGACGCCGGGCTGCTGACGGCCACGACCGACACCGCCGCCGCCGTCGCGCAGGCCGACGCCGTCGTGGTCGTCGTCCCGCTCTTCGTGGACGCCGAGGGCGTGCCGGACTTCGGCTGGATGGACTCGGCGACGAAGGCGATCGCCAAGGGCCTCAAGCCCGGCACCCTCGTCAGCTACGAGACCACCCTGCCCGTCGGCACCACCCGCACCCGCTGGGCACCGATGCTCCAGGAGGGCTCCGGGCTCACCCCCGGCGAGGACTTCCACCTCGTCTTCTCGCCCGAACGCGTCCTGACCGGCCGGGTCTTCGCGGACCTGCGCCGCTACCCCAAGCTCGTCGGCGGCATCGACGAGGCGTCGGCCAAGCACGGCGTCGACTTCTACGAGGCCGTACTCGACTTCGACGTACGCGAGGACCTGCCGCGCGAGAACGGCGTGTGGGACCTCGGCACCGCCGAGGCCTCCGAGCTGGCGAAGCTCGCCGAGACCACGTACCGCGACGTCAACATCGGCCTGGCCAACCAGTTCGCGCGCTTCGCCGACCAGAACGACATCGACGTCAAGAAGGTCATCGAGGCCTGCAACAGCCAGCCGTACAGCCACATCCACCAGCCCGGCATCGCCGTCGGCGGCCACTGCATCCCGATCTACCCGCGGATGTACCTGTGGAACGACCCGGCTGCGACCGTCGTGCGCTCGGCGCGCGAGGCGAACGCGGCGATGCCCGAGTACGCGGTTGACCTGCTGGCCGCGGCGTACGGCGACCTCACCGGCGTGAACGTGCTCGTGCTCGGCGCGGCCTACCGCGGCGGCGTGAAGGAAACGGCGTTCTCCGGTGTCTTCCCGACCGTCGACGCGCTGCGGGCGCGCGGCGCCGTGCCGTACGTCTCCGACCCGATGTACACCTCCGAGGAGCTGACCGCGCACGGTCTGCCGCCGCACGAGGGCGAGAAGGTCACGGCGGCGGTGCTCCAGGCGGACCACGCCGAGTACCGCGACCTGAAGCCGGCCGACCTGCCGGACGTCACGGTGCTCGTCGACGGCCGTCGTACCACCGACCCGGACGCCTGGCGTGGCGTCCGCCGCGTCGTCATCGGCGGCTGAGCGGTGAGCAGAGGAACGAGTCAGATGCCAGAGCGTCGCCCCGGACGAGTCGTGATGCTCGTCGACAACACCATCGACGGTGACTCACGGGTCCAGAAGCACGCACGGTCGATGGCGGACGAGGGGTGGGAGGTCCACCTCATAGGCCGCGCGCCGGCGACCGGCGCGGACAGCTACGAACTCGGTGGCGCCCAGATCCACCGGCTGATGCTCCGGCGCTTGCCTCCGCGCAAGTCGCTGCGCCGCCGGGTCACGGGCATCCGCTACCCGCTGGCGTACGAGAACCAGGACAAGGCGCTCCTCAAGAGCCGCCGTATCAAGGTCGACTGGGCGGAACTGGAGGTGCGCGCCGGAGGCGCCGCCGCCCGTACCGGTATCGCCAAGGCGCCCAGCACCAAGCAACTGCCGCTCATCGCGGCGCGGTTGGCGGGCAAGGTCCGGCGCAGCACGATCCAGGCCAGGACCCGCCAGACGAAGGCGGCGGCAGCCGCCTGGGGTGACAAGAACGGTGCGCTGGAGGGCCTGGAGACGGCCTTCTGGGGCGCCACGATGGGGGACAGGGCGTGGCGGCGGCTGGATCCGCTGCCGCTGCGCTACGAGCTCAGCTACCGCGACAAGATCGAGGAGCTCCAGCCCGACCTCATCCACGCGCACGACTACCGCATGATCGGTGTAGCGGCGCGCGCGGGCGTGCGCGCCCGCGCGGCGGGCCGTGACGTACGGGTCGTCTACGACGCGCACGAGTTCGTGCCGGGACTCGCGCAGGCCATCCCCTCGAAGAAGTGGCTCGCCTCGCAGGTCGCCTACGAGCGCGAGCACATCCCCTACGTCGACGCGGTGGTCACCGTGTCGCCGGCACTGGCGGAGATGCTCCAGACCTCGCACGGTCTGACCGAGCTGCCGGTCGTCACCCTCAACGCGCCGCCGAAACTGGTACCCGGCGAGGACGAGTCCTCGGACTGGACCACGGAGGACGGCGCCAGGGACGTACGCGAGGCGTGCGGGCTCGGGCCGGACACCCCGCTCGCCGTGTACTGCGGCGGGGCGGCGCCGCAGCGCTGTCTGCACACGATCGTGGAGTCGCTGGCGTTCTCGGACGACCTGCACGCCGCCTTCATGATCAACAACCTGGACGGCGACTACGTGGGCTCGCTGCGGGAGCTGGCGCAGAGCATCGGCGCCGCGGACCGCGTCCACTTCATGCCGTACGTGCCGTACGACGTGCTGGTGCGGTTCCTGTCGACGGCGGATGTCGGCATCCACCCGCTGCGCAAGGGGCCGGTGAACCACGAAGTCGCCCTCAGTACGAAGTTCTTCGAGTTCATGCAGGCTCGGCTGCCCGTCGTGGTCAGCGATGTGAAGGCCATGTCGGACGAGGTCAACCGGGTCGGCAACGGCGAGGTCTTCCGGTCCGAGGACGGCAAGGACCTGGCGCGGGCCGTGGGCGCCGTGCTCAGCGACCGCGACCGGTACACCGCGCCGTACGACCGGCCGGGGATGCTCGACGAGTGGAGCTGGGAAGCGCAGACGGAGAAGTATGTGGCGCTGTACGAGCGGCTGTTGAAGCATCTCGGCTGACGATCGCCGTATGTGAGTGAGGGCCCACCCGCGCCGCGCGGGTGGGCCCTTGTCGTACGACCAGGTCCTGTCCGCCGGACAGGGCCTAACTCATCAGGCGGGGACGGGGTCCGCTGCCCGCTGCATGGCCTGCTCCATCAGCTCGACGACGCGCCGCGCGGCCGTGCCGTCGCCGTACGGGGCGCCGTGCGGGGCCGTCGGGGCCGACCGTACGGCCAGCGCCGCCCACTTCTCGGGGGTCAACTCGTGCGGGTCCGGGACCAGATGGTTCCAGCCGTCCTCAAGGGTCTCGACCCACTCCGTCTCCGGGCGGATGGTGGTGCAGACCCGGTCCAGGAGGTACGCCTCCTTCTGGAGGCCGCCCGAGTCGGTCACCACACCGGCGGACGCCAGGACGCCGGCGATGAGACCCGCGTACGGCAGCGGCCGGCCCACGCGCACCGCGCCCTGGTTCAGCTCGATACCGTGGAGCTGCGCCTTGGCCACCAGCCGCGGGTGCGCCAACAGCGCCACCGGAAGCGGCAGTTCGGCCAGCGACTTGATGATCGCGGCGAGCCTGGCGGGGTCGTCCGTGTTGTCCGGACGGTGCAGGGTGGCGAGCAGGAACGGCGCGGCGGGATCGATCCCCTCGGGCAGCGCCGGGGCGGGGTGCTCACCGGCGAGCACGGCGTCGCGGATCCGCAGGCAGATGTCGACCATCACATCGCCGGCCAGCTCAGCTCGCTTGGCGAGTCCTTCGTTGGCGAGGTGACGCATGGCCTCGGCGGTCGGGGCCAGCAGCAGATCGGCGCAGTGGTCGGTGAGGACGCGGTTGTGCTCCTCGGGCATCCGGCGGTTGAACGACCGCAGGCCCGCCTCCAGATGGGCGACCGGCAGATGCTGCTTCACCGCGGAGAGCGCGCCGGCGACGGTGGAGTTGGTGTCGCCGTAGACCAGGACCCAGTCGGGCTGTTCGGCTTCGAGGACCGGGTCGAGGGCGGAGAGGACGGCCCCGGTCTGGACGCCGTGGCTGCCGGACCCGACGCCCAGGTGGACGTCGGGGTCGGGTATCCCGAGGCCGGAGAAGAAGACGTCCGAGAGGTCGGCGTCGTAGTGCTGTCCGGTGTGGACGATGACGTGCTGGTGCTCGGTCCGCGCGAACGCCGCGGCGACGGGCGCGAGCTTGACCAGCTGTGGACGGGCACCGACGATGCTGATGACTTTCATCGAACACTTTTCTGCAAGGCCACGGGTGGTGGCGGTCTGATGTGTGACGGGTTCTGCGTACGCGTGCGGTTCAGACGGTGCTCGTGAGCCGCTCCGTCAGGACGCCGTCCTTCTCGTCGTGCAGCGCGCCGGTCCTGGGGCACTCCCACACTCCGGGCTCCCCGTCCCGCGCGACGAGCTTCACGCCGGTCCGCCCGACCCAGCCGATCCGGCGGGCCGGAACCCCCACGACCAGCCCGAAGTCCGGCACGTCCTGCGTGACGACGGCCCCGGCGGCGATCATCGCCCAGCGGCCGATCCGCACGGGCGCGACACAGACCGACCGGGCGCCCAGCGAGGCACCCTCCGCGATCTTCACACCGACGGCCTCCCAGTCGGAGCCGCGCTTGAGCTTGCCGTCGGGGTCCACGGAGCGGGGGTTCAGATCATTGGTGAGGACGACGGCGGGCCCGATGAAGACACCGTCGGCCAGCTCGGCGGGCTCGTACACCAGCGCGTAGTTCTGGATCTTGACGTTGTCACCGATCCGCACCCCGGTCCCGACGTAGGCGCCACGCCCCACGACACAGTTCACACCCAGGCGCGCGTTCTCCCGGATCTGCGCGAGCTCCCAGACGCTGCTGCCGTCACCGACCACCGCGGTCTCGTCGACCTGGGCGGTTGGCTGGACCCTGTAGTTCACGCTGTCGCCTTTCGGATTTCCGAGCAAGTTTCCGACGGTTGAGCATACGTCGCGGCGCACGTCCGCCGACGGCGAGCACAGGCCTCGCGACGGGGGGCGGGACGGGGGAGCGGGGGCGCCTACGCCTTGCTGTCGCTCCGGCGCAGCGCCCATCGCATCCTCGGCTCCACGACGCACCGGAACACCCGGCGTACCGGAGGTGTGCACAGCGCCGTCACCAGCAGCGCGGCGGCCAGGGTCACCGCGATCCGGCCCGACGGGGTTTCGAGGAAGGGGTCGTCGTAACCGCCGAGATAGCGCGCGCCGCGGATGAAGAAACCGTGCAGCAGGTAGCCGTAGAGCGTGCCGGCGCCCAGCGCGGTCATCCACAGGCGGCGGCGCGGGACCCAGGCCAGGAAGCACGCGCCCAGCACGAGCGCCGCGGCGAACAGCAGCAGGGTCATCACCGCGCCCGTCCAGACCGGCTCGTCGAGCTCGCGGGCGCTGTAGCTCCTGAAGAGCCACGAGGTGGTGGCGCGCGGGACCGACCAGTACGCCGCCAGCAGGGCGACCACACTGACGGGCAGCGCGGCGACCCGCACCCAGGTGCGGCGCAGATACGCGAAGTGTTCGGGGCGCAGCCGCAGTCCGAGGACGAAGAACGGCAGGAACTGAAGGACGCGCATGAGCTGGAGGTCGTCGCCGATCCCGGTCGACATGGACGCCAGCGCGGCCACGGCCAGGGACAGGGGCACCGGCCACCGGACCAGCTGCCAGAACGGTGTCGTGATCCGCCACAGGAACAGGGCGGGCAGGAACCAGAGGATCCAGTACGGGTCCGCGGGCGTCAGCGGAAAGCCCGGGGCTTCCACCGCGCGGTGGAAGAGCGTGTACGCCACCTCGAAGACGGCGTATGGCACCAGGACCCCGGTGACCAGCCGCCACACCCGCTTCGGGCTCATGTCGAAGCCGCGCGAGAAGTAGCCCGCGATCACGATGAAGACGGGCATGTGGAACGCGTACACGAAGGTGTAGAGGGCCTCGACCACCCGCCCACTGCCCGGCATCGGCTCCCACGAGTGCCCGACGGCGACCAGGACGATGGCCAGGTACTTCGCGTTGTCGAAGAACGGATCCCTCTCGACGCCGCCGGCACCGCCACCGGCGGGAGCGGAGTCGGATGCCGGGGTCCCGGTCCGGGCCGGCGACAGGGGGGAGACCATCACGACACCCTAGGGGGTGTCCTGGCCCCCACCTGGTTTGACCCCCCACCCGGCCGCCCCGTACTCTTGACCGTCGGCGTGTTTCTGTGCGCGCCAACCCTCCTGAGCACCTCACCTTCCGGTGGCTGTCCTCGACGCCGTCGGCGGAGGCCGCTCGTCCAATCCGGATGCAGCGGGGCCCCCGGGTCCCGTGAGCGGCTGGCTTCAGGAGTTCCGTTCCGAGCGAGAGTGAGATCCGCGTGTACGCCATCGTGCGCAGCGGTGGTCGTCAGCACAAGGTTGCTGTTGACGACATCGTTGAGGTTGACAAGATTCCCACTGCCAAGGTTGGCGACACGGTCGAGCTCTCGACCCTGCTCGTGGTCGACGGCGACGCCGTGACCAGCGACCCGTGGGTCCTGGACGGCATCAAGGTCACCGCCGAGGTCGTGGACCACCACAAGGGCGCGAAGATCGACATCCTTCGCTACAAGAACAAGACCGGTTACCGCCGTCGCCAGGGTCACCGCCAGCAGTACACGGCGATCAAGGTCACCGCTATTCCCGCGGCCGCGAAGAAGTAAGGGACTGAGGAGACATGGCACACAAGAAGGGCGCATCGTCCACCCGTAACGGGCGCGACTCGAACGCTCAGCGGCTCGGCGTGAAGCGCTTCGGCGGTCAGGTCGTGCTCGCCGGTGAGATCCTCGTCCGCCAGCGTGGCACCCACTTCCACCCCGGTTCGGGTGTGGGCCGTGGTGGCGACGACACGCTGTTCGCGCTCGCCGCCGGTGCGGTCGAGTTCGGCACCCACCGTGGCCGCAAGGTCGTGAACATCGTTCCGGTCGCCGAGTAAATTCGGTACCCGTAGAGCGATTTCGATCGGTTTCTCGCGAGGGCGGACCTCACTTCCCGTAGGGGAAGCGGGTCCGCCCTTCGCTTGTTGTAACCCGTGTACGCGCGAACGCGTGTTCACAAGGCTTTTTCGTATGTACTGGAGGCACCACCATGACCACCTTCGTGGACCGCGTCGAGCTGCATGTCGCCGCGGGTAGCGGAGGCCACGGCTGCGCCTCCGTGCACCGGGAGAAGTTCAAGCCCCTCGGCGGCCCCGACGGCGGCACCGGCGGCCGTGGCGGCGACGTCATCCTGGTCGTCGACCAGTCGGTGACCACGCTGCTCGAGTACCACCACTCGCCGCACCGCAAGGCCACCAACGGCAGGCCCGGCGAGGGCGCCAACCGTTCCGGCAAGGACGGCCAGGACCTCGTCCTGCCCGTCCCGGACGGCACGGTCATCCTCGACAAGAAGGGCAACGTGCTCGCCGACCTCGTCGGCCAGGGCACCACCTTCGTCGCCGCCGAAGGCGGCCGCGGCGGTCTCGGCAACGCCGCTCTCGCCTCCGCCCGCCGCAAGGCCCCCGGCTTCGCGCTCCTCGGTGAGCCCGGCCGCTCCGGCGACATCGTCCTGGAGCTCAAGACCGTCGCCGACATCGCGCTCGTCGGCTATCCGAGCGCCGGCAAGTCGTCGCTGATCTCCGTGCTCTCCGCCGCCAAGCCCAAGATCGCCGACTACCCGTTCACGACGCTCGTCCCCAACCTGGGCGTCGTCACCGCGGGCTCGACCGTCTACACCATCGCGGACGTCCCCGGTCTGATCCCGGGCGCCAGCCAGGGCCGCGGCCTCGGCCTGGAGTTCCTGCGCCATGTGGAGCGCTGCTCGGTACTCGTACACATCCTGGACACCGCCACGCTGGAGTCCGATCGCGACCCCATCTCCGACCTCGACATGATCGAGGAGGAGCTGAAGCAGTACGGCGGTCTCGACGACCGCCCGCGCATCGCGGTCCTCAACAAGATCGACATCCCGGACGGCCTGGATCTGGCCGAGATGATCCGTCCCGAGCTGGAGGCGCGCGGCCTGCGCGTGTACGAGGTGTCCGCGGTGGCCCGTACCGGCCTCAAGGAGCTCTCCTTCGCGCTCGCCGAGATCATCGCCGCCCAGCGCGCGGCGAAGCCCGTGGAGGAGGCGACCAGGGTCGTCATCCGGCCGAAGGCGGTCGACGACTCGGGCTTCACCGTCTCACTGGAGGAGGACGGCCTGTACCGCGTACGC
This sequence comes from Streptomyces sp. NPDC060366, assembly GCF_042725135.1. Classification (NCBI taxonomy): domain Bacteria; kingdom Bacillati; phylum Actinomycetota; class Actinomycetes; order Kitasatosporales; family Streptomycetaceae; genus Streptomyces; species Streptomyces sp. NPDC060366. The sequence goes on along the minus strand of NZ_JBHXDC010000002.1, from coordinate 874,920 downwards.
GGCGAGAAGCCCGAACGCTGGGTCAGGCAGACCGACTTCAGCAACGACGAGGCGGTCGGCTATCTCGCGGACCGGCTCAGCCGGCTCGGTGTCGAGAGCGAGCTGGTGAAGGCCGGGGCCCGCTCCGGCGACGGCGTGGCGATCGGCCCCGAGGAGGACGCGGTCGTCTTCGACTGGGAGCCGACCGTGATGGCCGGCGCCGAGATGCTCGGGCGGCGCGGCGAGGACCACCGGCTCGAAGTGCCGCGGCCGGCCGCCGTACGGCGCAGGGACCGGGACGCGGAGCGGGACGAATCGGACAAGGAGTACGACGACTTCAAGCCGTTCTAGCGGTTCCGGGGTGGATTTCTTTCGACTCGGACCCCGTTCCGTAAGGGTCGTTTTCGAGCAGTGACCGGCGTGTCACGCGCTGTCGCGCCCCCGGTTCACCCCCGTCCGCCTTCGCCGGCCAGTCCGGCGCCGCACGTAACAGAGCCGCGGTCCGCTCCATCCGGAGCGGGCCGCGGCTTTCGTCGCGTGCGGCAGCGCGCGACGCGCGGGTTGGCCGAAAGCGATCTACGGGTATTGCGTGATATGGGCGGAATAATGAGTCATGCGGTTTCTTTTCAAGTGCTCGCACAACCGTCGGTCGGCTTCGCCCGTCTTGCATGTGGGGGCGGCCAGGGGGCCGCGTGAACCCGTCCGGACCTGAAGGGGAACTTGGGAATGACCGCCCGGGATTCCGAACACCGAACGGAGCGTTGATGAAGATCTCCTTCCTCATCCACACCATCTATGGCATCGGCGGCACCATCCGCACCACGCTGAACCTCGCGGAGGAGTTCGCCGAGCAGCATGAGGTGGAGATCGTCTCGGTCTTCCGGCACCGGCCCGTCCCGCTCTTCGACGTCGACCCCCGCATCACCCTCGTGCCGCTCATCCACACCTGGAAGGAGTCCCCGGCGTACGAGAAGGACCATCCGCTCCATCTCCAGCCCGCCGAGTACTTCCCGCGCAACGAGGCGCGCTACCGCGAGTACAGCAAGCTGACCGACGAGCGGGTCAGGGACCACTACGCGGACTCGGACGCCGACGTCGTCATCGGGACCAGACCCGGACTCGCCGCGTACGTCGCCCAGTTCGCCCCTTCGAGCGCGGTGCTCATCGGCCAGGAGCACATGACGTACAACCACCACAAGCCCGCGCTGCGCAACGAGATGTACCAGCACATCGACGCGCTCGACGCCTACGTCACCGTCTCCGAGGGCGACGCCGCCGTCTACCGCGCGCAGATGCCACTGCCCGCGACCCGGGTGCTCGCCATCTCCAACAGCGTGCCCGAGCCGTCGATCGAGCCCTCCACGGGCTCCGGCACCACGATCGTCGCCGCCGGCCGGCTGTCCTCCGAGAAGCAGTACAGCGTGCTCGTCGACGCCTTCGCCAAGGTCGTCGCCGAGCGCCCGGAGTGGGACCTGAGGATCTACGGCGGGGGCCCGGAGAAGGAGAACCTCCGTAAGCAGATCGACAAGCTCGGCCTCTACAACAGCGTGCGTCTGATGGGCTCGGTCTCGCCCATCGAGCCGGAGTGGGCGAAGGGCGCCATCGCCGCGTCCACCTCGCGCCACGAGTCGTTCGGCATGACCCTCGTGGAGGCCATGCGCTGCGGCCTGCCCGTCGTCAGCAGCGACTGCGACTACGGCCCCCGGGAGATCCTCCAGCCCGGTGTGGACGGCCTGTTGGTGCCCGTCTCGGACCCAGACGCCGTCGCGCGCGCCCTGCTCACCCTCATCGACGACGAGCCGCTGCGCCGCCGGATGAGCGCGGCGGCCGTGAAGAACGCCTCACGGTTCGACCCCGGCCAGGTCGCCAAGAAGTACGAGGAGCTCTTCGGCGAGCTGCGGACCGTCTCCGCCCAGCGCGCGGCCGTGGGCGACTTCGCGCCGGTCGCCGACTGCGTGGTCGAGTCCGGTGGCGCGGTGGCCTTCTCCCTCGTCGCCCCGCAGGCCGCGGCGGTCGTCCACGAGGGCCTGAAGCTGGTCTGTGTGCGCTCCGACATCCGTACCCAGGAGCGTGTCTTCCCGATGTCCGGCAACGGCACGGTCACGATTCCGGCGGACGCCGCGTTCACCGAGGGTGTCTGGGAGTGCTTCGCCGAACTCCCGGAATCCGGACGGCGGGTGCGGATCGCCGCCCGCTCCATCGACCAGCGCGGCGCGATGAGCGCCTGCGAACGCGCGCGGGGCGGCGAGCCCGTCCACAACCTCGTCCCGTACGCGACCCGCCCCCAGAAGCAGCTCGCGCTCCGCTCATGGGTCCGGCCGATCCACGCGGAGGCCGGTGACATCCGGGTCGACGGCAAGCGCATCACGGTCGCGGGTGAGCTGTTCGGCGCCGGCGTGATGGCCCAGGATCCGTCACTGGTGGTACGCAGACGGGGCAAGCCCACCGAGGAGTTGACGTACGCGGGCAGCCGGCAGGGGGAGCGCGGATTCCGCTTCACCTTCCCCGTCTCGGGGCCGGCCGGGCGGCAGATCGCCAGGTCGGAGTCGTGGGACCTGCTGCTGAAGTACGCCCCGGACGCGGCGCCGGTGAAGGTCGCGCGGGTGCTCGACGACGTCGTGGAGAAGCGGCCGATCTACGAGTACCCGGTCACGGAAGTACGCAAGAGCAGGCCCTGGGGACCGTTGCGCAGAGTGGTCCGTAAACTGAGGAGCCGGCCGGCCCAGTGGGTCCGGGTGCGGATCATGTACATGGGGACCAACGACCTCATCGTCAACGTGGCGGACGCACCGCGGAAATAGCGCGGAAACAGCGGTAACAGCGGAAACAGCCGACGAGCAGGGGATTTCCCTTACGTAGTACTTACACCGCGATCGCGAAATAGCGGACGCGAAGTAGAGGTCCCGTGGAGGTACATACCGGTTCGGCGTGCCGATGTGGTGTCGGTCACGCCGCACTTGGCCGGATGCCGACCCAATGTGGCTGGCCAGAGGGTGAACAGATGGTTTCCTGTGGGTGAGGGGTATCCGGCGTCCGCCTTGCGAGACGGTCACGGAGAGTGCGACCATCACAGCGTCCCCCACTCATCTCAAGGTAGGTCGTTCTGTGTCTGTGCCGCATGCAGCCCATCCCCGCACCACGGCAGTCGTGCTCGCCGGTGGTACCGGCCAGCGCGTGGGCCTGTCGATCCCCAAGCAGCTGCTGAAGATCGCGGGGAAGGCTGTCATCGAGCACACGCTGTCGATCTTCGAGCAGTCCGACTCGATCGACGACGTGATCGTGCTGATGGCACCGGGTTTCGTGCCCGACGTGGAGAAGATCGTCGCCAAGGCCGGTCTCACCAAGGTCACGAAGGTCATCGAGGGCGGCCAGACCCGGAACGAGACCACCGAGCGTGCCATCTCGGCCCTCGGCGAGGGCCTCGCCGAGGGTGAGGACCGCAACGTCCTGTTCCATGACGCGGTCCGTCCGCTTCTGTCACAGCGTGTCATCAAGGACTGTGTGGACGCGCTCGACCGCTACGAGGCGGTCGACGTCGCGATCCCCTCCGCCGACACCATCATCGTGACCCGCACCCACGGCGGCGACGGCGAGTTCATCACCGAGGTTCCCGACCGCTCACGGCTGCGGCGCGGCCAGACGCCCCAGGCGTTCAAGCTGTCCACGATCCGCAAGGCGTACGAGATCGCCGCGGGCGACCCCAACTTCCAGGCCACCGACGACTGTTCGGTGGTCCTGCGCTACCTGCCCGACGTGCCGATCTATGTGGTCGCGGGCGACGAGTACAACATGAAGGTGACGCAGCCGGTCGACGTCTTCATCGCCGACAAGCTGTTCCAGCTCGCCTCCACCGCCGCCCCCGTCCAGGCGGACGAGGCGGCCTACCGCGAACTGCTCTCCGGCAAGACGCTGGTGGTCTTCGGTGGTTCGTACGGCATCGGCGCCGACATCGCCGCCCTCGCCGAGCAGTACGGCGCGAAGGTCTACGCGCTGGGCCGCTCCACCACCGGCACCCATGTCGAGAACCCGGAGCACGTCGACGACGCGCTGTCGAAGGCGTACTCGGCGACCGGCCGGATCGACTACGTGATCAACACGGCGGGCGTACTGCGTATCGGCAAGCTGGCCGAGACGGACAACACGACGATTCAGGAAGCACTGAACGTCAATTACCTGGCGCCCGTCCAGATCGCCCGCGCCTCCTACAAGTATCTGGCCGAGACCAAGGGCCAGCTGCTCCTGTACACATCGAGCAGCTACACCCGCGGCCGCGCCGAATACAGCCTTTATTCATCGACCAAGGCGGCCATGGTGAATCTCACCCAGGCCCTCTCGGACGAATGGGCCGGGGACGGCATCCGGGTGAATTGCGTCAATCCGGAACGCACCGCGACCCCGATGCGCACCAAGGCGTTCGGCACCGAGCCCGCGGGCTCGCTGCTCTCCTCCGAGGCCGTGGCCCGCACGTCGCTCGACGTTCTGCTCTCCGAACTCACCGGCCATGTGATCGACGTGCGCCAGCAGGACCCGACACGGGAGGCCTCCGCCGCCGGCTCGGGATTCGAGCAGGCGCTGGCCTCGGTCCTTGACCGTCAGGAAGATGTGTAATAATTCTCGACAAGTTTGCATTTACGGGCCTTTGCGTTCACCTATTCGGTGAATTGCAGAGGCCCGTGTGCGTGAAGCCCCGGCTTCACAATTCCCGCCAACTGTGAAATAACCGGCACCCTCTCCTGGAGCAGGTTCTTCGTGATTTCGACCGCCATCCGCCTGGCCCGCGTGGGCAGCCGAGCCGAGCTGGCCGCGGCCGCCCTGCTGGGGCTGGGATACCCGTGCGTCATGCTCGCAGCGCTGATCCCGAACCTCTGGTTCTTCGCGGCGGCCTGTGCCGTGACCTACGGCGCGGACCGATTCCTGCATCAGCGGAACAGCTATCTCATCAACCGGCTCAACAAGGTCCGGGCCGGGCTGTCGATCCGCTTCCTGGTGCGCCAGTTGCTGCTCGTGCTGCTCCTGGCCCGGATGGACCTGGCCGAACAGCCCCTGTTCTACGCGGCGGTCGCCGGCTTCCTGCTCTTCTACGGCCTCCAGGCCCCCCAGGGCGCGCTGGCGACGCTGATCCGGCTGCGCCGCGGCATGCCGGTCGTCGCCCGCAACGTGGACCTGCACGCCCTGCGCATCCCGGACGCCCCGCCGAACTACCTGGTGAACCGCTCCGCCGAGAAGATGCTCCACCTCGACGTGTTCGCGATCGCCGGACTGCTCGCCGCCGCCGAGACCGGCACCGACGCCTACGGCTACGCGGGACTCGGCATCACCCTCGTCCTCGGCCTCGTCTACATCCTGCTGCTCGTGCCGTACCTGCGCCGCAGCCGCCGCGTGCCCACGCCGCCCGCGGTCCTCGGCGCCGTCGACAACTGGCTGCGGGAGTACCAGCCTTCGGTGGTCCTGTACTTCTCCGGCTCCAAGGAGTCCGCCTACCAGGTCAACATGTGGCTGGAGACCCTGGAGCAGTCCGAGGGCCGGCCGCTGGTCGTGCTGCGCGAGCGGGCCATCATGACCCAACTCGCCCCGACCTGGCTGCCGGTGCTCTGCGTCCCCGGCGGCACGCACCTGATGAACCTCGACCTGTCGTCGGTCCAGGTCGCGCTCTACGCGGCCAACGTCGGCAAGAACATCCACCTGCTGCGCGTGCCGACCATGAAGCACGTCTTCATCGGCCACGGCGACAGCGACAAGATCGCCAGCGTCAACCCGTTCAGCAAGGTGTACGACGAGGTGTGGACCGCGGGCCGGGCCGGCCGCGACCGGTACGCGCTCGCCGACGTCGGCGTCCGTGACGACGACATCGTCGAGGTCGGCCGCCCGCAGCTCGCACCGATCCAGACCGGCTCGGGCACGCCCGGACAGCCCGTACCGACGATCCTGTACGCCCCCACCTGGGAGGGCTGGGACGACAACCCCGGCAACACCTCGCTCCTGCTGGCCGGCGAGAACATCGTCAAGCGGCTGCTGAAGGCCGAGAAGCCCGTCCGGGTCATCTACAAGCCGCACCCCTTCACCGGCATCCGCGACAAGAAGGCCAAGGCCGTCCACGACCGGATCACCGCGATGGTGAACGCCGCGAACGTGGCCCGCGCCGCCGAACCCCGCTGGACGAAGGAGTCCGCCGACGCGCAGGCCGGACAGGCCGCCGCCCGCGCCGAGTTGACCCGTATCGAGGGTCAACTGGCCGCGCTCACCGCACCCGGCCGCTCCGGCGGCGACGAGTCGGAGGAGTCGCGCGTCTCGCTCGCCGACCCGGAGCGCCTGGACCGGGCGAAGGCGCTGCGGGCCGAGTGGAACGACGCGTACTGGCGCACGTTCGGCTGGTGGGAGCACAAGGTCGTCACGGGCGCCGAGCCCAAGCTGTACGACTGCTTCAACCAGTCCGACGGCATGGTTTCGGACATCTCCAGCGTCGTGTCGGACTTCATCGCGAGCGGCAAGCCGTACGCCGTGACCGACTCCGCGCAGCTCGGTGTGGAGGAGTTCAAGCGGCAGAACACCGCCGTACGGGCCGCCGTCGTCCTGTCCAACAGCGCGGCGGAACTGGACGAGCTGCTGAAGGCGGTCGCCGATCCGGCGGCCGACCGGCTGGCGACGGCCAGGCGTGAGCTGAAGACGTATCTGCTCGGGCCCGACGAGCCGACGTCGATCCAGCAGTTCAACGCCGCCGTGGCCGCCCTGGGCGCCAAGGCCGTGGCCCGTAACGTCGGCGTGCAGCAGCGGCTGAGCGCCCAGGAGCAGCCCGGCACGGAGCCGGAGCGCGAGCCCGCCGCCGACCCCGAGGCGGCGAAGGTCGCGGCCGACGCCACGGAGCCGAACGGCGCGCAGGCCCCGGTCGCGCGCTGACGCGGCCGTCCTCGATCCCCCGGACGCGCTGTGCGTCCTTCAACCGCCGGACGGGCTTGCACAAGCCCGTCCGGCGCGCTGTCCGGCGCTGTCCAGCGCGTGAAACGACCGCGCGCCGACGAGGCCCGCTGGCATAGATTCGGCCCGTGACAGTGGCAAGGCAGTACGTAACGCAAGCCCGCAGGATCGTCGTCAAGGTCGGCTCCTCCTCGCTCACCACCGCCTCCGGCGGGCTCGACGCCGACCGCGTCGACGCCCTCGTCGACGTACTCGCCAAGGCCCGCGGCGGCGGCGAGAAGGAGATCGTGCTCGTCTCCAGCGGCGCCATCGCCGCCGGCCTCGCCCCACTCGGCCTCGCCCGCCGCCCCCGCGACCTCGCCCGCCAGCAGGCGGCGGCCAGCGTCGGACAGGGGCTGCTCGTCGCCCGCTACGCCTCGTCCTTCTCGCGCTACGGGCTGCGCGTCGGCCAGGTCCTGCTCACCACCGACGACACCAGCCGCCGCTCCCACTACCGCAACGCCTACCGCACCCTCGACCAGTTGCTCACCATGGGCACCGTCCCGGTCGTCAACGAGAACGACACCGTCGCCACCGAGGAGATCCGCTTCGGCGACAACGACCGGCTGGCCGCGCTCGTCGCCCATCTCGTCCGCGCCGACCTGCTCGTCCTGCTCTCGGACGTCGACGGTCTCTACGACGGCGACCCCGCCAAGCCGGGCGCCGCACGGATCGCACGCGTCGACGGCCCCGCCGACCTGGTCGGCGTCTCCATGGGCAGCGCGGGCAAGGCCGGACTCGGCACCGGCGGCATGGTCACCAAGGTCGAGGCGGCCAGGATCGCCGCCGCCGCGGGCATCCCCGTCGTACTGACGTCGGCCGGGCGCGCGGGCGACGCCCTCGCCGGCCGCGACACGGGTACGTACTTCGGCCGAACCGGGCGCCGGTCGGCCGACCGGCTGCTCTGGCTCGCCCACGCGTCCACGCCGCAGGGCGCGCTGACCCTCGACGAAGGCGCCGTACGGGCCGTCGTGGAGCGCCGTACGTCGCTGCTGCCGGCCGGGATCGCCTCGGTCGAGGGCGAGTTCAGCGCGGGTGACCCGGTCGAACTGCGCGACACGGCGGGCCGGGCCGTGGCCCGTGGCCTGGTCAACTTCGACGCCAAGGAGATTCCCCAGCTCCTCGGCCGCTCCACCCGGGATCTCGCGCGGGATCTGGGGCCCGCCTACGAGCGGGAGGTCGTACACAGGGACGATCTGGTCATCCTGCATCCGTGACCCTCCCCTGAAACGGCTGAAAGTCCGGTTTTTTGGAAGGGACCTTTACCGAAAGCACCCCATGCCCCGTCCCGGGCTGGTCAACTTTGTCTCAGGGGTACGAGGCGGGGTAGCAGTAGGACGACGCAGCAACAGGAGGCCGCCGGTGAGACGAACGCGCCCGGGGGCGGGGTCCCTCGGGTCAGGAGGAGGCACCTTGCACGCCCGGAGGGCCGCGGGGGAAGAGCGGACGCTGACCAGCGTCGGAGCGGGGCCGGACTTCGACGACTTCGACGACGTACAGGATCCGGGCACGTCCCGCAGGACACAGGCGCGCGGCGAGGACCGCGCGGTGTCGAAGCTCTGGCACATCACGCTCAGCGTGTCGGGTTCCGAGGCGCCGCTCACCGAGGTCAGACGGGGCCTCGAACAGCTCGCCCACGACCATCCGTTCCTGCTGACCAGCAGATACGCGAACGATCACGCGGAGATCCGCTACTGGGAAGAGGCCAGGGATCTGCACGACGCGGCGGCGGTCGCGCTGCGGCTCTGGGGCGAGCACCGGTCGAGCGCCAGGCTGCCTCCCTGGGAGATCGTCGGTCTCGAAGTCATCGACCGGGAGACCTACCATCTGCGCATCGCGGAGGGCTACGGCCCGCCGCCCGCCGCGCCGGTGGGCGTCCACCCGTTCTGACCCGAAGGGCCGCGCCCTACACCGGAGAGGTCGCGGCCGTCTCGCAGTACGGGATACGGGGGAAGTGCCCGCGGCGCGCGCATTACTCTGCGGGCATGACCTCGCTCTCGCCGTACGACAACCTGACACCGGTCACCAGGACCGCCTACCGCGCCCGCTCCGCTGCCGCGGACCTCGCCCCACTGCCGCGCGCGGTCAAGGACGACGCGCTGCTGGCGATCGCCGACGCCCTGGAAGTCCGTACGCAGGAGATCATCAAGGCGAACGGCGAGGACGTCGAGCGTGCCAGGGAAGCGGGCACCAGCGAGGCGATCATCGACCGGCTGACGCTGACACCCGAGCGGGTGCGGGCGATCGCCGCCGACGTACGGGACGTGGCCGCGCTGCCCGATCCGGTCGGCGAGGTCGTGCGCGGATCGACGCTCCCCAACGGGATCGACCTGCGCCAGGTGCGCGTCCCGCTCGGCGTGGTCGGGATCATCTACGAGGCCCGGCCCAATGTCACCGTGGACGCGGCGGCGCTCTGCCTGAAGTCCGGCAACGCCGTACTGCTGCGCGGCTCGTCCTCCGCGTACTCCTCCAACACCGCGCTCGTGCGCGTGCTGCGCGACGCCGTCGGCGGGGCCGGGCTGCCGGCCGACGCCGTCCAGCTGGTACCCGGCGAGAACCGCGACTCCGTACGTGAACTGATGCGTGCCCGCGGGCTGGTCGACGTGCTGATCCCGCGCGGCGGCGCCTCGCTGATCCGCACCGTCGTGGAGGAGTCCACCGTCCCCGTCATCGAGACCGGCACCGGTAACTGCCACGTCTACGTGGACGCCGAGACCGACCTCGACATGGCCGTCGAGATCCTCATCAACTCCAAGGCGCAGCGCCCCAGCGTCTGCAACGCCGCCGAGACGCTCCTCGTCCACCACGACATCGCCGCCGCGTTCCTGCCGCGCGCGCTGGACGCGCTCGCCGAGGCCGGAGTCACCGTGCACGCCGACGAGCGGGTGCTGGAGTTCGCGGAGGCGGCCGGCGGTACGAAGGCCACCGTCGTGGCGGCCACCGCCGAGGACTGGGAGACCGAGTACCTGTCGTACGACATCGCCGCCGCCGTGGTCGACTCGCTCGACGCGGCCGTCGCCCACATCCGGCTCTGGTCCTCCGGTCACACCGAGGCCATCGTCACCACCTCGCAGGCGGCGGCCCGCCGATTCACCCAGTTGGTCGACTCCACGACGGTCGCGGTCAATGTGTCGACGCGGTTCACGGACGGCGGCCAGTTCGGCTTCGGCGCCGAGATCGGCATCTCGACCCAGAAACTGCACGCGCGGGGACCGATGGGACTGCCGGAGCTGACCTCGACCAAGTACATCGTGACGGGTGACGGTCACACACGGTAGCCGTGCGGCGGAATTCGGGGGAATCTCCGCTGTCTCTGCCGAAAACGGCCTCCCCGGTCTACTCTGAGAAGGTGCCGGACGACGTGGGGGGCAAGCCGTTCCCGGACGGCTGGGAGCCCGACGACGACCGCGGAGGCGCGGACGAGGACTTCGCCTCCGTGGTGTTCGACGAGGACTTCATCCGGTCCGCACCCATTCATGAACCGACCGCCGTCGAGCGGCTGCTGGCCGCCGCGCAGGCGCGCGCCGACGCCGAGGCGGCCCGCGCGCGCTCCTACGGCGGCTCGTCCGACGACGACCGCTACGAGGACGGCTTCGGCCCGGCGGGCGAGTACGGCGACCGACGGCCCTACGACGCCGCGTACGACCCGGACGACCCGCACGGCGACTTCGGCCCGTACGGACGCCACGGCGGCGCTCTGCGCCCCTACCGGGGCAGCGCCCGCTGGCACCGGCCCGTCGCCTGGATCCTCGCGGTGGTGATGGGCATCGGGATGGTCGCCCTCGCGTTCACCGCCGTCTACCGGGGCGCCTCGGGCAACCGCCAGGACCGGGTGCCACCGCCCGCCACGACCGGCCTGGACAGCTCGCGCGACGGAGGCGGATCCGCGTCCTCGACGGAGTACTCGGTCCCCGAGGTCTCGGCCGTGCCACGCAGCAGTCCGTGAGCCCCGTGCCCCCGCCGTCGAGTGCTGTGACGCTCCGTGGCGGGGGTCGCTCTTGAGGACGCCGCCCGCGTTTATGTTCGGCCCGGCCGACCTAACCTGAAGGTATGGCAGCGCGCGGAGACCCACCCGAGGGCACGCCTGAGGGAACACCCGGCGGTGGCGATGACGAGTACCGGTCCGTCGTCTTCGACGAATCGTTCGTCCGTGCTGCCCGGCTCCAGGAGTTCTCCGCCAAGGAACGCATGGGCGACCACTCCCACGCCGTACGCCGCCGTGACCCCGCCGAGAAGCCCGGCGCGGGCTCGCTGACTCCCCGGAGGGGATCCCTCCAGGTACTGCTGCTGGTGCTGGTGATCGCCGTGGCCTTCGGCACCGCCGTATACGTCGGTGTCCGGCCCCCCTACCGGCCCGCGGTCACCCGATCGGCGGAACCGCTGCGTATGACGGTCATTCCGCTCGCCCCGGCCGGCGCGGTGCCGGGCGACGACCCCGAGAGACTGCTGAGACAGAGCCCCGCGGCGAAATTCCCCACGGGAGCCTCGGGGATCCCACTGCCCCTGGCCCGGCGGACACCGCACTTCACGGAGAACGAGGTGATGACCGCGCTGACCACCGCGAAGGACTACCTCGTCGCCTCGTCCGTCGACCCGGACGTCCTCACCGGCGCCGAGCGGCGCTCGGTGCGGACGCTGCTGGACCCCGAACAGCGCGCACAGTTCGACGCGAGCTTCGCCGATCCCGCCGACGACGGCAGACACGCGCCCGCAGGCTGGCTGGTGCGCTTCGACCCGGCGAAGGTGGCGCTCGCCGACTCGGCCGTACACGTCCAGGGCACGCTCCGCTTCGCGGAGTCGACGCCCGGCACGATCGACGTGATGTCGGACCACACCTTCGTCTACGCGCTGCGCCCGGCAGGGCAGTCGGCGGGGGAGACGGCGAAGCAGGGCGCCTCGCTGTTCACCGTCCGCCGGACACTGCACTTCCGCTTCGACCGCGACGATCTGCCCGGACACCGGGCCGAGCTGCTGACCAGCCAGGTCCAGGCGGGACCGCAGGCGTGCTCGACGGAGGCGTCGAGCACGCTGACGCCGCTGCTGGCGGGTGCCAGGGCGAAGCCGGCGGGTCCGGCGGGAACCGATCCGTACGCGACGGGACCGCCGACCGCCGGACTGTGCGGCGTGCTGGACAGCCGCGCGCAGCCCGGCGGTTAGAGAGCGTCCTTCTCGACGCCTCGGCCGTGCGGTGGCTACTTGCCGTCGTCGTCCGCCGACCTGCCGCCGTTGCCCTCGGAGCCTGCGCCGTTGGCCCCGCCGCCGCCGTTTCCGCCGCTGTTGCCGCCGCTGTTGCCGCCGCCACCACCGTTGCCCGTGAACCGGTCCCGGAGCTTGCCGCCCAGATCGCCCGCGCCGCCCGCGATGTCGCCGACCAGCTTCATCAGCGGGTCCTTGCTCGTGCGGACCGTGTCCGCGTAGTGCGAGGCGGAGTCACGGATCGAGTCGCTGACCGACGTGTCCTTGTCCTCCGTACGACGCGGGTAGTGCCCGTCCATGATCCGCTGGAAGTCCCGGCTCTCGCCCCACTTCTTCAGCTCGGCGGCGCGCACCGTCGTGAACGGGTGCGTACGCGGCAGGACGTTGAGGATCTTGAGCACGGAGTCGCGCAGATCGCCCCCCGCCTCGTACTCCGCCGCCTGCTCCAGGAACGCGTCGACGTTCATCTCGTGCAGATGATTGCCGCCCGCGATCTTCATCAGACCGCGCATCGACGCCTGGGGGTCCTGGCCGACGAGCAGCCCCGCCCGGTCCGCCGACAGCTCCGACTTGCGGAACCACTCGCGCAGGGCCGAGACGATCGCCATGATCGCGACATTGCCGAGCGGGATCCAGGCGACCTTGAGCGCGAGATTCGTGAGGAACAGCAGGATCGTGCGGTAGACGGAGTGCCCGGACAGCGCGTGGCCCACCTCGTGACCGACGACCGCCCGCATCTCCTCCTCGTCCAGCAGCTCGACGAGACCCGTGTTGACCACGATGATCGGCTCGTCGAGACCGATGCACATCGCGTTGGGCATCGGGTTCTGCGCGACGTACATCGTGGGGACCTTCTCCAGGTCCAGGATGTAACAGGCGTCGAGCAGCATCGTGTGCAGATGCGCGAACTGCACGTCGCTGACCCGCACCGAGTCGGAGAGGAAGAGAAGGCGCAGGCTGCGCTCCGGCAGCAGGGCGCTCATCGCCTTGAAGACCGTGTCGAAACCGCTCAGCTTGCGCAGCGCGACCAGGGCCGAGCGGTCCGCGGGATGTTCGTACGCCCGGGAGGAGATACCGGGGAAGCGCTTGCGCTGCCGGCTCGGCACATTCTCGTGACTGGCTGCCTCGTGGCTGTCTTCGGTCATGGAAATCCCCTGTTCGTACGAGTCGTCGGCTCGTCCCCCTGACAGGCCCCACCGTATGTGCTGCGGATACGGTTGTGAGTGGGCCGCGGTGCGCCGTCGTCGACAACAACGTCCGAGTCGGCGTGAGGGTGCCCGAAGGGCCCGCATACGATGTGCGCGAAGTCTCCGCCCCCGATCGAATAGGTCCTGCCGAAGATGAGCCTCTACAGCACCGCAGCCAACCTGGTCACCGTCGCCGCCGAGGGCGGCGAGCACGGCGGCAACCACGAGAGCCTCAACGCGTACCTCACGGGCGGTGGCGCCCTGTTCGCGCTGCTTCTGGCACTGTGGATCACCACCCGCTTCAACCGCGATCGCTGAGACGGAGCCGTAACGCCGTGCCGGTAGGCTCCGCAGGCATGGGAGAGCAGGAAGTGCCGTCCGTCGGCGCGAAGGGCGGCGCCAGGCGCCGTCTCGGCGTGATGGGCGGGACGTTCGACCCGATCCACCACGGGCACCTGGTGGCGGCCAGCGAGGTGGCCGCGCTGTTCGACCTCGACGAGGTGGTGTTCGTACCGACGGGACAGCCGTGGCAGAAGAGCCAGTCGGCGGTCTCTCCGGCGGAGGACCGCTATCTGATGACGGTCATCGCGACGGCTTCCAACCCGCAGTTCTCGGTCAGCCGTATCGACATCGACCGTGGCGGCAAGACCTACACCACCGATACGCTGCGGGATCTGCACTCCCTGCACGGCGACGCGGATCTCTTCTTCATCACCGGGGCGGACGCGCTGTCCCAGATCCTCAGCTGGCGGGACGCCGAAGAGCTGTTCGCGCTGGCCCACTTCATCGGTGTCACCCGGCCCGGACACGATCTGACGGACGACGGACTGCCCAAGGGCGGCGTCTCGTTGGTGGAGGTGCCCGCGCTCGCGATCTCGTCGACCGACTGCCGGGGAAGGGTCGCGCAGGGCGATCCGGTCTGGTATCTGGTGCCGGACGGTGTGGTGCGCTACATCGACAAGCGCCAGTTGTACCGCGGCGAATGAGCCGCGGAGAGGGGCACCGGTGAACGACCAGCAGCCGTACGACCCGTACGACCCGTATTACCAGCAGCCGCAGATCGTGGGCTACGACGAGTACGGGCAGCCGGTGTACCAGCAGCAGCAACAGCAGCAGGAGCCACAGCAACAACAGCAGCCCCAGGCGCAGCAGTACGACCCGTACACGCAGCAACAGGGTTACGGCTACGACCCGTACGGCCAGCAGCAGGCTCCGTACGACCCGTACGCGCAGCAGCAACATCAGCAACAGCAGCAGGGTTACGGCTACGACACCGGGCAGCAGCCGGCGGCCGTCGACACGACGCAGTGGAACATTCCGCAGCAGCAGCAGCAGCAGCAGCAGCAGCAACAACACCAGCAGCAGCAGTCCGCGCCGGTCGAAGAGCCCGTGGCCGCTCCCGCCGCCCCACCCGCCCCGGCTCCCGAGCCCGCCGTGCCCGGGCAGCGGCGGTCCGCGCCCGACGGCGAGTACAAGACCGAGCAGTTCTCCTTCATAGAAGAGCCGGACGCCGACTCCGAAGACGTCATCGACTGGCTCAAGTTCACCGAAAGCCGCTCCGAGCGCCGCGAGGAGGCCCGCCGCCGCGGCCGTAGCCGTGTCGTCGCCCTGGTCGTCGTCATGGCGCTGGTGGTCGCCGGCGGCGTCGGCTACCTCTGGTACGCGGGCAAGCTCCCCGGCCTCTCGGCGGACGAGAAGAAGCAGAACACCGCCACCGGGCCGCAGAAGCGCGACGTGATCATGGTGAATCTGCACAACACCAAGAACAAGGACACCTCCACGGCGCTGCTCGTCAACAACGCGACGACCAAGCAGGGCACCACCGTCCTGCTGCCCAACTCCCTCGCCGTGGCCGACGGGGAGACCGGCACCACCGGCACCCTCGCCAAGTCCATCGCCGACAGCGGCTCCCAGTCCACCCGCGAGTCCGTCGACACCCTGCTCGGCACCAAGATCTCCGGCACCTGGCGGCTCGACACCCCGTATCTGGAGAACCTGGTCGAGCTGGTCGGCAACATCGACATCACCACGAACGCCGAGGTCCCGGCCGCCAAGAAGGGCGAGGACCCGCTGGTGACGAAGGGCGAGGAACAGTCGCTGAACGGCCAGGCGGCCGTCGCGTACGCCACGTACCTCGGCACCGGTGAGTCCGAGGTCAAGCAGTTGGAGCGCTTCGGCGCGGTCATGCAGGGCGTCCTGCGGAAGATCTCCGAGGACCCGAAGGGCGCGACGATCACCGTCGAGACCCTGGCGCAGATCCTCGAACCGCCGATGACCGAGCAGGATCTGGGCGCGGCCCTGGCGAGCCTCGCGGCGCACGCCAAGGTCGGCGACTACAAGACGACGGTCCTGCCCGTCGCCGAGGACGGCAGCCTCGGTGAGAAGGCGACCGAGACTGTCGTCAAGGACATCCTCGGCGGCACCGTCAGCGCACCCGAGCAGGGCGCCGCCCTGCGGGTCGGTGTGAAGAACGCCACGGGCGACAAGGCGGACAGGGACGCCGCGCGGGTCTCGATCATCAACGGCGGCTACACCTTCGTCGACGGCGGTACGGCCGATCCGGCCGCGTCGTCGCAGGTCACCTATGGTGACGCCAAGAACAAGGCGCAGGCGGAAGAGGTCGCCAAGACCCTCGGGCTGCCGGTGAGCGCGGTCAAGAAGGGCAAGGCCGCGCCCAACGCCGATGTCTCGGTCACCCTCGGTGGAGACTACGAAAGCGGCTGATCAAAAGGCTGCGTCGGCTTGTCGGCGGTCCGTGAGACCCTTGGGGTCTCCAGACCGCCGACGAAAGCATCGCCTGTGACCGCCACGGACCGCTCCATCGAGCTCATCAACGCCGCCGCTCAGGCGGCAGCAGACCGGCTCGCGCACGACATCATCGCGTACGACGTCAGTGACGTGCTGTCGATCACCGACGCGTTCCTGCTCGCCTCCGCTCCCAACGACCGCCAGGTCAAGTCGATCGTGGACGAGATCGAGGAGCGTCTCAACAAGGAGCTCGGCGCCAAGCCGGTGCGCCGTGAGGGCGACCGTGACGCCCGCTGGATCCTCCTGGACTACGTCGACATCGTGGTCCACGTCCAGCACAGCGAGGAGCGGGTCTTCTACGCGCTCGAGCGCCTCTGGAAGGACTGCCCGGAGCTGCCGCTGCCGGAGGACGCGGTCAAGACCCGTGGCAAGGGCGCCGAGCACGCCGAGGTGAACGGTTCCATGGACGGTGAGCTGAGCTGAACGGCAGCAAAGGCGGCAGAGGCCGCCGCGTCATTCTGTGGAGGCACGGCCAGACGTCCTGGAACCTGGAGCGCCGCTTCCAGGGCACGACGGACATCGAGCTGACGGCGGACGGCGTCGCGCAGGCGCGTCGCTCCGCCCGGCTGCTGGCCTCGCTCCGGCCGGACGCGATCGTCGCCTCAGACCTCCAGCGGGTCGTGGCCACGGCCAACGAGCTGGCCTCGCTGACCGGGGTCGCCGTCAGTTACGACTCCGCGCTCCGCGAGACCTACGCGGGCGCCTGGCAGGGCCTGACCCACGAGGAGATCGTGGAGCGGTTCGGCGAGCAGTATCTGGCGTGGAAGCGCGGTGAGCCCGTACGGCGCGGGGGCGGCGAGCTGGAGACCGAGGTCGCCGACCGGGCCGCGCCCGTCGTGCTCCACCACGCGGACAAACTCCCCGACGGTGGCACGCTCGTCGTGGTCAGCCACGGCGGCACGATCCGCACGACGATCGGCCGGCTGCTCGGTCTCGAGGCGCATCACTGGGAAGGTCTCGGCGGGCTCTCCAACTGCTGCTGGTCCGTCCTGGGCGAGGGCGCGCGCGGCTGGCGTCTTCAGGAGCACAACGCGGGGACGCTCCCCGAGCCGGTGCTCGGCGACGACGACTGAGCGACGACGGAGCGGCGGTTGAACGACGGCTGTGCGGCGGCGGCCGGGGGCTGCCGGACCTTGTCGGAGAGGATTTCACTTTCCGGCTGATCGCAGGCTAAAGTTCTTCTTGTTCAGAGCGCGGAGCGCCAGGAACACGAGGGGCTATAGCTCAGTTGGTAGAGCGCCTGCATGGCATGCAGGAGGTCAGGAGTTCAATTCTCCTTAGCTCCACAAATCTCCACACTACGAATCCCGTCCTCGTCAAGAGGGCGGGATTTCTCGTTGTGGGCGCAGCTCCCGCAGGGCGGCCGTCCGCCGCGCGCTCTCCGGGTCGTCCGGCGTGTAGACGACGATCCGGCATCCCGTCGATCGACAGTGACACCGACGTCATCCGTATCTCGCCGACGGCCGCGTGCCGGAAGGTCTTCACCCGGGGGCCGGGCGGCACCACGTCGCCGCTCGACCACAGCTCGGCGAAGTAGGGGCTGGCCGCCGAGAGGCGCCGTACGAACGACTCCCACGCGGGCTCGCCCACATGCCGTCCGTACGCGCCGCGCAGCGTGGCCACCATCACCGGCAGCTCCACGTCCCGGAAGACCAGCGGACAGTCGGGCTCCGGCACGGCGAAGAGCATCCACAGCACATTGCGCACCCCGATGTCCCGCAGCACCTCGAGGTCGAAGAGATCGCGGTAGGCGGCGTTGGCGGTCAGGATGTCGTAGCGCGCGTTGTAGACGACGGCCGGATGCGGGTCGAGCGCGTCGACGATGCCTTGGACCTCGGCGTCGACGGTGTGCGCGTCGGCCTCCCGGTCCGGTGCGTACGGCACCTCCGCCAGTTGGTAGAGATGCGCGCGCTCGGTCTGGTCGAGCCGGAGCGTGCGCGCCACCGCGTCGAGCACCTGCGCCGACGCGTTGATGGGACGGCCCTGCTCCAGCCAGGTGTACCAGGTCACCCCGACACCGGAGAGCTGGGCGACCTCCTCGCGCCGCAGACCGGGAGTGCGGCGGCGCAGCCCCGGCGGCATCCCGACGTCCGCCGGTGTCACGCGCGCCCGCCGGCTGCGGAGGAACGCGGCCAGCTGGGGTCTGCGCCGTCGACCCGTCGCGGGTGCCACCGTCATCGTCGTCACGCCCCCATCGTGCGTTGCCCGCCCGGCTGTTGCCAGGTGCTGCCGGTACCCGTATCAGGAGGCTCTCGGCACCGGTGTCCGAACCGGGTGAGGCTCCCGGTCATGACGACCACCTCATCCCACGCCCCGACACCCAGTAAAGCCGGTGGCACCGACAGACGGCCTGGCCCGCTGCTCGGCGTCGTGCTCGCCGCACAGTTCATGGCCCTGCTCGACACCTTCATCGTCAATGTGGCCGCGCCCACGATCCGTACCGAACTCGGCGCCTCCGGGGCCGGGTTGCAGCTGGTCATCGCCGGCTACACCATCACGTACGCGGTCCTGCTGATCACCGGCTCGCGGGTCGGCGCACTGCTGGGTCACCGCCACGCGTATCTCGGTGGGCTGGCCCTGTTCACCGCGGCCTCGCTCGCCTGTGGACTGGCCGCGGGCACCGGCCAGTTGATCGCCTTCCGGCTGGTGCAGGGCGCCGGCGCGGCTCTGATGATCCCGCAGGTGCTCAGTCTCATCCAGCGTGAATTCGCGGACGAGCGGCGGATGCGGGCGCTGGGCGCGTACGCGGCGGTGCTGGCCACCGGCGCGGCGACCGGCCAGGTCGTCGGCGGACTGCTGGTGAGCGCCGACCTCCTTGGGATGGGCTGGCGGCCGGTGTTCCTGGTGAACGTCCCCGTCGGTCTGGCGCTGCTCGTCATCGGCGCGCGAGTCCTGCCTGACGACCGTCCCGCGTCGGGCGGGCGGACCCGCGCCCTGGACCTGCCGGGTCTCGTGCTGCTGGCCGCCGCCGTCTCGCTGTTCACCGTCCCGCTGGTCCTCGGGCAGGAGCAGGACTGGCCGCTGTGGACCGGGCTGTCGCTCGGGGCCTGCGCCCTGTCCTTCGGCGCCTTCCTCAACCACGAGTCCCGGCTCGCCCGACGCGGCGGCGCCCCGCTCATCGCGCCGCGGGTGCTGCGTATCCCCGGAATGGGCCGCGCGGCCCTGCGGATCACCATGGCGATGGCGGTCAACTCCGGCTTCCTGTTCGTCCTCACCCTGCACCTCCAGGGCGGCCTCGGTCACAGCGCGCTGCGCACCGGGCTCACCTTCGCGCCGACGGCCGTCGTCTTCGGAGCTGTCGGCCTGACCTGGCGCAAATGGCCCGCCCGCCTCCAAAGGAGGCTGATACCGGGCGGGTTCGTCCTCACCGCGCTGTCCGCGCCGGCCGTCGGACAGGTGCTGCGCGACGGCGGCGACGGCGGGGTGTGGATGTATGCGGCGCTCCTGGGCATGGGCGTCGGTCTGTCGCTCGGCTTCAGCCCCACGCTGACCGGCGCGCTCGCCCACGTACGTAAGGAGGACGCGGCGGACGCCAGCGGGCTGCTGGTGACCGTGGCCCAGCTCGGTCAGGTGATCGGCGTCGCGATCTTCGGCACGCTCTTCCTCGCCGGGCTGGACGGGCCCGGTCCTGTCGCCTCGGGCGAGGCCCTGTGGGCCTGCACGCCGGCCCTGGCCGCCGCCGCGGTTCTCGGCGCGGTGGCCGGTCCCGGTCTCGGGCGCCGGCGCCGTACGCCGGAAGGTAACGGCCCGGCCTGATCATGCTGCCCTCCTTGCCATGCCATGACAGAATCGGACGGCCGGAGGGGGACGACGGCCCGGACGGGGAGGAGAGAGCGCGATGCCCGCCAGCAGCATCGACCAGGTCGGTGATCTGCTCGCGGCGGCGGAGTCGGCCACCGGCCTGAGCTGTCCGTCGTGCGGTTCGTTCCATGTGGCCCAAGTACTCGGCGACAACGGCGGAGTTTCCTACGTGTGCACGGCCTGCGGCCACAGCTGGAGCTGAGTGATGGGTGCGCACAGGAGAAAATGCGACTGGTGCGGCAGCGGCACGCCCATCGTCCGTGACATGGATCCGCTCAACGTCTCGTTCCAGTACTGGTGCGAGGAGTGCGCCCGCGCGCTCATCATAAAAGGCGATCCCATCGAGACCTACCGGGAGCTGGAGGGCGAGCCCATCTACGGCCGCCTCCTGGACGAGCACTGCACGCTCAAGCGCTTCTACTCCTTCGCCACCGCGTAACCCCCGGGCGCCCGCTCCTTCCGGTCGGCGACCGCCAGATACACCAGCACCCCCAGCGCCATCGTCGGATAGATCGCCGTGAGCACCATCTGCGGTCGGCTCTGGGCGAGTTCAAGCCGTTCGACGGCGCCGTGCGGTACCCGCCACAGGGCGTACGACCAGAAGCCCACCCCGACCGCCACCGCCCACTCCGTCCTGCCGTGCGCCACCAGGAGCAGCACCGTCGGCACGCACCACACCCAGTGGTGCGACCAGGAGATCGGGCTGATCAGCAGCGCCGTGGCCGCGCAGGCGACGGTGGCCTCCGCCGTCCTCCCTCGACGGGCCGCGGTCACCGCGACGGCCAGCCCGGCCACGGCCACCACCGTGGCCACGGGGAGCCACCAGTGCGAGGGATCGACGGTGTGCAGGACCCGTGCGAACACGCCCCGCAGCGACTGGTTCGCGGCGCCCTCCACGCGCCCCACCCGGTCCGCGCGGAAGACGATCTCGGTCCAGAAGCGGTAGGAGTCCGCCGGCAGGACGACCGCCGACGCCACGGTCGCGGCGAGGAACGTGCCCACCGACACGGCGGCCTGCCGCAGCCAGGGGTTCCAGCCGGCCTCGCGGAACCGCAGCAGACCGGTGATCAGCAGCATGACGGCGAAGAGTGCCGGCGTGAGTTTGATCGCCGCGGCGAGACCGATGCCGACGCCCGCCCAGCGGTGGCCACCACGGCGGGTGAGGTCCCACAGGACGGCCACACCGATCAGCAGATTGATCTGCCCGTAGCGCAGGGTCGTCCACACCGGCTCGCACCAGACGGCGACCGCGGCCACCCACAGGGCGGCGCCGGGCCGTACCGCGTCCCGGAACGTCAGCCTCAGTGAGAGGTGGACGAACGCCACGAGGAGCAGAAGATTGCCCGCCGTGGCGAGGGTGCGCATCTCGGGGACGGGCAGCAGGGTCAGCGGCGTGAACAGCAGCGCCGCGAACGGCGGATACGTCGTCGGGAGACCCGCCCGGGTCGCGCGCATCGCGTAGAGGTCGAGCCCGTCGAGCACCGTACGGCCCTCGGCCCGGTAGACCATCAGGTCGATCATCGAGACCGCGGCGAGGCGCTGCGCGATCCAGAATCCCGCGAAGGACAACAGACAGACACCGGCGCCTGCGAGGACGGACCGCCTGACGGCGGTCACTCGCGTGAGCACGGGAGTGGATACGGTCACGAAGGGTGACAGTAGCAGTCCTATCGGTGCATAACGGAAACGATTTGGCGGTGGGCCCGAGGGACCGTGTAATGTTGGCACCGCCGCCGAGGGGATGCCCGGAGTGCGGCACATCGCAAGGGGCTATAGCTCAGTTGGTAGAGCGCCTGCATGGCATGCAGGAGGTCAGGAGTTCAATTCTCCTTAGCTCCACATCTCGAAGTTCCCGTCCGGACGCCACGTCCGGGCGGGTTCTTCTCGTTGACAGCCCGTCGCGGAGGAACGCCGTGTCCAACTCGCCCACCGCGCCCGACCTTTGGCACCGGCTGCTCGACGTACTGAGGTGCCCCCTGTGCGACGGGCCGCTCGCACCGCCGCACGGTGTCCCGGCATCCTTCGAGACCCTCCGGGGCGTCAAGTCCCTCGGCTGCGCGGCGGGCCACTCGTTCGACGTCGCCCGCCAGGGCTATCTCAGCCTGCTGACCGGCGGCGCGAACGCGGCCAACGCCGACAACGCGGCCATGGTGACGGCCCGGACGCTGTTCCTGGAGGCCGGCCACTACGAACCGCTCGCCCGCGCGCTGGCCGATACCGTCGCGGAGCTGTGCCCGCCGGACGGCACCGTCCTGGACGCCGGGGCGGGCACCGGGTACTACCTGGCGACCGTTCTCGACGCCCTGCCCGACGCCGTGGGACTGGGCCTCGACGCGTCCAAGTTCGCGCTGCGCCGGGCCGCCGGCGCCCATCCGCGGGCCGGTGCGGCGACCGGCGACATCTGGAAGCCGCTGCCCGTCGTGAGCGGCGCGGCCGACGTCGTGATCAACGTCTTCGCGCCCCGCAACGGCCCGGAGTTCCAGCGCGTCCTGCGGCCGGACGGCGCCCTCGTCGTCGTCACCCCGACCCCGCGCCACCTCATGGAACTCCCCGCGAGCCTGGGCATGTTGTCCGTCGACGCCGCCAAGGAGGACCGGCTGCACCGCACACTCTCCGGTCACTTCCGGCAGGAGAGCACGGACGTCGTGGAGCGCGAGGCCACCATGACCGACGCGGACGTGCGCAATCTGATCCTGATGGGTCCGAGTGCCCACCACCTCGGCCTCGAAGACGTGCACCGGAGCGTCGCGTCGCTGGACACGCCGCTCCCGGTGACCGTCTCCTTCCTCGTCTCGGTCTACCGGCCGCACTGACGTCTGTGCCGCACTGGCACCCATGCCGCACTGACACCCGTGTCGGCGCGCCCGGACCGGCCTCCTTACGAAGGACGTGTCAGCGCCCCATGCCGAGGGCCTTCCTGGCACCGCCCGGCGGCAGGGCCGCCGGACCTCCCTGCCGCGCGGGACGCTGCGGCGCCGGCTGCTCGATACGGAGCGCGAGCGCCGGGCAGCGCCGTACGGCGCGCTGGGCGCGGCCCCGCAGATGCATCGGTACGGAGGCGTCGGCGAGCGCGGGGTAGCCGTCGGGGCCGAGCCGGATCAGCTCGGGCACGATGTCCGCGCAGAGTCCGTGGCCCTGGCAGAGCGTCCAGTCCACGGCCAGCTTCTCGCCGCTCGGGATGGACTCCTCCGCGGTCTGGTAGCCGGGGCCCGGCAGCGGCAGCACACCCGTGGTGTCGCGGCCGCAGCCGCCGTCCAGCACATGGGCGGCGAGGTCGTCGGTGAAGGCGGAGAGGGTGGACATGAAGAACCGCGCGGACCCGTCGGGGTGCTTGCACGCTCCCCGCCCCCGTACCGCCTGGGTGACCTCGCGCAGGGCCTCCAGGGCCGCGGGGCCGCCGCCGTTCAGTACGTCGCTCAGGCCGCCCGCCGCGGCCGGCAGGCCGAGCTTGCAGGGCCCGCACTGACCGGCCGTCTCGGCGGCGAGCCAGTTGGCCACGCGCAGCGCCTCACCCAGCGGGCAGGTCTCCGGGCCGATCGGCAGGATCGCGCCCGCGCCGAGCGAACCCCCCACCGCCGCGAGGGACTCACGCGAGACGACCGCGTCGTGCGCGGCCACGGAGTCGATCCAGTTGCCGTGGTACCCACCGGTCAGCACACCCTGGGGGAGCGGCGGCGCCCCGGCGAGCTGGAGCACGTAACGCAGTGGCACCCCCGTGGGCACCTCCACGACCATCGGGCGCGCGACGGCGCCGGAGATGGTGAGCATGACGGTGCCGGGCTCCGCGTCGAGCCCCGTGTGCCCGTAGCGGCGCGCGCCGATCCTGGCCCCGATGGCCAGTTGCGCGTACGTCTCGGCGTTGGACAGCAGCGTCGGGGCGCCCCCGATGCCCGACTCGGCGGCCCGCTCGCGGCGGCCGGGCGGCAGGGCGGGCCCGCCGTTCGCCGCGCGGATGACCGACGAGGCCTCGCCGGAGACCATGCGCTCGGGCGTACGGACCACCCGCGCCCGCAGTTGCTGCCCGCGCCGGTCGGACAGGCCGCGTTCGGCGAGCGCGGCCCGCATGGATATCTCGGTGGAGTTGCGGGTCACGGCGACGACCAGGGTGCGCGCGCCCAGCGCCTCGGCCGCCAACAGGGCGCCGTCGAGGATGAGATGGGGTGCGCGGTTGAGCAGCACCGTGTCCTTGCGGCAGGCCGGTTCGCCCTCGCTGCCGTTGATGACGACGACGGGGCGCACCCCGCGCCGGATCGACGCCTTGGCGACGGCGCGGAGCTTCTTGCCGAAGGGGAAACCGGCGCCCCCGCGTCCGCGCAGGGTGATGTTCTCGGCGAGCTGTGCGAGCAGTTCCCCGGTCAGCGGCTCCAGCGGCCCGTGCACCTTCAGGTGCATGGAGAGGTCGAGTCGCTCGACGAGGTCGAATCCCTGTGTCAGCTGGGGAAGGCCGACGACACGGACTTCGGGGACATCGGGGAGAGGGGCGTTCACTGTCGGTCTCCTGCGGGTGGGTACCAGGGTTCACCGGCACTCGGGGTTCCCCCGCCGTTCGCGGGAGGTTGCTGGAACGTGTCGTCCGACTGCCGGTACAGGTCGGCTTGTTGGTACAGGTCGGGCCCCGGGGCGGCGTCGGCCTGTTGGTAAGGGGACGACTGTAGGTACGTGTCGGACCGCTGGTTTGTCTCAGCCCGTTGGTATGTCTCCTGCCGCTGGTACTCCTGCGGGTACGGCGACGCCTGCTGGTACGGGTCGGTCACGGGCGTCGGCGCGGCGTCGGCGCCCGTCTCGTGGGCACGGGCCTGGACGGGAAGCGGGGGCGACGGCGTGGGCCACAGACCGGCCCCGGCGGCCGACGGCTCGCTGATGACCGGTATCTCCTCGGTCATGGGGATGCGTTCGGCGTACGGGATCTCGGCCGACGTCAGCGGGTCGGGACGGCCGCCGAAGGGCGGGGGCGCGGGTGCGGGGGCCGGGGGATCGGCGCCGAGCGAGACGGCCCGGTAGCCGGCCGACAGGCCCGTACCGGGACCCGTACCGCCGCCGGCGCCCGGACCCGGACCGGCACCGCGTCCCGGGTCGACGAACGTGTCCGCCAGCGGGTCCGGGTAGGGAGCCGCGGGCGGCGTCGGCGGGGCGGCGGCGTACGGCGCGGCCGACGGCGGCGTGAAGGAGTCGGGGACGAAGGTGTCCGCGAACGGGTCCGCGCTCGGCGGGCGCCCGGCCTCGTAAAGAGGAGGCGACGGCGGGGCGATGCGCGGCGGCACACGCGTCGAGCCCAGTGGCGGACCGAGCGGCAGCGCCGACGCCGGGGGAGAGGCCGGATCGGACGCGGACCGCTGGCGCGGGAACCGCTGCTCGAACTCCACCCGCGGCAGACCCGCCGTACCCGGCAGCGGTTCGCGGGTCAGGTCGCGGCGCTCCGACTGCTCCGGCTCGGGAGTCTCGCGCACGCCGCCGGTCAGTGTGAGGATCCTGTCGGCGATACGGCGCTGGACCGGTCGCGGCAGCAGCCGTACGGAGACGGCGCCGATGACGCCCACGAGCGCCAGGCAGTACAGGGTCATCACCCAGGTCGCGGCGGCACGCCCCGCGTACAGCCCGTGCATCAGCGCGAAGCACCAGGCCGGGTACGCCAGCATGTGCAGCGCGCGCCAGCGGCCGGCGACCTTGCCGGGGACGGCGAAGGCGCTGCGCAGCGCGCCCGTCGAGGCGGCGACGACCATCAGCAACCCGGCGAGCGAGCCGAGGCCGATGAGGCCGCTCGTGCCGGTGATCCCGAGGCCGAAGGGCAGCACGGCGCCGATCAGCGCCACATGCCCGAGGGAGACCTTCACCGTGGCGTGCAGCAGCAGGAAGCCGAGGGAGGCCATCGCCGTGAATCGGTGGATGCCCTGGGCGAGCAGCCGGTGGCGCGGTGAGAGCAGCAGCCGGTCGGTGGCCATCAGCCCCCAGGCGACGGCGGCCGTCAGGGACACCAGCGACAGGACGCCGGTGGTGAAGTCGAGCATCGCGCGGAACCCGTCACTCCCCGCGACGGCGAGGAGAGGGACGAGTACGAGTGCGGCGACCGACAGCCCTCCCTGGACCGAGCGGCTCATGCCGTGGCTCGGGGGAAGTGATGAACGGATCTTGTGAAAGTTCATAGGGGCAACTCCGAATGGCTCGGCAAAGCGGTCCCGTTGCCGCATGCTAAGTCGCTCCATACTGGGCAGTACGCCGTTTGCAGGTTTACCGGGCGGACGATGCGTCAACTGCCCCTGGGGATGCCCCGGATAGGGTCGATACGCGGGGTAACTCGGGCATCGAAGGTTCGATGAATCACATAGGGGTCAATGGCCTGTTCCCGACTCGAACGATCCTGTATGGCCGTCGAACGTCCCGTCGCTGTCGCGAATCGCAGTCACCGCCGCCGGGCGACCCTCCGCGTACCGCCTCGAATGCGGCATGCGGGCCCTGTGTCCGCTGCGGTACCCTGCTCGCATGCGTGCCGTACGCCTTCTGCTTAGCGAGCCGCGCTGATCAGTACCGACGGATGACAGATCCGGTCGGAATCAGCGTGGCTGCCCCCTCCTGTGTGAGGGGTTTTTTCATTCCCGCGGCAGAGACGATCGATGGAGCTTCAGAGGACATGAGCGAGACGAATCCGGCCGCCGCCGGCGCGGAGACGACCGCACCGACCGCGCCGCACCGCTACACGGCTGCCATGGCCGCCGACATCGAGGCACGCTGGCAGGACTTCTGGGACACGGACGGCACCTACGAGGCGCCGAACCCGACGGGTGACCTGGCCGGCGACCCGGCGGTCGTCGAGCGCCCCAAGAAGTACGTCATGGACATGTTCCCGTACCCCTCCGGGACCGGACTGCACGTCGGGCACCCGCTCGGCTACATCGCCACCGACGTCTACGCCCGCCACCAGCGCATGAGCGGGTACAACGTGCTGCACACGCTGGGCTTCGACGCCTTCGGCCTGCCCGCCGAGCAGTACGCGATCAGCACCGGCACCCACCCCCGGGAGTCGACCGAGGCCGCCATGGAGAACATGACGCGGCAGTTGCGCCGGCTGGGCCTGGGGCACGACAAGCGGCGCTCGATCGCCACGATCGACCCCGAGTTCTACCGCTGGACGCAGTGGATCTTCGTACAGATCTTCAACTCCTGGTACGACCCCGAGGCCGGCGGGGCCCGCCCGATCACCGAGCTGGTGGCCCGGTTCGAGAGCGGCGAGCGCGCGACGCCGGACGGCCGCGGCTGGAGCGAGCTGACCGAGAACGAGCGCGCCGACATCCTGGGCGAGTACCGCCTGGCGTACGCCTCCGACGCCCCCGTCAACTGGTGTCCCGGCCTCGGCACCGTCCTGGCCAACGAGGAGGTCACCGCCGACGGACGCTCCGAGCGCGGTAACTTCCCCGTCTTCAAGTCCAAGCTCCGCCAGTGGAACATGCGCATCACGGCCTACGCCGACCGGCTGCTGGACGACCTGGACGCGCTGGACTGGCCCGACGCCATCAAGCAGCAGCAGCGCAACTGGATCGGGCGCAGCGAGGGCGCGCGCGTCGACTTCCCGGTCGGCGACGCCGGTGCCATCACCGTCTTCACGACGCGTCAGGACACGCTGTTCGGCGCCACGTACATGGTCCTGGCGCCGGAGCACGAGCTGGTCGAGAAGATCGTCCCGGCCGCCTGGCCCGAGGGCACGCACGACGTGTGGACGGGCGGCCACGCGACGCCCGCCGACGCCGTCGACGCGTACCGCAAGCAGGCCGCGTCGAAGTCCGACGTCGAGCGGCAGGCCGAGGCCAAGGACAAGACGGGCGTCTTCACCGGTGGCTATGCCACCAATCCGGCCAACGGCGAGCGGATCCCGGTCTTCATCGCGGACTACGTGCTGATGGGATACGGCACCGGCGCGATCATGGCCGTCCCGGCGCACGACAGTCGTGACTTTGCGTTTGCACGCGCTTTCGAACTGTCGATGCGCTGCGTCGTGGAGCCGAAGGACGGCCGGGGCACCGATCCCGCGGAGTGGGACGACGCGTTCGTCGCGAACGACGCGAAGATCGTCAACTCGTCGGCCCCCGCCGTCACACTGGACGGTCTGGGCGTCGTCGATGCCAAGGCGAAGATCACCGAATGGCTGGTCGCCGAGGGTATCGGCCGGGGAACCGTCAACTTCCGGCTGCGGGACTGGCTGTTCAGCCGGCAGCGCTACTGGGGCGAGCCCTTCCCCGTCGTCTACGACGAGGACGGCATCGCGCACGCGCTGCCCGAGTCGATGCTGCCGCTGGCACTGCCCGAGGTCGACGACTACTCGCCGCGCACGTTCGACCCGGACGACGCGGACACCCGGCCCGAGACGCCGCTGTCGCGCAACGAGGACTGGGTCTCCGTCGAGCTGGACCTGGGCGACGGCAAGGGCGTACGGCGCTACCGCCGCGAGACCAACACCATGCCGAACTGGGCCGGTTCGTGCTGGTACGAGATGCGCTACCTGGACCCGCACAACACGCGGAAGCTGGTCGACCCCACCGTCGAGCAGTACTGGATGGGCCCCCGCGAGGGCATGCCGCACGGCGGTGTCGACCTGTACGTGGGCGGCGCCGAGCACGCCGTACTGCACCTGCTGTACGCGCGCTTCTGGTCCAAGGTGCTGTTCGACCTGGGTCACGTCTCGTCGGTGGAGCCGTTCCACAAGCTGTACAACCAGGGCATGATCCAGGCGTTCGTCTACCGCGACAGCCGCGGCATCGCGGTCGAGGCGGCCGAGGTCGAGGAGCGCGAGGACGGCCACTGGTACCGCGGCGAGAAGGTCAGCAAGCTGCTGGGCAAGATGGGCAAGTCCCTGAAGAACGCGGTCACTCCGGACGAGATCTTCGCGGAGTACGGCGCCGACACCCTGCGGCTGTACGAGATGGCCATGGGTCCGCTGGACGTCTCACGGCCGTGGGACACCCGCGCGGTGGTGGGCCAGTACCGGCTGCTGCAGCGGCTGTGGCGCAACGTCGTGGACGAGGCGACCGGAGAGGTCACGGTCCTCGACGTCCCGGACGACGACATCGACATGGCGACCCTGCGTGCCCTGCACAAGGCGATCGACGGCGTCGGCCAGGACCTGGCCGCGCTGCGCTTCAACACCGCCATCGCCAAGATCACCGAGCTGAACAACCATCTGACCAAGACCGGCGCGCCGATCGCCCGCTCGGTCGCGGAGCGGCTGGTGCTGCTGGTGGCGCCGCTGGCGCCGCACGTCGCCGAGGAGCTGTGGCGCAAGCTGGGGCACACCGGCTCGGTCGTGCACGAGGCCTTCCCGGCCGCAGATCCGGCGTATGTGGTGGACGAGTCCGTCACCTGCGTCGTCCAGGTCAAGGGCAAGGTCAGGGCGAGGCTGGAAGTCTCCCCGTCGATCTCGGACGAGGATCTCGAAGCGCTGGCGCTGGGTGACGCCGCGGTGGTCGCGGCGCTGGGCGGCGCGGGCATCCGCAAGGTGATCGTGCGGGCACCGAAGCTGGTCAACATCGTGCCCGCGTGATCGTGCGGGGGTAGTCGTGTCCGCGTAGGTGCCGACGGGGCTTCGGGGGGCTCTACGGGGCTTCCCGGGCCCCGGACGGGCGCCGGCGGGCTCGCGCACGCCCTGGTGCGGGCACAGGGCTTTCCCTTACGGGCAGTTTGGGGGTTCGGGCGGAACCCTCAGGCTGCCCGTTCCGTTTACGGTGGAGGTACCGACGTCGACACCGGAGAGGCATCCACCATGGAGGCCGTGCTTTTGATCGTGGCGCTGCTCTTTGTCGCATTCGTGGCCTTGGGCGTGTTCGTGAGCGTCAAGGCGGTCCGCGCGGCGAAGCGAGGCGTGGACCGTACGATCACGCAGGCCCGCCGGACGGTCGAGGACACCACCCTGAGAGCCAAGAGCCTCGGGCAGACCGGGGTCACCGCCGAGCTGGCCCAGCTCCGGCTCTCGCTGCGCACGTCCATGCGCGCCACCCAGGAGGCGCTCCGGGCGAACGAGGCGGAGGACGCCTCGCTGTCGGAGTCGCTGAACCTCTTCCAGCGGCTGAGTGTGTACGGGCGCGAGCTGGACGACGAGCTCAGGCGGCTGGAGCGGGACCCGGACCGGGCGACGCTCTCGCAGCGCCTCCCCGAGCTGCGGGACCGTACGGAACGGATCACGAAGTCCGCCGACTCGCTGCGGTGGGCGGCCAGGGACCGGGCGCGGAAGTTCTCCGAGGACGAGCTGACGCTCCTGAGCGAACAGATCGACGTCGAGTCGGGCGCGCTGCGGCACTGGACCGCGGTGGAACCGGATTCGCGGCCGAACGCCCAGACGGGCCAGGCGCGACCGCAGCCGATGGAGTGGCCGGAGCCGGAGGCGTCCGCCCCGGAGTCCGCGAGCGGGCCGGAGCGGGCGGGACAGCGCGGCGGGCGTACGGCGCGACCGGAGGGCGTGGAGCCCACGCTCGCCGACCAGACATGGCCCGAGCCGCCCCCGGCCGCCGAAGGGCCGCAGGCGATCGATCCGCCGGACCCCCGGCAGACGACCTATCCATGGCAGGAGAAGTCGGCGCGGCCGGAGACGACCAACTGACCGCTCCGTGTCGGTCCTGCGCCGACGGACGGTGATTGCCGGTGTTCCGACGGGGCACACGCATGGCGGGTGGCGGGCCGTCAGAGGTATGGACCCGCCGAGATCAAGAACGTGGAAGCAAGGAAGAGGGCGGAAGCCGATGGGGACCTCTTCGAATTCGCTCGGCGAGGCGGGGCCGGGCTCCCGACCGGTGGTCGCGGCGGGTAACCTCCCGCTCATGTCCCGCCATGTCGCGATCGTCACCGATTCAACGGCCTACCTGCCGCCGCAGGCGATGGAACGCCATGGCATCACCGCGGTGCCGCTGACCGTGGTGCTGGGCGACCGGGCACTCGAAGAGGGCACCGAGATCTCCGCCAGATCGCTCGCCCTCGCGCTCCAGAAACGGCGCTCCGTGACCACCTCGCGGCCGAGCCCCGAGGTATTCGCCGCCGCCTACCGGGCCGCCGCAGAGGCCGGTGCGACGGGCATCGTCTCGCTGCATCTGTCGGCGGAGTTCTCCGGCACGTACGACGCCGCGGTCCTCGCCGCACGCGAGGCGCCCGTGCCGGTACGGGTCGTGGACACCGGCATGGTGGCGATGGCCCTCGGCTTCTGCGCCCTGGCGGCGGCCGAGACGGCGGAGTCGGACGGCTCGCTGGACGAGGCGGTGGCTGCGGCCGAGAAGCGGGCCGCGGGGACGTACGCGTACTTCTACGTCGACACGCTCGACTACCTGCGGCGCGGCGGTCGTATCGGCGCCGCGCAGGCGCTGTTCGGCTCGGCGCTCGCCGTGAAGCCGCTGCTCCAACTGGACGGCGGCCGGATCGAGTTGCTGGAGAAGGTACGTACGGCGTCGAAGGCGATCGCGCGCCTTGAGGAGATCGTCGCGGACCGGGCCGGTACCGGTCAGGTCGATATCGCGGTCCACCATCTCGCGGCGCCCGAACGGGCCGCGGCCCTCGCCGACCGGCTGCGGGAGCGGGTGCCGGGCCTCGCCGAGCTGCATGTGAGCGAGGTGGGCGCGGTGATCGGGGCGCACACCGGGCCGGGGCTGTTGGGGGCTGTGGTCTCACCGCGCTGAGGTGGGGCGGTTGTGGTGGGCGTGGCCGGGGTGGTTGCGGTGGGGGCGCGGAAGCACTCGTTCGAGTGGCCGAGTTATCCACAACTGGTGAGTTATCCACGGTAATTCGACCTCTTCGGCGGGATCGGGCGGGAGTGCCTACCGTCTGGGACATGACTCTCCGATCACACACCGTGACCAGCGGCCCAGGCCGGTCCTCGACGTCCGACGGCCGCGTTCGCCGTTCCTCCTCCGCGCCGCGCCCGCGCCATCGGCGCGCGGGGACGGCTGCGGCGCCCGCCGCGTTGCGCCGCCGCGCCGATGCCCTGTTCGCCGTCACATCGGGCACTGCGACGCCCGCAGCCGGTGGGCTCGCCGACGCGGGTGCGGCGCGCACTGCCGCGACGGTGGGCGCGAGCCCACCACCAACTCCGCTGCCGGCCCCGCCATTGGCTCCGGCTCCGGTACCGGCCCCGGCATCGGCCGCAGTTTCGGCTCCGCCGCCAACTCCGGCCGGGGCGGCGGTCGGTGGCGCCGGCGGTGGCACGTCGCCGCCGGGGGTGGGGGAGCCGCCGGGCGGGCGGCGTGAGCGGGCATGGCTCGCCGTGCGGGACCGGCTGCCGGTGTGGGTGCAGCTCAGATGCGGGCTGGAGCCCAAGACCCTGGCCGCGCTCACGGTGGTGCTGGTGGTCGCCGCAGTCCTGGCGGCCCAGCACTTCTGGTCCGGCAGGCCCCAGCCGGTCAGCGCGCCGGAGACGGTCCGCGAAGAGGTGGCCGCGACCGGCTCCGCGCGCGAGCCGGAACCGTCGCCAGGGGCACCGCCACCCGCCGCCGAGGCGTCACCGGCCAAGCGTGTGGTGATCGATGTCAGTGGCAAGGTGCGCAGTCCCGGCGTCCACCGGCTGCCCGCCGGGTCGCGGGTCACCGACGCGCTCCGGGCCGCCGGGGGAGTCAAGCCCGGCGCCGATCTGACCGGGCTCAACCGGGCGCGTGTGCTGGTGGACGGCGAACAGGTGGTCGTGGGCGGCCCCGCGCCACCCGGACAGGTCGCGCCGGGCGGGGGAGCCGCCGGGCCGGGCGTCGGCGGCGCGGGTCCCGGCGGGGCGCCGGTGAGTCTCAGCACGGCCACCGTGGAACAGCTCGACACACTGCCCGGCGTCGGGCCGGTGCTCGCGCAGCACATCATCGACTACCGCACCCAGCACGGCGGATACCGGTCCGTGGACGAGCTGCGCGAGGTGAACGGGATCGGCGAACGCCGGTTCGCCGACATCGAGCCCCGTGTACGGCCGTGACCCGCGCGGCCGTACACGCCGCCGCGGGGCATCTGGGTGCCGCGGACCCCCGCCAGGAGGGCCCGGCCGATCTGCGGCTGGTTCCGCCCGCGCTGGCCGCCTGGGCCGCCGCGGCCCTGGCGACGGGCGCGCCGGGTGACCTGACCGCCGGCGCGGTGCTGGCCGGGCTGGCCCTGGCGGGCCTGCTGCTGGTGCGGGCGGCCCTCGTGCCGACGCGGCGGGGGCGCCGGGCGCGTGCCGGGCCGAGGGGCCCGCGGCGGCGGGTGAACGGTGTCGCGGTCGCCGCCGTGCTGCTCTGCGCCTCGGCGGGGGCGGGATCCGCCTGGCTGCACGGCGCCGACCGGCACCGAGGCCCGGTTCCGGGACTGGCCGAGCGGTACGCGCACGTCACCGTGGACCTGACGGTCACCTCCGACCCGCGCCCCACCAGACCGAGGGTCCGGGGCGACACTCTCTCGGCGGCCGGTCTCGTCCTGGACGCGGACCTCACGCGCGTGACATCAACGGACGGAGCCGTCACCACCCTCCGTACGCCTGTGCTCGTCTTCGCCCAGGCCGGGGCCGGGGGAGGAGCCGATGCGTGGCAGCGGCTGCTGCCGTCCACCGGGCTCAGGCTGGCCGGGCGGCTCGCGCCGCCGACGGAGGGGGACGAGCGGTACGCGGCGGTGCTGCGGGTGGAGGGGAGCGGGCCGCCGCGGGTCGTACGCCCGCCGACCGGTCCGCAACGCACGGCCGGGGATCTGCGCGCGGGGCTGCGGGAGGCGACGGAAGGGCTTCCGCCGGACGCCCGGGCCCTGCTGCCCGGACTGGTCGTCGGGGACACCTCCCGTATCCCGCCCGAGCTGCACGACGCGTTCACGGCGACCGACCTCTCCCATCTGCTCGCCGTCTCCGGAAGCAATCTGACGATCGTCCTCGCCCTGCTCATCGGGCCTCCGGGGCTCGCCCTGAGGGCCGAGCGGCGCGGACTCGCCCCACGGCTGGGAATCTCGCTACGGTCGACCGCCGTCTTCGGCGGGGCGCTCACGCTCGCCTTCGTGGTGGTCTGCCGGCCGGAGCCGAGCGTGCTGCGGGCGGCGGCCTGCGGAGTGATCACCCTGCTCGCCATCGGCACCGGCCGGCGCAGAACGCTGATCCCGGCGCTGGCCGCCGCCGTACTGCTCCTCGTGCTCTGGGACCCGGCCCTGGCACGCAGTTTCGGCTTCGTGCTGTCCGTGTTCGCCACGGGCGCGCTGCTCACCATCGGGCCGCGCTGGAGCGCTGCGATGCAGCGGCGCGGCGTGCCGCCCCGGCTCGCCGAGGTCCTGGCGGCGGCCGCGTCGGCGCAGGCCGTGTGCGCACCGGTGGTGGCGGTGTTCGCCGCGCGGGTCAGCCTCGTCGCGATCCCCTGCAACCTGTTCGCCGAACTGGCCGTGGCGCCCGCGACGGTGCTCGGATTCGCGGCGCTCGCCACGGCGCCGGTGGCGATGCCGGTGGCCGAGCTGCTGGCCCGGTGCGCGGGCTGGCCCGTCGGATGGATCGCCTCCGTCGCCCGCACCGGGGCGGCGCTGCCGGGAGCCGAGGCCGAGTGGCCCGGCGGCTGGCGGGGCGGGGCGCTGCTCGCGGTCATCACCGTCCTCGTCGTGTGCGCGGTACGGCGGATACGCGGCCCATGGGTCGCCGCCGGCTGCGCGGTGCTCCTGCTGCTGGCGGTCCTGCGGCCGGCTCCCTTCACCCGGATGGTCACCGGCTGGCCGCCGCCGGGCTGGGCGGTGGCGATGTGCGACGTCGGCCAGGGCGACACGATGGTGCTCGCGGCCGGTGAGGGCGCCGGTGTGGTCGTGGACGCAGGTCCCGATCCCAAGCTGGCCGACCGCTGTCTGCGGGACCTCGGGATCACCCGCGTACCGCTGCTCGTGGTCAGCCACTTCCATGCCGACCATGTCACCGGGCTGCCCGGGGTGCTGCGTGGCAGGACGGTCGGTGCCATCCAGACGACGACCCTTCAGGAGCCATGGGAACAGAGCGCGTTCGTGCGGCGGACGGCGGAGGCCGCGGACATTCCGCTGGTGCGTGCGACACCGGGGGAGCGGCGCCGGGTCGGGCCGCTCGACTGGCGGGTGCTGTGGCCGAGGGCGGGGCCGGGGCTCGGCGCGGGCGGGCCGAACGACGCCAGCGTCACCCTGTTCGTCCGGACGGCGGGCGGTACGACGCTGCTGCTGCTCGGCGATCTCGAACCGCCCGCCCAGCAGGGCCTGTCGAGGGACCATCCGACGCTGCCGCCGGTGGATGTGCTGAAGGTCGCCCACCACGGTTCGGCCTTCCAGGACCCCGGACTGCTGCGTACGGTGCGGCCCCGGCTGGCCCTGATCTCCTGCGGCAGGGACAACCCGTACGGCCATCCGTCGCCGCACACGGTGGGTGCGCTGCGGGCCGGGGGAGCGGTGGTGATGCGTACCGACACCGACGGCGCCGTCGCGGTGACGGGTACGGGGAAGGGGCTGCGGGCCGTGGCACGCGGGCCGGGGTGACCGGGCCGAGATCAGTGCCGGTCGCACCGTCCCGGGCGTTCGGACCAGGACGAACGACGCATGGTGGGAAGGGGGCCGCCGGGCCAGACTGAGGACATGGACACGTCTCGGACCATCTCCGACTATCTGCGCCGGATCGGCGCCGACCGGCCCGCCGAACCGGACGCCGTGGCACTGCGGGATCTACAGGTACGGCATCTGCGGACCGTGCCGTTCGAGAATCTGTCCGTGCATCTGGGCGAGGAGATCCTCCTTGAGGATGCGGCGCTGGCCGCCAAGGTCGTGGACAGGAGGAGGGGAGGTTTCTGCTACGAACTCAACGGCGCCTTCGCGGTGTTGCTGCGTGGGCTCGGCTTCCGGGTGACGCTCCTTCAGGCCCGCGTCTTCACGGCGGACGGGAGTCTGGGGATCCCGTACGACCACATGACGCTCCTTGTCGAGACGCCCGCTCCGACCGGATCGGGACGCGAGGTGGACCGGTGGTTCGCCGACGTGGGCTTCGGGAATCACAGCGCCCACCCGCTGGCTCTCGACGAGCGCGGTGACCAGGAGGACCCGGCCGGTACGTTCCGGATCGTGGCGGGCCCGGACGGGGACCTCGACGTCGTGCGGGACGGCAAGCCGCAGTTCCGGGTCGACCAACGGCCACGCGCGCTGGCCGACTTCACCGCCGGTGCCTGGTACCACCGGACGTCGCCGGACTCCCATTTCACCAGGTCGCTGGTCTGCTCCCGGAACACCGACGACGGCCGGATCACGCTCACCGGCAGCACGCTCATCACCACCGTGGCCGGCGAGCGGAACGAGCGGCCGCTGGAAGGGGACGCCGAGATCCTGGCCGCCTACCGGGAGCACTTCGGGCTGGAGCTCGACCGGGTGCCGCGGGTCAGGACAGGCGAGAGAAGGGAGGGACGTAGCTGGACGTCCGGTACCTGCGGGTAGCTGACCGACCAAGCCCCTGTCCGGAACAGGACGCGCTCCAGGCCGGCGTCTGGTTGTCGAGCAACCGGTGGCCGAGCGCGTGGGCGATGTCCTCGAGACGGCGCCGCTTCGCGGCTGTGACATGGCCCTCGGGGATCAGCTCGACGCGCGCTCGGCCGTCGAACCGTGCGCGTATCTCGTCGTCCTTCACCTGACTCCACTTCCGGGAAGTTCCGCGTGGGCGACCGGCCGCCGCGCGCCGCGATCGTCGCACGCGCCCGGGTCTCCTCCTGGGCCTCTCACCCCTGGGCCGGAGCTTCGAGCCACCCCTCGTACTCGGCGGCGAAGGCGTCCAGTGCCGTGGGATCGAGGCGGGCCCGCGCGTCCTCGATCACGACCAGCCACTGCGCGTCCTCGGCGTCGTCCTCGCCGGCCAGGGCGTCCCGTACGAGCTGGGGCTCCTCCAGCACGCCGAAGCGGTCGGCGAGTTCGCCCGCGACCTCCTCGGCGGCGTCGCGGTCGGGCAGCACCAGTACATGTCGAACATCGCTCACCCGGCCATTCTCCCGTACGACGGGCGGTGGTCCGGGCGGTGTCGGTGGGCCGTGCGATGCTGGACCGCGATGGCCACC
Source organism: Streptomyces sp. NPDC060366 (assembly GCF_042725135.1). NCBI lineage: Bacteria > Bacillati > Actinomycetota > Actinomycetes > Kitasatosporales > Streptomycetaceae > Streptomyces > Streptomyces sp. NPDC060366. The sequence goes on along the minus strand of NZ_JBHXDC010000002.1, from coordinate 838,019 downwards.
AGGAAGACTTCCCCCGACGATCCGCTCGCCCCTCTCACGCTCGCCGTGGGCCAGGAGGACCTGCTGCTGGACCGCGCCGTCCAGCAGGTCGTGGCGGCAGCCCGCGCCGCCGACCCGGACACGGACGTGCGCGACCTCCCCTCCGACCAGCTCCATCCGGGCACCCTCGCCGAGCTGACGAGCCCGTCGCTGTTCGCGGAGCGCAAGGTCGTCGTCGTACGGAACGCGCACGATCTCTCGGCGGACACGATCAAGGACGTCAAGGCGTACCTCGACGCACCGGCCGAGGAGATCACGCTCGTCCTGCTGCACGCGGGCGGGCCCAAGGGCAAGGCGCTCCTGGACGCGGCCCGCAAGGCCGGCGCCCGTGAGGTCCTCTGCGCGAAGACGACCAAGCCCGCCGAGCGGCTGGGCTTCGTGCGGTCGGAGTTCCGCGCGCTGGGGCGCTCGGCCACGCCCGAGGCGTGCCAGGCGCTGGTCGACTCGATCGGCAGCGATCTGCGGGAGCTGGCGAGCGCGGTGTCCCAGCTCGTCGCCGATGTCGAAGGCCCGATCGACGACGCCGTCGTCGCCCGCTACTACACGGGCCGCGCCGAGGCCTCCAGCTTCACCGTCGCCGACCGGGCCGTGGAGGGCCGCGCGGCCGACGCGCTCGAAGCGCTGCGCTGGTCGCTGTCGACCGGTGTCGCGCCCGTACTGATCACCAGCGCCCTCGCGCAGGGCGTGCGCGCCATCGGGAAGCTGTCGTCGGCGCGGGGCGGCCGGCCCGCGGACCTCGCCCGTGAGCTGGGCATGCCGCCGTGGAAGATCGACAGGGTGCGCCAGCAGATGCGGGGCTGGACCCCGGACGCGGTGGCGACGGCGCTGCGCGCGGTCGCGGAGGCCGACGAAGGCGTCAAGGGCGGCGGCGCCGACCCCGAGTACGCGCTGGAGAAGGCGGTCGTCACCATCGCCCGCGCGGCCCGCGCCGGCCGCTAGCGGCTCTCCGGTCGGCAACGGCGACCGAGGACGGACCCGCATGCCGAAGGCCCCGGTACGCCGTACCGGGGCCTTCGTCGTCAAACCTGGTTGGATCCGCACCCGCGTGGCGAACGCAGTCGTGTGCGAATCCGAAAGACACCGGTCAGGAGCGGTAGAGAGGGCCCGCTGAGTCCGTTCCGGCGGTTGGAATCAAGAGTGAGCAGACAGTCGCTCAGCCCTGCAGGGCGGCAACCTTGGACGCCAGCGCCGACTTCTTGTTGGCGGCGGCGTTCTTGTGGATGACACCCTTCGAGGCAGCCTTGTCGAGCTTGCGCGACGCCTCGCGGACGGCCACGTTGGCCGCCTCGACGTCACCGGCGACGACGGCCTCGCGGGCCTTGCGGATCGCGGTCTTGAGCGACGACTTGACGGCCTTGTTGCGCAGGCGCGCCTTCTCGTTGGTCTTGTTCCGCTTGATCTGGGACTTGATGTTCGCCACGAAATGCCTTTTCAGGTTCGATGATCTTTGAATGAGCGCCCGTGCCGAGACGGCAGCAGACACAGCCGCCCACGCTACCAGTCACCGTCCGACCGGCCCAAACCGGGCGCAGCCCCGTACCCGTGGGACGATGGAGCCTACGTATCGATCCGATGTCGACCCGAGACGAGACGCCGCGCGTCTCAAGAATCAGGACCCTGCGTGCCCGCGACCCCTACCCACGTGCCCGAGCCGAGCCGTACGGACCCGGCGCTGCTCCGTAATTTCTGCATCATCGCGCACATCGACCACGGCAAGTCGACGCTCGCCGACCGGATGCTCCAGCTGACCGGAGTGGTCGACCAGCGGCAGATGCGCGCTCAGTATCTCGACCGGATGGACATCGAGCGCGAGCGCGGCATCACGATCAAGTCCCAGGCGGTCCGGCTGCCGTGGGCCCCCAACGAGGGTCCGGACCAGGGAACGACCCATGTCCTGAACATGATCGACACTCCGGGCCACGTGGACTTCACCTACGAGGTCTCCCGCTCGCTCGCCGCCTGCGAGGGCACGGTCCTGCTGGTGGACGCCGCCCAGGGCATCGAGGCGCAGACCCTCGCCAACCTCTATCTGGCGATGGAGAACGACCTCACCATCGTCCCGGTGCTCAACAAGATCGACCTGCCGGCCGCCCAGCCCGAGAAGTTCTCGGAGGAGCTGGCGAACCTGATCGGCTGCCAGCCCGAGGACGTCCTCAAGGTCTCCGCGAAGACCGGCGTCGGCGTGGACGTGCTGCTCGACCGGGTGGTCAAGGACGTGCCCCCGCCGGTCGGCGTCGCGGACGCCCCGGCGCGCGCGATGATCTTCGACTCGGTGTACGACTCCTACCGGGGCGTCGTCACCTACGTACGTGTCATCGACGGCCAGCTCAACAAGCGCGAGCGCATCCGGATGATGTCGACCGGCGCCACGCACGAGCTGCTGGAGATCGGTGTCTCGTCACCCGAGATGACCCCGGCCGACGGCATCGGGGTCGGCGAGGTCGGCTACCTCATCACCGGCGTGAAGGACGTACGGCAGTCCAAGGTCGGTGACACGATCACGTCCCTCAACAAGGGCGCGACCGAGGCGCTGGGCGGCTACAAGGACCCCAAGCCGATGGTGTTCTCCGGCCTCTATCCGCTGGACGGCTCGGACTACCCCGAGTTGCGCGACGCCCTCGACAAGCTCCAGCTCAACGACGCGGCGCTGGTCTACGAGCCGGAGACCTCCGCGGCTCTCGGCTTCGGCTTCCGCGTCGGCTTCCTCGGGCTGCTGCACCTCGACGTGATCCGGGAGCGGCTGGAGCGTGAGTTCAACCTCGACCTGATCGCGACCGCGCCGAACGTGGTCTACCGGGTGGAGATGGAGGACGGCAAGGAGCACATCGTCACCAACCCGAGCGAGTTCCCCGAGGGGAAGATCGACTCGGTGCACGAGCCCGTCGTGCGGGCCACGATCCTGGCGCCGAGCGAGTTCATCGGCTCGATCATGGAGCTGTGCCAGACCCGCCGCGGCACGCTCCTCGGCATGGACTACCTCTCCGCCGACCGGGTCGAGATCCGCTACACCCTCCCGCTCGCCGAGATCGTCTTCGACTTCTTCGATCAGTTGAAGTCCAAGACCCGCGGTTACGCGTCGCTGGACTACGAGCCCACCGGCGAGCAGAGCGCCCAGCTCGTCAAGGTCGACATCCTGCTGCACGGCGACAAGGTCGACGCCTTCTCCGCCATCACGCACCGGGACCAGGCGTACGCGTACGGCGTACGGCTCGTCGCCAAGCTCAGGGAACTCATCCCGCGCCAGGCCTTCGAGGTGCCCATCCAGGCGGCCATCGGCTCCCGGGTCATCGCCCGCGAGACGATCCGCGCCATCCGTAAGGACGTTCTCGCCAAGTGCTACGGCGGTGACATCTCCCGGAAGCGCAAGCTGCTGGAGAAGCAGAAGGAGGGCAAGAAGCGGATGAAGATGGTCGGCAGTGTGGAGGTCCCGCAGGAGGCCTTCATCGCGGTGCTCTCCAGCGACGAGTCGTCGAGCAAGAAGAAGTGACCGAAGGTGTGACCCGAAAGCAGTGACCGGGAAGCGACGACCGGAAGTGACTCGCGAGTAGGACCGGTCGGGCCCGTGCGCTCAGGCGCCCGGGCCCGACCGGCGTTCACAGGTCCGGTTCGTTATGAAGCGGCTGCACGCGTCCTCTTACGCACCGGGCGGGTGCACTCTAGTCTGATCACTGCTCGATGGTTACTCACCAGTTAAACAACAAACCAGTCGCGCAAGCTTTGCGGGGCCCGGAGGACGTCGTGAGCGACACAAAGACCTTGATCGAGAACAGGCCGCCGTCGGTGGCGGCCCTTTTCATTGAGCGCGTGGCGGCAACGCCGGACGCCGAGGCCTACCGCTATCCCGTTCCCCCCGTCTCGGGCCAGGGTCCCGACGACTGGAAATCCCTGAGCTGGGGCCAGGCCGCGGTGCGCGTGTACGCGATGGCGGCCGGTCTGATCGCGCTCGGTGTACGGGCCGAGGAGCGCGTCGCGCTCGCCGCCGCCACGCGGGTCGAGTGGATCCTCGCCGACCTCGGGGTGATGTGCGCGGGCGCCGCGACCACGACGGTCTACCCCTCGACGAACGCCGAGGAGTGCGCGTACATCCTCGCCGACTCCGAGAGTCGCGTCCTCATCGCCGAGGACGCCGCCCAGCTCGCCAAGGCGCGCGAGCGCATGGCCGAGCTGCCGAACCTCGCGCATGTCGTGGTGATCGAGACGGCCGACGCGAAGCCCGCCGAGGGTGACCCGGACGGCTGGGTGATCTCGCTCGCCGAGCTGGAGGAGCGCGGCACGAAGTACCTGGAGCAGCACCCCGAGGTCGTCAAGGAGCGGGTCGGCGCGATCACGGCCGAGCAGCTCGCCACCCTCATCTACACCTCGGGCACCACGGGCCGACCCAAGGGCGTGCGGCTGCCGCACGACAACTGGTCGTACATGGCGAAGGCCATCGCGGCCACCGGGCTCGTCACCAAGGACGACGTGCAGTACCTCTGGCTGCCGCTCGCGCACGTCTTCGGCAAGGTGCTCACCTCCGGCCAGATCGAGGTCGGTCATGTCACCGCCGTCGACGGGCGCGTCGACAAGATCATCGAGAATCTGCCGGTGGTGCGGCCGACCTACATGGCGGCGGTGCCCCGCATCTTCGAGAAGGTCTACAACGGGGTCGCGGCCAAGGCACGCGCGGGCGGCGCCGCGAAGTACAAGATCTTCCAGTGGGCCGCGGGTGTCTCGCGCGAGTACGCGAAGGTCAGCCAGGACAACTTCCGCCACACCGGCACCGCTTCGGTGCCCTTCGCGCTCGGCGCCAAGCACACCGTCGCCGACAAGCTCGTCTTCTCCAAGCTCCGCGAGGCGTTCGGCGGACAGCTGCGCGCCGCGGTCTCCGGATCCGCCGCGCTCGCGCCCGACATCGGCTTCTTCTTCGCCGGCGCCGGGATCCACATCCTGGAGGGCTACGGCCTGACGGAGTCGAGCGCCGCGAGCTTCGTCAACCCGGGCGAGGCCTACCGCACCGGCACCGTCGGCAAGCCGCTGCCCGGCACCGAGGTCCGCATCGCCGACGACGGCGAGATCATGCTGCGCGGCCCCGGCATCATGGACGGCTACCACGGGCTGCCCGAGAAGACCGCCGAAGTCCTCGAATCCGACGGCTGGTTCCACACCGGCGACATCGGCGAGCTGTCGGTCGACGGCTATCTGCGGATCACCGACCGCAAGAAGGACCTGATCAAGACCTCCGGCGGCAAGTACATCGCGCCGGCCGAGGTCGAGGGCCAGTTCAAGGCGGTGTGCCCGTACGTCTCCAACATCCTGGTGCACGGCGCCGACCGTAACTTCTGCACCGCGCTCATCTCGCTGGACGAGGCCGCTCTGCTCGGCTGGGCGGCCTCGAACGGCATGGAGGGCGCGTCGTACGCCGACGTCGTCGCCTCACCGCGGACCCAGGAGCTCGTCGAGGGCTATGTGAAGGAGCTCAACGAGGGGCTTCAGCGCTGGCAGACGATCAGGAAGTTCCGGCTGCTGCCGCGCGACCTGGACATCGAGCACGGCGAGCTGACGCCGAGCCTGAAGCTCAAGCGGCCCGTCGTGGAGCGGGAGTACAAGCACCTGCTGGACGAGATGTACGCGGGAGCGCGGGAGGCGTAGAGGCGTCTACGCGTCGTACATGAGTACGTGGGCGGGGCTGTCGGCCGGGAACTACGGCTGAGAGCTCCGTCCGCGTCGTAATTCCCGCAGTATGTTGTCCAGCCCGGCCACATGGCCGCGCAGCGCCGTCAGCTCACCGGGGCCGCGCAGGGTGGTCGCGTCGCCGTCACCGTCGTCCGTACCGATGTCGCCGGGGCCCGCATCGCCGAGCATGGACCCGATCGCGGAGAGCCGGTGGGCCATCTCGGCGAGCTGTACGTGATCCCGTGCGAGCAGGGCCTCCAACTGCCGGTTCTTACTGTGCAGTTCGAGGAAGACGTTCACCTTGGCGCGCAGCACCCACGGGTCGAACGGCTTCGGGATGAAGTCGGCGGCCCCCGTCGAGTAGCCTCGGAACGTGAACCCGCTGTCGGGATCGCTCCCGGTCAGAAAGATGATCGGGACGTCCTTGGCCTGATCGAGGCGCTTGATGCCGGCGGCGGTGTCGAAACCGTCCATGCCCGGCATCCGGACGTCCAGCAGGACCAGGGCGAACCGCTCGCGGCGCAGGGCCCGTATCGCCTCCTCGCCCGAACGGGCTCGTACCAGCGGCACGTTGAGCGATGCCAGCACCGCTTCGAGGGCGAGAAGATTCTCCTCCATGTCGTCGACGAGGAGGATGCCCGCGCGGTCGGTGACCGGTGTGTCGGCGGGCGGTTCGGTGGGTATCGGGTTGCTCATCGTGGGTGGCGTCCGAGTAGGTGATGGCCGGGTGCGGGGAATCCGGGTGCGTGGTGTGTCGAGGGTACGGCGATCGAGAAGTGGCGTCCGAGCTCCGTTCTTCGTTCACTTCTTCGCCCATTTTCGATGACTCGACGCTTATGGGCACGCTCAGTCTGTCACTCTGTCCGGGTGGTAAGCGGCGCAACGAAAGAAACAACCAGGAGCCGCACGTGGGGCCTATAGGGGACTGTTGGAACGTGGACGATCCGGAAGTACTGAATCCGGCTCGGAGCCGGGCGTTCCGGAACGACGAGCGACGCACGGCACGCACCAGCCTGCCGGGGAACCCGCTCGCCCCGTCCGCCGCGCGCCGTTTCGTGCGCGCGGCGCTCGCCGAGTGGACCAGCCTCGGGCTGCTCACCACCTGTGCCCTGTGCCAGGGCGACGAGGCGTGCCCACCGGGCCGGCACAGCACCGACGGGCTGGCCGACGACGCGGTGCTGATCGTCGACGAACTGGTCACCAACGCCGTCGTCCACGCGGGCACCAACGTGGAACTGCTCTGCCGTCTCGAAGCACCGGGGGAGCCGGACGGCGAAAGACCCGACGACGGTTCCGAGACCGGGGCCGAGTCCGGCGACGACACGGCGGCCGAGCCGGAGCCCGCCGCGCTCGTCATCGAGGTGTCCGACCACCACCCCGCCCGCTCCGTACGCAGCGACGCGCACGGCCCGGCGGGCGGCGGCTCCCCCGAGTACGGCCGGGGCCTCCAGCTCATCGCCGCCCTCGCGGAACGCTGGGGCATCACCTACCGCACCGGCCTCAAGACCGTCTGGGCCCGCCTCCCGCTCGACGGGCCGACCGCCGAAGCCCCGGCGGGTAGCGGCGCCGACGGAGCCGCGGGAGTCAACGGAGTCGTCGGCGAACCCGCCCTCCGGCGCGGCCTGCGCGCCGCCGAGATCCTCGCCCCCGCACCGCGCGGAACGGCGCGCGAGGACCCGGACTGGATCAGCCGGGGCGCCCTCTCCTTCCTCGCCGAAGCCTCCGACCTGCTGGCCGGACAGCTCGACGAGGACCTGGTCGCCGCCCTCGCCGGACAACTGCTCGTGCCCCGCCTCGCCGACTGGTGCGCCATCTGGCTCGACGGCGAGGGCGAAGGCCACGGCAGGGCGGGCGCCGCACCGCGACTCGCCCGTGTCTGGCACGCCGACGAGTCCCGCATCGAGACCCTGCGCGCCCTCCTGGAGAAGGAGCCGCCACGGCTGCTCGACTCCCCGCGAGTCCAGGACGCAACGGACTCGGGCCCCGGGCGGAACGTTCCTGTACCCGTCCCCTGGCCCGGCTCGGGCCAGACCGGCGCGCACGACGGCGCCGCCGTCTCCTGCCGGCTCGTCGCCAACGGCCGCCCCCTCGGCACCCTGGTCCTCGGACGGCGCCGCCTCGCCCGGATGCCCGACGAAGTGATCGCGCTCATCGAGGACTTCGCCCGCCGGGTCGGCCTCGCGATCGGCGCCGCCCGCCGCTACACCCGGCAGGCCACCATCAGCCGGATCCTGCAACGCGGTCTGCTGCCCACCCAGGTCGCCCGGATCCCGGGCGTCGAGAGCCACCTCGTCTACGAGCCCGCCGACGACGGTGTGGTCGGCGGCGACTTCTACGACGTCTTCCCCGCGCCGCCCGGCGGACGCTGGTGCTTCATGCTCGGCGATGTCCAGGGCAGCGGCCCCGAGGCCGCCGTCGTCACCGGCCTGGCCCGGCCCTGGCTGCGGCTCCTCGCCCGCGAGGGGTACGGCGTCGGCGAAGTCCTCGACCGGCTCAACCGGCTCCTGCTGGACGACGCCATGGAAGCCGCCGAGGCCGCAGCCCTGATGGTCGCCGTCGCCGGCGGACAGGACCTCTCCGGCGGCGAGAGCGGTCTCCCCGGCCTCAGCGACCTGGGCCCGCTCGAAGACATCCGCGACATCGGCAAGAGCCTCGACGACGGCCGGGGCGGCGGACTCGCCGACGGCGGCCAGTCCCGCTTCCTGTCCCTCCTCTACGGCCAGCTGGAGCCGCTCCCCGGCACCGGCGGCGGCGCCCGCTGCACCCTCGCGAGCGCCGGCCACCCCCTGCCGCTGCTGCTGCGGCCCGACGGGACGGTACGGGTGGCGGCCGAGCCGCAACTGCTCCTCGGGGTCGACGAGCACGTCGCCTACGAGAGCCTCAGCTTCGACCTGGAGTCCGGGGACACGCTCCTGTGCGTCACCGACGGCGTCACCGAGCGCCGCTCGGGGCGGCTGCTCCTGGACGATGACGACGGCCTCGCCGCGATCCTGGCGGGCTGTACGGGACTGAGCGCGCAGGGCGTTGCCGAGCGGATCAGACGCGCGGTGCACGACTTCGACCCGAGCCCGCCCTCGGACGACCTGGCGATGCTGGTGCTGCGCGCGGTGTAGGGCGCGCCGGCGCACCTGCGACATGCGGGACACTGGGGGCATGCCTTCCGCCCTGCCCGACGGTGACCCCATGCCCGAGTCCGGCGCGCTGCCCCCGCACGCCCTCCAGGGCGCGGCGGACCGGCCGCTCGGGTTCTACCTGCACGTGCCGTACTGCGCCACCCGCTGCGGCTACTGCGACTTCAACACCTACACGGCGACCGAGCTGCGAGGCTCGGGCGGCGTACTGGCCTCCCGCGACAACTACGCCGACACCCTGACCGACGAGGTCCGGCTCGCCCGGAAGGTACTCGGCGACGACCCCAGGCCCGTCCGTACGGTCTTCGTCGGCGGCGGTACGCCCACGCTGCTGGCCGCGTCCGACCTCGTACGGATGCTGGGCGTCGTACGCGAGGAGTTCGGCCTCGCCGACGACGCCGAGATCACCACCGAGGCGAACCCGGAGTCCGTCGACCCGGCGTACCTCGCGGAGCTGCGCGAAGGCGGCTTCAACCGGATCTCCTTCGGCATGCAGAGCGCCAGGCAGCACGTCCTGAAGGTCCTCGACCGCACCCACACCCCCGGGCGGCCCGAGGCGTGCGTGGCAGAGGCCCGCGCGGCCGGGTTCGACCATGTGAACCTCGACCTGATCTACGGCACCCCCGGCGAGAGCGACGACGACTGGCGCGCCTCGCTCGCGGCGGCGGTGGGCGCCGGGCCGGACCACATCTCGGCGTACGCGCTGATCGTCGAGGAGGGCACGGGGCTCGCCCGGCGCATCCGGCGCGGCGAGATTCCCATGACCGACGACGACGAGCACGCCGACCGCTATCTGATCGCGGACGAGACGCTGGGGGCGGCCGGGTTCTCCTGGTACGAGGTGTCCAACTGGGCCACCACCGACGCCGGGCGCTGCCTGCACAACGAGCTGTACTGGCGCGGCGCGGACTGGTGGGGCGCGGGGCCGGGCGCCCACAGCCATGTCGGCGGGGTGCGGTGGTGGAACGTGAAGCACCCCGGCGCGTACGCGGCGGCGCTGGCGGAGGGGCGGTCGCCGGGCGCGGGCCGGGAGGTCCTCACGGCGGAGGACCGGCGCGTCGAGCGGATCCTGCTGGAGCTGCGGCTGTCGGACGGCGTGGAACTGTCACTGCTGCGGCCTGCCGGGCTGGCGGCGGCGGGGCGGGCGCTGTCCGAGGGTCTGCTGGAGGCGGGGCCGTACGGGGAGGGGCGCGCGGTGCTGACGCTGCGGGGGCGGTTGCTGGCGGATGCGGTGGTGCGGGGGCTGGTGGATTGAGGGTGCCCCTGCGGGCCGTTGTGGCCTCAATCGCCGGCCGGGCTGGGGGTGGTGCGGTTGTCGGTCGTGGGCGGGGTTCGGGGTCTCCGGAGGGGTGTGTCCGGACGGCGTGATTTACGGCGCGTGCAAGGTTCGTTGGACCCGCTGACCCGGCTTGTTCACGCGCCACAAATCAGCCTGAGTGTCCGAACACACCCCTCCTGCGACCCCGCCCCCCTCACGCCGGCGACCGCAACGGTCGGCGACCGCCGTCCCCCTCCCGCGGGATGGAAGGGGACGCGCAGGGGGCGTGGCCGGACACTTGGGCTGATTTGTGGCGCGTGGGAAACCTGGTCTCCCTCGGTCCAACGAGCCTTGGACGCGGCGTAAATCACGCCGTCCGGGCATGACCCCGGAGCGGCCCACGGCCACAACCGCACCAAACAAGCCCGTCCGGCGATTGAGGACAACCCGGCCACCGGGCGGAACCGGTCAATCGAGCCCCGGCTCCGTGACGAAGTCGATCAGCTCCTCCACGCGCCCCAGCAACTCCGGCTCCAGGTCCCTGTACGACCGCACCGAGCCCAGGATCCGCTGCCACGCCGCACCGGTGTTTTCCGGCCAGCCCAGCTCGCGGCACACCCCCGTCTTCCAGTCCTGGCCCCGAGGGATCGTCGGCCACGCCGGGATGCCGACCGACGACGGCTTCACCGCCTGCCAGACGTCGATGTACGGGTGGCCCACGATCAGGACGTCGTCCCCCGTGACCTGCTCGGCCAGGCGGGACTCCTTGGAGCCCGGCACCAGATGGTCGACCAGTACACCGAGGCGCGCGTCCGCCGCCGGGGCGAACTCCGCGACGATCGCCGGGAGATCGTCGATGCCCTCCAGGTACTCCACGACCACGCCCTCGATCCGCAGGTCGTCGCCCCAGACCCGCTCGACCAGCTCCGCGTCGTGCCGCCCCTCGACGTAGATGCGCCCCGCACGGGCCACACGGGCGCGCGCGCCCGGGACGGCGACCGAGCCGGAGGCCGTTCGGGTGGGGCGGACGGGACCGCCGGCGGTGGGGCGGACCAGGGTGACGACCCGGCCTTCGAGCATGAACCCCCGCTCCACCAGCGGGAACACCCGGTGTTTGCCGAATCGGTCCTCCAGCGTGACCGTCGGCCCCTCGGCGGTCTTCTCGCAGCGGATCACCGCGCCGCAGAAGCCCGTCGACACCTCCTCGACCACCAGATCCGGTTCGGCGGGCACCTCGGGCGCCAGCTTCGAACGCTTCCAGGGCGGGGTCAGATCGGGGCTGTAGCTGCGCATCCGCCGACGATATCGGGGCCCGCGCCACGCCGTGAAGGAACGCGCGGCCGGCCGGCTACGTCGTGCCGAAACGCGCCGCCAGTGCGTCCCGCTGCGCTCGTACGAACGCCGCGTCGACGGTCGCGCCGTGGCCGGGAACGTACAGCGCGTCCTCGCCGCCCAGTGCCAGCAGCCGGTCCAGCGCGGCCGGCCAGCGTGCCGGGATCGCGTCGTGGCCGGCCTGCGGTTCGCCCGATTCCTCGACCAGGTCGCCGCAGAAGACGACCTCGCGGTCGCCGGGGACGAGCAGCGCGAGATCGTGCCCGGAGTGCCCCGGCCCGACATTGGCGAGAAGTACCTGCCGCCCTCCGAGATCGAGCGTCGACTCGCCGGACACCGCGTGCTGCGGCGCGACCAGTACGTCCACGGCCTCGGTGGCGTCGGCGACGGACACCCCGTGCCGTACGGCGGAGCCGCGCAGGCTCTCGCGGTCGCGCAGCAGCAGCTCCGCCAGGCCGACCGCGCCGTACACCCGCGCACCGGAGAAGGCCGCGGTCCCGAGGACATGGTCGAAGTGGGGATGGCTGAGCACGATGTGCGTGACGCGCCGGCCGCTCAGCGCCTGCGCCTGCGCGCGGATCTCGGCGCCCTCACGGAGCGTCGAGCCCGTGTCGTACAGAAGTACGGCGTCCTCACCCACGACGAGGCCGACCGTCGCATCCCAGCCAGGGAGTCTGCGTCTGCCGACTCCCTCGGAGATCCGTTCCCAGCCGTGCTCTTCCCAACGGACGTTCATACGGCGACGCTATCGGTGGGGACGGCGGTGCCGCGCGCGGTAGCGTGACCGGCCGGCCTTGCTAGGGGCGTACCTCACGGCCGTACACTGGCCCGGGGAATGCTGGCACTCCAATGCGCCGAGTGCCAAGCCGGATCCGAGGAACCAGAGCTGGAGGTGTGCGCGATGCTGAGCGAACGCAGGCTTGAGGTGCTGCGCGCCATCGTCCAGGACTATGTCGGCACCGAGGAGCCCGTCGGCTCCAAGGCGCTGACCGAGCGGCACAAGCTCGGTGTCTCCCCGGCCACTGTCCGTAACGACATGGCCGTCCTGGAGGACGAGGGCTTCATCGCCCAGCCCCACACGAGTGCGGGGCGTATTCCGACGGACAAGGGCTACCGGCTCTTCGTCGACCGGCTGGCGGGCGTCAAGCCCCTGTCGGCGCCGGAGCGCAGGGCCATCCAGAACTTTCTCGACAGCGCCGTCGATCTGGACGACGTGGTGGGCCGTACGGTGCGGCTGCTCGCGCAGCTGACCCGGCAGGTCGCGGTCGTGCAGTACCCCTCGCTGACCCGCTCGACGGTGCGGCACGTGGAACTGCTCTCGCTGGCCCCCGCGCGGCTGATGCTCGTCCTGATCACCGACACCGGCCGGGTCGAGCAGCGCATGATCGACTGCCCGGTGCCGTTCGGCGACACGTCGCTGGCGGACCTGCGGGCCCGGCTCAACGCCCGGGTCGTCGGCCGCCGGTTCTCGGACGTGCCGCTGCTGGTGCAGGAGCTGCCCGAGTCCTTCGACCTGGAGGACCGGGGCACGGTGACCACGGTCCTGGCGACGCTGCTGGAGACGCTGGTCGAGGAGACGGAGGAGCGGCTGGTGATCGGCGGCACCGCCAATCTGACCCGCTTCGGGCACGACTTCCCCCTGACGATCCGGCCGGTGCTGGAAGCACTTGAGGAGCAGGTCGTGCTCCTCAGGCTGCTCGGCGAGGCCGAGGACTCGGGCATGACCGTACGAATCGGGCACGAGAACGCCTACGAGGGCCTCAACTCCACGTCCGTCGTCGCGGTCGGCTACGGTTCGGGCGACGAGGCAGTCGCCAAACTCGGCGTGGTCGGACCGACCCGCATGGACTACCCCGGAACGATGGGAGCGGTACGCGCAGTGGCACGTTACGTCGGACAGATCCTGGCGGAGTCGTAAGTGGCCACGGACTACTACGCCGTACTCGGCGTACGCCGCGACGCATCACAGGACGAGATCAAGAAGGCATTCCGCAGGCTCGCCCGCGAGCTGCACCCGGATGTCAATCCCGATCCCAAGACGCAGGAGCGCTTCAAGGAGATCAACGCCGCCTACGAGGTGTTGTCGGACCCGCAGAAGAAGCAGGTCTACGACCTCGGCGGCGACCCGCTCTCGCAGGCGGGCGGTGGCGCGGGCGGATTCGGGGCCGGTGGCTTCGGCAACTTCTCCGACATCATGGACGCGTTCTTCGGGACGTCGCAGCAGCGTGGCCCGAGGTCGCGGACGCGGCGCGGCCAGGACGCGATGATCCGGCTGGAGATCGACCTCAACGAGGCGGCCTTCGGCACCACCAAGGACATCCAGGTCGACACGGCGGTCGTCTGTACGACCTGCTCGGGCGAGGGCGCCGCACCGGGCACCTCCGCGCAGACCTGTGACATGTGCCGCGGTCGCGGCGAGGTCTCGCAGGTCACGCGGTCCTTCCTGGGCCAGGTCATGACATCGCGGCCGTGCCCGCAGTGCCAGGGCTTCGGCACGGTCGTGCCGACCCCCTGCCCCGAGTGCGCCGGCGACGGCCGCATCCGCTCGCGCCGCACGCTCACGGTCAAGATCCCGGCGGGCGTCGACAACGGCACCCGCATCCAGCTCTCCGGTGAGGGCGAGGTCGGACCCGGCGGTGGCCCGGCGGGCGATCTGTACGTCGAGATCCACGAGTCGCCGCACGCGGTGTTCCAGCGCCGCGGTGACGATCTGCACTGCACGGTGACCATCCCGATGACGGCGGCGGCGCTGGGCACGCAGTGTCCGCTGGAGACACTGGACGGCGTCGAGGACATCGACGTCCGGCCGGGCACCCAGTCGGGCCAGTCGATCCCGCTCCACGGCCGCGGCATCACGCATCTGCGTGGCGGCGGCCGGGGCGACCTGATCGTCCATGTCGAGGTCATGACCCCGTCGAAACTCGACCCGGAGCAGGAGCGTTTGCTGCGAGAGCTGTCGAAGCTCAGGGGCGAGGAACGGCCCACCGGCCAGTTTCAACCGGGTCAACAGGGGCTTTTCTCAAGGCTGAAGGACGCGTTCAACGGCCGTTAGGGCCCGGTCCGGGCGAATCGGCGGGCGTTCTGTACTCGATCGCCGGACGGGCCGCGTATGCGGTCCGTCCGGCGATCGGCTTCAGGCGCGACCCGAGGGCCGCGCGCCGTCACGACGATCGCGGTCCCCATTCGGCACCTCACCGGGGACATGGCACGATGCGTGCATGTCCTCCGTGTTGACCGACATCTGCCGGTATCCGATCGTGCAGGCCCCCATGGCCGGCGGCGCGTCCTGCCCGCAGTTGGTCGCGGCCGTCGGTGACGCCGGAGGGCTCGGCTTCCTCGCCGCCGGGTACAAGACCGCCGACGGTATGTACCAGGAGGTCAAACAGCTCCGGGGACTCAGCGGCAGCGCGTTCGGGATCAACCTGTTCATGCCGCAGCCGCACCACGACGACCACGCCGCCGTGGAGGTCTACCGCGATCAGCTCGCCGGTGAGGCGACCTGGTACGAGACCCCCCTCGGCGATCCCGAGGCGGGCCGTGACGACGGGTACGAGGCCAAGCTCGCGATACTGCTCGACGATCCCGTCCCGGTCGTGTCGTTCACCTTCGGCTGCCCCACGCCCACCACGCTCGACGCCTTCACCCGCGTCGGCACCCTCACCGTCGTCACGGTGACCACGCCCGAGGAGGCCCAGACCGCCGAGTGGTCCGGCGCCGACGTCGTCTGCGTCCAGGGCATCGAGGCCGGCGGCCACCAGGGCACGCACCGCGACGACCCCGCCACCGACGGCGCGGGCATCGGACTGCTGTCGCTCGTCACGCAGGTACGGAACTCCGTACGGCTGCCGGTCATCGCGGCCGGCGGGCTCATGCGTGGCGGCCAGATCGCCGCCGTACTCGCCGCCGGCGCCGACGCCGCCCAGTTCGGCACCGCCTTCCTCGTCTGCCCGGAGTCCGGCGCCCACGCCCTCCACAAGCGGGCCATGACCGACCCGCTGTTCACGCGGACCGAACTCACCCGCGCCTTCTCCGGCCGGCCCGCGCGCGGCCTCGTCAACCGCTTCATGCGCGAGCACGGCCCCTACGCCCCGCCCGCGTACCCCGCGGTGCACCACCTCACCGCCGGGCTGCGCAAGGCCGCCGCCAAGGTCGGCGACCCCCAGGGCATGGCCCTGTGGGCCGGCCAGGGCCACCGGATGGCCCGCGATCTGCCCGCCGGGCAGCTCGTCGAGGTCCTCGCCGACGAACTCGAGTCCGTCCGCGCCTCGTTGACCCCGGGAAACCCTTCATGACCGCACCTGTCTTCGTCGTCGACACCGCCGGGACCCTGCGGCCCGGCACCGTCACGCTGGACGGCCCCGAGGGCCGCCACGCGGTCTCCGTGAGGAGGCTGCGCGTCGGGGAGGAGGTCGTCCTGACCGACGGCGCCGGCACCGGCGCCCACGGGACGGTCGCGGCCGTCCACGGCAAGGACCGGCTGGACGTGGCCGTCACCGGCGTACGGACCGAGGACGAGCCCGTACCGCGCATCACCGTCGTACAGGCCCTGCCCAAGGGCGACCGCGGCGAACTGTCCGTCGAGACGATGACCGAGACCGGCGTCGACGCGATCGTGCCCTGGCAGGCCGCGCGCTGCATCACCCAGTGGAAGGGCGAGCGGGGCGCCAAGGCCCTGGCCAAGTGGCGCGCCACCGCCCGCGAGGCGGGCAAGCAGTCCCGCAGGCTGCGCTTCCCCGAGGTCGCGGAGGCGATGTCCTCCAAAGAGGTCGCGGCGCTCCTGCGGACCGCCGACTTCGCCGCCGTCCTGCACGAGGACGGCAGCGAACCGCTGGCCACCGCCGAACTCCCGGACGCCGGAAGCATCGTGCTGGTCGTCGGACCCGAGGGCGGCGTCTCCCCGGACGAGTTGGCGCTGTTCGCGAACGCCGGGGCCGCCCCGTACCGGCTCGGGCGCACCGTACTGCGCACGTCCACCGCCGGCACGGCTGCCTGCGCGCTGCTCCTGGGCCGCACGGGCCGCTGGTCCTGATCGCCGGGCGGACACCCTCCGCGCCGGCGGGCGGATAGCATGCCTCAGTACGGAAGCGACCAGGGACGACCGGCCGACCGACGCGAGGAGACCCGGACCATGGCGGGAGAACGACAGGCCGACTGCCTGTTCTGCAAGATCGTCGCCGGGGAGGTGCCCGCCACCGTCGTACGTGAGACGGACACCACCGTGGCCTTCAGGGACATCAACCCGCAGGCCCCCACCCATGTACTGGTGATCCCCAAGGTCCACTACCCGGACGCGGCGGCGCTCGCCGCCGCCGAGCCGCAGATCGCCGCCGACATACTGCGCGAGTCCGCCGAGGTCGCCGCCGAGGACAAGACCGTCGGCACCGGCTACCGGATCGTCTTCAACACCGGCAGCGGCGCCGGCCAGACCGTCTTCCACGCGCACGCCCACGTACTGGGCGGACGCGGCCTCAACTGGCCCCCCGGGTAGGCGGAGCCGACACCGTGTCCGTACGAGAGCTCGTCGTCCTCGGCACCGCCAGCCAGGTCCCCACCCGGCACCGCAACCACAACGGCTATCTGCTGCGCTGGGACGGCGAGGGCATCCTCTTCGACCCGGGCGACGGCACCCAGCGCCAGATGGCGCGCGCCTCGGTCGCGGCGTACGACATCAACCGCATCTGCGTCACGCACTTCCACGGAGACCACTCGCTCGGTCTCGCCGGAGTGATCCAGCGCATCAACCTGGACGGCGTCCCGCACGAGGTCACCGCGCACTACCCGGCGAGCGGACACGTCTTCTTCAGGAGGCTGCGTTACGCGACGGCGTACCGCGAGAGCGTCGACATCACCGAGGCACCCGTCGAAGCCGACGGCGTACTCGCCCGCACCGACTCGTACACCCTCCGGGCGCACAAGCTCTCGCACCCCGTCGAGTCCTACGGCTACCGGATCACCGAGCCCGACGGCCGCAGGATGCTCCCCGAACGCCTCGCCGCGCACGGCATCAAGGGGCCCGACGTCGGACGCCTCCAGCGGGACGGCGAACTGCGCGGGGTGACGCTCGCCGACGTCAGCGAGGAGCGCAGGGGCCAGAACTTCGCCTTCGTCATGGACACCCGGCTCTGCGACGGCGTGCACGCCCTGGCCGACGGCTGCGACATGCTGGTCATCGAGTCCACCTTCCTCGACGAGGACCGTCAACTGGCGGACGACCACGGTCATCTGACGGCGGGCCAGGCGGGAGCGGTGGCACGCCAGGCCGGCGTACGGCACCTCGTACTGACGCACTTCTCGCAGCGCTACAGCGACCCGGCGGAGTTCGAGCGGCAGGCCAGGGCGGCCGGATACGACGGCGAGCTGACCGTCGCCGCTGACCTCGTGCGGGTGCCGCTCCCCAAGCGCTCGCCCTGACCCGCGCCCGGCCCCGACCGGTGCCTGCCCGGTGGCCGACCCGGCGGCAGCCCCCACGGCCTGTTTCACGCCGACTGTCAGTGCCATCGGGCACACTGTCCGGATCCGTAAGCCGATCCGGGAGCGCGACCGTGACCCCACGTGAAGGAACGCCGCAGGCACACACCGCCGATGTCGACCCGCTGGGCGCCCTGCGCTCCCCCGACGACCCGGACTGCGACGTCTACCTGACCGGCACGGTCTTCCTCGACATCATCTTCACCGGCCTCGACAGCGCCCCCGTGCGCGGCACCGAGTCCTGGGCCAGGGGCATGGGTTCGAGCCCCGGCGGCATCGCCAACATGGCCAGCGCGCTGGCCCGGCTGGGACTGCGCACCTCGCTGTCGGCCGCCTTCGGCGACGACCACTACGGGGAGTACTGCTGGGACGCGCTGGAGCAGGGCGAGGGCATCGACCTCTCCCGCTCACGCACCGTCCCCGGCTGGCACTCACCCGTCACGGTCTCCATGGCGTACGAGGGCGAGCGCACGATGGTCTCGCACGGCCACGAGGCGCCGCCGCCCGAAGGCACCCTGCCCGAGTGCCCGCCACGCGCGCGTGCCGCCGTCGCCGCGCTCACACCGGGCCGCAGCGAGGGGTGGATCGCCCGCGCCGCCGGCCACGGCGCACGGGTCTTCGCCGACGTGGGGTGGGACGACACGGGCCGCTGGGACCTCGCCGGACTCCCCGACCTGGCGCACTGCGAGGCGTTCCTGCCCAACGCCGAGGAGGCGATGCGCTACACCCGCGCCGAATGCCCCAGGGCCGCCGCGCGGGCGCTCGCCGAGCTGGTGCCGCTGGTGGTCGTGACCCTGGGCGCGGAGGGCGCGTACGCGGTCGACAGCGCCACCGGCGCCACCGCCGAGGTGCCGGCCATCGACGTGGAGGCGCTCGACCCGACGGGCGCGGGCGACGTGTTCGTCGCCGGGTTCGTCACCGGCACCCTCGCCGGCTGGCCGCTCGCCGACCGGCTCGCCTTCTCCGGGCTCACGGCGGCCCTGTCGGTCCAGGAGTTCGGCGGATCGCTGTCGGCCCCCGGCTGGGCGGAGATCGCCGCCTGGTGGGGCTACGTCCAGGAGTCGTCCGACCAGGACCCGGCGGCGCTGCGCCGGTACGCCTTCCTGGCGGGGCTCCTGCCCGCGCCGAGCAGGCCGTGGCCGCTGCGCAGGGCCGTACCGACGATCGGGTTCGGCCGCTCGGGCTGACGCGCCGGGTCCCTTCCGGAGACTGTTCGAAACGCCCGTCCGAAAGGCGCGCGGAAAAGCCCTACGGGCTTGTCGGTGCGGAGTCGTACGCTGGTACCCAGAGGTTGTCGAGCGGCGAGAACCCTGCAACGGGAGGTATGTGCAGGCCACAGTGCCGGCCCATGACTCAGACACCCACAGTCCGTACCCCCGCGCCCGGTCAGGCGCGAGCCCACTTCACCATCCCCGCCAAGCACCCGATGGTGACGATCCTGGGTTCCGGTGACTCGCTGTTGCGCGTGATCGAGAAGGCGTTCCCGGCCGCCGACATCCATGTCCGGGGCAATCAGATCAGTGCCGTGGGCGACGCGGCCGAGGTCGCGCTGATCCAGAGCCTGTTCGACGAGATGATGCTGGTGCTCCGCACCGGTCAGCCGATGACGGAGGACGCAGTGGAACGCTCGATCGCCATGCTCAGGGCGAGCGAGAACGGCGGCGCGGACGGACCCGAGACCCCCGCCGAAGTTCTCACGCAGAACATCGTCTCCAGCCGTGGGCGCACGATCCGCCCCAAGACGCTCAACCAGAAGCGTTACGTGGACGCGATCGACAAGCACACGATCGTCTTCGGCATCGGCCCGGCGGGCACCGGCAAGACCTATCTCGCCATGGCCAAGGCCGTGCAGGCCCTCCAGTCCAAGCAGGTCACCAGGATCATCCTGACCAGGCCCGCGGTGGAGGCGGGGGAGAGACTCGGCTTCCTGCCCGGCACGCTGTACGAGAAGATCGACCCGTATCTGCGCCCGCTCTACGACGCGCTGCACGACATGCTCGACCCCGACTCGATCCCGCGCCTGATGGCCGCGGGCACGATCGAGGTCGCGCCCCTGGCGTACATGCGAGGCCGGACGCTGAACGACGCGTTCATCATCCTCGACGAGGCGCAGAACACCAGCTCGCAGCAGATGAAGATGTTCCTGACGAGGCTCGGCTTCGACTCGAAGATCGTCATCACGGGCGATGTCACCCAGGTCGATCTCCCCGGCGGCACGAAGAGCGGGCTGCGCCAGGTCCAGGACATCCTGCACGACGTCGAGGACGTGCACTTCTCCCGGCTCACATCGGACGATGTCGTCCGGCACAAGCTCGTCGGCCGTATCGTCGACGCCTACGAGCAGTACGACAGCCGTAACGGCAACGAACAGCACAGCTGAGCCGGCACCTCGCGGCCCAGCGGCATCTATCCGGGAGAGTCACACCGCACCATGTCGATCGACGTCAACAACGAGTCAGGCACCGAGGTCGACGAGCAGGCGATCCTCGGGGCCGCCCGCTACGCGCTCACCCGGATGCGTATCCACCCCCTCTCCGAGCTCTCGGTGATCGTGGTGGACTCCGCCGCCATGGAGCAGTTGCACATGCAGTGGATGGACCTTCCCGGTCCGACCGACGTCATGTCCTTCCCGATGGACGAGCTGCGTCCACCGGTGAAGGACGAGGAGGAGCCCCCGCAGGGGCTCCTCGGTGACGTCGTGCTCTGCCCGGAGGTCGCGAAGGCCCAGGGCGAGGAAGCGCCGACGCGGCACTCCATGGACGAGGAGCTTCAGCTCCTCACCGTCCACGGTGTCCTGCACCTCCTCGGGTACGACCACGAGGAGCCGGACGAGAAGGCTGAGATGTTCGGCCTCCAGGCGGCCATCGTGGACGGCTGGCGGGCCGAGCAGGGCCTCACCGGTCCCTCTCCCGCACCGACCGTCTCGTGATCGCGCAACTGATCATCGGGGCGGTCGCGCTGGTCGTCGTCGCCTGGCTGGCGGCCTGCGCCGAGGCGGGGCTCGCCCGCGTCTCCACGTTCCGGGCGGCGGAGGCCGAGCGCTCCGGGCGGCGCGGCGCCGACAAGCTGGCGCAGATCGCCGCCGACCCGACGCGGTATCTCAACGTGGCGCTGCTGGTGCGCGTCGCCTGCGAGATGGCGGCCGGGGTGCTGGTCACGTACGTCTGCCTGGAGGAGTTCACGGAGACCTGGATCTCGCTGCTCGTCGCGATCGGCGTGATGGTCCTCGTGAGCTACGTCGCCGTGGGCGTCTCGCCGCGCACCATCGGCCGCCAGCACCCGCTGAACACGGCGACCGCCGCGGCGTACGTCCTGCTGCCGCTGGCCCGGATCATGGGGCCGGTCCCGCAGCTGCTGATCCTCCTGGGCAACGCCCTCACGCCGGGCAAGGGCTTCCGCAAGGGACCGTTCGCGAGCGAGGCCGAGCTGCGGGCGATGGTCGACCTCGCCGAGCAGGAGTCGCTGATCGAGGACGACGAGCGCCGGATGGTGCACTCGGTCTTCGAGCTCGGGGACACGCTGGTGCGTGAGGTCATGGTCCCGCGTACGGACCTGGTCTGCATCGAGCGCTACAAGACGATCAGGCAGGCCCTGACGCTGGCGCTGCGCTCCGGCTTCTCCCGGATCCCGGTCACGGGGGAGAACGAGGACGACATCGTCGGCATCGTCTACCTCAAGGACCTCGTCAGGAAGACGCACATCAACCGTGACTCCGAGGCCGATCTGGTCTCCACGGCGATGCGCCCGGCGGCGTTCGTGCCGGACACCAAGAACGCGGGCGATCTGCTCCGCGAGATGCAGCAGGAGCGCAATCACGTCGCCGTCGTCATCGACGAGTACGGCGGCACGGCCGGCATCGTGACGATCGAGGACATCCTGGAGGAGATCGTCGGCGAGATCACGGACGAGTACGACCGTGAGCTGCCGCCTGTCGAGGAGACGGGCACCGACTCCTACCGGGTCACGGCCCGGCTCGACATCGGCGATCTCGGGGAGCTGTACGGGCTCGACGAGTTCGACGACGAGGACGTGGAGACGGTCGGCGGTCTGCTCGCGAAGGCGCTGGGCCGGGTGCCGATCGCCGGGGCGAGCGCGCTGGTGGAGCTGCCGGACGGGCGCACGCTGCGGCTGACGGCGGAGTCCCCGGCCGGCCGGCGGAACAAGATCGTGACGGTCCTCGCGGAGCCGGCCGAGCGGACGACGGCGCGGTGAGCGCCGCGGTGCGGGACGGCTCGCTGTCGCGGGACGAACTGCGCGCGTTCTGCCTGGAGTTCAACGCCGTGACGGAGGAGTTCCCCTTCAACCCGGAGACCTCGGTCTTCAAGGTCGTGGGGAAGGTGTTCGCGCTCACGGCCCTGGACGCCGAGCCGTTGAAGGTCTCGCTCAAGTGCGACCCGGACGAGGCGATCCGGCTCCGTGCCGCCCATCCGGAGATCGTCCCCGGCTGGCACCTCAACAAGCGGCACTGGAACACGGTCACGGTCGCCGGACTGCCCGCCGGGACGGTCCGCGAGCTGATCGAGGACAGTTACGACCTGGTGGTGGCCGGTCTGCCGAAGGCGGAGCGCCTTCGGCTGGACCGGCCGTAGGTGGTGCGGCTCAGTTGTTGGGCCGCAGCCTGCGGCGCACCTGGCGCCGGACCGCCGGACCGATCCGCAGCGGTGAGCCGTTCTCCAGGTCGGCCAGGCGCCGCTCCATGGAGTTGAGCTTCTTCTGGAGTTCGTTGTTCTTCTTGGTGAGCATCTCGATACGGCGGTCGGTGACGGTGTGACGCTCGTGCAGCCGGCTGAACCGGTAGTGCAGCGAGCCGTCGTCCGTGCCGTCCCACACACCGAGGGACGGCGGGAGGTCGAGGGCGCCGAGCCGCAGGTCGTACGCGGCGCCGCCGTCGCCGTGCGTGAAGGTGTTCTCCAGGCCGTTCCGGTCGAGGAAGCCGATGAAGCGGTCGAAGCGTTCCTTGTGCCCGTTCAGCATCTCGCTGAAGTCGGCCTGGTCGTACAGCTCCTGCGGGTGGATGTCGGCGGGTGTGGCGCTGAGCATCCGGTGCGGTATGCCGAAGTAGCGGCACAGCTCCAGGGTCCGCGAGTCGTGGACGAGCACGACGCTGGGGGTGCCGGCGAGCAGGGGCGCGATGTTGCCGTGGATGCGGGTGCCGTAGACGAAGTCGTACGTCGCCAGCTCGTCCATCCATGTCTTGGGATCCAGCGGGACCCTGACCCGGTTCTCCTCGAACAGCGGGTGGGTCAGCCGGCGGGGGAAGCGGGTCTTCGGGCCGGTGACGGCGGAAGTGTCGCCCCAGAAGAGGATCTCGGCGTCGGCGAGGTTCTGCGCGTAGTACCTGAGGTGCGGGAAGCGTTCCAGCGCGTGGCGGGCCAGGCCCTCCAGGTCGCCGACGGTTGTCGCGCCCGGCGACATGTTGATCACGATCCGGGAGTGGGCGTCTATCGTGCCCGGGTCCCGGGGGGTCGGGAAGGTGTCGCCGTGGAGGAACATCGACGGACAGCCGATGACCTCGATGTGCTTCTTGAAACCGAGCCGCTCCAGGTAGGAGGCGGTCAGCTCACCGCGTACGCCCATGGAGGCGGACCTGTCCAGGACGGCCCTGACGAACCGCTTGACCGAGGTCTCGATGGGCCCCAGCTTGGCGGTGTTGTAGTCATGAGTCGCCTGCGCGCCCACACCCACGACCACGACGGGGATGGTGAGCTGCTCGATCAGGGTGGAGAGTTTGTCCAGCGCGCCCTTGAAGGACGGACGGAAGGCATTGGCGAGGGGCACGACGAAGACGTCGTACTGCTCATTGATCTGGCGCGCCCGCTCGGCCGTCGGGACGGTGCTGAGCCCGTTGGAGGTGATCTCGGTGCGCTCGGTGAGAAGGATCTTGTGCGCGGCGTCGCTGAAGAGCAGGTTCCCGGAGTTCGTGCCGATCAGGTCCTTCTGGATGAACTCCTGCTGACTGGCGACGTAGAACGGGCTCTTACCAGAGCGTATGAGTATGCGCTTCATGACCTTCTTCCTCGTTTGCTCAGACACACCTGGTCTGGGAGCCCGGCAAGCGCTCTCCCCCACCGGCACCGGTCTCGGTCAGTGACCGGGCCGCGTGGAACGGGACGATACCCGAGATCAAAAGCTAGAAGACATGGGTATTTCATGCTTTGTTGGGATGCCGTTCATGTGATCTACAGCTCGTGCGTGATGCCGGAATCGTGGAGTTCAACGCTGCGTCAGGTGAGCTGTGCGCTCCGTGTGTCGGCGGCGCTCCGGTGACGGTGGAACCCGTCCGCCGGGACACCCGTCATACAGCGGTCCCAAGTCGTCGGAAGGACAATCGACCAGTGATCGGCAAACTGCAGTGCGTGGTGCTGGACTGCCCCGATGTGGGGGTACTCGCACGGTTCTACCAGGCGCTTCTGGGCGGCGACGTCAACCGGCCCGATCCCCGGTGGGCCGTGGGTGACGGCTTCGCCACCCTGCACACCGGGGACGGCCCTGTCCTCGCCTTTCAGCGGGTGCCGGGGTACCGGGCGCCGCGGTGGCCGGACGCCGCGTATCCGCAGCAGTTCCATCTGGATCTCGACGTCGAGGACATCGACCTGGCCCAGGAGCAAGTGCTCGGTCTCGGTGCGACGTTGCTTCTCGTCGATCCCGCCGGGTGGCGGGTCTTCGCGGATCCGGCGGGGCATCCCTTCTGTCTTCTCGGCTGACGAGGGCGGGCCGCTTCGCCGGTGAACCGGCTCTCTATGCTCGGGCCATGACGCAGAGCACCGACCTCGATCCCGAGGACCGCAAGATCATTACGTTGGCCCGCAGCGCCCGTGCGCGTAACGGGGTACCCGAGGGGGCCGCCGTGCGGGACGACACCGGGCGGACCTATGTCGCCGGGACCGTCGGCCTCGACTCCCTCAAGCTCAGCGCGCTGCGGACCGCCGTCGCCATGGCCGTCGCGAGCGGCGCCACCTCGCTGGAGGCCGCGGCGGTCGTCACCGACGATCAGGCGCCGAGCGAGGAGGACCGGGCCGCCGTACGCGATCTCGGCGGGCCCGGAACACCCGTACTGGTGGCCGCTCCCGACGGGACCCTGCGGCTGACCGTCAGTGCCGGCTGAGGCATCCGGAGGGTCCGTCTGCGGGCCGACTGGTCGGCGGGGGCGGGACGATCGGGGAGAATGGGCGCCATGAGCGCTCGTACCCCTTCGTCTCCCGAGACTTCCGCCGAACCGTCCGAAGCCCCCCACCGGGCCGGTTTCGCCTGCTTCGTCGGTCGCCCCAACGCGGGCAAGTCCACCCTCACGAACGCTCTGGTCGGCACGAAGGTGGCCATCACGTCGAGCCGGCCGCAGACCACGCGGCACACGGTGCGCGGCATCGTGCACCGGCCCGAGGCGCAGCTGATCCTGGTCGACACCCCCGGTCTCCACAAGCCGCGCACGCTGCTCGGCGAGCGGCTGAACGACGTCGTGCGGACCACCTGGGCCGAGGTCGACGTCATCGGGTTCTGTGTGCCCGCGGACCAGAAGCTAGGCCCCGGTGACCGCTTCATCGCCAAGGAGCTCGCCGGGATCAGGAAGACGCCGAAGGTCGCGCTCGTCACGAAGACCGACCTCGTCGACTCCCGCGTCCTGGCCGAGCAGCTGATCGCGATCGACCAGCTCGGCAAGGAGCTGGGCTTCGAGTGGGCGGAGATCGTCCCGGTCTCGGCCGTCAGCGGCGACCAGGTGGGCCTCGTCGCCGATCTGCTGGTCCCGCTGCTGCCGCAGAGCCCGCCGCTCTACCCGGAGGGCGACCTCACCGACGAGCCCGAGATGGTCATGGTGGCCGAGCTGATCCGCGAGGCCGCGCTCGAAGGCGTACGGGACGAGCTGCCGCACTCGATCGCGGTCGTGGTCGAGGAGATGCTGCCGCGCGAGGACCGGCCGGCGGACAAGCCGCTGCTGGACATCCACGCGAACGTCTACATCGAGCGGCCGAGCCAGAAGGGGATCATCATCGGCCCCAAGGGCAAGCGGCTCAAGGAGGTCGGGACGAAGTCCCGCAAGCACATCGAGGCGCTGTTGGGCACGCCGGTCTTCCTGGACCTGCACGTCAAGGTCGCCAAGGACTGGCAGCGCGATCCCAAGCAGCTGCGCAAGCTGGGCTTCTGAGCGCGGTCGGGCCCGCAGGTCCGGTTTCCGGGCGCGGGCCGATCCACAGCCCAGCGGAACGGGGCTTTTCCGGGCATTTGACCCGTACCCCCGATGATCCCGCATACTGATACGGCCCCGCGCGGACCGCGCGGCTCCGCTAGGCTGCGGCACATCATGCGTTTCGGGCTGCTTCTCCTTAGCTGCCGCGGCGAGGGTCTGTAGTCGTAGGCCGACCCCCTCCCCGCGGAGTCTGGTGATGCGGTTTTCCCGCCCCGTCGGCCGTCCCAGCGGACACACGAGGAGCCCAACGCAATGTCTGAGCGCACTTCCGAGCGCATGTCCGACCCCGCGGCAGGCGGATCGGCCGTCGGCCGTCCCACCCCCGTCACCAACGCCACGCACACCCAGAAGCCGTCCGGGATGCCGATCCACAAGTACGGGCGTTACGAGGCCGTGGACATCCCCGACCGCACGTGGCCGGACAATCGCGTCACCCAGGCGCCCCGCTGGCTCTCCACCGATCTGCGCGACGGCAATCAGGCCCTGATCGACCCCATGTCGCCCGCCCGCAAGCGCGAGATGTTCGACCTGCTGGTGCGCATGGGCTACAAGGAGATCGAGGTCGGTTTCCCGTCGTCCGGCGAGACCGACTTCGGCTTCGTGCGGTCGATCATCGAAGAGGGCGCCATCCCCGAGGACGTGACCATCTCCGTCCTGACGCAGGCCAGGGAAGAGCTGATCGAGCGCACCGTCCAGTCGCTCGTCGGCGCCCACCGCGCCACCGTCCACCTGTACAACGCCACCGCCCCCACCTTCCGCCGCGTCGTCTTCCGCGGCACCCGTGAGCAGGTCAGGCAGATCGCCGTGGACGGTACGCGGCTGGTCTCCGAGTACGCCGAGAAGATCCTGGGCCCGGAGACGGTCTTCGGCTACCAGTACAGCCCGGAGATCTTCACCGACACCGAGCTGGACTTCGCCCTGGAGGTCTGCGAGGGCGTCATGGACGTCTGGCAGCCCGAGGAGGGCCGCGAGATCATCCTCAACCTGCCGGCCACCGTCGAGCGCTCCACCCCCTCCACGCACGCCGACCGCTTCGAGTGGATGTCGCGGAACCTGTCCCGGCGCGAGCACGTCTGCCTCTCCGTGCACCCGCACAACGACCGCGGCACCGCCGTCGCCGCCGCCGAGCTGGCGATCATGGCCGGGGCCGACCGTATCGAGGGCTGTCTGTTCGGCCAGGGCGAGCGCACCGGCAACGTCGACCTGGTGACCCTGGGCATGAACCTGTTCTCCCAGGGCGTCGACCCGCAGATCGACTTCTCGCAGATCGACGAGATCCGTCGCACCAGCGAGTACTGCAACCAGATGGAGATCCACCCGCGCCACCCCTACGCGGGCGACCTCGTCTACACCTCCTTCTCCGGCTCGCACCAGGACGCCATCAAGAAGGGCTTCGACGCCATGGAGGCCGACGCGGCCGCCCAGGGCAAGACCGTCGACGAGATCGAGTGGGCCGTGCCGTACCTGCCGATCGACCCCAAGGACGTGGGCCGTTCGTACGAGGCGGTCATCCGGGTCAACTCGCAGTCCGGCAAGGGCGGCATCGCCTACGTACTGAAGAACGACCACAAGCTGGACCTGCCGCGCCGGATGCAGATCGAGTTCTCCCGGATCATCCAGGCGAAGACGGACTCCGAGGGCGGCGAGGTCACGCCCAGGGAGATCTGGTCGGCCTTCGAGGACGAGTACCTGCCCAACCCCGGCGACGCCAACGCCCGTTGGGGCCGGATCCAGCTGCGTTCGGGCCAGAGCACGACCGACAAGGACGGCACGGACACCCTCACCGTCGAAGCCGTCGTGGACGGCGCGGACACCGTACTCACCGGCTCCGGCAACGGGCCGATTTCGGCCTTCTTCGCCGCCCTGGCCGCCGTCGGGGTCGACGCCCGGCTGCTGGACTACTCCGAGCACACCATGAGCGAGGGCGCCAGCGCGCAGGCCGCCTCGTACATCGAGTGCGCCATCGACGGAAAGGTGCTCTGGGGTATCGGCATTGACGCCAACACCACGCGCGCCTCGCTGAAAGCCGTTGTCTCCGCGGTGAACCGCGCAACGCGCTGACCTGAGCGTTTACCGGCCCCGTCCACCTGTCACGGTGGGCGGGGTTCGGCCATGTCGTGGCGACCTGACGCCGAGGTAATGACGCCGCATCGTTGCTGTGGTTAACATCACGTCAATGCGGCAAAGTTGCCGAAGCGTTACGGAGGTGCGCGACGTGCTGCCAGGCCAGGGATCGAACGGCAGGAAACTGCGTATCTGCGGCATCAACACCGCGTGGAACACGATCGGGGACGGGGAGTTCTTCTGCCCCGACTGCGGCGGTGACCGCAACTACCGCCGTCGCACCGGGCGTCGCCGCTTCGCCGTGCTCGGAGTGCCGCTGGTGCCGCGCGGCTCGGCCGGTCCCGTCGTCGAATGCGCCGCCTGTCACGGCCACTTCGGCACGGACATCCTCGACCACCCCACCACCGTCCGCTTCTCCGCGATGCTCCGCGACGCCGTCCACACGGTGGCGCTCGCCGTCCTCGCCGCGGGCGGCACGTCCTCCCGTACGGTCCGGGAGACCGCCGTCGGCACGGTCAGGGCGGCCGGGATCGAGGACTGCACCGAGGAGCAGCTCACGGAGCTGGTGGAGGCGCTGGCAGCCGACACGGGGCGGTTCCTGATCGACCCGGGGCCCTGCGGGGCCGCGCTCGCCATCGAGCTGCACGAGGCGCTGGAGCCGCTGGCCCCGCACCTCGCCGCGGCCGGCCGGGAGTCGATCCTGCTCCAGGGCGCGCGGATCGCGTTGGCCGACGGGCCGTACAGCGCGGCGGAGCGCGATGTGCTCTCCACCGTCGGCGGCGCGCTGCAACTGTGCGCCGACGACACGGCCCGGCTGCTCGAATCGGCCCGTACGCCGTCGTCCTGAGCCCTTCCCTGCTGAAGACTTCGCCCCCTGAAGCCTTCTCCGGAGCGGCCGGCCCCCGAGTCGTGCCTCCCGGCGCCCGGCGTACTCCTGCGGGAGTAACCGCGCGCCCCGGTCACCCGGGGCAGTAACACCCATCTCGCTCTCACGCGCGACGACCGCGGCTCCTTCCGCCGCGAGGCTGGACTCCGACTCTGACCGGCTGCGCAGAAGGGGGGCCCGCGATGGGGCCCGATATCAAACGCCGACGTCTGCTGCCCTGGGCGGTGGTCGGACTGTGGGTGGTCGTGATCGCCGTGGCCGCGATGTTCGCCGGGAAGCTCGGTGACGTACAGCGCGACGAGGCCGTCGACTACCTCCCGGCGAGCGCCGACTCCACCCATGTGGAGAAGGTCCGGCAGGAGCTGCCCGGCGGTGAGACGACCGATCTGATCGTCGTCTACCACCGCGACGGCGGACTCACCGCCGCCGACCGGACGACCGCCGAGGAGCAGCTGGCGCGGGTCGCGACCGAGCAGAAGCTCACCGCCCCGCCCAAGGGAATCCCGTCCGAGGACGGCACGGTCGTTATGTACCCGATCGCGAGCGCCGTGCCCGACGAGCCGGGCGTCGACAAGGAGGCCGCGCAGATCGCCTTCGTCGAGGACGTACGGGCCCTCACCACGGAGGGCGGCGGAAGCGGCGCGGGCGGCGGCGGCAGCGGACTCGACATCGAGGTCGCCGGGGCCGGCGCCGTCCAGTCCGACATGGAGGCCGTCTTCGAGTCCATCGACGGCACCCTGATGGTGGCGACCGTGCTGGTCGTCGCCGTCCTGCTGATCATCACCTACCGCAGCCCGTTCCTGTGGATCGTGCCGCTGTTCGTCGTCGGCGCCGCGGCCGTCAGCTCCATGGCGGTCGTCTACGGACTGGTGCGGTCCTTCGACACCGTCGTGAGCAGCCAGAGCTCGGCGATCATGACGGTGCTGGTGTTCGGCGCGGGCACCGATTACGCGCTGCTGCTGGTCGCCCGCTACCGGGAGGAGCTGCGCCGCGTACCCCTGCCGTACGACGCCATGCGCATCGCTCTGCGCGGCTGCGGTCCCGCCGTCCTCGCCTCCTCCGGCACCGTCGCCGCCGGTCTGCTGTGCCTCATGGCCGCCGACCTCAACAGCAGCAGCGGCATGGGACCGATCGCCGCCGTCGGCGTCGTGTGCGCGCTCATCGCGATGCTCACGCTGCTCCCCGCCATCCTGGTGCTGCTCGGCCGCCGCGTCTTCTGGCCGCTGATCCCCGTCCACGGCAGCGAGGGCAAGCAGCGCCGCTCCTTCTTCGCCGCCATGGGCACCTCCGCCGCCCGCAGGCCGGTCGCCGTGCTCGCCACCGGTCTGGTGGTGCTCGGTGCCCTCGCCCTCGGCGTACTGAACCTTCCCGGCGCGCTCAAGCAGGAGGACGGCTTCATCGACCGGCCCGAGTCGGTCGTCGGCATGGCGCGCCTGGCGGACGCCTTCCCGGGGCAGAGCGCGCAGCCCATCAGCATCATGGCGCCGAACGGCAAGGCCGACGCGGCGCTCGACACCGCCCGCTCCGTCTCCGGCGTCGCCGAGGCCGAACGGGGCCGCAGCGGCGGCGGCTGGACGGAGATCACCGTCTTCGCGAAGGACGCGCCGGAGTCGGCGGGGGAGAGCGCCACCATCGAACGGCTGCGGTCCACCCTCGACGGGGAGACATACGTCGGCGGGCCCAGCGCCCAGCAGATCGACCTCGCCGACACCAACGCCAGAGACAGGCTCTACGTCATCCCTCTCGTCGTCGTCGCCGTCCTGCTGATCCTGATCGCCCTGCTGCGCAGCCTCGTCGCGCCCCTGATGCTGGTGGTCGCCGTCGTGGTCGTCTGGGGCGCGTCGATGGGCATCGGCGGGCTGGTCTTCGAGCCACTGCTCGGCTTCGCCGGGATGGATCCGGGGCTCGCGCTGCTCTCGTTCGTCTTCCTCGTCGCCCTCGGTGTGGACTACGGCATCTTCCTGATGCACCGGATGCGCGAAGAGGCGCTGAAGGGCGCGGAGCCCGAAGAGGCCGCGCTGACCGCGCTGCGCACCACGGGCGGGGTGATCGCCTCGGCCGGTGTCGTACTCGCCGCGACGTTCGGTGTCCTGGCCAGTCTGCCGCTGGTGATGCTCGTCGAGATGGGCCTTCTCGTGGCCGTGGGCGTCCTGCTGGACACCTTCCTGGTCCGTACGTATCTGGTGACGAGCGCGAGCGTGCTGCTCGGCCGCAAGGTCTGGTGGCCGGGAGCGCTGTCCCGGCCGCCGGCCGCGCCACGGTCCGACGGCGGCCGGGGCGGACAGGACGGACCCGGCGACCGCGAGCGGGAGCCGGTCGGCACCGGGGCCTGAACGGCGGCGTGTGGGCGGTGCGTTGCGGCTTTCGAGGACGGGGCCGCGGCGCACCGGACGACTTCGTGCGGGCCCGTACCGTGCCGCGGCGTGACGAGAGAGGATGGACCCGTGTCAGACACTCCGAGCAGAGGACCACGCACCGAACGTGTCTTCGCGGTGCTCAACCGCGATCCGCTCGAGGCACCGCACCAATTGCGCACGGACCTGGCGGTCACCGGAGTCGTCGGCGTGCTGGGACTCCTGCTCGCCCTGGCCCTGCCCGGCGACGGCGATCCCCTCGACGCGCTCGGCTGGGCGATGTTCGCCGCCGTCACCACGTCCCTGATCTGGCGGCGGCGCCACCCGGTGCCCGTCCTGCTGGTGATGGTCGTCCTCGTCGGCACCTACCACGCACTGGACTACTCGCACGCGGCCACCACACCGGCCACGATGGTCGCCCTCTACACCGTCGCCGTCACCGGTCCGCCGATGCGCGCGGCGCTGCTCGGTGTCGGCACCGTCGGTCTCACGCTCACGGTGATGTTCCTCCTCAACACCGACCGCGGCCTGGAGATGCTCCGCACGTCCGGCTGGATCATCGCCGTCGTCGTCATCGGCATGGACGTACGCGTCTACCGCAAGTACATCGCGGCGATGGTGGAACGCGCGGAGCGCGCCGAACGGACCCGCGAGGAGGAGGCGGCCCGACGCGTCGCCGAGGAACGCCTGCGGATCGCCCGGGACCTGCACGACCTGCTGGCCCACAGCATCACGCTCATCGGCGTCCAGACGTCGGTGGCGTCGCACGTCCTGACCGTCACCCCCGACCGGCTGGACCGGGCCGCGATCTCGCAGGCGCTCGACGGCATCTCGGACACCTGCCGCGACGCGCGCTCCGAACTGCGCACCACCCTGGAGGTGCTGCGCTCCGCCGGAACCGCCGAGGGCGACGAGGGGACCTGGGACGGGGCCCTGCCCGACCTGTCCGCGCTGCCCGGCCTCGTGGAGGCCGCACGGACGGCGGGCGCGGAGACACTGCTCACGGTGCGGACGGAGGGCGTACGCGTACCGCCGGTGGCCGAGGCCGCCGCGTACCGGATCGTGCAGGAATCGCTCACCAACGCCGTACGGCACGCCGGCCCCGCCCCACGGGTGCGGGTGCGCGTGGAGACGCGGGACGGGGCGCTGCACGTCACCGTGACCGACAACGGGGGCGCGCCCGGCGGCAAGGAGGCGCCCGTCGAGCCCGGCTACGGCATCGTCGGCATGCGGGAGCGGGCCCGCAGCGTCGGGGGCACGCTCGACGCCGGACCGTTCGACGACGGCTTCCGGGTGGCCGCGGTCCTGCCCCTGCGGGAGCACGGCGACCCGGCGGAGGGGGACCCGGCGGGCGACCCGGTGGCCGGGGAGCGGACGGGCGACAGGCGGGCGGTCGGCGGCCCGGCCGGTCCGGGCGGCCGACGGGAGCCGGTCGTATGATCCGCGTCCTGCTCGCCGACGACCAGCGCCTCGTCAGGGCGGCCTTCGCGATGCTCGTCGAGTCCGCCGCCGACATGGAGGTCGTGGGCCAGGCCGGCACCGGCCGGGAAGCCGTCGAACTGGCCCGCTCCGCACGGGCCGACCTCGTCGTCATGGACATCCGGATGCCCGAGATGGACGGTATCGAGGCGACCCGGCTGATCGCCGCCGACGAGGACCTCGCGGGCGTCAAGGTGCTCGTCCTCACCACGTACGACACCGACGACCATGTCGTGGAGGCGCTGCGCGCCGGGGCTTCCGGCTTCCTCGTGAAGGACACCAGACCGGCCGAACTCCTCACCGCCATCAGGACGGTGGCGGCCGGCGACTCCCTGCTCTCACCGGGCCCGACGGCGCGCCTGATCGCCCGCGTGCTGAGCGCGCGCAGCGTCCCGGACACCTCACCGGCCCGCGGCCCCGACTGCCTCTCGGCCCGCGAACGGCAGGTGCTCGCCCTCGTCGCACGCGGCCTCACCAACACGGAGATCGCGGAGTCCCTCGGCCTCAGCCCGCTGACCGCCAAGACACATGTGAGCCGCATCATGGGCAAACTGGACGCGCGGGACCGGGCACAACTCGTGATCATCGCCTACGAGTCGGGGCTGGTGACCCCCGGTGACATCAGGGTCACGGCGCCCGGCGGCGGCTGACCGCCCCCGTCACGAAATCCGGGGCGGCAGCCATCGGCACCCTCCCGGTGCGGGAGAATGGCCCCCATGAGCCTGTTCCGCGACGACGGCATCGTGCTGCGCACCCAGAAGCTGGGTGAGGCGGACCGCATCATCACGTTCCTCACCCGCGGCCACGGCCGCGTCCGGGCCGTCGCACGCGGAGTCCGCCGTACGAAGTCGAAGTTCGGCGCGAGGCTCGAACCGTTCTCCCATGTCGACGTGCAGTTCTTCTCACGCGGCAGCGAACTCGTCGGGCGCGGACTGCCGCTCTGTACGCAGAGCGAGACCATCGCCCCGTACGGCGGCGCCATCGTCACCGACTACCCCCGCTACACGGCCGGTACGGCCATGCTGGAGACCGCCGAGCGGTTCACCGACCACGAGGGCGAGCCCGCCGTCCAGCAGTATCTGCTCCTCGTCGGCGGACTGCGCACGCTCTCGCGCGCGGAGCACGCCCCGCATCTGATCCTCGACGCCTTCCTGCTGCGCTCCCTCGCGGTGAACGGGTACGCGCCGAGCTTCGACGACTGCGCGAAGTGCGGGCTCGACGGGCCGAACCGCTTCTTCTCGGTCGCGGCGGGGGGCGTCATATGCGCCGACTGCCGGGTACCGGGCAGCGTCGTACCGTCGTCGGAGGCGGTCGGTCTCCTCAGCGCGCTGCTGACCGGGGACTGGGGGACGGCGGACGCGTGCGAGGCTCGTCATGTCCGGGAGGGCAGCGGGCTGGTGTCCGCGTATCTGCACTGGCATCTGGAGCGCGGTCTGCGCTCACTCAGATATGTAGAGAAGAATTAGGAGACACGAGCGCATGGCACGACGCGGAATCCTGGGACGGCCCCGCCGCGAGTACAAGGTCCCCGAGCCGCACCCCTCCGGTGCGGTGCCGCCGAAGATCCCCGGCGAGCTGGTGCCCAAGCACGTCGCGTGCGTCATGGACGGCAACGGCCGCTGGGCCAAGGAGCGCGGTCTGCCGCGCACCGAGGGCCACAAGGTCGGCGAGGGCGTCGTGCTGGACGTGCTCAAGGGCTGCCTGGAGATGGGCGTCAAGAACCTCTCCCTGTACGCCTTCTCCACCGAGAACTGGAAGCGCACGCCCGACGAGGTGCGCTTCCTGATGAACTTCAACCGCGATGTCATCCGGCGCCGCCGTGACGAGATGAACGAACTCGGCATCCGGATCCGCTGGGTCGGCCGGATGCCCAAGATGTGGAAGTCGGTCGTCCAGGAGCTCCAGGTCGCGCAGGAGCAGACCGTCGACAACGACGCCATGACGCTGTACTTCTGCGTCAACTACGGTGGCCGCGCGGAGATCGCGGACGCCGCGCGGGCTCTCGCCGAGGACGTGGCGTCGGGGAAGCTCGACCCGTCCAAGGTCAACGAGAAGACCTTCGCCAAGTACCTGTACTACCCGGACATGCCGGACGTGGATCTCTTCCTGCGGCCGAGCGGTGAGCAGCGGACGTCCAACTACCTGATCTGGCAGAGCAGTTACGCCGAGATGATCTTCCAGGACGTGCTCTGGCCCGACTTCGACCGGCGGGATCTGTGGCGGGCCTGTCTGGAGTACGCGCACCGGGACCGCCGTTTCGGTGGGGCGCTGCCCAACCTGTCCGACAAGTCGGGCGAGTTGAGCGAGAAGAACCACGAGGGCGAGGGCGAGTAGGGCTTCTCCGCCGGGGCCGGGACCGGCGGCGTACGGGGCGGGACTTCGAGGACACGGCCCGGCGCCGGTCCCGCGCCGGTCACCGGCCCGTCAGGTCCTGACCGGCCGAGGGGCCCGTGCCCGCTCCGGGGTGCGCCCCGGGAGCGTTCCCCGACGCGCACTCCGCGCAGGTGCCGAAGACCTCCACCGTGTGGGCCACGGCCACGAAGCCGTGCTCGGCCGCGATCGTCTCGGCCCACTGCTCCACGGCCGGACCCTCGACCTCGACGGCCTTGCCGCACACCCGGCACACCAGATGGTGGTGGTGATCACCGGTCGAGCAGCGCCGGTAGACGGACTCCCCGTCGTTCGTGCGCAGCACGTCGACGTCGCCCGCGTCGGCGAGCGACTGGAGCGTGCGGTAGACCGTCGTCAGCCCGACCGAGTCGCCGCGGTGCTTCAGCATGTCGTGAAGCTCCTGCGCGCTGCGGAACTCGTCCACCTCGTCCAGCGCGGCGGCCACCGCGGCACGCTGCCGGGTCGATCGGCCGCGTACAGGGGCGGTGCTCGCCCCACCGCCAGGCGCAGTCGTCACGGATGCCTCCAATACTTCTGCCCGGATCGCTCGTCTGTCGGGCCATTCTGCCAGCTCGTGTCAGACCGTGGCCTCGTCCGACGGTCCACGCATGGCGGGAACGGCCGGAATGTCCGCCGGGTCCTCGGTGCGTTCGCTCTCCGCCGACCTCGCCGCCCGTGCCCGCCGTCTCGCGAGCGGGGTCGCGAGCACCGTCAGGACGAGGAAGACGCCGATGGCCAGCAACACAATTGTCGCTCCGGGCGGTACGTCCTGGTAGTACGAGGTGACCGTGCCGGCCAGCGTGACCGCCGTACCGATCACCACCGCCAGTACGAAGGTGACGGCGAAAGACCGGGTGATCTGCTGCGCCGCCGCGACCGGCACCACCATCAGCGCGCTGACCAGCAGCAGGCCCACGACCCGCATCGCGACGGTGACGGTCACGGCGGCCGTGACGGCGACGAGCAGGTTGAGGGCGCGCACCGGCAGCCCGGTGACCCGCGCGAACTCCTCGTCCTGGCTGACGGCGAACAGCTGCCGCCGCAGCCCCACGGTGACCAGCACCACCAGGGCCGCCAGGATCCAGATCGCGTCCAGATCGGCCTCGGAGACCGTGGAGAGCGAGCCGAAGAGATACGAGCTGAGGTTGGCGTTGGAGCCGGTCGGCGAGAGGTTGATCAGCAGGACGCCGCCCGCCATACCGCCGTAGAAGAGCATGGCCAGCGCGATGTCACCGCGGGTGCGGCCGTACGCCCTGATCAGCTCCATCGCGATGGAGCCGACGATCGCCACGAGCGTCGCCATCCAGACGGGGCTGGTGGAGAGCAGGAAGCCCAGCCCGACGCCGGTCATGGCGACATGGCCGATGCCGTCGCCCATCAGCGCCTGGCGCCGCTGGACGAGATAGATGCCGACGGCGGGCGCGATGACGCCGACCAGCACGGCCGCGATCAGGGCCCGCTGCATGAGGGCGGTCTCAAGGATTTCCATGATCAGGTCAGCAGTCCTGTACGGAGCGGCTCTTCGGCCGTGTGCGGGTGGCAGCCCTGGTTGGTCAGGGGCTCGGGGTCGTGGCCGGTCGGCGCGTGCTGCCCGGGGGCGGTCCTCGGCGGCGGCCCGTCGTGCGTCACACAGCCGTCGCGCAGCACCACGGCGCGGTCGATCAGCGGCTCCAGCGGGCCCAGTTCGTGCAGGACGAGCAGTACGGTCGTACCGGCCGCCACCTGGTCACGCAGCGTGGCCGCCAGGATCTCCTGGCTGGCCAGGTCGACGCCCGCCATCGGCTCGTCCATGATCAGCAGTTCGGGTTCGGCGGCGAGGGCGCGCGCGATGAGCACCCGCTGGTGCTGACCGCCGGAGAGGGCCTCGACCGAGTCCTTGGCGCGGTCCGCGAGACCCACCAGCTCGATGGCGTGCCGAACGGCCGCCCGGTCGGCCTTGGAGGGCCACCTCAGCAGCCCGGAGCGGGAGAGCCGCCCCGAGGACACGACCTCGCGGACGGTCGCGGGCACGCCGCTCGCGGCTGTGGTGCGCTGCGGTACGTAGCCGACGCGCGCCCAG
This sequence comes from Streptomyces sp. NPDC060366, assembly GCF_042725135.1. Taxonomy (NCBI): domain Bacteria; kingdom Bacillati; phylum Actinomycetota; class Actinomycetes; order Kitasatosporales; family Streptomycetaceae; genus Streptomyces; species Streptomyces sp. NPDC060366. The sequence continues at coordinate 800,724 of NZ_JBHXDC010000002.1, read as the reverse complement.
TCGCGGAAACGCCGCAGCGGGGTGCCGAACAGGGTCACCTCACCACCGGTGAGCGGGACTTGGCCGATCACGGAGCGTACGGCGGTGGACTTGCCCGAGCCGTTGGCACCGAGCAGCGCGACGACCTCACCGCGCCGGACGGTGAGGTCGATCCCGCGCAGTACGGGGCGGGCGCCGAGCGTGGCGGTGGCGCCGCGCAGCGACAGGACGGTGGTGGGGGGCGTGGGTGCGGCGGCGTCCTGCCCGGCCGCCTCTGTCCGCCCGCTGTGTGTCGTCGCCACGTTCCGTACCTCCGTTGCCGCTGTCGCCCGGTTCACTTCGCGCCGAGGGCCTTCTCCAGCGCGGCGAGGTTGGACTCCATGACCTCGACGTAGTCAGCGCCCTTGGACTTCTTCGTGATTCCCTCGATGGGGTCCAGGACGTCCGTCCTCAGGCCGCTGTCGGCGGCGACCGTCTTCGCCGTCTTGTCGCTGACCAGTGTCTCGAAGAAGACCGTGCCGACCTTGTCCCGGGTCGCGATGGACCGCAGTTCCTTGATCCGCGCCGGACTGGGCTCGGACTCGGGGGAGAGGCCGGAGATGGACTCCTGCTTGAGACCGTAGCGCTCGGCGAGATAGCCGAAGGCCGAGTGCGTGGTGATGAAGGTCTTGGTGGAGGTGTCGGCGAGGCCCTTGTCGAACGCGGTGTCGAGGGTGGTGAGCCGCTCGACCAGCGCGGTGGTGTTCTTGCGGTACGCGGCGGCGTTGTCCGGGTCCGCCTTCTCCAGCGAGGCGCCGACGCCCTTGGCGACCTCGGCGTACTTCACGGGGTCGAGCCAGATGTGCGGGTCGGTGCCCGCCTCGCCCTCGTCCGCGTGCTCCTCGTCCGCGTGCTCCTCACCGGCGTGCTCGTCGCCGTGGGAGTGGCCGACCTCCGAGCCGTGCTTCTCCAGCGTGGTGAGGGTCGCGGCGTCGACGGTGTTCTTCACACCCGCGGCGGTGATGGCCTCGTCGACGGCGGGCTGGAGGCCCTTGAGGTAGAGGATGTAGTCGGCCTCGCCGAGCTGGGCGGCCTGCCGGGTGCCCAGCTCCAGATCGTGCGGCTCGACGCCGGGCCTGGTGAGGGTGGAGACGTCGACGTGCGTCCCGCCTATCTCCTCGGCCAGATACTGCATGGGGTAGAACGACGCGATCACCGCGAGCTTGCCGTCGCCTTTGCCGCCCGCACCGCCCCCGCCGTCGGCCGCGTCCGAGGGGGAACACGCGGACAGCGCGACCAGGCCGAGGGTGACGGATCCGGCGAGCGCGGCGGTGGGTATCAGGCGTCGTACGTTCATGACAGTCATTTTCAACAAAAGTGGAAACGATTGTCAACAAGGAGTGGTGAGGGCCACCGCGGGACACCGATTTGATACAGGGGGTGCGCCCGCCGCTAATCTGAAGCATTCGCCGTTCGTCGTCGTAATGAAGAGAGCACCGTGGCCGCCGACAAGATCGACAGCATCGTCAACCTGAGCAAGCGCCGTGGCTTCGTCTACCCGTGCAGCGAGATCTACGGCGGACAGCGTGCCGCCTGGGACTACGGGCCGCTCGGGGTCGAGCTGAAGGAGAACATCAAGCGCCAGTGGTGGCGTTACATGGTCACTTCGCGCGAGGACGTTGTCGGTCTCGACTCGTCGGTGATCCTGGCCTCCGAGGTCTGGGAGGCCTCGGGTCACGTCGCCACGTTCACCGACCCGCTCACCGAGTGCACCTCCTGCCACAAGCGTTACCGCGCCGACCACTTGGAGGAGGCGTACGAGGAGAAGCACGGCAAGCCGCCGGTCAACGGCCTCAAGGACCTCAACTGCCCCAACTGTGGCAACAAGGGCACCTTCACCGAGCCCAAGTCGTTCTCCGGGCTCCTCTCCACCCACCTCGGCCCGACGCAGGACTCCGGCTCCGTCGCGTATCTGCGCCCCGAGACCGCCCAGGGCATCTTCACCAACTTCGCCCAGGTGCAGCAGACGTCGCGCAAGAAGCCGCCGTTCGGTATCGCCCAGATGGGCAAGTCCTTCCGTAACGAGATCACGCCCGGCAACTTCATCTTCCGCACGCGCGAGTTCGAGCAGATGGAGATGGAATTCTTCGTCAAGCCCGGCGAGGACGAGACGTGGCAGGACTACTGGATGGAGCAGCGCTGGAACTGGTACCGGGACCTGGGCCTGCGCGAGGAGAACATGCGCTGGTTCGAGCACCCGAAGGAGAAGCTCTCCCACTACTCCAAGCGCACCGCCGACATCGAGTACCGCTTCAGCTTCGGCGGCTCGGAGTGGGGCGAGCTCGAGGGCGTCGCGAACCGCACGGACTTCGACCTCACCGCGCACTCCAAGGCTTCGGGCCACGACCTGTCGTACTTCGACCAGGAGGCCGGTGAGCGCTGGACTCCGTACGTCATCGAGCCCGCCGCCGGTGTCGGCCGCGCGATGCTGGCCTTCCTCCTCGACGCGTACAACGAGGACGAGGCGCCGAACGCGAAGGGTGTGCTGGAGAAGCGCACGGTGATGCGGCTCGACCCGCGCCTGGCGCCGGTCAAGGTCGCGGTGCTGCCGCTGTCGCGCAACCCGCAGCTCTCGCCGAAGGCGAAGGGGCTCTCGGCGGACCTGCGGAAGAACTGGAACATCGAGTTCGACGACGCGGGCGCGATCGGCCGGCGTTACCGCAGGCAGGACGAGATCGGCACGCCGTTCTGCGTCACCGTCGACTTCGACACCCTCGACGACGACGCCGTGACGGTGCGCGAGCGCGACACGATGAAGCAGGAGCGTGTCTCGCTGAGCCAGATCCAGGGCTACCTCGGCGAGCGCCTGCTCGGCTGCTGATCACCGCCGCGGATCACGTTCGTGGCTCGAAGCCCCCGGTTCCGTGACGGAGCCGGGGGCTTCGTCGCACACTGCTGACTGGCCGCATCCGTCTACAGGAGGCACTCATGCCGCCCACGACCAGCAGCAAGGTAAGCCGATGGGACCAGCACGGCCGCGAGCATGTCGTTCATGTCCAAAAGGCCGGCATGCAGCGGACGTTGACCTGCGACACCTGCGGCTGGAGCAAGAACGCGCAGTTCCTGCCGTGGCTCAAGGCGGAGGAACATCTCGCCGAGGCGCACCAGGCGACCGTCGACCCGACGGTGTCCGGCAGCGGCTGAGAGCCGTCGCGGGGCGGCGGGGGCGGCGAGAGGCGTGCGGCAGAGCCGGGTCCGTGCCGGGAAAATGAGGTGACGGGCGCCACCCGCCCGGTGGTAGCGTCTTGCGCATGTTCTTCCAGATCTACGAGTGAGAACGCGGCGGTCACGGTCCGCCTCTCACCAGACGAATCCGCAGATCACTTCGCCTTCACCAATTCGGGAGAACCCGTGGCAAAGAGCCGGAACAACCTTCTCGGCGTGGGCGGACAGCGTAAGAAGCTGTCCCGTGCCGATCAGCAGGGCAACGGCCCCGGCCGGAACGCCGACCGCAAGGTCGCCGAGGACAAGAAGCAGGAACTGGTCCGCAAGATGCGCGAGCGCGCGACCGGTTCGGAGTCCGAGGAGCCGACCGCGGACGCGGCGGACACCACCGACGCGAACAGCGCGGCCGATGTGACCGACGGGTCCGCCGCCCAGTCCTGACACACCGCTTCGGCGCGACGACGGCCCGGACCACCTCGGTGGTCCGGGCCGCCGTCGCGTGGTCCGTCAGCCGGGCCGGGAGCGCAGCGCGGTCCGTCCGCTCGGCGACTCGTGCGGCCCGGGAGCGGACGTCGGCAGATCCCTGGCACGCCCGATCGGGGAGAAGAGCAGGATCAGCGCGGCCAGCGGCACCCCGGCGGTGGTGATCCACATCGCCGTACGGATTCCGAGCACCGTACCGAGCGTGCCGCCCAGCAGGGCGCCCAGCGGGATCGTGCCGTAGTTGAGGAAGGCCGTGCTCGCCGTGAGGCGGCCGAGCAACTCCGGCGGGCAGTAGCGCTGCTGGAAGCTCGCCTTGATCACATTGCCCGCCACCACACCCGCGGCGACACAGAATCCGCCCGCGACGTAGAACAGCACCCCGGCGCCGCCCACGGTCAGCGGGATGAGCAGGGCGAACACCGCCAGGCCCAGCTCGAAGACCAGCGTCGCGCGCGCCGTCCCCACCCGGGCCGCGACCCGGCGCGCCAGGAAGGCCCCCGCCACGCCGCCGGCGCCGGCCGCGGCGACGAGCCCGCCGACCGGCCCGGGGTCCAGGCCGACCGTCCGGACCAGGAAGACCACGAGGATCGACTGGTATCCCATCAGGGCCAGATTGGACGCGGCGCCGAAGAGCGTCAGCGTACGGAGCCAGGGGTCACCGGCGACCAGCCGCAGGCCCTCGCCGACCTCGGCGGCCAGCGCGCCGCGCCGGCGTGGGGTTCGCGGGACGCGCGGCTCGCGGTGGCGGATGCGCGACAGACACAGGAGCGATACGAGGAAGGTCGCCGCGTTGGCGAACATCCCGTTGACCGCGCCCGCCAACTGCGCGATCAGTCCGCCCGATCCGAGCCCGGCGATCTGCGCGGCGGACGCGCTGCCGTGCAGTTTGGCGTTTCCCTCGGGCTGGTCCTCGGGGGCCAGGATGGTGGGGAGATAGGCGGTGTACGCGGTCTGGAAGAACACGGCGGCCGTGCCCGTCAGCAGCGCCACGACCACCAGCAGACCGATGCTCAGCAGACCCGCCCACGCGGCGAGCGGGACGGCGGTGAACAGCGCCAGTGAGAGAGCGGCGGCGGCCAGCATGATCGGTCTGCGCCGGGTCCGGTCCACCCAGACGCCGACCGGCAGGCCGATGACCAGCCAGGGCGCCCAGGTCGCCGCGGTCAGCACGCCGACCTCGAACGTGCCCGCGTGCAGGGTGGAGACGGCGATCAGCGGCATCGCGACCCCGGTGACCGACGTACCGAACTTGCCGGCGGTCTCGCCGAGCCACAGCAGCCGGAAGTCGTGGTGACGGCGCAGCAGCCCGCCGCGTATCGCGCCCGTCCCGCGCTTCACGGGGTGCCGCTCCCGGTCCCGCGCGCCTTGCGGGGGAAGGACTGGAGCTGTACGACGACGGGCAGGGCCGCGGGGTCCGCCTCGGTGTCGGGACCGGGTGTGTGGCGGGCGATGACGGCCATCAACTCCGCGTTGAGCGCGCCCAGTTGGTCCGGGGTGAGACGAAGGTCGTGCCAGTCCGAGACCGTACCGGCGGCGCGCCAGCCGTCGTCCCAGTCCTCGTTCAGATAGTCCGTGACCCGGCTGAAGTACTGGCCCACCAGCTCGTGGAGATAGACGGACAGGGCGCCACGGGTGCGGGGATCGTCGCGGAAGTCCGCGGTGTTCAACTCGTTCGGGACACCGGTCCTGCGCCACCAGCGCTCGCGCTTGGTGCCGCGCCCGGTCTCCTCCTCGATGAAGCCGTGCTCGGCGAGATGGCGCAGATGCCAGCTGACGGTGCCGGTGTTCTCACCGAGGCGCTCGGCGAGGCCGGTGGCGGTGGCGGGCCCGTCGAGGCTGATCGCTTCGAGGATGTTCATCCGCAGGGGGTGGGCGAGCCCGCGCAGACTGCGGGCGTCGATACGGCGGGTGGGGCGCGTGGCCGGCCGCGACGGGCTCTCGGGTTCGTCGGACATGACCGCATCGTATGTTGCAGAGGATCCTCTGCATAGGAGTCTCTGCAACATGGGTCTCCAACAGGTCGGCCGGGTCCGGCCGGACGCGTCAGGCAGCCGCGTCAGGCCGCCGAGTCCGGCACCGACGCCGGCTCCAGCCGCGCGGCGTTGCGGCGCGCCGTTCCCCGCGCCCACTCCCCGCTCGTCAGCGCGCCGACCACCAGCACACAGAACCCGAGCCCGGCGATGATCCACCAGGCGGGCCGGCTCGCGGCGGCGAAGCCCGCCTCGTCGATGCCGCCCCGGTGCGTGGCCGCCGACGCGCCCGCCGCCAGCACCGCTCCGATCACCGCGACGCCCAGCGTCTGCCCGATCTGCCGGCTGGTCGACGCGACCGCGGCGGCCACCCCCGACTGCGCCAGCGGCATCCCGGAGACCGCGGTGTTGGTGATCGGCGCGTTCACCAGGCCGAAGCCCGCGCCGAACAGCACGTATCCGGTGAACAGCAGCGCCGTGTGCCTCTCCGCCTCGAAGACCGCGAACAGCAGCCCGCTCGCCGCGATGGCCGTGCCCGCGAGCAGCAGCGGGAGCCGCGGCCCCCTCGTGCCGACGAGCCGCCCCGACAGCGGCGCGCAGACGAAGGCGAGCGCCGCCATCGGCAGCATGTAGAGCCCGGCGTCCAGGGCGGAGAGGTCCCGCACGTTCTGGAGATAGAGCGTGTTCATGAACAGGAAGCCGCCGAGACCGCCGAACGCGCACACGGCGATGACCGTCGCCCCGCTGAACGGCGCGCTGCGGAAGAAGCGCAGATCGATCAGCGGCTCGGGGCGCCTCGGCTCGTACAGCACCAGCCCGGTCAGCGCGCACACCGCGACCCCGGCGAAGAACAGGATCAGCGGCGACGTCCAGCCGGCCGCCGGCGCCTCGATGATCGCGTACGTCAGCGCGCCGAGGGTGGCCATGACCAGCAGTTGGCCCACAGGGTCGGGGCGGCGCGGCTTCGCGGCACGCGACTCGGGGACGAACCGCCAGGTCAGCACGAACGCCGTGAGCCCCACCGGCAGGTTGATCAGGAAGATCGCGCGCCAGCCGACCGTCTCGACCAGCAGCCCGCCGATCAGCGGCCCGGCCGCCATCGAGATGCCGACGACCCCGCCCCAGACGCCGATCGCGCGGGCGCGCTCACGTGGGTCGGTGAAGGTGTTGGTGATGATCGACATCGCGACCGGGTTGAGCATCGAGCCGCCGACGGCCTGCACCATCCGGAACGCGACCAGCGATTCGAGATTCGGCGCGAGCGAGCACAGCAGCGACCCGAGCGTGAAGACCACGAGTCCGGTCTTGAAGACGCGCCGCCGGCCGATGCGGTCGGCCGTGGAGCCCGCGAGCATCAGCAGTGAGGCGATGACCAGGGTGTACGCGTCGATGGTCCACTGCATGCCGGCGAGCGTGGTGTGCAACTCCTTCTGCATGGACGGCAGCGCCACGTTGAGCACCGTGTTGTCGAGACTGACGATCAGCAGACTCATGCAGCAGGTCCCCAGAATCACCATCCGCCGGCGTGGACCGCACTGCGGCGTGGACTCTTTCGACGGCTCCGGCGAGGAGAAGTGCTGGGGAGCTGGCATGGGCCGATCGTAGGTCCGGCACTCGGCGGCCCTCCTGCCGCCATGCGCGACAATGGGGGGATGACCGCTCCGCTCGCCCCCGCCCTCGCACCGCCCGGCACGCTCGCCGTCGGCCCGTACACGGTGCGCCCGCCGGTGGTGCTCGCACCCATGGCCGGCATCACCAACGCCCCGTTCCGGACGCTGTGCCGGGAGTTCTCGGGCGGCAAGGGGCTGTTCGTCAGCGAGATGATCACCACGCGGGCGCTGGTCGAGCGCAACGAGAAGACGATGCAGCTCATCCGCTTCGACGCGACCGAGACACCGCGCTCGATCCAGCTGTACGGGGTCGACCCGGTCACCGTCGGCAAGGCCGTCCGCATGATCGCGGACGAGGGCCTGGCCGACCACATCGACCTGAACTTCGGCTGCCCCGTCCCCAAGGTCACCCGCAAGGGCGGCGGCTCGGCCCTCCCGTACAAGCGGCCCCTGCTGCGCGCGATCCTGCACGAGGCCGTCTCGAACGCCGGGGACCTGCCGGTCACCATGAAGATGCGCAAGGGCATCGACGACGGTCACCTCACCTATCTGGACGCGGGCCGTATCGCGGTCGAGGAGGGCGTGACGGCGATCGCCCTGCACGGCAGGACCGCGGCGCAGCACTACGGCGGTACGGCCGACTGGGAGGCCATCGCCCGCCTCAAGGAGCACGTCCCCGAGATCCCCGTCCTCGGCAACGGCGACATCTGGTCGGCGGACGACGCGCTGCGGATGGTCCGCGAGACCGGCTGCGACGGCGTGGTCGTGGGGCGCGGCTGCCTCGGCCGGCCGTGGATCTTCGGCGATCTGGTGGCGGCCTTCGAGGGCACGGGAGAGCTCGCCCGGCCCGCGCTGCGCGAGGTCGCCGGGGTCATGCGGCGGCACGCGGAGCTGCTGGGGGAGTGGATCGGCGACGAGGCGCGCGGGGTGATCGACTTCCGTAAGCACGTGGCCTGGTACCTGAAGGGCTTCTCGGTCGGTTCCGAGATGCGCAAGAAGCTCGCGATCACCTCGTCCCTCGCCGAACTGGACGCGCTGCTGGGTCAGTTGGATCTGGACCAGCCGTGGCCGGACGGCGCCGACGGCCCGCGCGGCCGGACGTCGGGGAACAACCGGGTGGTTCTGCCGGACGGCTGGCTGAAGGACCCGTACGACTGCGCGGGCATCGGCGCCGACGCGGAACTGGACACGTCCGGGGGCTGAACGAGGCACGGGGAGGGGCGTGATTCTCGCCACGTCTGATAGGCGCTTCGCTCAGACGAGCGGTTGGTGGGCGGCTGCACTTCCGGAAGGGGTGGCACTGGGTGCCACCCCTTCCGCGTTCGAGAGGTGAACTCAGAAGTCGCTATACCCGCTCGGATGAGCGGGTTGCGTCATGCAAAGGTCATGCCCGGTTCGAGGCATGAAGGGGGCCGGAGCGGCTGATTCCCCGTCATGCGCATTCGATCCAGTGGCGGACGGGTGGTTGCGGCCGTATGACGGACAGGTGGACATATCCAGGCACCTTCGATCTGGGTATGTTCCTCGCCGTCAGGGCAGCCAGCGTCTCCCGGAGGAGCCGAGATCCGTGTCCGAAAGCAAAGACACCCACGTAGCGACAGACACCGCCCCGCAGGACCAGAAGTTCGTCTATGACTTCACCGAGGGCAACAAGGATCTCAAGGGCCTCCTCGGTGGCAAGGGCGCCAACCTCGCCGAGATGACCAACCTCGGTCTGCCCGTCCCTCCGGGCTTCACCATCACCAGCGAAGCGTGCAAGGTCTACCTCGCCACCGGTACGGAGCCGGCCGCCCTGCGTGACGAGGTCGGCGCGCACCTCGACGCCCTCGAACGGAAGATGGGCAAGAAGCTCGGCCAGGCCGACGACCCGCTGCTCGTCTCCGTACGGTCCGGCGCCAAGTTCTCCATGCCCGGGATGATGGACACCGTCCTCAACATCGGCCTCTCGGACAAGTCCGTCGCCGGTCTCGCCAAGCAGTCCGGCGACGAGCGCTTCGCCTGGGACTCCTACCGCAGGCTCATCCAGATGTTCGGCAAGACCGTCCTCGGCGTCGACGGCGACCTCTTCGAGGAGGCGCTGGAGGACGCCAAGCGGGCGAAGAAGGCCGCCACCGACATCGACCTCGACGCGGCCGATCTGAAGAAGCTGGTCAAGCAGTTCAAGAAGATCGTCTCGCGCGACGCGGGCCGCGACTTCCCGCAGGACCCGCGCGAGCAGATGGACCTCGCCATCCGCTCCGTCTTCGAGTCCTGGAACACCGACCGCGCCAAGCTCTACCGCCGCCAGGAGCGCATCCCCGGCGACCTCGGCACCGCCGTCAACATCTGCTCCATGGTCTTCGGCAACCTCGGCCCGGACTCCGGCACCGGCGTCGCCTTCACGCGCGACCCGGCCAGCGGCCACCAGGGCGTCTACGGGGACTACCTCCAGAACGCGCAGGGCGAGGACGTCGTCGCCGGAATCCGCAACACCGTGCCGCTCGCCGACCTGGAGACCATCGACAAGAGGTCGTACGACCGGCTGCTGGAGATCATGGAGATCCTGGAGACGCACTACCGGGACCTCTGCGACATCGAATTCACCATCGAGCGCGGTGAGTTGTGGATGCTCCAGACCCGCGTCGGCAAGCGCACCGCGGGCGCCGCCTTCCGTATCGCGACCCAGCTCGTCGACCAGGGCCTGATCGACGAGGCGGAGGCGCTCCAGCGCGTCAACGGCTCCCAGCTCGCCCAGCTGATGTTCCCGCGCTTCGACGACGGTGCGAAGGCCGAGCTGCTCGGGCGCGGTATCGCCGCGTCACCCGGTGCCGCCGTCGGCAAGGCCGTCTTCGACTCGTACACCGCCGTCAAGTGGTCGCGCTCCGGCGAGCGGGTCATCCTCATCCGCCGCGAGACCAACCCCGACGACCTGGACGGCATGATCGCTGCCGAGGGCATCCTCACCTCGCGCGGCGGCAAGACCTCGCACGCCGCCGTCGTCGCCCGCGGCATGGGCAAGACCTGCGTCTGCGGCGCCGAGGAGCTGGAGGTCGACACCAAGCGGCGCCGGATGACGGTCGGCAAGACCGTCATCGAGGAGGGCGACACCGTCTCCGTCGACGGCTCGACCGGCAAGGTCTACCTCGGAGAGGTCCCGGTCGTCCCCTCGCCGGTGGTCGAGTACTTCGAGGGCCGCATGCACGCCGGGGCCGACGACGCCGACGAACTGGTCGAGGCCGTGCACCGGATGATGGCGTACGCCGACCGGCGCCGCCGGCTGCGGGTGCGCGCCAACGCCGACAACGCCGAGGACGCGCTGCGGGCGCGCCGCTTCGGCGCGCAGGGCATCGGACTGTGCCGCACCGAGCACATGTTCCTCGGTGAACGCCGGGCCATGGTCGAGAAGTTGATCCTCGCCGACACCGACGACGAGCGGGAGCAGGCGCTGAAGACACTGCTGCCGTACCAGAAGAAGGACTTCGTCGAGCTGTTCGAGGCGATGGACGGACTGCCCGTCACCGTAAGGCTCCTGGATCCGCCGCTGCACGAATTCCTGCCCGACATCACGGAGCTGTCGGTACGGGTCGCGCTCGCCGAGTCCCGCAAGGACCACAACGAGAACGATCTGCGGCTCCTCCAGGCCGTGCACAAGCTGCACGAGCAGAACCCGATGCTGGGACTGCGCGGCGTACGGCTCGGCCTGGTCATCCCCGGACTGTTCGCGATGCAGGTACGGGCGATCGCCGAGGCCGCGGCCGAGCGCAAACACGCCAAGGGCGACCCGCGGGCCGAGATCATGATCCCGCTCGTCGGCACCGTCCAGGAGCTGGAGATCGTCCGCGAGGAGGCCGAGCGGGTCATCGCGGAGGTGCGGAAGTCCACCGGGATCGACCTCAGGCTGTCCCTCGGCACGATGATCGAGCTGCCGCGTGCCGCGCTGACGGCAGGTCAGATCGCGGAGGCCGCCGAGTTCTTCTCCTTCGGTACGAACGACCTCACCCAGACCGTGTGGGGGTTCTCCCGCGACGACGTCGAGGCGAGCTTCTTCACCGCGTACCTGGAGAAGGGCATCTTCGGGGTGTCTCCGTTCGAGACGATCGACATGGACGGCGTCGGCGCGCTCGTACGCGGCGCGTGCGAGGCCGGCCGCAGGACGCGGCCCGATCTGAAGCTGGGTGTCTGCGGCGAGCACGGCGGCGACCCCGAGTCGGTGCACTTCTTCCACGAGGTGGGGCTGGACTACGTGTCCTGCTCGCCGTTCCGGATCCCCGTGGCCCGTCTGGAGGCCGGGCGGGCGGCGGCGCAGTCGGACGGCCGCGGCGACACGCGCTGAACCGGGCCGTATCCGTCCTCGGTGCCGTGCCCGACTCGCTGTCGCACGGCACCGAATGTGAAATCCCTTACGGTCGCTCTTCCCGCAATCGATAAGACCGTTACGGAAACAAATCGGGGTGCGGCCGGTGGATCCCCACCCGCCGACCGCACCCCATTTACCGGCCGGGCACGGAGCCGCAACCCTCACCGACCGCCGCCGAGCGAGCAAAGCCCCCCACGGCCTTCACTTCGCCTTTCCGGTGGCTCGGGTTTCGCGCCTGACCTGGTACAGCCTTTCGTTTCGCACCCATTGCGCGCGATGCGTTTCAACTGTGGCTGAAACTCCGTGGTGACGGCCTGTGATGGCATGCATACTCATCGCTGGGGTCGATTGCGGATGCAACAGAGGAAACAAGTGGGGGATAGGTGCTGCGAATTCACTTCACGGGGAGAGACCTCGGCGCGGTCCGGACGGCCGCCGGTCCCGACCCGCTGTGGGAAACGATTCTCAGCTTTCACCGATTGCGGGACCGGCGGGGCGCGCTCGCTTTCGGGGAATGGCGCACGGAAACCAGGGTGAGGTTGAAAGGTGAAACACGTCTGCTCGCCGCGCTGGTGCCGCAGCGCGGCTATTTCCCGGATTTCCTGACGCCCCCGGAGGGCCGCTCCGGGCTGGAGGACGGGCTGGAGGCGCTGCGCGCGACGCCGGGGGACCAGGTCCGTACGGAACTGGCCCTGCTCGGCGCCGGGTCGCCCGCGCTCCCCGCCCGGATCGGCGCGCTGTCCGAGGACGACCCGGCCGAACTGGGCCGGCTCGCCGGGGCGCTGCGCGCCTACCACCGGGCCGCCGTGGAGCCGTACTGGCCGCACATCCGGGCACGCGCCGAGGCGGACCGCGTCGTCAGGGGCCGGGCGCTGCTCGACGGCGGCGCCGACGAACTGCTCGCCACGCTCCCGCCGGTGATCCGCTGGCGGGCGCCGGTCCTGGAGGCGGACTATCCGGTGGACCGTGAACTCTTCCTGGACGGGCGGGGGTTGCTTCTCCAGCCGTCGTTCTTCTGCCGGGGGACACCCGTCGTCTACCGCGATCCGGCGCTGCCGCCGGTACTGGTCTACCCCGTCACCCACGTGGACGCGCCGACCGCCGCCGGCCATCGCGGCCGGGGCACGGGACCGTCCCTCGGCCGACTGGTCGGCCGTACGCGCTCGGCCGTCCTCGGCGCCATCGAGCACGGCACGACCACCAGCGAACTCGCCCGCAGGGCAGGGGTGTCGCTCGCCTCGGCCAGCCAGCACGCGTGCGTCCTGCGCGAGGCGGGACTGGTGGTGACCCTGCGGCACGGCAACGCCGTCCTGCACACGCTGACCCCCCTGGGCGCCGCCCTGCTGAACGGCGGCGCCCAGGGTGTGCCGGGGCCCGAACGGGCCCGCCGGACGGGGGCTACGTCCGGAACGGCCCCGTCACCTCGTACGTGATGCCGCCCGACGAGCTGCCGCTCGTGCCGCGCTGGCTGGAGAAGTACAGCCGCGAGCCGTCCGGCGAGAACGCCGGACCGGTGATCTCGGAGCCGGACTGCCCGCCCACGCGCAGGAACGGCGCGACGACGTCGTCCGGCGTGATCACGCAGATCTCCAGGTTCCCGCCGTCCTCCGCGACGAAGAGATCACCGGACGACGAACCGGTGACGTTGTCGACACCGGTCAGCGGGGCGCCGCCACCGGTGACGAGCGAGTCGTCGTACGTCAACTCGTAGGTGGACGCGGCCGGATCGACCCGCCACACACGGTTGTCGCCCTTCGTGGTGAACCACACCGAGCCGTCCGCGTAGTAGCACCCCTCGCCGCCGTTGAACCGCTTGGCTCCCGAGACCTGGTCACGGGTGACGGTCGGCGTGCCGTCCGGGTCCGGCACCGTCGCCCAGGTGAAGGTGCCCGAGGTGGCGGTGGAGGCCCGCAGCACCTGGAGGGTGCCCGAGGAGAGATCGCCCCAGGTGGTGGGCGTGAAGCGGTAGAAGCACCCGTTCGTCTCGTCCTCGGTCAGATAGATCACCCGGCGCACCGGGTCGGCCGCCGCGGCCTCGTGCTTGAACCGGCCCATCGCGTCGCGCCGTACCGCCGCGTCGACGCCCCACGGGTCGGTCTCGTACACATACCCGCGGTCCACCTCCTCGCAGGACAGCCAGGTGTTCCACGGCGTGCTGCCGCCCGCGCAGTTCTGCCGGGTGCCGGAGAGGATCCGGTACGCGCCGGTGATCGCGCCGGCCGAGGAGAACCGGATCGCGCCCGCGCCGCCGGACGGGTTGATCTCCGAGTTCGAGACATAGATCCAGCCGCTGCCGTCGGCGTAACAGGCGCTGCCGTCAGGGGCGTTGTGCCAGGTGTACGACGTGCCGGGCACGGTCTGCCCGGACCGGGCGACAACCCTGCTGGTGAATCCGGCGGGCAGCCGGATGTTGTTGCCGTCGGCCGCGCCGAGCGCGCCGTACGGTCCCGCGCCCGGCTGCGCGGGGTCGGCGTACGCGGCGCCGCGCCAGAGTGTGCCGCCGAGTGCGGCGGCTGAGCCGGTGACGATCGCTCCACGCAGAAAATTGCGACGTTCCACTGGGCCGCTCCATTGGGGTGGGGTGGGTGTGCGGTCGCGTGCAGCGAGAAACATAGAGCGACGGGGGTGGCCACCGGCTGAACACGGAGGTGACTGCGGATGAGTTCTGGGCCCGGCGGCGGCGCGGGGCCGGGCCCCGCTGAATCCGGGCTGTCAGGCCGACGCGGCTCCGTCGATCACGAGGTCGGCGCCCACGACCGACGCCGCGTCCGGCGAGGCGAGATACAGCACCGCCGCCGCCACTTCCTCCGTCGCCGACACCCGGCCGAGCGGCGACTCCTGCTTCATCCGCGCCGTCCGGTCGGCCGCGCTCTCGCCCGGCCGCAGCGACATCGTGGTGTCGGCCGCGCCGGGGCTGACGGCGTTGATCCGCACCCCGTCCCGGATGTGGTCGAGGGCGGCGGCCCGGCTCAGCGCCGAGACGGCGGCCTTCGACGTCAGATAGCCGGCCAGATTCGGGACGCGCAGGTGCGCGCCGAGGTTGGAGGCGACATTGACGACGGCGCCGCCGCCGTTGGCCCGCATGTACGCGATCTCCGCCTGGAGGCAGTGCAGAACGCCGGTGACGTTGACGTCGAGCAGCGCCTGCCAGTCCTCGACGGGCAGATCGGCGAGGGGCGCGCCGCCCCGGAATATCCCCGCGTTGTTGACGGCGACGTCCAGGCTCCCGAAGTGTTCGACGCTCTCGCGCACCAGGGCGCGCACGTCGTCCGCGCGGGAGACGTCGGCGGTGACGACCAGCGACTCGCCGCCCGCCGCCTCGACCAGGGCGCGGGTCTCCTCCAGCGGCGCGCTGCCCCGGCCGGAGAGGACGACCGAGGCGCCCTCGGCCGCGAACGCCACGGCGACGGCGCGGCCGATTCCGGAACCGGCACCGGTGACGAGGACGGTCCTGCCGGTGAAGCGATCGGACATGGGTGACTCCCTTGGTACGTACGGATGGTGGGTGCGGACGATTTACTGGAACGATCGTTCTGTTATAAGGGCGGCAGAAGCGCCGCCCGAAGGTCTGTCGAACGCGTGCTTTTGTCCCGCCGGTCCCCGGAGCGGGTCTCAGTCGAGCAGGCTCAACGCCTGCTCGGCCGCGTCCCGCACCCGCGCGGGGTCCTGCGAGGTCTTGCCGACGATCTGCATGCCCTGCATCAGCACGAGCAGCATCCGCGCCAGTGCGCGCGGGTCGCGGTCCGGCGCCAACTCGCCCCGGCCCTGGGCCCGGACGAGCGCCGAGTGGATCAGCGTCTCGATGTGCTGCCAGCTCAGCTCCACCCGGCGAGCCGCCTCGCTGTCGTGCGGCCCCAGTTCGGCGGCCGTGTTGGTGATGAAGCAGCCCTTCTCGCGCCGTGGGTCGGTGCTGGCGTCGCCGGCGAACCGCCGCACCACCGCCCGCACCGCGGGCAGCGCCGGACCCGGCTTCGACAGCGCGTCGAGCAGCGACGGGTCGCGGGTCTCGCCGTACCGGTCCATGGCCTTCAGGTACAGCTCGCGCTTGTTGCCGAACGTCGCGTAGATGCTGGCGCGGCCGATGCCGAGGTGCTCGACGAGGTCCGCCATGGACGTCGCCTCGTAGCCGCGCCGCCAGAACAGCTCTAGGGCCGACTGGAGCGCGGCGTCCGGATCGAATTCCTTGGTCCTGGCCACGGACCGGACTCTAGGCTCAACTGGAACGCTCGGTCAAGATTTGATACGGGAGGCGTAGACCGTCACCGACACCGACTCGTCGTCCAGGCAGTGTCCCGTCTCCAGGTCGAAACGCTGCTTCAGCAGCGGCGACGCCACGAAGGCGCGGCCGCCCTGGGTGCCGGTCAGCCCGCGTGAGAGCACCTGGGCGCCGGAGTACGGGTCGCGGTTGTCGATCGCGTACGTACGGCCCGCCCGGTCCATGAAGAGCGCGACCTGCCGCCCGTCCGGCAGCAGCGCGGCCACGCCCCGGCCCGCGATGAGCGCGGACCGGTCGCAGACCGGGAACCAGGCCCCGCCGACGAGGAGTTGGAGGCTCGCCTCCACGCGGCCGGCCGTCAGGCCCGTCGGGCTCGTGGGACTCATCGTGCTCATCGGGCCGTCACCCCTTCCAGGGTCAGAAATGTCAGATCCGGCTTCACCTGGTCGCGCTCCGGCACGAACCGCACCGTCGGATCCGGCGCGTCCGGCGCGTTGACGAAGGAGACGAAGCGGCGCAGCCGCTCCGGGTCGTCCAGCGTCTCGGCCCACTCGTCGCGGTAGCCCGTCACATGGTCGGCCATCAGCTTCTCCAACTCGCCGCACAGGCCCAGCGAGTCGTGGACGACGACGTCCCGTACATGGTCGAGACCGCCCTCGATCCGGCCCAGCCACGCCGAGGTGCGCTCCAGCCGGTCGGCGGTGCGGATGTAGAACATCAGGAAGCGGTCGATCAGCCGCACCAGCGACTCGTCGTCCAGATCCCGCGCCAGCAGGTCGGCGTGGCGCGGCTCTGCGCCGCCGTTGCCGCCGACGTACAGATTCCAGCCCTCCGCCGTCGCGATGATCCCGAAGTCCTTGCCGCGCGCCTCGGCGCACTCCCGGGCACAGCCCGAGACCGCCGACTTGAGCTTGTGCGGCGCGCGCAGGCCCCGGTAGCGCAGCTCCAGATCGATGGCCATCTTCACCGAGTCCTGCACGCCGTACCGGCACCAGGTCTGTCCGACGCACGACTTCACCGTCCGCAGCGCCTTCCCGTACGCGTGCCCGGACTCGAACCCCGCCTCGACCAACCTCGCCCAGATCTGCGGCAGTTGGTCTACCCGCGCACCGAAGAGATCGATGCGCTGGCCGCCCGTGATCTTCGTGTAGAGCCCGAAGTCCCGTGCCACCTCACCGATCACGATGAGCTTCTCGGGTGTGATCTCGCCGCCCGGAATACGCGGCACGATCGAGTACGAGCCGTTGCGCTGCAAGTTGGCCAGGAAGTGGTCGTTGGTGTCCTGGAGCGCGGCCTGTTCCCCGTCCAGGACATGGCCGCTCAGCCCCAGCGTCGGCGCGAGGGAGGCGATGATCGAGGCGACGGTCGGCTTGCAGACCTCGCAGCCGTCACCGCCGCGCGCGCTCTCGCGGCCGTGCGAGTCCAGCAGCGAGGCGTACGACGTCACACGCAGGGTCCGCACGATCTCGTACAACTCGCCGCGCGTGTGCTTGAAGCAGCCGCACAGCCCGCTGTCACCGGAGGCGGGCAGGAGCTGGCCGATCACCTTCACGCAACTGCCGCAGCCCGTAGCGGCCCTGGTGCACTTCTTCACCTCCGGCAGCGTCGCGCACGCGGCGATCGCACCCTTCGTCACGTTGTGACAGCTACAGATCACCGCGCTGTCCGGCAGCGAGCCCGGACCGAGCGCCGCCGGCGCCCCGACCCCCGGCGGCAGGACGAGCTGTTCCGGCGGTACGGGCGGTACGGAACCGGTCAGCGGGCGCAGCATCCCGTACGCGTCGGCGTCACCGACCAGCACGCCCCCGAGCAGCGCGCCGTCCGCGCCGACGACGACCTTCTTGTAGACGCCGGAGCGGGAGTCCGCGTACACGACGTCGAGACAGCCGGGGGCGGCGCCGTGCGCGTCGCCGAAGGACGCGACGTCGACCCCGAGCAGCTTGAGCTTCGTGGACAGATCGGCCCCGGTGAACTCGTGGGCGTCCTCGGTGACTTCGGCGATCGCGTCCGCCGCGGTCAGCGCCATCTCGTAGCCCGGCGCCACCAGTCCGTACACCTTCCCGTCCGCCGTGAGCGCGCACTCGCCGATCGCGAAGATCCGCGGATCCGACGTACGGCACCGCTCGTCCACCGCGACACCGCCGCGCTCGCCGACCCGCAGCCCCGCGTCGCGCGCGAGCTGGTCCCGGGGCCGTACGCCCGCCGAGAAGACGACGAGGTCGGTCGCCAGTACCGAACCGTCCGACAGGGTCATGCCGTTGACGACGCCCTCCGCGTCCGTCGTCACCTCCTGTGTGCCGACGCCCGTGTGGACCGTCAGTCCCATGCCCTCGATGGTGCGCAGCAGCGCCGCGCCTCCGCCGTCGTCCACCTGGACGGGCATCAGACGGGGTGCGAACTCCACGACATGCGTGTCGAGTTCGAGCCCCCGCAACGCGCCCGCCGCCTCGAGGCCGAGCAGCCCGCCGCCCACCACGGCGCCGGTGCGGGCGGTCTTCGCGTACTCCTCGATCGCCAGCAGGTCCTCGATCGTGCGGTAGACGAAGCAGCCGGTGGCGTCCTTGCCCGGCACGGGCGGTACGAACGGGTACGAGCCGGTGGCCAGCACGAGCGTGTCGTACGTGAAGGTCAGCCCGGCGCGCGAGGTGACCGTGCGCGCCGCCCGGTCGACGGTCTCGGCCGGATCGTCCAGATGCAGCTCGATTCCGTGCCGCTCCATGAAGTCCGGCTCGACCAGGGAGAGTTCGTCGGGGGTGCGGCCGTCGAAGTACGAACTCAGCCGTACCCGGTCGTAGGCGGCGCGCGGCTCCTCGCAGAGCACCACGACCCGCGCCCGACCGGTGGTGCCGCGCTCGGCGAGGGCTTCGAGGAACCGCTGGCCGACCATGCCGTGGCCGACGACCACGATGGTGGGGAGGGGCGTTGTGTCGGGCATCTCAGGAGCCTCCGTCGGGAGTGAGCAGGTGGAGCAGCGGGGTGGTGGGCGGCAGCGGTTCGTCGTCCTCCCAGGTGCGGGCGAGCGCGCCGATCGTGGTCAGGTCGCCGAGGAGTACGCCGCCGACGAGACGGTCGCCCCGGACGACGACCTTGCGGTAGGCACCGCGGGTGGCGTCGGTCAGCTGGACGACGTCGTCGCCGGGCAGGGGTGTCGTCTCGCCGAACGCGGCGAGGTCGAGCGGGCCGGAGGGCCCGTCCGTGGGCGGGACTTGGGGGCCCTGGCCACCGAGGGCCGCGAGGGTGAGCCGGGTGAGTGCGCGGGTCCCGGTGTAGCGCGCGGCCCGGCCCGTTGTCCGGCCGGCGGTGAGCGACCGGGCCAGCGCGTCGGCCTGTTCGATGGCGGCCCCGGCGAGACCGTAGAGCCGGTCGCCGTGTTCCGCGCAGTCCCCGATCGCGTGGATGTACGGGTCCGACGTCCTCAGCTCGTCGTCCACGACGATGCCGCGCCGGACGTCGAGCCCGGCGGCGCGGGCGAGGCCGGTGCGGGGGCGTACGCCGCAGGCCAGGACGGTGAGTTCGGCGTCGAGCCGGAAGCCGTCGGCGAGTTCGACGGCTGCCAGCCGGCCGGGGCCGGCGTCGCTGCCGGGGTCGCCTTCGCTCTCGTCGAGCACGAGGCCCCTTACACGGCACTCCGTGTGGACCTCCACGCCCCACGACTCCAGATGGCGCCTGAGCAACAGCGAGCCCGAGCGGTCCAGTTGACGCTCCATCAGATACTCGCCCTGCTGCGCGAGCACCACCTGGGCGCCGCGCTCCGCGAGCGCGCGGGCGGCCGAGACCCCCAGGAGCCCGCCACCGATCACGACGGCGCGGGTTCCGGGCCGTACTTCCGCCGAGAGCGCCAGGCAGTCGTCCATGGTCCGGAAGGAGTGCACCCCGGCCGGCAGACCGTGCCGGTCCGCCTGCCGGAGCCCGCGCAACGCCGGCAGGACGGGGTTCGAACCGGTCGCGAGGACCAGCCGGTCGTACGGGACGACGCTCCCGTCGTCGCACCGCACCAGCCGGTCGGCGCGGTCGATCCGGACCGCCCTGACACCGCGCCGTACGGCGCCGGGCGCCGGTGGCAGGGAGATGACATCGGGGCCGTACCGCCCGGCGAGCACTTCGCCGAGCAGGACCCGGTTGTACGGGGCGTGCGTCTCCTCGCCGAGCAGGGTGACCGTCGTCGCGGGGGTGTCGGCGGGAGCGGTGCCGGAGGCGGCGTCGGCGGCGAGGCGCTGGGCCAGCCGTACGCCGGCCGTGCCCCCGCCGATCACCACGATCTCCGTCGCCCTGCCGTCAGCTGCCATGTCCGCAGACTGCGTGGCCGGTGTTACCCGGCGGCACCACCACTGTTTCCCGCTCGGAACGCTGCGCTCAGCGCGCTCCGGAACGGGGTGTGAGGCCGCGTCGAACCTGGTCGCGAGGTCCCGGGCACGGGCGTGCAGTGGCGTTCGCCACCTCGCCCCGAATCCGTGTCAGGGCCAACCACCTCGTCCCATAGGCTCCCGATCATGCCCGAGATATCGCTGACCATGATCGTCGTTCTCTGCCTCGCGGCAGCCGCCGCCGGGTGGATCGACGCCGTGGTGGGCGGGGGCGGACTGCTGCTCCTGCCCGCGCTGCTGCTCGGTCTGCCGAACGTCCCGGCGGCGCACATCCTCGGTACGAACAAGGCCGTGGCGATCGTCGGCACCACCGGCGCCGCCGTCACTTATGTGCGCAAGGCGCCGGTGGACGTGAAGAGCGCCGTACGGATCGGGCTGATGGCGCTGGCAGGGTCGATGGCCGGGGCGTTCTTCGCCGCCGGGATCAGCAGCGATGTCCTGCGCCCCGTGATCATGGTGGTCCTTCTCGGGGTCGCGGCCTTCGTGATGCTGCGGCCGGCCTTCGGCAGGGCTCAGGCGGGCGGGCCGGTCTCCCGGGGCCGCCATGTCACCGCGATCGTCCTGGTCGGCGGCGGGATCGGCTTCTACGACGGGCTGTTCGGTCCCGGCACCGGCACGTTCCTCGTACTGGCGCTGACCGCCGTACTGCACCTGGATCTGGTGACGGCGTCGGCCACCGCGAAGATCGTCAACGTCTGCACCAACGGCGGGGCGCTCGCGATGTTCGCCTACCAGGGCACCGTGTTGTGGCAACTGGCCGCGCTGATGGCGGTGTTCAACCTGGCGGGCGGGATGTTCGGCGCGCGGATGGCGCTCAGGAAGGGCAGCGAGTTCGTCCGCGGGGTGCTGCTCGTCGTGGTGTTCTCGCTGGTCGCGAAGCTGGCCTTCGACCAGTGGACGGCCTGACCACCACCGCCGGCCCGCCCCGGTGGACTACCGGACGCCGATGAGGTGCGCGTACGTCACCACGTTGCCCTGGTAGCCGGTCTTCTCGGAGAATCCGCCGCCGCAGGTGATGACCCGCAGTTCGGCCCGGTCCTTCTTCCCGTAGACCTTCTGGTCGGGGAAGCTGTCGTTGTCGTAGACCTCGACGGCGTCGACCGTGAACACGGCGGTCCGCCCGTCCTGGCGGGTGACCTCGATCCGCTGCCCCTTCTTCAGGGTGCCCAGGCTGTAGAAGACGGCCGGACCGCGCGCGTTGTCCACATGTCCCGCGATGATCGCCGTGCCCTTGGCTCCCGGGGTGGTG
Source organism: Streptomyces sp. NPDC060366 (assembly GCF_042725135.1). Lineage (NCBI taxonomy): Bacteria > Bacillati > Actinomycetota > Actinomycetes > Kitasatosporales > Streptomycetaceae > Streptomyces > Streptomyces sp. NPDC060366. The sequence goes on along the minus strand of NZ_JBHXDC010000002.1, from coordinate 779,313 downwards.
CCGTCCTCGTACCAGCCCGCGACATCGCCTTTCCCGGCCGGCGGGACGTCGAGGCTGCCGTCCTTCGCCAGCCCCAGCCGGGTGACGGGCGCGTCGACGCCGATCTCGGGTATCCGCAGCCGTAGGGGCGGGGAGGCGGGCATCGGGTCGGCGGCGGCGTCCGTGTGAAAGCCGGGCCCGGCGGCGAACGCCTGGGCGGCCGACGGGATCGGCGGGGTGACGGTCCGCGAGCCGTTCTGCACGAGCCACAGACCGACGCACGCGGCGCCGGCCACCAGCAAGGCCTTGCCCTTGGTGGTCATCGGTCGGCCGGCGCGGTCATGGGTCCTCCGGAAGTTGTTCCCCCGCCCCCGGCAGCGATGAGCGTGACGGGGGCGGGGGCCACGGCGGTACGGGGGCGGTGGAGGCCGCCAGGGCCGGTCCGAAGGACGGGCCCCGCCCCGTCAGCTGTCCTGCGCGCCGCTCGCCCGGCGGCGCAGGAGCCGGGTCCCGCCGACGGCGGCAGCGGCCAGAACGACCGCCCCCGCCGCGATCCGGGTGGTGTCGGGGCCGACGCTGCCGCCGACCCCCGTCCGTACATGGCCTGACGGCTGATGCTCGCGGTGGTGCTCGACCGTCAGGTCGCCGCGGGCCTCCCGGCCGTTCTGGCAGCGTACGAAGATGGCGTAGGTACCCGCCCGGGTGTTCTCGGGCACCCGGAACCGGCCCACGACGAAGTCCTTGTCGTCACCGGGCCGCAGACGGAACTCGCCCGCGCCCAGTGAACTCGCGTCGCCCCTGCCGTGCCCGTCCTTGCCGCAGGCGGTGGTGTTGACCGTGACGCTCTCGCCGGGCTCGGAGGTCGACGGGAACAGCTCCAGCCCACCCCGGTCGCCGGCGAACGCGGCGGTGGGGGCCGCGAGGGACAACCCGAGCGAGGCGGCCGCCAGCGCGGTACCGGTCAGCAGGCGGGCGGTGGTGCGCATGGGTTCCTCCGTGGCGGCGCGGTTCTCGTCTCTTCCGAGATAAGGCGCAGCACGGCGCGCACGCCTGCTGATGGAGGATCAGATTGGTCGGTTCACTACGGCGTGTCCCACTTGCCAGTTGATATTCCCGCAGGTCAGCTGTGTGTGATCGGGTGGGAGACATGCCAGGTGACCCGTCGTGCCGAACGGGTGAGCCCCGGCGGAGGCGCTCCGCCCGGCAGAGGTTTCGGACGGCTCAGACGACGTCCCACCCCACCGCTTCGTACGCCGCGGCCACCGTCCCCATCAGCTCCGCGTCGACCGTGAACGCCACCTCGTCGATCCGGTCCACGGGCGCGATGCCCTGCGAGTTGGTGATGAAGGCCGACCTGTACGAGGGCAGATCGGCCAGTGTCACCGGTCGCCGTACGGAAGGCAGCCGCGGCTCCAGCAGCGCCATGGTGATCCCCAGCAGCGAGGGCGCCTGTGGCCAGACCACGTGCGTGCCGTCCCAGAAGGCGATGTTGGTGATGGCTCCCTCCGTCACCAGCCCGCCGGGCGCGGTCAGCAGCGCCTCGTCGAACCCGGCGCGCTCGGCCCGCAGCAGGTAGTACGTCTGCGCGAAGCCGCCCAGGTGCTTGATGTGCGGGACCTCGCGGGCGAACGGCACCGACATCAGGCCGTGCGGCCGGCCGTCCTTGGTCGTCGGCGGCCTGACGGTGATCATCACCCGCGCCTCCTTGTCGCCGTCCGGCCAGTGCACATGGACGCGGGCCGACGCGTCGGACACCTCACGCAGCGCGTGCCGCAGCAGTTCCCGTACGCGCTCCCCGGCCAGGCCCGCGCCGAACAGCTCACGGGTCGCCGAGTCGAGCCTGGCGAGATGCAGATCCAGTCCGCGCACCCGGCCAGCCCTGACCTGCATGGCGGTGAAGTGGCCGTAGCCGCTGAGCGCCGGGACCCGGAGCGTGGTCTCCGTGGCGGGCTCTCCGTTGACCTCGATAGCCTCAGTAGGTGCCATGGGCCCACGGTAGGACCGGTCAGTCCTCGATCAGCCTGCGGGGTCCGGGGCCGTGCGCGGCCAGTTCGTCGCCGGGGTTGGACAGGACGCAGCGGTCCAGCGAGAGACAGCCGCAGCCGATGCAGTCGGCGAGGTTGTCGCGCAGCCGCTGGAGGGTGCGGATCCTGATGTTCAGGTCGTTGTGCCAGCACTCGGAGATCCGGGCCCAGTCCTCCCTGGTGGGCGTACGGTCCTCCGGCAGCAGCCCCAGCACGTCGCGGATCAGCGCGAGCGGGATGCCGAGGCGCTGCGAGGTGCGGATGAAGGCGACACGCCGGAGCGTGTCACGGGTGTAGCGCCGCTGGTTGCCCGTGGTGCGGCGGCTGGTGATCAGCCCCTCGCGCTCGTAGAAGCGCAGGGCGGAGGGGGCGACACCACTGCGTTCGGCCAGCTCGCCGACCGTGGCTTCCTTGGCGTTCCAGGCGAGTTGCGTCATACGGCCCACAGTAGCTTGACCTGAACCATGGTTTAAGTATCACGCTCGTACCCATGAACACCACCACGCACGATTCAGCCACCGAAACGAGCCGGCGGTCCGCTCGGACTCCGGCTCCCCAGGCGCCCCTCAAACTGGCCGTCATCATGGCCAGCAACCGTGAGGGACGGTTCGGCCCCGTCGTATCCGACTGGTTCGTCTCCCGCGCCGCCGGGCGCACCGATTTCACCGTCGACCTCATCGACCTCGCCGACACCGATCTGCCGACGGCGCTCTCCTTCAGCCCGCCCGTCTCGGTCCGGGGCCAGCTCGGCAAGGTCACCCACCGGCTGGCCGACGCCGACGCGTTCGTGATCGTCACCCCCGAGTACAACCACTCCTACCCCGCGTCCCTCAAGGCCCTGATCGACTGGCACTTCGACGAGTGGCGGGCCAAGCCCATCGGGTTCGTCTCCTACGGCGGCATCTCCGGCGGCCTGCGCGCCGTCGAGCATCTGCGCCAGGTCTTCGCCGAACTGCACGCCGTCGCCGTACGCGACACGGTCTCCTTCCACAACGCCGGCGCGCTCTTCGACGACCAGGGCCGGCACCGGGACCCGTCCGGCGCCGCCACCGCCGCCACGGCGATGCTCGACCAGATCGCCTGGTGGGGCCTGGCCCTGCGGGACGCCAAATCCGCTCGCGCCTACGCCGGTTGACCGAGCCGGGCCATGGCCGGGCCATATCGTGGAGCGGGGCGCCCATGACGGACTCCTGGTGTCCGGGGGTGCCTGTGCCCGCCGCCACGCCCCGCAGTTCGCGGCGGCCAGAGAGAAGGAGTGACGCGGATGACCGGTCCGGAGTTTCTGACCGTACTGACCACCACCGACAGCGCCGCGAAGGCGGAGGCCCTGGCCCGGGGCGCGGTGGAGGCGCGGCTCGCCGCGTGCGCGCAGATCTCGGCGCCGGTCACGTCCGTCTACCACTGGCGGGGCGCGATCGAGACGACGGAGGAGTGGCAGGTGCTCCTCAAGACGACCGCCGCCTGCTACGACGCGCTGGAGGCGCATCTGACGGCGGCGCACGACTACGACACGCCGGAGATCCTCGCGTTCCCGGTGGTACGGGGCAGCGCGCCGTACCTGGCCTGGCTGGCGGACGAGACGGCGCCCGGCGACATCGCCTAAGCCGTCCGGTCCGTCCGGTCCGCGCGTCCCGTGAGTTCGCGGGCACGGCGGACCGTCGCCGCGTCGACCATCGCGCCCCCGCTGTCGCGGAACGCGCCGCTGCCCGCGTCCAGCCGGTGCTCGAACAGGTCCAACAGGGCGTGCGCGTCGGCCAGTTCGCCGGGGGCGACGCCGAACACCTCGTTGGCGACGGCGACCTGGACCGGGTGGATACAGGCACGCCCCTGGAAACCGAGCCCGCGCAGCCGCAGGCTCGACACCCGGAACGCCTCGGGATCCGAGGTGTGCACCGACACGGGTGCCACGGCCGAGACGAGACCGCGCGCGGCCGTGTGCGCGACCGTCAGGCCGCGAGCCCAGTCGAGCAGCTGGTCCCCGGGGACGGGGTCCGGGGCCATCCGCAGATCCGCCCGCAGGTCGACCTCGCCGAGCTGGAGATGGCGTACTCCGGGGCGGCCCGCGGTGTCACCGAGCGAGAGCACCCCGGTGGCGCTCTCGATCAGCAGCCCGAGCGCGACCTCAGGGGCGGCGGCCACCAGCGCGACCAGCGCGTCCAGATCTGTCCCGGCCGTCGCCTTCGGCATCCACAGCCCGTCGACACGGCCCGTCGCCAGCAGCGCTCGGGCGTCGTCCCGGCCACGGGCGCCCTCGTTGATCCGTACCCACAGCTCTGGGCCCCCGGTGGTGCGCTCCTCGGCGAAAGCGACGGCGGCGGCACGCGCCCCGTCCTTCCTCGACGGCGCGACGGCGTCCTCCAGATCGAGGATCAGCGCGTCCGCCCCCGAGCGCGGCGCGGCGCGCAGAAAGCGGGGCTGGTCGGCGGGTACATACAGATGGGAGCGGGGCGGCTGACCGGGTACGGACGCTGACATGAGCACTCCTTACACATCATGAATCAGATGATGCATTTTCCATGATGGTGATGTAGTTTGCGACTCACCATACTTCAAGACCGGGTGTCACGTACGGAAGTGGGCGTGGTCCCCGGACCCGTGACCCGGACTCGTAACTACGGGAGGACCGCGGCGTGTTCGAAGCCGACAGCGTGACGATTACCGTGCTGGTCGAGAACCAGGTGGACATGCTGCTGCCCGACCAGGCCAGCCCCACCGGCGGCCACGGGGGCGAGGGCGTGGACGACCACTGCGTCTCCCGGTACGGCCTGATCGAGCACTTCGATCCCAAGCGCGTGCCGCCCCAGGCCGAGAACGGCATCAGCTTCCTGGTCGAGGCGGTACGCGGACGCCACAGCGTGCGCGTCCTGTTCGACGTCGGCCTCACCGGCACCGTCCTCGAACACAACATGCGGGTGCTCGGCGTCGACCCCGCGTCCATCGACCATGTCGTCATCAGCCACGGCCACCCGGATCATTTCGGTGGAATCCACCGCTTCCTCGACCTCGCCGGGCGCCGTATCCCCGTCGCCACCCACGCCGACGCGGAACTCCCGCGCTACGCCGTGATGGGCGACGGCCGCACCTCCTCCGTCTACAACGCCGCGTTCCGGTTCGGCGAGGTCGAGAGGTCCGGCGGCGTACCCGTACTGACCCAGGACTCCCTCGACCTCGGCTGCGGCGTGCACACCACCGGGGTGATCCCCAGGAAGATCGCCTTCGAGGCGGGCGCCGCACCGGCGTTCAAGCCCGGCGACCCCGGCCTCTACCAGGTCTCGCCGGAGGGAAAGCTCCGCCGCGACGAGGTCATGGACGAGATGGGGCTCGTGATCGACGTACGCGGTGAAGGGCTCGTCGTCCTCACCGGCTGCGCGCACGCCGGCGTCGTCAACACGATCGAGCAGGCGCGCGTGGTGTGCGGACCCAAGCCCGTGCGCGCCGTCATGGGCGGTTTCCACCTCGGCTTCCCCACCACCCCGGCGGAGAACGTCGAGCTGACCGCCGCCGCGTTCGCCGAACTGGAGGTCGCGACCGTCATGCCGATGCACTGCTCCGGACTGCGCACCCACACCCGGCTGTCCACCGACATGTCCGCCAACTACGTGCAGCCCGCGGTCGGCACCGTGCTGCGCTTCGGCCGCTGATGACCGGCGACCTGCGGGGCATCCGGGTGATCGCGGTCGAACAGGCCGTCGCCGCACCCCTGTGCACCCGCCATCTGGCCGACCTCGGAGCCGAGGTCGTCAAGATCGAGCGGCCCGGCGGCGGCGACTTCGCCCGCGGCTACGACGAGAGCGTGCACGGTCTGGCCAGCCACTTCGTCTGGCTCAACCGGGGCAAGCGCAGCGTCGTACTCGACCTGAAGACCGAGCCGGGGCGCCGGGCGCTGCGCCAACTGCTCGCCGGGGCCGACGTCCTGGTCTGCAATCTGGCGCCCGGCGCCCTGAACCGGATCATCACCGACGAGGCCCTGGCGGAACTCAACCCGCGCCTGGTGCGCTGCTACCTCTCCGGCTACGGCCCGAGCGGCCCGTACGCCGACCGCAAGGCGTACGACGCGCTGGTGCAGGGCGAGGCCGGCACGATCTCCGCCACGGGCACGCCCGAGACCCCGGCCAAACCCGGCGTCTCCCTCGCGGACCTGGCAGGTGGCTCGTACGCGCTCAGCGCCGTCACCTCGGCCCTGTACGCACGCGAACGGACCGGCCTCGGGCAGCGGATCGACGTCGCGCTGTTCGACGTGCTGCTGGAGTGGATGAGCCCGCTGCTGCTCGCCGAACTGCACTCCGGTTCCGCGCCCGCGCCGGCCGGACTGCGGCACGCCAGCATCGCCCCGTACGGGCCGTACACGACGGCCGACGGGCAGGACGTGCTGATCGCCGTGCAGAACGAGGGGCAGTGGCAGCGGCTCTGCCGCACCGTGCTCGACGACTCCGCGCTGCTCGACGACCCGGACTTCAGCTCGAACAGCGCGCGCGTACGGCACCGTGAACGCACCGAACGGGCGGTGCAGGCACGGCTGATCGCCCTGTCCACCGCCGAGGTCACCGCCCGCCTCGAAGCGGCGGACGTGCCGCACGCGCGGCTGAACCAGATCGCCGACGTACTGGCCCATCCGCAGGCGGAGGCCACCGGACGCTGGTCGGAGGCGACGCTGCCGGACGGGCGGGCGGTCCGGGTGGTCACATCGCCGCTGCACCGCGCGCCCGAGCCGCCGGGCGGCCGGAGGGTGCCCGGACTGGGGGAGCACACCGCGGAGGTACTGGCCGAACTCGGGCTGTCCGAGGCGGACATGGCGGAGCGGGAGCCCGCGGGATAGGACCTGTCCGTCCTTCGATCGCCGCTTGCGCCGTCCGGGCCGGCCCGGACGGCGCAAGCAGCCCTGCCGGTCTCAGTCGTTGTCGACGTCGAACGGGTCGGCCACCGGCCGGCCCGTCAAGTGCTTGCCCAGTGCCAGGAAGCTGCGCGAGAGGTGCCACTCCGTGGCCTTCGCCAGCGCGTCGCCGTCGCCGAGGCGGGCGGCGGCCAGCATGGAACGGTGTTCGTTGGAGGTCTCGTCGGCGCGGTCGTGGAGTACCTGGAGCACGTCCCACGGGAACTTCTGCCAGAGCTGGTCGATCTCCGCCGACAGCCCCTCGTTGCCGCACTTGGCGTAGAAGAGGAAGTGGAACTGGTAGTTGGCCGCGTTCAGCCGCGCCCTGTCCCCCTCCTCCGCCGCCTGCTCCATGTCGGTGACCAGCCGCTCGGCCAGGTCGATGTCCAGCGGCGAGAGCCGCCGGGCGGCGCGCTGCATGGCGTACGGCTCCACGAGACGCCGAAGCAGGTAGACGGTCTTGACCTGCTCGTAGTCGGCGTCCGCGACCCTGACACCCTTGTGCGGCTCGCCGACCAGCACACCCTCGGCCTCCAGCAGGCGCAGCGCCTCGCGGACCGGCGTGATGCTGGTGTCGAACATCGCGGCGAGCACGTCCTGCTGGATACGGCTGCCACGGGGCAGCTCGCCCTCGCTGATCATCCGCCGCAGCTCGGTCGCGATGCGATCCCGCTTGGTCGGCGCCTTGGCGGACGACTTGGCCGGTTTCGGCACGGTTTTGGCGACGCCCTTGGGTACGACGCCGTCAGTCGTGGTGGTCTTGGTTCGTCGGGACTGCGGCGGCATGTCGTGGTCCTTCTGTCGTGGGCGCTCGGGGAGCGGTGGGGGGAGCGGGCGGCGGGCCTGACGAGTGTCGCATCGAACGGAACGAACGGTGTGGCGTGGGCAATTGAGGACGGACCGGCGGACCGGCGGGCGGGCGGACATCAGTCGGCGGGTGCGGTGCGCAGCCCGTCGTGGAACGCGGCGAGCGCGGTGGCGAAGGCTTCGGGTTCGTCCAGATAGGCGACATGGCCCGCGCCCGGCACGACGGCGCTGCTGCCCCCGAGCCGTTCGGCGAGTGCGTCGGCCGCCGCGGCGGGGACCCGGTGGTCCCGCGCGCCGCGCAACACCTGACAGGGCAGGCCGAGCGGGCCCGGCCGCGCGTGCGCGGTCCAGCCGAGTGTGGCGCGCAGTGAGTCGAGCAGGACCTCGGGCCGGGTGCCCGCCATCGCGCGGCGCAGCAGGTCACGGTGGCCGGGGTCGGCGGACAGGAGCGTGCTGTCCACATAGTTCCGGGCGAAGAGGGCCGCGCCGTCGCGCTTGAGCGCGGCCCGGGTGTCGGCGGGGCGGCGGGCCGCCTCGGCGCCACCGGCCGGGGGGAATCCGACCAGCGTCAGCGAACGCACCCGGTCCGGGTGCCGCTGCGCCAGGGCGAGCGCGACGAGCGCGCCGAGCCCGGAGCCGACCACGTCCACGGGCCCGGCCACGTCCACCTCTTCGGACCCGCTCGCGTCTTCGGACCCCCTCGCGGTACCGCTCGCGTACGCGGACACGGCCGTGCCCACCGCCCCGTCCACGGTGAACGGCTCGGTGGCGCGGGCCCCGTGGCCCGGCAGGTCGAGCGCCTTCAAGTGCCGCCCGTCCGCGCCGAGATGGCGCAGCGCGGGCCCCCAGGTCGCGGCGTCGCCGCCCCAGGTGTGCAGCAGGAGAAGAGGGTTCGCCCTCGTGGTCATAGGCACCTCATACCAAGATGATGCATTTTCCAGTTTCTGAAGTATAGCTATTGCATGTCAGGCATCCTAGTCCCAGAATCCCCGGTATGACCACGATCAAAGCGGTGCGCCAAGCCGCACCGGCCGACGGCGACGACGCCGGTGCCACGGTCAGGCTGGACGGCCTGACCATGCGATTCGGCGAGCGCACGGTTTCCCAGGACATCAATCTGACCATCGGCGCCGGCGAGGTGCTCTCCATCGTCGGCCCGTCCGGCTGCGGCAAGACGACCCTGCTACGGGCGGTCGCCGGTCTCATCCCGCCGGCCGAGGGCGCCGTCAGCATCGACGGCCGCGTGGTGGACGGCACCCCGGACGGCGTGGCCATGGTCTTCCAGCACTTCGGCCTCTTCCCCTGGAAGACGGTCGAGTCGAACGTCGCCTACGCGCTGCGCGTGCGGGGGACGGGAAAGAAGGAAGCGCTCGACCGGGCGCGGGAGTTGATCACCCTCGTCGGCCTCACCGGCTTCGAGAAGTCGTACCCCCATCAACTGTCCGGCGGAATGCAGCAGCGCACCGGCCTGGCCAGGGCACTGGCCGTACGCCCCCGGCTGCTCCTCATGGACGAGCCCTTCGGCGCGCTGGACGCCCAGACGCGCGAAGTGCTCCAGTTCGAACTGCTGCGCATCTGGCAGGACCACCCCGTGACGATGCTCTTCGTCACCCACTCGATCGACGAGGCCGTTCTCTTCGGGAACCGGATCGCCGTGCTCAACGGCCGACCCAGCGGCGTCGCCGAGCTGATCGACGTAACGCTTCCGCGCCACCGGGACCGTTCCGTGACGGCGATGCCGGAGTTCCTGGCGATCCGCGAGCGCGTCTGGTCCCTGATCATGAACGCCGAATCCGGCCGCTGACCGGCGCCGTCGCGCCGAGCCCGGTCCTGACCTGACTCCTCCGGTCCTGTCCGGCCCGGACGTATCCGACGTGTCCGACGCGTCCGCCACGCCACACCCACCCTCAGCCCTGCCGTGCACCCTGGCGCGGAAGAAGAAGGAGCAGTTCTCATGAAGTTTCCGCGACGCAGGTCCGCCCTGGTCGGTGCGGCCACCGTCCTCGCTCTCGTAGGTGCCCTCGCCGGCTGCGGCGACGGCGGCTCCGACACGGCGGCGGGTTCCGCCCCGGGCGGCGGCAAGATGACCATCGGCGTGCCGGGCATCCCGCCCATCTTCCTCAACACCGTGATGTACGTGGGTGAGAAGCAGGGCTTCTTCAAGGACCGCGGCCTCGACGTCACCCTGCGCCCGCTGACGACCGGCGCCGACGTCGGCCGCGCGGTGCAGAGCGGTGAGATCCAGGGCGGCATCATCGGCACCCCGGGCGCCGTCGCCCTGCGGGCCACCGGTGGCTCGGTCGTCTCCGTGATGGGCTTCCCCAAGCCCACCTATCTGCTGGCCAGCACCGACCCCGGCATCACGGACTGCGAGGCGGTCAAGGGCAAGACGGTGGCGGTGGACGCGGTGGGCGCGCCCAAGGCCCTCGCCCTGGCGGGCATGCTCAAGAGCTGCGGCCTCGGCAAGAACGACGTCAGCACGATCAACGTCGGCGGTCCGCCCACGGTCGACGCGCTGGTGGCCGGACAGGTCAAGGTCGCCGTACTGCACCCGGACGAACTCGCCACCGTGCAACAGAAGATCAAGTCCGGCACCGAGGCCCACGAGATCATGACGCTGGCCGGGGTCGACCCGCTGGAGCACTACACGGTCCTCGTCGCGCCCAAGAGCGCGCTGGCCGGCGCGGCCCGCGAGCAGTGGGTCGACGTGGTCGCCGCGGTACGCGAGTCCATCGCGTACATGAACGACCCGGCCAACCTCAAGGAGGTCGCGGCCATCGCCGCCGGGGTCACGAAGGCGCCGGAGAGCGTCACCGAGGCCGCTATGCCGAAGTTCCTCTCCCTCGGCGTCTGGCCCGAGTCGGGCGACGGCCTGGACCGCAACGCCATCGAGCACACCATCGAGGGCGCCGTCGCGGCGGGCAACGTGCCCAAGCAGAAGGCGCCGACGTACGACGACATGGTCGACCCGTCCGTGTTCGCCGACGCGACGGGCAAGTGATGGGTACACCCCCGGCCATGTCCCCGGCCAAATCCCCGCACCCCGTGGCGCCACCCGACACAGCCGTGCCCCCGGCCGGGACGGCGCCCCCGGCCGGCCCGCCGCGCGGCCGCCGCGTCGTCCGACGGCTGACACCGCTCGGCATCTCGGCCGCCGGACTGCTCGTCGGACTCGGGCTCTGGCAGTGGGCGGGCCTGCGGGACCCGGTCCTGTTCGCCACACCCGGCCGCTCGCTCTCGGCCCTGGGCACCCTCACCGAGGACGGCACCCTGCCCAGCGCGCTGCTCTCGTCGGGCCGTCTGCTCGTCGTCGGACTCGCCCTCGCGATCGTCGCCGGGGTCGGATTCGGCCTGCTGCTCTCCCGGGCCCGGCTGCTGCGCAGCAGCACCGACTGGCTGCTGTTCGCCCTCCAGTCCGTTCCGATCGTCGCCCTGGCCCCGCTGATCCTCTCGGCGTTCGGCTTCGGGCTGCCGGCCAAGACGCTGGTGGTCTTCCTGACCGCGGTGTTCCCCATCGCCGTCAACACCGCCGAAGGAGCACACCGGGTGCCGACCACCCTGCTGGAAGTCGCGCGCACGTTCCGCAGCAGCGAGTGGCGGATCTGGAAGGACGTCCTGCTGCCGCACACAGTGCCGTACGCCATGACCGGCGTACGGCAGGGCATCGCGATGGCCTTCGTCGGCACCCTCGCCGCCGAGTTCTTCCTCAACGCCAGCGGCGTGGGCGGGCTGTTGCTCGCCGCGAGCACCCAGTTCGACTCGGCCACCGTGCTCGGGCTGACCCTGCTGGTGTCCGTGCTGGCCGTCGCCCTGATGGGCTGCGGCCGGGCCGTCGAGGGCTACTTCGCGCGGTGGCGGGAGGTGCGGTCATGACACAGCGGACCATGACAACGAAGGCGCAGGCCGCGGCCCCGCCCGCCCGGAAGCGGCCCCGGCGCCGTGGTCCGGGCACCGACCGGCCCGTCGGCCGACGCGCCGACATCATCGGGAAACTGACCGTCGCCGCCCTCGTCCTGGCCGTCTGGGAGCTCTCCGTACGGCTCTGGCTGCCCGACTATCTGCCCACCCCCTCCGGCGTCGCCGGGGCCGCCTGGCCGACCCTGACCTCCTCCGAGTTCTCCACGGCGCTGGGCGAGACCCTGGGCGGAGTGGTGCTCGGCCTGCTCATCGGCTGCGTCGCGGGCACCGGACTCGGTCTCGCCGTAGGACGGGTGGCGTGGCTGCGCCATCTGACGTCCCCGTACGTCAGCGGTCTGTACGCCATGCCGATGCTCGCGATCGTCCCCATGGCGACGATCTGGCTGGGCTACTCCGGCGAGACCCGGCTGGCCGTCATCGCGCTCTCGGCGTTCCTGCCCTGCGTGGTCAGCACGGGCGACGGCGCCCGCAACGTACCGCTCCAGCTCTCCGAACTCGCCCAGATGCTGCGGCTCTCCCGCCCCCGGGTGGTGGTCGACGTACTGCTGCCGGCCACCCTCCCGTTCGTCGTCGCGGGTGTTCAGGTCGCCGTGGGCCGGGCGCTGGTCGGCGCGGTGGCGGTGGAGTTCCTCGCCAGCCTGCCGGGACTCGGCACGTTCATCCTCACCAACGCCCGCTCGTTCGACCAGGACGCCGCGTTCGTCGCCGTCCTCGTGCTGGCCGTGCTCGGCATCGCCGCACGCACCGGGACCGAGGCGGCGCTTCGCCGGCTCGCGCCCTGGCACCTTCACGTCAACCGCTGACCACACCAAGAGCCGCGAAAGCGCGGTGAGCAAGGAGCGAGAAATGCCCGACGCCGGTGACGTACGGCCGTTGCGGACCGAGGTCGTCCGCGGCATGCGGATCGAATGGGACGTGCCCGTCGAGATGGACGACGGAGTCGTCCTGCGCGCGGACGTGTTCCGCCCGGTGACCGACGGACCGGTACCGGTGATCATGACGTACGGCCCGTACGCGAAGGGCCTGCCCTTCGAGCGCGGTTACCCCAGCGCCTGGAAGGCCATGGCGCGGGACCACCCCGACACCGTGACCGGCACCTCGAACACGTACCAGAACTGGGAAGTCGTCGACCCGGAGAAGTGGGTGCCGGACGGCTACGCGTGCGTGCGCGTCGACTCGCGGGGGACCGGCCGTTCACCGGGCCGCGTCGACCCGTTCTCACCGCGCGAGACCCGCGACTTCCACGATTGCGTCGAATGGGCGGGCACCCGCGACTGGAGCAACGGCCGGGTCGGCCTCAACGGCATCTCCTACTACGCGATGAACCAGTGGCAGGTCGCCTCGCTGCGGCCCCCGCACCTCGCCGCGATCTGCCCGTGGGAGGGCGCCTCGGACTTCTACCGGGACGGCTCGTACCAGGGCGGCATCCGCTCCACGTTCTGGGACAACTGGTACGACATGCAGGTCAAGACCGTGCAGTACGGCGTCGGCGAGACCGGTGGCCGTGACCCGAACACGGGGCAGCTCATCTGCGGCGACGACCTCCTCGACGCGGCCGAACTCGCCGCCAACCGCACCGATCTGGGCGCCGACATCGCCGCGCACCCCTTCTACGACAGTTACCACCGGGAGCGGTCGGCCGACTGGGACGCCATCGACGTCCCCGTACTCAGCTGCGGCAACTGGGGCGGACAGGGCCTGCATCTGCGGGGCAACGTCGAGGGATTCGTCCGGGCGGCGTCCGGCGCCAAGTGGCTGGAGATGCACGGCCACGCGCACTGGCCGCTGTTCTACACCGATTACGGCGTCGACCTCCAGAAGAGATTCTTCGACCGCTACCTCAAGGACGAGCCGAACGGCTGGGAGGACCGCCCGGCGTTGCAGTTGCAGGTCCGGCACGTCGACGCGACCTTCACGGAGCGCGGCGAGGACGCCTGGCCGCTGCCGTCCACCCGGTGGACGAAACTCCATCTGGACGCCGCCGGCTCGTCCCTCGCCGAAGGGGCACCGGCCGACGCCGCGCCGGCGGAGTTCGCCGCGCTCGGCGACGGCGTGGAGTTCAGCACCCCGCCGCTCACCGAGGAGACCGAGATCACCGGCCCGCTCGCGGCCCGGCTGTACGTCTCCAGCAGCACCACCGACGCCGACCTGTTCCTCGTCGTACGGGTCTACTCACCCACCGGCGACGAAGTCGTCTTCCAGGGCGCGCTCGACCCGCACACGCCCGTCGCGCAGGGCTGGCTGCGGGCGTCCCGCCGCCGGCTCGACCCCGAACTGTCCACCGCCCACCGCCCCTACCACCTGCACGAGCGCGCCGAGCCGCTGGAGCCGGGGGAGGTGTACGCGCTCGACATCGAGATCCTGCCGACCTGTCTGGTCGTCCCGGCCGGGTACCGGATCGCGCTCCAGGTGCGGGGCAAGGACTACGTCTACCCGGGGCCCAGCGCCCGGCTGTCCAACCTGAAGAACGACCTCACCGGCTGCGGGCCGTTCCTGCACAACGACGACCGTGACCGGGTGGCGGGGACGTACGACGGGCACACCACGGTCCACACGGGCGGGGACCACGCGTCGTATCTGCTGCTGCCGGTGATTCCGGGGGCTGAATGAGCCCGTCCGGCCACAGCACTAGTCACTCGCGGGTTCCGCAGGCTGCACGGGCTCCGCAGGCTCCACGCGCACCGCGCACACCTTGAACTCCGGCATCCTCGACGTCGGATCGAGCGCCGGGTTCGTCAGGTTGTTCGCCCGGCCCTCGCCCGGCCAGTGGAACGGCATGAAGACCGTGTCCGCGCGGATCGCCGTCGTGATCCGCGCGGGGGCGACCGCCCGGCCCCGCCGTGAGACCACGGCGAGCCGGTCGCCCTCGGCCACCCCGAGCCGCTCCGCGAGCCGCGGGTGCAGCTCCACGAAGGGACCCGGCGCGGCGGCGTTCAACTCGTCGACGCGCCGGGTCTGCGCACCGGACTGGTACTGCGAGACGACCCGCCCCGTCGTGAGCAGCACCGGATACTCCGCGTCCGTCTCCTCGGCGGCCGGCCGGTGGACGACGGGCACGAAGCGGGCCCGCCCGTCCTCGGTGGCGAACCGGTCGAGGAACAGCCGGGGCGTGCCGGGGTGACTCTCCCCGGGGCACGGCCAGAACACCCCGTCCTCCGCCGCGATCCGCCGGTAGGTGATCCCCGAGTAGTCGGCCGGGCCGCCCTCCGACGCCCGCCGCAGCTCCTCGAAGACCTCCTCGGGATCCGCCGGGAACCCCTTCTCGTGACCGAGCAGCTCCGCGAGCCCGTGCAGCACGTGAAGATCACTCCGTACGCCCGCCGGCGGGCTCAGCGCCCTGCGCCGCAGCAGAACCCGCCCCTCCAGACTCGTCGTCGTCCCGGTCTCCTCCGCCCACTGCGCCACCGGCAGCACGACGTCCGCGAGCGCCGCCGTCTCCGAGAGCACCACGTCCGCCACGGCCAGGAAGTCCAGTGATCGCAGCCGCCCCTCGATGTGCGCGGCGCGCGGCGCCGAGACGACCGGGTTCGACCCCATCAGCAGCAACGCCTTCACATCGCCGCCGAGTGCGTCGAGCAGTTCGTACGCGCTGCGCCCCGGACCCGGCAGCTCGTCGGGATCCACGCCCCACACCCGCGCCACATGCTCCCGCGCGGCCGGGTCGGTCAGATTCCGGTAGCCGGGCAACTGGTCGGCCTTCTGGCCGTGTTCACGCCCGCCCTGACCGTTGCCCTGGCCGGTGAGACACCCGTAGCCGGACAGCGGCCGGCCCGCGCGCCCGGTCGCGAGGCAGAAGTTGATCCAGGCGCCCACGGTGTCGGTGCCCTTGGACTGCTGCTCGGGCCCGCGCGCCGTGAGCACCATGCCCGTCGGCGCTTCGCAGAACATCCGGACGGCCTCGCGGAGTTGGGGCACCGGGACCCCGGTGACCCGTTCGACGTGCTCCGGCCAGTGCGCCATCGCCGCCGCCCTGGCCTCCGGCCAGCCGGTCGTGCGCTCCCGTACGAACGCCTCGTCCGTCCGGCCCTGCGCCACCACCAGGTGCAAGAGGCCCAGCGCCAGGGCGAGATCGGTACCGGGCCGGGGCGCCAGATGGAGGTCCGCCTGCTCGGCGGTCCTGGTCCTGCGCGGGTCCACGACGATCAACGTGCCGCCGTTCTCGCGCAGTTCGGTCAGATAGCGCAGCGCGGGCGGCATGGTCTCGGCGAGATTGGAACCGACGAGGATCACGCACCCCGTACGGGGTATGTCGGCGAGCGGGAACGGCAGCCCCCGGTCGAGCCCGAACGCCCGCTGATGCGCCGCCGCCGCCGACGACATGCAGAACCGCCCGTTGTAGTCGATCTGCGAGGTCCCGAGCACGACGCGGGCGAACTTGCCGAGCGTGTACGCCTTCTCGTTGGTCAGCCCGCCCCCGCCGAAGACACCCACCGCGTCCGGGCCGTGGTCCGCCCGTGTCCGCGCGAGCCCGGCGGCGACAGCGGCCAGCGCCTCGTCCCAGCCGGCCGGTTCGAGCGCGCCGCCCGCCGACCGCCGCACGAGCGGTTCGGTGAGCCGCACCCGCGAGGACAGCACGGCGGGCGCCGTACGGCCCTTGCCGCAGAGCGCGCCCCGGTTGACGGGGAAGTCGGGGCGCTCGACGACCTCGACACCCGGGTCGTCCGCCGTGGGCCGCAGGCTCATCCCGCACTGGAGCGCGCAGTACGGGCAGTGGGTCGGGACGGCGGCATCGGTCATGGCGCCAGCGTGCGACGCGGGTGTTACGGCCCCGGCCGTACGCGGTTACGCCTCCGACACGCGCACCTCCCGCGCGGCCGACCGGCACTGTGAGGCCTCCCGGTGGCCGGTCACGGTCCGCCGCTCGCCAGCGCCTCCGTCACACCCGTCTCCCGTGGACCCAGGAAGTGCGGATCGGGCCGCGTCACCGTGTCGAGCGCCGCCTTTCCCGCCGCCGCCAGCTCCCGGACCCCGCCGTAGTACCAGGTCACGTCGCGCCGTTCGGCGACGCCGACGCCGTAGGAGTCGATGCCCGCCGCCCGGCAGAGCGCGACCGCGCGCCGTACGTGGAAGCCCTGCGTCACGAGCACCGCCCGTTCGACGCCGAAGATCTTCTTGGCCCGGACGCAGGAGTCCCAGGTGTCGAAGCCGGCGTAGTCGCTGACGATCCGGCCGTCCGGCACCCCACGCGCCGTCAGATACGTCCGCATGGCGTCCGGTTCGTCGTACTCCTCGCGGCTGTTGTCCCCCGGTGACGAGGACGACCTTCACCTTTCCGCCCTCGTACAGTTCGGCGGCGGCGTCGAGGCGGTGCGCCAGATACGGCGTCGGCGCGCCGTCGCGCAGACCGGCCCCGAACACGACGGCGACATCCCGCGCGGGCACGTCGGCGACGGAACGGATGCGGGCGTCGGCGGTCGTGTGCATCCACGTGGCGGGCGTCAGCGCCAGCACGCACCCGACCATGACGGCCTGCGCGCCGCGCCGTTGTCCCTGCCGCGTCCTCGGCAGCCGTACGGAGGGCGGCCTCAGCTCGCGCAGCCTCAGCTCGCGCAGCCGCACCTCGCGCAGCCGCGCCGGCAACCGCGACCGCAGCCGCTCCCGTGCCTCGCGCAATCGCGTCAACGGCGTCAACCGCGGCCGCGCCTTCCGCAGCCGTGGCATCTTCGGCATGAACATGAGCCCCCGTCGTCCGGCCTTCCATCCGTACGTGCGTCCCGTACGTACTCCGTACGACGTTCGGCGCCGCCGAAGAGTTCGCGGCGGGCGGGTCCCGCCTGTGAGCACCCCGAAAACCTCCGCGACACACACCGCAACCACCCGGCAACGTCCGCCCCGCAGGATCGGCCCATGGACGAGCCGCCCGCCTTCGCCCCCGCCTTCGCCCCCACTCTTGTCGTCGTCGCCCACGGCAGTCGTGATCCACGCGCCCTGCGCACCATCAGGGCCCTGCTGCGGCGGGTCGAGGAGTACCGCCCCGGACTCACCGTCCGGCTCGGGCACATCGAGATCGAGAAACCGTCCCTCGCCGACACACTCACCTCCTTGGGAGGCGGCCGGGCCGTACTCGTACCGCTGCTGCTCGGACCCGGCCACCACGTCACGCACGACCTGCCGCGCCTCGCGGCCACCACCCCCCGGCTGCGCACCACGATCGCCGCGCCGCTCGGCCCGCACCCCCTGCTGGTCGAGACGCTGTACGCCCGCCTCGTGGAGGCCGGCTGGCGCGACGAGCCGCACCGCGCGCACGACACCGGTGTCGTCCTCGCCGCCGCCGGATCACGCGACCCCCGGTCGGCCGCGGCCACCCGGCGCACGGCCGCGCTCCTCGGCGCACGGCTCGGGGGGGTGCCGGTCGTCCCCGCGTACGCGTCGGCCGCGGCGCCCACCGTCCCCGACGCCGTCCGGGAGCTGACCGCACGCGGCCGGAGCCGTATCGCCCTGGCGTCGTACTTCACCGCCCCCGGCCACTTCGCCACCCGCTCGGCCGCCCACGCGCCCTGGATCGCCGCCGCCCCACTCGGCGACCACCCGGACCTGGCCCGTCTCCTCCTGCTCCGCTACGACGAGGCGCGGTCGCACCTGGAGCCCGCCCCGGCCACCGAGCCGGTTACCTTCGTCGCATGGAAGGCATCACCGCACCTCACGACGGCAGCCCCTACGACGAGGCGGACACCCGGCGCTTCTCGGCCGAGCCCGACAAGCGCCCCGGCCGCACCGCCTTTCAGCGCGACCGCGCACGCGTCCTGCACTCCTCAGCCCTGCGCCGTCTCGCCGGCAAGACCCAGGTCGTGACACCCGGCTCGCAGAGCCAGGAGTGGGACGCCAGCCCGCGCACCCGGCTGACCCACTCCCTGGAGTGCGCCCAGGTCGGCCGCGAACTCGGCGCCGCGCTCGGCTGCGACCCGGACCTCGTGGAGACGGCGTGCCTCTCGCACGACATGGGCCACCCGCCGTTCGGCCACAACGGCGAACAGGTGCTGAACGACTTCGCCAAGGACTGCGGCGGCTTCGAGGGCAACGCCCAGTCGCTGCGGCTGCTCACCCGCATCGAACCCAAGCGCTTCGTCCGCGCCGACTCGGTGACCCCCGAGGTCACCACGCCACGGGCCGAGGCGGCGGTCGAGGCCGAGGCGGCGGCCGGCGGCGGTGCCCGCCTCGTCAGCGTCGGCCTCAACCTCACCCGCGCCGTCCTGGACGCCGCGACGAAGTACCCCTGGCCGCAGGGCGCCCACCCCACCGACCCGGACTCGGTGAAGTTCGGTGTGTACGAGGACGACCTGCCGGTCTTCGAATGGGCCAGGCGCGGCGCCCCGCCGAACCGCACCTGCTTCGAGGCCCAGGTCATGGACTGGGCCGACGACGTCGCGTACTCCGTCCACGACTTCGAGGACGGCCTGCACGCCGGCCACGTCGACCCGGGCGCGCTGCTCTCCGCAACCGAACGCGACGAGATCTGGACGGTCGCGATCGGCCGCTACGTACCGCACGACACCGACCCGGACCAACTCGCCGCCGCCCTCGACCGTCTCATGGCCCAGGAGTGGTGGCCGCACGGCTACGACGGGACGGCCGTCGCACAGGCCAGGCTCAAGGACGCCACCAGCCAGCTCATCGGCCGGTTCTGTCTCGCGGCCGAGGGCGCGACCCGGGCGGAGTACGGCACCGGCCGGCTCACCCGGTACGGCGCCTCGCTGGTCGTCCCGCGCGAGGCACGCGACGAGTGCGCCGTACTCAAGGCCGTCGCCCACCGCTATGTGATGCAGCGCGCCGACCAGGAATCCCTCCGCGCGGACCAGCGGATCGTCCTGGCCGAACTCGCCTGGACGCTGACCGCCCGCGCGCCCGAGGGGCTGGACCCGCAGTTCCGCGCGCTCTTCGAGACGGCGTCCGACGACCGCGCACGCAAGCGCGTGATCGTCGACCAGATCGCCTCCCTCACCGATGCCGCGGCGCGTTCGCTCCACACGGCACTCACGGGACGCACCTGATCACGGTGGTTCACCACCCGGCCGCCCCGCGCCCCGCATCCCGCACCCGTCATATTCAGCCAACGGCCGAAGCGGCCGAGCCGCCCCGCCATGGGGTGACGCGTGTAGCAAGGTAGCCACATCAAGCCGGAACCATGCCCGTGGAGCCTCCCCTCTTTCGCCATCACGCTCCGTGCGGGACGCTCACAGATGGCGGCAGCGTAAAGAGGAGGCATCAAGTGGTCGACGCACATCGGACATTCGTCATCGTCGGTGGTGGGCTGGCCGGGGCGAAGGCCGCGGAAACCCTCCGTTCCGACGGATTCACCGGCCGAGTGATCGTCATCGGGGACGAAGGAGACCACCCCTACGAACGCCCCCCGCTGTCCAAGGGCTTCCTCCTTGGCAAGGAGGAACGCGACAGCGTCTTCGTCCACGAGCCCGCCTGGTACGCCCGGCATCATGTGGAACTCCACCTCGGCCAGACGGTCACCGAGATCGATCGCGACACCCGATGCGTCCACCTCGGCGACGGCACCTCCGTGCGCTACGACAAACTGCTCCTGACCACCGGCTCCGAACCGCGCCGCCTCGACATCCCCGGCACCGATCTCGCCGGCGTCCACCATCTGCGCAGGCTCGCCCACGCCGACCGGCTGCGCCACGTCCTCACCGCCCTCGGACGCGACAACGGCCACATCGTCATCGCCGGCGGCGGCTGGATCGGCCTGGAGGTCGCCGCGGCCGCCCGCGGGTACGGCGCCGAGGTCACCGTCGTCGAGCCGCACCCGACGCCTCTCTACCAGGTCATCGGCCCGGAGCTGGGACAGCTCTTCACCGAGCTGCACGGCGAGCACGGCGTACGGTTCCACTTCGGCGCCCGGCTCACCGAGATCGTCGGCCAGGACGGCATGGTGCTCTCCGTCCGTACGGACGACGGTGAGGAGCACCTGGCGCACGACGTGCTCGCCGCGATCGGCGCCGCGCCGCGCACCGGTCTCGCCGAGGCGGCCGGACTCGACCTCGTGGGGCGCGAGGACGGCGGCGGCATCGCCGTCGACCTGGCGCTGCGCACCTCCGACCCGGACATCTACGCGGCGGGCGACGTGGCCTCCGTCCCCTTCTCGCTGCCCGGCACCGAGCTGTCGGCGGACAGGCTGCGCGTCGAGCACTGGGCCAACGCCCTCAACGGCGGCCCCGCCGCCGCCCGCTCGATGCTCGGCCAGGACGTGACGTACGACCGGCTCCCGTACTTCTTCTCCGACCAGTACGACCTGGGTCTGGAGTACTCGGGCTGGGCGCCGCCCGGCAGCTACGACCAGGTGGTGGTGCGCGGCGACGCCGGAAAACGGGAGTTCATCGCCTACTGGCTCAAGGACCGCAGGGTGCTCGCCGGGATGAACGTCAACGTGTGGGACGTCACCGGCGACATCCAGCGGCTCATCCGCTCCGGCGCCCGGCAGGATCTCGACGCGCTCGCCGACCCGACGGTGCCGCTGGACACGCTCGGCACCTGACCGGCCGCGCGCCGACCCGCGCGCCGACCCGCGCGCCGGCCCGTGTGGCCGGTCCGCCGGGCCGGTCCGTGGACCGGGCGTAAGGGACTGTCGGTACGTCCCCGTAGAATTCTCGCGTGGCAGGCAGGATCAACGATGATGACGTGAAGGTGGTTCGGGACGCGGTCCCGATCGACACCGTCGTGTCCGAGTACCTGCAACTGCGCCCGGCCGGCGGCGGAAACCTGAAGGGGCTCTGCCCCTTCCACGACGAGAAGTCCCCGTCCTTCCAGGTCAGTCCGAGCAAGGGTCTCTTCCACTGCTTCGGCTGCCAGGAGGGCGGGGACACCATCGCCTTCGTGATGAAGATCGACCATCTCTCCTTCTCCGAGACGGTCGAACGCCTCGCCGGTAAGGCGGGCATCACGCTGCGGTACGAGGAAGGCGGCTACAACCCCTCCCACCAGCGGGGCGAGCGCATCCGGCTGGTGGAGGCGCACAAGGCCGCGGCCGAGTTCTATGTGGAGCGGCTCGGCAGTGAAGAGGCCGAGATCGGCCGGAAGTTCCTGGCCGAGAGGGGCTTCGACCAGGCGGCGGCCGAGCACTTCGGGGTGGGTTACAGCCCGGCGGGCTGGGACCATCTGACCCGCTTCCTGCGCGGGAAGGGCTTCACCGACAAGGAACTGCTGCTCGCCGGACTCTCCCAGGACGGCCGCCGGGGTCCGATCGACCGGTTCCGGGGCCGGCTGATGTGGCCCATCCGGGACATCTCGGGCGAAGTCGTCGGCTTCGGCGCCCGCAAGCTGCGCGACGACGACAACGGGCCGAAGTATCTGAACACCCCCGACACCGCGATCTACAAGAAGTCGCAGGTGCTCTACGGGGTGGACCTGGCGAAGAAGGACATCGCCAAGGCCAGCCGCGCGGTGGTGGTCGAGGGCTACACGGACGTGATGGCCTGCCATCTGGCGGGTATCACCACCGCCATCGCCACCTGCGGCACGGCATTCGGCACCGACCACATCAAGATCCTGCGCCGGCTGCTGATGGACAACGGCAGCGCGCGGGTGATCTTCACCTTCGACGGGGACGCGGCGGGCCAGAAAGCCGCGCTGCGCGCCTTCGAGGACGACCAGAAGTTCGCCGCCGAGACGTACATCGCGATCGCGCCCGACGGCATGGACCCGTGCGAGCTGCGGCTAAGCAAGGGCGACGCGGCGGTCCAGGACCTGGTGGAACCGCGCACGCCGCTCTTCGAGTTCGCGATCCGCCAGATCGTGTCCCGGTACGACCTGGAGACCCCGGCGGGTCGTGCGTCCGCGCTGGACGAGGCGGGCCCCATCGTCGCCCGGATCAAGAACGGCGCGTCGCAGCACGAGGTCGCCGTCCAGCTCGCCGGCATCCTCGGCATCCTGGACACCCAGTTCGTGGTCAAGCGTGTGGCCCAGATGGCCCGTTGGGCCCGTGACCGGGGCGGACGCGGACCCGCGGGCCCGGCGGACGGCCGCGGGGGCCGGCCGAACGGCCCGCAGGGCTCGTACGACTCCGCTTCCCCCGCCCTCTCCGGCCCCGCGCTCAACCTCCGCAGCCCCGCCCACCGCACCGAGCGCGAGCTGCTGAAGCTCGCCCTCCAGCGCCCGGAGCTGGTCTCCCCGGCCTTCGACGCGTACGGAGTGGACGAGTTCACCGCCCCGCCGTACGCCGCGGTCCGCCGCGCCGTCGAGGACGCGGGCGGCGCCGAGCAGGGCATCGTCTCGGCGCCCGAATATCTGGCCGGGGTCCGTGAGGCCGCGCCGAACGACGCGGTGCGCGCGCTGGTCACGGAGCTGGCGGTGGAGGTGTTCCACGGCAAGACGATCGACGAGGCGTACGCGGGGGAGCAGTTGGTACGGGTGCGGCTGCGGGCCGTCGACATCCGCATCCACGACGTGACGAGCACCCTGGCCCGCCTCGGCACGGGCGACGACGCCGAACGGCACCAGGCCGTGCAGAACGAGCTGTGGGTGCTCCAGCAGTACCGCCAGTCACTGCGCAACAGCGGCGCGGCGGCGCTCTAGCGTCCGCGAAACCGGCCCTTCCGGCGATCGAGGACGAACCGCCCACCGGGTGGACCCGGCTCCGTACCCCCGCCGCCTCTCCCGCCCCACCGGTCCCAACTCCCGCTGTTTTAAACATCCTTCGGTAACTGCCCGGTTACGCACGGGACTCAGAAAGTCCTCGCACGCCTCTCGTGGCGGCAGTGCGATGTACCCCACACTGGGCAGCGGTGCCTGTGTTCTCGGAGCGCGGCCGGTCCACCCACGGTGGGCCACTCACCCCCGCGGATCCGCTCATCGTGTACGGGACTGACGGCGGCCCGGCCGCCCACGTCCCGCTGCCGCACGCCCCCGATCCGGCAGCGATCACCCTGGAGGCCGCCCCCGTGCAGACCCGGACCCAGACCCTGACCGAGACCGACCTGGTGCCGGCGGTCCCATCGCAGAGCCGCGCCGCGCACCACCCCGAGTCGACCTCCGGGGTCACCCCCGAGTCGACCCCCGAGTCCGCCCCGGAGACCGTCACCGAGGACCCGGTGGACATCCCCGAGGTCCCGGAGCGCGTCAGCCCGCGAGGCAAGGCCGACAGCAGCGGGCCCTCGTCCGACCTCTTCCGGCAGTATCTGCGGGAGATCGGACGGATCCAACTGCTCACCGCCGTCGAGGAGGTGGACCTCGCGCGCCGCGTCGAGGCCGGCCTCTTCGCCGAGGAGAAACTCGGCTCCACGCCCGACCTGGACTCCCAGCTCGCTCTCGACCTCGACCGGCTCGTCGTGCGCGGCCGGATGGCCAAGAGACGGCTCATCGAGGCGAATCTGCGACTCGTCGTCTCCGTCGCCAAGCGCTATGTCGGCCGCGGACTGACGATGCTCGACCTCGTCCAGGAGGGGAACCTCGGCCTGATCAGGGCCGTGGAGAAGTTCGACTACGCGCGCGGCTACAAGTTCTCGACATACGCGACGTGGTGGATCCGCCAGGCGATGTCCCGCGCGCTGGCCGACCAGGCCCGTACCATCCGTGTGCCCGTCCATGTCGTCGAGCTGATCAACCGCGTCGTCCGCGTCCAGCGCCGCATGCTCCAGGAGCGCGGCTACGAGCCGACCCACGAAGAGGTCGGCGGCCAGCTGGAGTTGACCGCCGAACGGGTCGGCGAGGTCCTGCGGCTCGCCCAGGAACCCGTCTCGCTGCACGCCCCGGTGGGGGAGGAGGACGATGTCGCCTTCGGCGACCTCATCGAGGACGGCGACGCCGCCTCACCCGTCGAATCTGCGGCGTTCCTGCTGCTCCGCGAGCATCTGGAGGCGGTGCTCTCCACGCTCGGTGAGCGCGAACGCAAGGTCGTCCAGCTCCGCTACGGTCTGGCGGACGGCCGCCCTCGCACGCTGGAGGAGATCGGCCGCATCTTCGGTGTGACGCGCGAGCGGATCCGGCAGATCGAGTCCAAGACCCTGAACAAACTCCGCGACCACGCGTTCGCTGACCAACTGCGCGGCTACCTCGACTGAAAGCCGAGCCGGGCGGACTCGTCGAGCCCGCCCGGCGATCGAGACAACGGGCCCACCAGGCGGACCCGGCCAGACCCACTCGTCCTGGGCCCTGTCCGGCGGATCTTCGGGGGCCCGGGACGCCCGGCACGGCACCTCGCTGCGTTGTCGCATCATCCAAGTACGTCCAGTACGAGCACGATCCTCCGCCTTGCGATGCACCGCACCAGACGCCCCGGGCCGATCCCCGAAGATCCGCCGGACAGGACCTAGTCCACCTCGGCGACCGCCTGGGCGAACTGCGCCGCGTACAGCCGCGCGTACGCTCCCTTCGCCGCCAACAGCCCCTCGTGCGTGCCCTGTTCGACTATCGAGCCGTTCTCCATCACCAGGATCACGTCCGCGTCCCTGATCGTGGACAGCCGGTGGGCGATCACGAAGCTCGTACGCCCGTGCGCCAGTTGGGCCATCGCCTTCTGGATCAGCACCTCGGTACGGGTGTCCACCGAGCTGGTCGCCTCGTCCAGCACCAGGATCACCGGGTCCGACAGGAACGCCCGCGCGATCGTGATCAGCTGCTTCTCGCCCGCGCTGACGCCCGACCCCTCGTCGTCGATCACGGTCTCGTAGCCGTCGGGCAGCGTGCGGATGAAACGGTCCGCGTGGGCCGCCCGCGCCGCCTCCTCGATCTCCTCCCGGGTGACCTCGCGCGCCGCGCCGTACGCGATGTTCTCGGCGATCGTGCCGCCGAACAGCCACGTGTCCTGGAGGACCATGCCTATCCGGGACCGCAGGTCCTCCCGCGACATGGTGGCGATGTCGATGTCGTCCAGACTTATCCGGCCGGCCGTCACCTCGTAGAAGCGCATCAGCAGATTGACCAGCGTCGTCTTCCCCGCACCCGTCGGGCCGACGATCGCGACCGTCTGACCCGGCTCCACCGACAGCGACAGGTCCTCGATGAGGGGCTTGTCCGGCTCGTAGCGGAACGCCACGCCGTCCAGCGCCACCCGTCCCCGCAGCTCGTGCGGGCGCGCGGCCGAGGGAGCGTCCTTCTCCTGCTCCTCCGCGTCCAGCAACTCGAAGATCCGCTCGGCGGACGCGACCCCGGACTGGACGAGGTTGGCCATCGACGCCACCTGTGTCAGCGGCATCGAGAACTGGCGCGAGTACTGGATGAACGCCTGCACGTCGCCGATCGACAGCGTGCCCGACGCGACACGCAGCCCGCCGACGACCGCCACCAGCACATAGTTGATGTTGGAGATGAAGAACATCAGCGGCTGCATGACGCCGCTGTTGAACTGCGCCTTGAAACCGGCCTCGTACAGCGCCTCGTTCTGCTCCTTGAACGCCCGCGCCGACTCGTCCTGCCGCCCGAAGACCTTCACCAGGGCGTGCCCCGTGTACATCTCCTCGACATGGGCGTTCAGCGTGCCCGTCGATTTCCACTGCTGCACGAAGTGCGGCTGTGAGCGCTTGCCGACCTTCGTCGCCACCAGCACCGACAGCGGCACGGTCACCACCGCGACCAGCGCCAGCAGCGGCGAGATCCACAGCATCATCCCGAGGACGCCGACGATCGTCAGCAGGGAGTTGATGAGCTGGCCCATCGTCTGCTGGAGCGTCTGGGAGATGTTGTCGACGTCGTTCGTCGCCCGGCTCAGCACCTCACCGCGCTGCTGACGGTCGAAGTACGACAGCGGCAGCCGCGACAGCTTGGCCTGTACGTCCTCGCGCATCCGGTAGATGGTGAGGTTGATGACCCGGATCGACAGCCGCGTCGAGACCAGCATCAGCAGCCCCGCCGCGACGTACACCGCCAGCGCCACCAGCAGGACCCGGCCGACCGCGTCGAAGTCGATGCCCTGCCCCGGTACGAAGTCCACCCCGGAGAGCAGGTCGGCGAGCCCGCCCTCGCCCTCCTCCCGGAGCCGCGAGACCGTCTCCTCCTTGCTTGAGCCACCCGGCGTCTGACGGCCGACGACCCCCGCGAAGATCAGGTCGGTCGCCGAGCCGAGGATCTTCGGGCCCACCACCGAGGCGGCCACGCTCAGCACACCCGCGGCGACCATCCACCACAGGGTGATCTTCTCCCGCGCGAGCTGCCGCAGCAGCCGTTTGCTCGACCCCTTGAAATCCATCGACCGCTGCGAAGGAGAACCCGCGCCGGCCGCCATCATGCGTCCGCCAGGACCGCTCATCAGGCCGCCTCCGCCTCGGTCAGCTGGGAGAGCACGATCTCCCGGTACGTCTCGTTCTCGGCCATCAGCTCGTGATGACGCCCCTCACCGACCACCCGGCCCTCGTCCATGACGATGATCCGGTCGGCGTCGCGGATGGTCGACACCCGCTGGGCGACGATCACCACCGTCGCCTCGGCGGTCTCACGTGCCAGGGCGGCGCGCAGTGCCGCGTCCGTCGCGTAGTCCAGCGCGGAGAACGAGTCGTCGAACAGATAGATCTCCGGCCGCTGCACCAGCGTGCGCGCGATGGCGAGCCGCTGGCGCTGCCCTCCGGAGACGTTCGTCCCGCCCTGCGCGATGGGCGCGTTCAGCCCGCCCTCCAGGCCGGTGACGAACTCCTTGGCCTGCGCGACGTCCAGCGCGTGCCACAGCTCCTCGTCGGTCGCGTCCGGATTCCCGTACCGCAGATTCGTCGCCACCGTCCCCGAGAACAGATACGGCTTCTGCGGCACCAGGCTGACGGTCTTGGCCAGCAGCGCCGGATCGAGACCGCGTACGTCCTCACCGTCCACCAGCACCTCGCCGGCCGTCGCGTCGACCAGTCGCGGCACCAGCCCCAGCAGGGTCGACTTGCCGCTGCCGGTCGAGCCGATGACGGCGGTCGTCTCGCCCGGTCTGGCGGTCAGGGACACATCACGCAGCACCGGCTCCTCGGCCCCCGGATAGCGGAACTCCGCGCCCCGCACCTCCAGATGACCGTGCCTGCGCAGCACCAGCACCGGATCCTCGGGCGGTACGACGCTCGACCTGGTGTCCAGCACCTCCTCGATGCGCTCGGCACACACCTCGGCACGCGGCACCATCATGAACATGAAGGTGGCCATCATCACGGCCATCACGATCTGCATCAGATACGCGAGGAACGCGGTCAGCGCACCGATCTGCATCCCGCCGCTGTCGATCCGGTGCGCGCCGAACCAGACGACGGCCACGGACGACACGTTCACGACCGTCATCACGACCGGGAACATCAGCGCCATCAGCCGGCCGGTCGCCAGCTGCATGTCGGTGAGGCCGGTGTTGGCGCCCTCGAACCGCTTCTTCTCGTACTCGTCGCGCACGAACGCCCGGATGACGCGGTTGCCGGTGATCTGCTCACGCAGCACCCGGTTCACCGTGTCGAGCCGCTCCTGCATGGTGCGGAACAGCGGGCGCATCCGCTTCACGATCAGGCTCACGGAGATACCGAGGACCGGCACGACGGCGAGCAGCACCGCGGACAGCGGCACGTCCTGGCCGAGCGCCATGACGATGCCGCCGACACACATGATCGGGGCCGACACCATCAGCGTGAACGACATCAGCACCAGCATCTGCACCTGCTGGACGTCGTTGGTGGTGCGCGTGATCAGCGACGGCGCCCCGAACTGGCCGACCTCACGGGCGGAGAAGCTCTGCACCCGGTCGAAGATCGCGGCCCGCACGTCACGGCCGAGGGCCGAGGCGGTGCGCGCACCGTAGTAGACGGCGCCTATCTGGCCGAAGACCTGGACGACGCTGACGGCGATCATGAGAGCGCCGAACTCCATGATGTAGCCCGTGTCCCCCGTCACGACACCGTTGTCGATGATGTCGGCGTTGAGGGTGGGCAGATAGAGGGAGGCGCAGGTCTGCAGCAGCTGGAGCACCACCAGCAGGCCGATGGCTCTCTTGTAGGGGACCAGATGGGTTCTGAGTAGTCGTAGCAGCACGTGCTGTCTCTCGGGCTCGGCAAGATCGGGGGTCGGACCCCATCCTGCGACACTCCAGCCGTTGGAACCCAAAGGTTTTCCACAAAGGACGAGTCAAGAACGACTGTCGTACCGGAGGGCCCCGATCCGGTGCCCTCCCGTCCGCGTCTCAGCCGACTATGCCCCCGTCCGATACGCCTCCGTCCGCTACGCCCCCGGCGCGGCGGAGAAGGCGCCCGGGTGGATGTGGTCGCGGGCCGATGTGTACTGCTGGCGCACCGCGGCACCCACCGCCGCCTCCTCGCCCGGCTCGAAGACCTGCACCGCCGCGCCCCGCCAGTCGGGCGGGCTGTGCGGGGACAGTGTGTTCTTCGAGACCCCCAGGGCCCACGCGGCCTGCCGCGCCGCGCCCAGCGCCGCGTACTCGGCGGGCTCCGGGACGACGACCTGCGCCCCGAAGATCCCCGGCGCGGCGGCCTGTACGGCGGGCAGCCCGGCCGCCGCCCCCAGCAGGAACACCCGTCGCACCTCGACCCCGCGCCCCCGCACCACGTCCATCGCGTCGGCCAGCGAGCAGAGCATCCCCTCGAACGCGGCCCGCGCCAGATGCTCCGGCTTCATCGACTCACGCCGCAGACCGCTCAACGTGCCCGCCGTGTGCGGCAGATGCGGTGTCTTCTCGCCCTCCAGATAGGGCAGGAACACCAGACCGGACGCGCCCGGTGTGGACTTGAGCGCCAGCGCCGACAGTTCGTCCAGATCCTCGGTCCCGAGCAGCTCCGCCGTGCCGCGCAGGGCCCGTACGGCGTTGAGCGTGTGCACGACCGGCAGATGCATCCCCGTGGCGTCGGCGAACGACGTGATCATCCCGGTGGGGTCCGCCAGCGCCTCGTGGTGCACGGTCATCACGGACCCGGAGGCGCCCAGCGACACGACCGCGTCCCCGATCCCGACGCCGAGCCCGAAAGCGGCGGCCATGGTCTCGCCCGTACCGGCGGAGATCAGCAGGCCCTCGGGGGTGGTTCCGGCGGCCTCGGCCGGGCCGAGCACCTCCGGCAGGGCCGCCTGGTGGCCCAGCGCGAGCTCCATCAGATCCGGCCGGTACGCACCCGTGCGGGCCGACCAGAAGCCGGAGCCGGACGCCGCGCCCCGGTCCGTCGTCCGCCGGGCGGGCCGGCCGAGCAACTGCCAGACCAGCCAGTCGTGCGGCTGGAGGACCATCGCCGTACGCCGCGCCGCGTCCGGCTCGTTCCGCGCCAGCCAGCGCAGCTTCGCCAGGGGCTGACCCGACTGCGGCACCGACCCGACGGCCTCCGCCCAGGCCTGCCGCCCGCCGAGCGCGTCGATCAGATCGGCGGCGGCGACCTGCGCGCGCTTGTCGTTGCCGAGCAGCGCGGGACGTACGAGATTGCCCGACTGATCCAGCGGCACCAGCCCGTGCTGCTGCGCCGAGACCCCGATGGCTTCCACGCCCTCCAGCACACCGCCGCCCGCGGCCTCGCCGAGCGACAGCAGCCAGGCCTGCGGATCGACCTCGGTGGCCTTGGCCTCGACGGGATGTACCGCGTATCCCTGCCGCAGCACGGCACCCGTGTCCGCGTCACACACGACGATGCGTGTGGAACCCGACGAACTGTCCAACCCGGCGACTATTCCCATGGCACGATTCTGCCGCACTCGCGAAGCGGCGGCGGCTTCCGGGACCGTCCGGTGCCGGAAGCCGCCGCCGCTTCGCGCGCGTCAGGTGT
This sequence comes from Streptomyces sp. NPDC060366, assembly GCF_042725135.1. Lineage (NCBI taxonomy): Bacteria > Bacillati > Actinomycetota > Actinomycetes > Kitasatosporales > Streptomycetaceae > Streptomyces > Streptomyces sp. NPDC060366. The sequence continues at coordinate 749,068 of NZ_JBHXDC010000002.1, read as the reverse complement.
TGGTGGTTCCCCAGTCGTCCTCGGCGTTGCCGTTCCGCGAACGCAGCGACCGGACCCGGTCGGCGACGGACCCGGGAACCTTGTCCCCGACCTTGTCGCTCACCGAGTGGTACGCCTTGCCCGCGTACTCACGGCTGGACAACGCCGCCGTCTCGGCGGCGTTGCGCACGGCCGGGTTCTGCGAGATCCGGCTTGCGGACTTCTTGAGCTGCTCGTAGCGCTCGCGCCCGGCCCTGGTTCCCAGTACGTAACCGACAGCCAGTCCCGCGATGAACGTGAGGCGCCGCATGGCCTGCCACCCTTCGTTAGTTCGTTGGCATCGGACCTTGAGCCGTGACGTCCGCCTACCCACGAGGTCCGAGATCACCCAGTGTGACCCGGCGGGATACCGATTGGCGGAGCACCCCCCTGCTTGCGCTAATGTATGTGTCGCAGCGGACGTCCGCCGCCCGGGAGACCCGGGGTGGGTGCGTTCGGTGCATACGCAGCAATCCCCTGTAGCTCAATTGGCAGAGCAGCCGGCTGTTAACCGGCAGGTTACTGGTTCGAGTCCAGTCGGGGGAGCGCGATCTCCTGTAGCTCAATTGGCAGAGCATTCGGCTGTTAACCGGAGGGTTGCTGGTTCGAGTCCAGCCGGGAGAGCAAGCACGGAAGAGGACCCTTCGGGGTCCTCTTTCTTGTGTCCGCCACCGCTCACCGGGGCTCCGCTGACGGTCCGTCGGGGCGCCGCCGCCAGCCTTCCGGGTGATCTTCGGGCTTCTCCTGGAACCGGCCGACGCCCAAGGAAGTCCTCATGGTCAGGCGTTGCCGACCATCCGAGGCAGGAGATCGTATGAGCGGCTATGCTGCGGCAGACGGCGCGCACAAATGTGCGCGACGCGCCGTTAGGGGCGGTAGCTCAGCCGGTTAGAGCAGCGGACTCATAATCCGTCGGCCGTGGGTTCGAGTCCCACCCGCCCCACCAGGCGTGCCTTCAGCAGGATCGTTTCTACCTGCCACGTCGTGGAGGCGGTGGTTGCCACGCCGACGTGGCGACCACCGTTTTTCCGTTTCGGCCGGGCGGCTCGAGCCCCTCGCCGGTGTCGGTGTCTTTCTCCGTGGCACACGTGGTGGTGACCTGCGAGCATCTGCGGATGCCCATACTCGCCGACGACCTCGGCCACCTCTCGTACACCGTCACCGGGGACGGCCCGCCCGTCGTTCTCGTGCACGCCGGAGTCGCCGATCACCGTATGTGGGACGCGGTCGCGCCCGCCCTCGCGGAGCGCCACACCGTCATCAGATACGACCTGCGCGGCTTCGGCGAGTCCGCGCCCCCGGCGGGCCCGTTCAGCGAGACCGACGATCTGCGGCTGCTGCTGGACCACCTCGGTCACGAGCGTGTCCGGCTCGTCGGCGCGTCCTGGGGCGGGCGGGTGGCGGTGGATTTCACTCTCGCCCACCCGGACCGGGTGTGCTGCCTGGCGCTGCTCGCACCGCCGTGGCCGGGATACGACTGGTCGGCGGAGATGGTCGCGTACGACGAGGCCGAGACGGCTGCCCTGGCCGCGGGCGACCTGGAGGCCGCCGTCCGTGTGAACCTGGACATGTGGCTCCGTGGGCCGGCCCGCGAATGGCGCGACGTCGACCCGGCGCTGGCCGGACAACTCCGCGCTCCGGTAAGGACCGCGCTGATGAACCAGGACGCCGTCGATGAGCACTCCCGAGACGGTGAGGCGGGCGACATCGCCGCGATCGCCGTCCCCGCGCTGGTCGGCATCGGGAGCCTCGACGTCGCCGACTTCCAGGACATCGCCCGCCGTTACGCCGCCGGGATTCCCGGCGCCACCCTTGTCGAGTTCCCCAAGGCGGCCCACCTCATCGCGCTGGACGCACCCGCCGAACTGACCGCGGCGCTCGTCCCGTTCCTCGCCCGCTAGATACCTCCGGTCGCCCGGCCCTCGGCCGGGCGAAGCGGCTTCGCCATCACCTGCTCCGTGGTCACGCCGTCGGGCAGCAGGTCCCCTCGCTCGCCGGTGAGGACGAAGCCGTTACGGCGGTACAGCGCGGCCGCCGGCTCGTTGCCGGGGATCACCGCGAGCCTCAGCGTCGTGGCGCCCGACCGCCGCGCCCAGGTCTCGACCGCGGCGATCAGCCGGTCCGCGACGCCGAGACCTCGTGCGCCCGGACCGACCCACACCGACCGCAGCTCACACACGCCGGCGTCCCCGGGCACGCCGCTCGCCATGCCGACGGTCCGGTCGTCCAGCACCGCGACGACGTTGTACGTGCCGGGAGTCTCCAGGCGCGCCCGCCACCGCTCCTCCCCGCCCCGATGCCAGTCCCCGAGCCGGGACTTGAACGCGTGCGGGGCCTCGGCCAGCGCCGCGAGACGCGCCTCTCGCCACAGAGGCCAGTCGTTCGTCGTCAGTACCCGCAGACGCACCATGCCCACAAGTCTGACGCGATGCCCCGACCGGGCCGTCACTCCTCGGCGCATTCACGGCCGATAACCGGCTTCCACGCACGCAGAAGCGAGGGCAACACGGCCTTCAGGCCCGCAGATATGATTTCGCGGACCGCCCGGCGGGAATCACCCCGTGGCAGTCGTCGCGTGTGCGCCGTTCGAAGGGGGAATTTCGATGGGCCGACTCAAGACGCCACCCGGGGGCCCTCCTTCCGTATGTACCGGAGCCTTCGATCTGCGCGGGGAGCTGGCCCGGCCCGGCACGCTGACCGTCGCCGACCTCCGGCAGGGCTGGGAGCAGCACAGCGCCGATGTGGTCTTCCAGTGCGCGAGCAGCGGGCCGCGGCACCACAGGTTCGAAGGGCCCCTGCTGCGTGAGGTCGTGGCCGACGCGCGGCCGGACTTCGACGTACGGCGCCGGAGGGACCGCTCCCGCTTCCTGCTGGCCGTCACCGGCGGGGACGGGCACCACACGGTGCTGTCCTGGGGCGAGATAGACCCCGACTTCGGCGCCGTGCCCGCGCTGCTCGCCACCACGCTCGACGGGGCTCCGCTGGACCTGGCGGGCAGTCAGCTCGTCGTGCCGACCGACCGGTGCGGGGCGCGCTACATCAGCGCGATCACCAGCGTATGGGTCGGCGCGAGCCTCGTCCCCGGCCCGGAACCGGCTCCCCTGTGAGCCGTCCGCCGCAGCCCTCGCCATCTCCCTCGCCCTTGCCCGCTCCTTCGTGGGTTCCTCCGATCTGCCACGCATCTGCTATGGATAAAGACCTGAAACCTTGCAGATGCGAGGGTTCGCGGCCTATCTTTCCGCGCATGCAGTCCTACACAATTGGTCAGGCGGCACGCCTGCTGGGCGTCAGCACCGACACCGCCCGTCGCTGGGCCGACGCCGGCCGGGTCGCCACCCACCGCGACGAAGGCGGCCGACGGCTCATCGACGGACGCGACCTCGCCGCGTTCTCGATCGAGGTCGGCCAGAGCGGCAGCGGCGAGGACGACGTCTCGTACACCTCCGCCCGCAACGCCTTCCCGGGCATCGTCACCGCCGTCAAGCTCGGCGACGTCGCGGCCCAGGTCGAGATCCAGGCCGGCCCGCACCGGCTGGTCTCACTCCTGACCAGGGAGGCCGTCGAGGAGCTGGGCCTTGAGGTCGGCATGCGGGCCACCGCCCGCGTGAAGTCGACCAGCGTGCACATCGACCGCGTCTGACCCTTGCCGCCTTCCTTCCAGCCTTCCAGGGAGTCCTGACCCTCATGTCCTTCACCCTCAGCACCGCCGTACGCCGCGCCGCCGTCACGGCGCTCACCGCGGCCCTGCTCGTGCCACTGACCGCGTGCGGTGGCAGTGACAGCGACGACAGCGACGCCGGAGCCAAGTCGACCGAGTCGGCCACCGGCGCCCCCAAGGCCGAACTGACCGTTCTCGCCGCCTCGTCGCTCACCGACGTCTTCACGACGGCGGGCGCCGCGTACGAGAAGGAGAACCCGGGCACCAAGGTGACGTTCTCCTTCGCAGGTTCGCAGGAACTCGCCGCACAGGTCGAACAGGGCGCTCCCGCCGACGCGTTGGTCACCGCCGACACGAAGACCATGGACGGTCTGAAGGACGACACCGGGACGCCGACCGTCATCGCCAAGAACCGCCTCGTCATCGCCACCGGCGAGGGCAACCCGGAGAAGATCGAGAACCTCAAGGACCTCGCCGACACCAAGCTCAAGGTCGTCCTCGCGGCGCCCGAGGTCCCGGTCGGCCGCTACAGCGAACAGGTCCTCGACGCACAGAAGATCGACGTCAAGCCCGTCTCGCAGGAACCGAACGTCCGCGCCGTCCTCAGCAAGGTCGAACTCGGCGAGGCCGACGCCGGGATCGTCTACAAGACGGACGCGGCCACCGCCACGGACAAGGTGGACGCGATCGAGATCCCCGACGCGCAGAACGCCGTCGCCGAATACCCGGCCGCCACGCTCAAGACGTCCGAACACGCCGAAGCCGCAGCGGCGTTCGTCGCGTGGCTCAGCAGCCCGGAGGCGCGGAAGCTCCTCCAGGACGCCGGCTTCCAGCAGCCGTAACCCCACCGATCCGCACGCGAGTTGACCGGGCCGGCGACCGAGGCCCCGTCAACTCGCGTGCGGCACGCGCCGTCTTCGCCGTCGCGCGGCAGACGCCAGCAATCGCAGGAGCCCGATGAGTCGCCTCAGCTTCCCCCGCCGGGCCCCGGGCCGTACCCGTACCCCCGTCGCACTCGCCGTCCCCGCGCTCCTCGCCGTCGCCTTCCTGCTTCTGCCGCTCATCGGAATCCTCGCCCGGACCTCCTGGGGCGAGGTCGGTGACCATCTGACCAGCCCCGGAGTCGTCGAGGCACTGGAGCTCTCGCTCCTCGTCTCCTTCTGGGCCCTCGCGCTCTCCCTCGTCCTCGGGGTGCCGCTCGCCTGGCTGCTGGCGCGGGTGGACTTCCCCGGCAAGGCCTTCGTACGGTCCCTGGTCCTGCTGCCGATGGTGCTGCCGCCCACCGTCGGGGGCGTCGCGCTGCTCCTCGCCTTCGGGCGGCGCGGGCTGCTCGGCCCCTGGCTGGAGGACACGTTCGGCATCACGCTGCCCTTCCACACCTCGGGCGCGGTCGTGGCGGCGACGTTCGTCGCGATGCCGTTCCTCGTCATCAGCCTCGAAGGCGCGCTCGGCGGACTGCGCCCCCGTTACGAGGAGACCGCCGCGTCCCTCGGCGCCTCGCCGGTACGGGTGTTCGCCACCGTCACCCTGCCGATGGTCGCCCCCGGGCTGCTCGCCGGGGCCGCGCTGACCTGGGCGCGGGCGCTCGGCGAGTTCGGCGCGACCATCACCTTCGCGGGCAATCTGCCCGGCACCACCCAGACGCTGCCGCTCCAGGTCTACCTGCTGCTCCAGAACTCGCCCGAGGCCGCGACATCCGTCTCGCTGCTGCTGCTCGTCATCGCCATGGCCGTGCTGATCGCGCTGCGCGGGCGCTGGACCGGCACGCCACGGGACACCACGGGCGACCCGAACAGACGCCGGAACCAGGCCACTTCACCCGACGACGACACCGAACCGGGACCGGGACCGGGGCCGGGGCCGGGGACGGGGGCAGGGGCCACGCCGGTCCCGGCGAAAGAGGCGACGACCGTCGACGAGCGCTGGGCGCTGCACGCCGACGTCAACGGTTTCACCCGCCTCGTGCTCGACGCCGAACCCGGCACCACCATCGCCGTCGTCGGCCCCAACGGAGCCGGCAAGACCACCCTCCTGCGCGCCCTCCTCGGCCTGACCACCCGCGCCCACGCCGAGCTGCGCCTCGGCGCCCTCGACGTCTCCACCCTGCCGCCGCACCGCCGGGGCGTCGCCTGGGTGCCCCAGGACGGCGCGCTCTTCCCGCACCTGAGCGCCCTGAGCAACACCGCGTACGGGCTCCGCGCCCAGGGTGTCACCCGCGCCGAGGCCCGCCGGACCGCGCAACTGTGGCTCGACCGCCTCGATGTGGGCCACCTCGCACACCGCAAGCCCGCCCAGGTCTCCGGCGGGCAGGCCCAACGAGTCGCGCTGGCACGGGCGTTGGCGACCCGCCCCCGGCTGCTGCTGCTCGACGAGCCGCTGGCCGCGCTCGACCAGACGACCCGCGCACGGGTACGGCACACCCTGCGCACCCATCTCGACGGCTTCGGCGGTGTCTGTCTGATGGTCACTCACGACCCTGTGGAGGCCGTGTCGTTGGCCGACCGAGTCCTCGTGCTGGACGAGGGCCGGGTCGTCCAGGACGCACCGCCCGCCGACGTCACCCGCCACCCCCGCTCGCCGTGGGTGGCCCGGATGCTCGGCAAGAACGCCTGGCCCGGCACCGCGAACGACGACGGCCTCGCGCTCACCGGCGGCGGCCTGCTGGTCGCCGCCGATCCGCTGTCGCCCGGCACACGCGCGCTGGCGATCATCGCGCCGGAGGCCGTGTCCGTGCACCGCGACCGGCCGAGCGGCAGCCCCCGTAACGTCTGGCCCGGCACCGTACGCGAGATCACCGCCAGCGGCAGCCGGCTGCGGGTACTGATCACCTCGGAGCGGGCCCCGGACCTGGTGGCCGAGATCACCCCGCAGGCGGCCGTCGAACTCGGACTGGCCGACGGGGTCCCGGTCTGGACGAGCGTGAAGGCGACGGAAACGACGTTGGTGGCCGTGTGAGGCGTCCCGAGCGCCCCACCGGCCTCCCGGCCCCGCATCCGCGCCACGTAACCTGCGGGCACCCCCCGTCACTCCCAGGAGCACCATGTCCGCCGCCGCCCCGCCCCCGCGCATCCTCTACGTCACCGATTTCGCCTACGAGGCGAAGGGCCGCCGCTACTGCGACGAGGACATCCTGTTCTCCTCCCGGCTGCGGCGTGACTTCACCATCGCCACCTGCCATCCGGCCGACGCCGCCCGGCTCATGGGCGACTTCGACGCCGTCGTCGTACGCAACAGCGGGCCCGTGATGAATTACCGGGAGGTCTACGACGCCTTCCGCGACCGGGCCGCGGCGGACGGCGTGCGCGTCTACAACCCGCTCAACGGGCGCGGCGACATGGCGGGCAAGCAGTATCTGGTGGAGCTGAGCGCCGAGGGGCTGCCCGTCATTCCGACCGTCGACAGGGTCGAGGACCTGGGCCGGCTGCCGGACGCCGACGAGTACGTCGTCAAGCCGAAGGACGGGGCGGACTCCATCGGCATGCGGTTCGTGCCACGCGAGCGGCTGTCCGACCTCGGAGATCTCCGTGACACCCTCGTGCAGCCGCGGATCCCGTTCCGGTACGAGGTCTCCTTCTACTTCGTCGACCACGACTTCCAGTACGCGCTCCACGCACCCGACCCGGACCGGCGGTGGGAGCTCGTACCGTACGAGGCCAAGGCCGTGGATCTGGACTTCGCGCGGAAGTTCATCGACTGGAACACCCTCGACCACGGCATCCAGCGCGTCGACGCGTGCCGCGCGCCGGACGGTGAACTGCTGCTCGTGGAGCTGGAGGACCTCAATCCGTTCCTGTCGCTGGGGCTGCTGGACGAGCCGACCCGCGACGCGTTCATCGCGCGGACGGCGGTCTCGCTGCGGGCGCTGCTGAGCTGAACCAGTGCGGTGACCGGGGCAGTTCACCGGGCGCCCGGCAGCGGGCGACGAACTGACGGCGGTGCTGGTGGTCGTACCGCTGCGGGACGTCCCGGCGATCCCGGGCGGGACGGAGGAGAGTTGACCGGTTTGCGTCCGGGCCCGAGCGAACGGAGCGTCGGACGGGCCGCTGCCACGCGACCCGGCCGACGGCTGTCCGGCCGGCCCCCGGTCCGTACTACGCGCGGCTCAGGCGCCAGAGCGAGGTGACCTCCGCGGCGCGCGCCGCGTGCAGCGGATCGGTGGTGTCGGCCGCCCGTGGATGGCGCGGCTTCGTGTCGGTCCTGTCCACCACACGCAGCCCCGCCGCCTCGATGCCCGACAGCAGTTCGTGCCGGGTCCGCAGACCGAGGTGTTCGGCCAGGTCCGACAGGACGAGCCAGCCCTCACCGCCCGGTTCGAGATGACTCCCCAGTCCGTCGAGGAAACCGCGGAGCATGCCGCTGTCGGGGTCGTACACCCCCTGCTCGACGGTGGAGGTCGGCCGCGCCGGAATCCACGGCGGGTTGCAGACGATCAGATCGGCGAGGCCCTCCGGGTACAGGCACGGGCCCACGATGTCGATCCTCTCGGCGAGACCCAGCGCGCGGACGTTGTCGTCGGCGCAGGCGAGGGCGCGCGGGCTGATGTCGGTGGCCACGACACGGCCGATTCCGCGCCCGGCCAGGACGGCGGCGAGTACGCCGGTGCCCGTTCCGAGGTCGAAGGCCGTACGGCCGGTGCGTGTCGCCCGCGTCGGCCCGTCCAGCGGCGCTCGCGCGACGAGGTCGACGTACTCCCCTCTGACCGGGGAGAACACGCCGTAGTGGGGATGCACGCGGGCGCCGAGCGCCGGCACCTCCACGCCCTTGGCGCGCCACTGCCGCGCGCCGATCACCCCCAGCAGTTCGGTGAGCGCGACCACGCGGACACCGGACGGCGGGCCGTACGCCTCTACGCACGCCCGGCGGACATCGGGGGCCCTGCGCAGCGCGAGGGAGTGGTCGTCCTCCAGCGTCACGAGCAACTTGCCCAGCACACGGGCACGATGGGCGCGGGCGCGGCGGTGCAGACGGAACGTCTCGGCCGGGTCGGCGCCCTGCCGGGTCGGTTCGCGTTCGATACGGCGGCTCATCGCCGACAGCAGTTGGCGCGCGTTGTGGAAGTCGCCCCGCCAGAGCAGGGCGGTGCCCTCGCGGGCCAGTCGGCAGGCGGTGTCGGCCTTCATCCGGTCGTCGGCGACGACGACATGGGCCGGGGGCGGTGACCCACTCTCGGAGTGCCAGTCGGCGGTGCCGCCGGTCCGGTCGGCGCGGTCGTCCTCGGTCCAGCTGATCGTGGGCATCACGTACTCCTCGTGATCGAACGTGCGGGGGCACGAAGAGCACTTCGACGAGGAGCGTGGGAAACGGCCCGTACCGCGAACTACGGTGGTACGGGCGCGAATTGAGAGGCAGGTGTGGCCGTCTACCGCTCCCGCGTCGAAGCGCGGGAGGAGATGTCGCCGAGAACCATGCCGAGTGTCACGATCAGCCCTTTCGGAGAGATGGCACCGGAGAGTCGCACAGTCTCTCCCGGTCCGGCAAACCTTCCTCGTCCCCGGCACGGGGGTACGGGCGTCAGAGGCCGGGGCAGCAGCCGGTCGAACTCCGCTCACAGGGCGTCGGCGTCGCCGGGGAGCCCGGCGCAGGTCCGGCAGGCTACCGGGAGGGGGTGGCCGAGGAACGGTGCGCCGGCTTGCGGGGAGCGGTACGGGCGGCGTCTCGGATTTCCATGGCGGTGTGGCCGAACTCGGCCCTGAACAACCGGCCGAGGTGGTCCGCGTCGTGGATGCCCCAGCTCGCGGCGATGGCCGCCACGGTGCGGTGGGCGAGCGAGGGAGCGGTCACGTCTCGACGGATGCGGTGGAGCCGTTCGTGGCGGACCCAGGCGGTGAAGGTGAAGTCCCGCCCGCGGAAGAGCTGGTGGAGATGGCGGGGCGAGATGCCGTGGCGCCGGGCGACGGACTCCACGGACAGGTCCGGATCGCCGAGGTTGGCCCGTACGTAGGCGATGATCCGCTCGGTCAGTGGCGTGGACATCTCGGTGCGTTCCGCGCTGGTCTCGGCGAACGCCGCGATGAGAAGCGCGACCATGGCGTCGGCGAGATGGGTGCCCGAACTGGCGGGCACGGAGTCGAGCTGTTCGCCGAGACCCGACAGGAACGCGGCGACGAGCGCGCGCGCTCCGGTGTCGGTGGGCAGGGGCGCCGCTGTGCGGCGGGCGATGAGGTCGGCGTGGGCGCCGAGCATGGCACGCGGCAGACCGCTCACGATGACATCGCAGGGCCCTGTGACATCCAGGCGATACGGCCGTCCCGTATCGAAGGTGACCAGGTCGCCGGGTGCCACCCGGCGCTGTCGGCTCTCCTGGACCACGGTCGCAGGCCCACTCCCGTGCAGGGTGACCATCAACAGGTCCGGATCGGTCGAGGTGATCGCACATGCCTCCCGGGCCACGAGGTGCGGGCTGCTGCGGATACGGGCGACGGTGACAGGCCCGGCGGAGGCGGATTCGACGCTCGCCCGGAACGAACCGGCTCTGGTGGCGGCCACACGCATGGGGACCAGGATCGCCGAGGCGACCGTCTGAAGCTCCTCGGCCCATCCGAGGGCGGCGTGGGCGTTGTCGGTACGCATGGTGAGGCCGGACCCCCGAACGTGCTCACAGCAACCTGTTCGGAGGTTAGCGGCTGCCGGCCCGGCCTGTCCCGGCATGGGGGCAAGTTGCGCGGAGTGGCGGTGGCCGGTGCGCGGGACGGCGGTCGGTGGGTGGACATCGGCTCTAGCGTCCGGGCAGCACGCCTTCCCGAGGAGAGCATTCATGGCAGATCTGATCCGATTCGGCCTCATCGACAACGAGTCGGTGGTGGTCGAAGTGGCGACCGAGGGCGACGCCGTCAGTCACGTCAATCGCCGAAGAGGCTCGGTTTCCGACGTCGATCAGCAGTTCACCCGCCGTCTGGACGGTGTGCGGACAGCGGTGGAAGCGGCGCTCAGCACCTTGCGGGACGGGCTCGCCCCTGCGGAGACCAAAGTGACCTTCGGGGTGAAGTTCACGGCGGAGGCAGGAGCGGTGATCGCGAAGGCATCCACCGAGGGGCATCTCACCGTGGAGATGACCTGGGGCAGCGGAAGAACCTGTGACCCCTCGGCCGGGACACCGCCCGGAGCGGCCCGATGAGCACCGTGCCGCCGTGGCTCCTCCAAGTGAGCACGCCGGACAGCCTGTCGGTCGAGGGAGCTGCCTTCCTTGTCACCGCCACCCAGGCACTGACCTGCGCCCACGTGGTCAGAGGGCTGCCGCAGGTGCGGGTGCGTGCGTCCGGTGAGCCGTATCGGGAGTGGGACGGGCTGACCAAGATCGTCGCGGACGGCAGAACCGACATCTACGAAAGGGACCACCGGCCGGGGGCCGACATCGCGCTCATCAACCTGCCCGATCCACCACGGCATCTGACCCCCGCTCCACTGGGTCCACCGACCGGCCTCCCGCCGGGCACGGAACTCGGAGCGTTCGGATTCCCCGGTGACAATCCGCTCACGCTCGGCCTCTGGGCCGAAATCCGCGTCAGCCGACCGGACTTCACCGGCGAGTGCTATCAGGTGGACTCGCTGACGGGGCACGGCCCGGCCATCTCCCCGGGCTTCAGCGGCGGCCCGGCCGTTGATTCCCGCGGCCGGGTGGTCGGCATGGTTACGGCGGCCAGGCGGCACACCGCCTGGATCATCCCCCTCACCACGCTGGCTGCCCACTGGCAACCCCTCGCCTCCCTCGTCGCCCGACCGGACCCCGAGCCCGGCACCCGCGAACTCCGGCAGGGGGTCCGCGAACTGGGCCACGGCGAGTACGACCGTGCGGCCGAACTGCTCGCCCGCGCAGTCGACTCGCTCGACAACGCCGACTCCCACTACTACCTCGCGCTGGCCTGGCTGCGAGGCCGGGGCCCGCACGCCCAGTTCACCGAACGACTGGCCGCCGTCACCCGCCGCGCCCACCGCGCGCTGGCCAGGGAACCGGACAGCCCGCACACGGCGGCGCTGCTCACCCTTCTCGCCGACGACGGGCATCTGCCTTACGAGGACATGGGCACAGGCGTGCCTCTCGACCAGCTCCGTGCGCGGGCGCGGAACTGCTCCCCGGAGCACGCGGCCGAGCTGAGCACCCACTGCCCCGCGCCGCACTCCCCGACCTGGCACCACTTGGCCCGACTCGGCAGGACAACGGAGACGACCTCATGACCATGCCGTACGACTACAGGGCGGAGCGGGTACGGAAGTACTTCGTCCCGACTCCGCCCCGACCCACACCCGAAGGTGTCCAAGGCCCGCTCAGCTGGGGCCTGGTGGGCATCGTGTTCGCACTGGCCGGTCTGCCGCCCCTGATGGGCGGCGAGGTCCTGATCGGTCTGCTCCTGGTGGCCGGCGGCGGGTTCGGAGGCTGGCACCAACTGCGCGAGTTCAGCAGCAGGAGGTGGTCGAACCGGCAGGATCTGAAACGCTTCGAGCGTGCGTACGCCGCGGCGGAACCCAAGGCGACCGACGACCAGATGAACGAATGGCTCGACGAATCCCTCGGGCTCGTCGCGCACGAGGGACTGAGCCGCCTCGGTCTGACGCGGGACGACCTCCCCCCGGTCAAGAATCTGCCGAACAGGCATCTCCCCCTGATCGGGATGCCCTCGCACGGACGGGTGTCGTTCGCCAAAGGCGCGGATCGGGTACTGCGGTGCAGCGCGTACCACGTCGCCATCATCTACTTCACCAAGTGGAAGCTCTGCGTCGTGGAGGTGGAGCTCGACATGGCCACCGGGTCGTTCATCGGCGAGTCCATTCAGGAGTTCCTCTACAAGGACATCAACACCCTCGGCGTCCGGAGCGACCGGGTCTCCCTTCCGGACCCGACATCGGTCGGCGTCGCCGTTGGCGTGTCCGCCGAGGGGCACCGCGTCCTCAACACACCTGCCCCACCGGGGCGGTCCGCCCCGCCGAGATGGCACAGCGTCACCAGGCAGGAGATCCGCTTCGGCGTCGCGGGAGACCACTTCTCGATCGCCGTCGGCATCGATTCAAGAGAGACGAGCGGGCCCAGTGTCGTCGGCCGGCCCGGCAACACCGTGGACGCGGCGGTCGCCCTGATCCGGCAGATGCTGTACGAGTACGGATCCCGCGGAAAGGGCGGCCCCGGCAGCACCGACGATCCGGCCTGATCGCGAAGACGGGCCCCACGGGCGGTTGCCCGCCGAGGGGCCGGGGGCAGGACCGGGAACCAGGTCGAGTCCCCGGAGACGGCTCCGCGTTGACCGTCCGAGTGCCGGCGCCGACGCCTCCCCGGCGTCGGCCTCCGCGCGTTACAGCGGCGTTTCCGTAACCCCGGCGAATTTGTTCAGTCACACAACACTGTCCGAAAGGTGGGCAGTTGCCGGTACCTCGCCCGCGAAGATCGACCGAGCAACGCGGCAGGCCAAGGCCGGTCTACGCGGGGCGAGTTCGGCCTCACGCGCGCACGCGGGGCTCCGCCGGAATGGCCGACGGCAATTTTGACACGACCTTGACAAATTAATTCGGCGTTGCCAGCATGCAACTCGCTCGGACTGTGGACATGGCTCCCGGTCGAACGCACGGCATCCCCCCGCGTACCGAACCGCGTCATCTCCGCACACCCCGGCATCACCCCCCGCACCGGTCCCGCACCACCAGCACGGCAGCAAAGCGCGACGGCGCGCGCCTTGCCTGACGCACCCCACCTCTGGTCAGGAAGGGAATTTCATGTCACGACGCCCACCAGCGTGGTCCAGAATTTTCGCGGCGCTCACCCTCGTACTCTCCGCAGGGCTCACCGCCGCTCCCGCGGCCGTCGCGCACCCCGGTCACCCGGAGCACGAAGCCGCCGAGATCCCGGCATCGGACTACCAGCAGGTACAACTCGCCCTCGGTGGTTCCGAACTGGGCGAGGCCATGTCGCTGGCCGTCCTGCCCGACCGCTCGGTCGTGCACACCGCGAGGGACGGTACGGTCCGCCTCACCGACGCCGCCGGCAACACCAGGACATCGGGCAAGCTCGACGTCTACACGCACGACGAGGAAGGTCTCCAGGGAGTCGCGGCCGACCCGAACTTCCAGAGCAACCGGTATCTGTACCTGTACTACTCGCCCAAGCTGAACACGCCGGGCGGCGACGCCCCGGTGACGGGCAGCGCCGCCGACTTCGAGCCGTGGAAGGGGCACCTGAACCTGTCCCGTTTCACGCTCAAGACGGACGGCACCCTCGACGCCGCGAGCGAGAAGGTCGTGCTCGAAGTCCCCAACGACCGTGGCCAGTGCTGCCACGTCGGCGGGGACATCGACTTCGACGCGCAGGGCAACCTCTACCTGACCACGGGCGACGACACGAACCCGTTCGAGTCGGCCGGTTACTCGCCCATCGACGAACGCACGGACCGCAACCCGCAGTTCGACGCCCAGCGCTCCTCGGGCAACACCAACGACCTGCGTGGCAAGGTCCTGCGGATCAAGCCCACGGCCGACGGCGGCTACACCGTCCCGTCCGGCAACCTCTTCGCCCCGGGTACGGCGCAGACGCGTCCCGAGATCTACGCGATGGGCTTCCGCAACCCGTTCCGGATGTCCGTCGACAAGGCCACCGGCATCGTCTACCTCGGCGACTACGGACCCGACTCCGGCTCCACGAGCGCGGACCGGGGCCCCAGCGGTCAGGTCGAGTTCAACCGCATCACCGAGGCCGGCAACTTCGGCTGGCCGTACTGCACCGGCTCCAACACCGCCACGGAGACGTACGGCGAGTGGGCGTTCCCGAACGGTCCCTCCGCCGGCAAGTACGACTGCGCGGGCGGCGCCACCAACAACTCCCTCCACAACACCGGGCAGAGCAAGCTCCCGCCGGCCGAGGCCGCCTGGATCCGGTACTCCGGTGACGCGGGATCCCCGCCCGAGTTCGGCAGCGGCTCCGAATCGCCCATGGGCGGACCGGTCTACAACTACGACGCGGGTCTCGACTCCGCCGTGAAGTTCCCCGAGTCCCTCGACGGCCGCTTCTTCGCCGGCGAGTACGGCCGCAAGTGGATCAAGGCCATCGAGGTCGAGGCCGACGGTTCGCCCGGCGTCATCGAGAACTTCCCGTGGACCGGCACCCAGGTGATGGACCAGGCGTTCGGCCCCGACGGGGCGCTGTACGTCCTGGACTACGGCACCGGCTCCAACAACCAGGCCCTGTACCGCGTCGAATACCTCGCCGGCAGCAACCGCAGCCCGGTCGCCAAGGCCGCCGCCGACAAGACGTCCGGCCCGACACCGCTCGCGGTCTCCTTCTCCTCCGGGGGAAGCGCCGACCCCGAGGGCGGAGCGCTCAGCTACGCCTGGGACTTCGGTGACGGCGCGAAGTCCACCGACGCCAACCCGAGCCACACCTACACCGAGGCGGGCACCTACCGGCCGACGCTCACGGTCACCGACCCGGAGGGCCTGACCGGCTCCGCCAGCCTCGTGGTGACGGCGGGCAACACCGCGCCCACCGTCACGCTGACGACGCCCACCGACGGCGAACTCTTCTCGTGGGGTGACAGCGTCCCGTTCAGCGTGACGGTCAGCGACCCCGAGGACGGCACCATCGACTGCGCCAAGGTCAAGGTGACGTATCTGCTGGGCCACGACGAGCACCGGCACCAGATCACCTCGAAGAACGGCTGCACCGGCACCATCGACGTCCCCGTCGACGGTGAGCACGACACCGCCGCCAACATCTACGGGGTCTTCGACGCCGAGTACACCGACGCCGGCGGTCTGACCACGCACAGCGACAGCATCCTCCAGCCGCGCCACCGGCAGGGCGAGCACTTCGGCGCCCAGTCCGGCATCGAGGTCGCGGCCCACGGCAACGCCGAGGGCGGCGTCACGGTCGGCTTCACCGACAACGGCGACTGGGTCTCCTTCAAGCCGTACGCGGTGGACAACGCGACCAGCGTCTCGGCGCGCGTCGCGTCCGGCGGCGTCGGCGGCACGCTCGAAATACGGGCCGGGTCGGCGACCGGCACACTGCTCGGCTCGGTGGCCGTCGCCCCGACCGGCGGCTGGGAGAACTTCGAGGACGTCACCACCGACATCTCCAACGCCCCCGGCGGGACGACGGAGTTGTTCCTCGTCTTCAAGGGCCCGACGGGCCAGGGCAACCTCTTCGACCTGGACGCCTTCACCTTCTCCACGGGTGCGGCGGCCAAGGCCGGCAAGGGCGCCGGGGCGGCCGAATCCGTGAAGGGAGCAGGCCGATGAGACATCGCATCGCCCGGCGAATGCGGCACGTGTCCTGCGTACTGGCCGTCGCGCTCGGGGCCGCGTTCCTGGCGCCCACCGGTGCTTCGGCGAAGGCGGCGGCCGACCCGTACGAGGTGCTCGTCTTCTCCAAGACGGCGGGCTTCCGGCACGACTCGATCCCGGTCGGCATCGAGACGATCCGAGATCTCGGCGCGGCCAACGAGTTCACCGTCACGGCGACCGAGGACAGCGGCGCCTTCACCACGGCCAACCTCGCGAACTACGAGGCGGTCGTCTTCCTCAGCACCACCGGTGATGTGCTCAACGGCGCGCAGCAGACCGCGCTGAAGTCGTACGTCGACGGGGGCGGGGGCTACGTCGGCGTCCACGCGGCGGCCGACACCGAGTACGAATGGCCCCAGTACGAGGGCCTGGTCGGCGCCTGGTTCAAGAGCCACCCCGCGATCCAGCAGGCGACGATCGAGAACGAGGACCGGACCCACCCCGCCACCTCGCACCTGGACCCGACCTGGACCAGGACCGACGAGTGGTACAACTACCGCACCAATCCGCGGAAAAGCGTGCACGTGCTCCAGAGCCTGGACGAATCCACCTACAGCGGTGGGGAGATGGGCGAGGACCACCCGATCACCTGGTGCGACGAACAGGCCGCAGGCCGGTCCTTCTACACCGGGCTCGGCCACACCCGGGAGTCGTACGCCGATCCCGCCTTCCGGCAGATACTGCTCGGCGGCATCCAGTACGCCTCCGGCGCGGTCGACGCCGACTGTTCATCGGGCGGCGGCGAGGACCCGGGTCCGGGGCCGGCGACCGTGGAGGGTGAGGCGTACACCTCGGGCTCGGGCGTGGAGCGCGCGAACCACGGCTCGGCGAGCGGCGGCCAGACCCTCGGCCACATCGAGAACGGTGACTGGGCCGGGTACTCCCAGGTCCGGACCGACGGTGCCACGAAATTCACCGCCGACGTCTCGTCGGCGGGCGCGGGCGGCACCGTCGAGATCCGCTCGGGATCGGCCACCGGCACACTGCTCGGGTCGGTCGACATCGAGCCGACCGGTGGTTGGGAGACCTTCACCGAGGTCTCCACGACACTGACCGCCACCGGGACGGGCGCGCTGTTCCTGCGCTTCACCGGGGGAGCGGGCGCGCTGTTCGACATCGACAGTTTCACCCTGTCCGGCGCGGCCGAGGAGCCCAAGGCCGAGGGCTCGTCGAACGTGCACCTCTTCTACTACCCGTGGTACGGCACCCCCGAGATCAACGGCAGCTGGCGGCACTGGCAGCAGGGCGGCCAGAACCCGCCCGAGGACGTCGGCGCCGACCTCTACCCGAAGCTCGGCGCCTACGACTCCGGTGACTTCACCGGTGCCGTCGAACAGCACATGAAGTGGATCAAACAGTCGGGCGTCAACGTCCTGGTCTACAGCTGGTGGGGCCAGGGCAGTTACGAGGACGGTCTGGTCGAGGGCGTGATGGACGCGGCCCAGCGCCACGGCATCAAGGTCGCCTGGCACCTGGAGCCGTACAGCGGCCGCAGCGGCGCGTCGACCGTGGACGACATCAACTACATCAACGACAACTACGGCGACCACCCGGCGTACTTCCGGGACGCGGAGCGTAACGACAGCAACGCGTTCTACGTCTTCCAGAGCCTCGACGTGCCCGACTGGTCGGCGCTGGACCAGGTGACCGACAACAACATCGTCCTGGCCCAGACCACCGACACCTCGAAGATCGCGCACTTCAACGGTATCTACACCTACGACGGCATCGCCGGCGCCACCGCTCCCGGCTGGAAGAACGCCGGGGACTACGCGCGGGCCAACGATCTGGTCTGGGCGCCGTCGGTGGCACCCGGCTACATCGACGACCGCGCGGTGCCCGGCAACACCACGCCCACCCTGGGCAGGGACAACGGCGCCGCGTACGACAAGCAGTGGAACAACGCGCTGGACCCGGCCATCGGCGGATCGCCCACCTGGGTGTCCGTCACCTCCTTCAACGAGTGGCACGAGGGAAGCTCGATCGAACCCGCGTCGGGCAACCCGCCGGCCGGTCACGGCTACCAGACCTTCTCGGGCGCGTACGGGAAGACCGGGGCCGACGCCGAGACGGCGTATCTCGACCGGACGCGGCACTGGGTGAACCAGTTCGAGGCGGCGCGAGCGGCCAAGCTGCGGTGAGAGCGGCCCGTGCCGGGTGCCGAACACCCCGGTCCGGGCGATGAAGCAGCGGGCCCGGTACGGCGAACCTGCCGTACCGGGCCTCCTGTTGTGCCCCGGCGGCCCCGGTCCGCCCCTACCGCGCCGTCTCCCAGATCACCGACGTGTCCTCCTCGCCCTCCGCGCGCTCCCCGTCGTCCGAGACCACCAGCCGCACCCCGTCCCGGCCGTCCGGCAGCCGGGCCGTCGCGTCGACCTCCACATCGATCGACGCCACCCCGGCCCGACGGTGCGCGGCGGCCAGCGCGCCGCGCAGCGCGGCCAGCAGTCCGGTGTGCAGTGTGTCTTCCACGAGGGTGTCCACCGCCCCCGTGAAGTGCACGGACGGCTGGAACCCCAGCAGGGCGGCGGCGCCCGCCGTCTCGCGCAGCACCTTGCCGCGCAGGCTCGTCGGCGCGTCGGCGGGTGGCTGCTGGAGGGCGAAGATCGTCGTCCGTACCTCCTGGATCGTGGAGTCCAGCTCGTCCACGGCATGGCCGAGCAGATCGGACAACTCCCCCTCGCCCGCTCGCCGGCGCGTCGACTCCAGCATCATCTCGGTGGCGAACAGCCGCTGTACGACCAGATCGTGCAGGTCACGGGCGATCCGGTCGCGGTCCTCGAAGACCGCCAGCCGCTCCCGGTTGTGCTGGGCGTCCGCCAGGACCAGCGCCAGCGCGGCCTGGGAGGCGAACTGCGTTGCCAGCAGCCGCTCCACGGCGGTGTACGGGCGCCCGCCGCGCTTGCGCGGGAGGGCGAGCGTGCCGATCAGCCGGCCGCCGCTCTGGAGCGGCAGCATCATGCTGGGCCCGAAGCGGGTCCGGACGTGGGTGGTCATCCGGGGGTCGGTCGCCGAGTCGTCGATGTACACCGGTTCGCCGCTGAGGAGCTGTACGAGTACGGGCGAGCCGGGCGCGATGTTCGTACCGACGATGTCGCCGGGGTCGTCCAGCGCCGAGGCGGCGACGATCTCCATGCCGCCCTCGTCGGTGGGCAGGAGCACCACCCCGGCGGCGGCTCCGGCCAGGATCCGCGCCGACTCCGCCAGCGTGGTCAGCGCGTCCGCCGCGCTCTCGCCGCTCAGCAGCGCGGTCGTGACGGCGGCGGCGCCCTCGATCCACCGCTCGCGCTGGCGGGCGGTTCCGTACAGGCGCGCGTTGCCGATCGCGATCCCGGCCTGTGAGGCGAGCACCCGCAGCAGGGCCAGGTCCTCCTCGGTGAAGGGGCCGTGCCGCTTGCGGGCGAGACAGAGGTGGCCGAGTACGTCGTTGTGGACCCGGACGGGCACGCCGAGGCTCAGGGAGCTGCCGGGGTGGCCGAGCAGACCGGTGTGTCCGGTGGGGAGCCGGGTGATACGACGGCGCTCGTCGTCACTGAGCCCGACGGAGAAGAGTTCGGCGATACGGCTCCGGCCGCGGTCGGGCCCTCGGCCGTGGGCGGGGCCGGCGAGCGCGAGTGCGCCGTAGCGCGCGTCGGTGAGGTCGGCGGCGCTGTCGACGACGTGCTGGAGGGTGGCGGCCAGCTCGCCCTCGGTCCCGACGTTGAGGACGGCGTCGAGCAGCATGGGCAGCCGGGGGGTCTTCGAGGCGCGCCCGTGGCCGGGCCCTTCCGGGTCGCCGTCCCGGTCGTCCTCGCCGTCCCGGTCGTCCCCGTCCTCCTGCTCGCCCTCGCCCGCACCCTCGTACTCGCTGTCGTCCGGCCGTCCGCCGCCCGCCGTCACGTCACTCGGCGTGCGCCAGCGGATCGAGCACCAAGGGCTGGATCTTCCCGTCCAGCATCGCCCCGAGCCCGAGGATCGCGCAGACGTCGGGCCGCTCGGCGATGTGCACCGGCATGCCCGTCGCGTCACGCAGCATCTGGTCGAGGCCGGGCAGCAGCGCGCTGCCGCCGACCATCATGATCCCGGTGTCGGCGAGATCGGCGACCAGGTCCGGCGGGCAGTCGCGCAGCACCTTGCCGATGCCGTCGAGCACGGCGGTGAGCGGGGTGTGGATGGCCTGCCGTACGGCGGCGGTGTCCACGACGACCGACCGGGCGAGCCCCGTCGCCACGTCACGGCCGTGGATCTCCGTCGAGGTGGGGCCGTCGGGGCTGATGCCGTTGCCGCGCAGTGCGAGCTGGAGCGGCCGGACGGACTGGCTCGGCAGCATCAACTCGTGCTGGTGGCGCAGGTGCTGGATGACCGCGTGGTCGATGGCGTTGCCGCCGACCGGGACCCGCTGGGCCGTCACGATCGACCCCAGCGACAGCACGGCGACCTGGGTGGTCGCCGCACCGCACACCATGATCATGGTGGCGGTCGGCTCCTCCACCGGCAGCCCGCAGCCGACGGCCGCGGCGATGAGCGTGTCGACCAGCTCGACCCGGCGGGCCCCGAGACCCACCAGGGTCTCGATCGCCGCGCGCTGGGCCAGCGGGTCGCTGTCGTGGGGGGTGCACGCCGCCGCCCGCAGCCGGGGCTTCCTGCGCAGCTGGCGGCGGAGCTTCTCACCGAGGAGATGGCGCAGCATCCGCTGGGCCATGTCGATGTCCACGACGGTGCCGCCGGACACGGGGCGGGTGACGCGGATGTAGTCCGGCGTACGGCCCGTCATCTGCTCGGCCAGGGCGCCGACGGCGATGAGCGCGCCGCTGCGGGTGTTCACCGCGGCGACGCTCGGCTCGTCCACGACGAGCCCGGCTCCCTTCACAAAGACCCGGGTCCTGGCGGCCCCGAGATCGACGGCGACATGGCAACGGCGCAACTGCTCAAGGCTGACGGTCACGGCGGGTTCTTCTCCCGGGAGCGCTGAGGTGGATCACCGGCGGGCGGCCGGCCCTCTTCGCATCGTGGGCGCGCCGGGGGCCGGCCGCGCGCTGGGATGCGCCGGTCGGGGTACGGGGCCGACACCACGCCAGGGCCTGCCCTGACGCCCCACCAGAAGCGTTCCGCCCGGACGCGCCCGCCCTCAGGTCCTCGGCGACCAGCGCTGGAGCAGGCCCCAGGTGAACTCCGCGACGCACGGCCCCGTCCCCGGCACGTCGAACGCGAGACCCCAGCGGGTCGGCGCCGTACCCTCCATCGGTCTGGCCGGCGCGAACGCGCGGGCGACCTCGTCGACCGTGCAGGACCAGGGGCGCAGATCACCGGCCGTACGCAGCTCGGGGCCCGGCTCGCCGGGCGCGCGCACCAGCCACTCGTTCCACACACCGCCGCCCGGCGCCGCGGTCACCTCGAAGCGCAGCGCGGGCCAGAGCGGAACGGGCCACAGCAGCACCTCGCACGCCAGATCGCCGACCTGCCGGGGGAACGTCTCCTCCGGCGCGCCCAGCACCGAGCGGTAGCGCGACAGTGTGCCGCGGGCGCGGGGGGAGCGGACCATGGCCTGCCACCGGCGGTTGGCCTCCCGCATCTCGCCCAGCGAGGCGCCCAGTTCGTGCCGGGCGTCCTCGACCAGACCGGGCTGGTGGTCGGCCATCCGGCGCAGCAGTACGAGCTGGAAGTCGCGCGGCCCGAAAGGCCGGGAGGTTCCACCGGCTCCGGCGGATGTCGTGGCATTCATAGCGACATCGTGCACCTTCGGGGCAGGTCGGGCGGCGGATTGGTGGAAGGGCCGATTCCACACAGGATCTTCACGTCGCAGGTGCCCGCATCGGCGCCGGTCGGATTATCTTCAGGGCGCCATGGACTACTGCCATCACTGCCAGCGGCACCTCAACGGCGCCCTGGCGTGCGCGGGGTGCGGTACGCCCGCCGAGGAGCTACGGCTCCACGACCCCGTTCCGCACGAGGCGGAGGTGGTCCTCGCCACGCGCGAATACGACCGGGAGCCCGCCCTGGGCCCGCGCCGTCAGCGCGGCTCACGCAAGCGCAAGGTGTCCCGGCGCGAGCGCCGCGAGATGCGCGCCGAGCGCGGTTCGCACCGGCGCAAAGGCCGGGCCGTCCTGCTCACCGTGATGGGTCTCGTCCTGGCGGTCGGCGCGCTGAGCCTGGCCGAGCTGGCGCTGGAGTCCGGCGGCGACGGTGACGCCACCTCCGTACAGGAGGACAGGGCCATCGACCTGGACGGCGGGCCGCCCCCGCCGGGCCCGAAGGAACCCAAGGATCCCGGCCCGGTGGAAGGCACCCCCTCCGAGTCCACCGGCTCCGCGCGCCCCGGCGGAAACGGTTCGCCGGACCCCTCGGCGACGGGTGAGGGGACAGGGGCTGGATCCGGGTCGTCGGACGAGGAGTCCCCGGCGCCGACGGATTCGGCCGGGCCGAGCGACGGGCCGAACCCCAGCGACTCGCCCGGCCCCACGGACTCCACCGGCCCCTCGGGCACTCCGGGGCGGCCGAATCAGCCGCCGCCTCCGGCGCCCACGCCGACACCGACGCCGACGCCGACGAAAGAAGAGTGCGTCCTGTTGATCTTCTGCTTCTGAGGGCAGGCGCGGCGATCACTGCCCGGCGTCGTCCCCCAGCATCCGCCGCAGCAGATCCCGCAGCACCGTCCGCTCGTCCACCGACAGGTCCGCGAGCGGTTCCCGTGCGAAGTTCAGCCCGTCCCGGAGCTGCCGCGCGGTCTCGCGCCCCTTCTCGGTGGGCGCCGCGAGCTTCACCCGGCGGTCCGAGGGGTCCGGGCGCCGCTCCACCAGACCGCGTGACTCCAGCCGGTCCACGATCCCCGTGACATTCGACGGCTCGCACTTCAGCTTCCGCGCGATCCGGCGCATGGGCATGGGCTGAATGGACAGCAGCCCCAGCACGCGCGCCTGCGCGCCGGTGAGCGAGTGCTCCGCGGCGGCGTGGTCGTACTCCTCGTAGTAGCGGGCCACGACCGTGCCGATGAGTCCGACGACTTCGAGGGTCAAGGGGTCCGAGTGCTCAGTGGCCATACGTGCCAGGATACCCATTTACTTGACAACATGAAATATCTAGGAGCATGGTTGTTTCAGGTAGTGAAGCTTTCCCGTGAAACCTGAGCGCCTGAGCACCCGAGCGTCCGAACGCCCGAGCAGCACCCGAGACCCGCAACCCGAGGAGACATCGCACCCATGACCGCTCTTCCCGCGTCCGGCCGCGAATGGCATCTCGTCGCCCGCCCGCACGGCTGGCCGAAGGCCGAGGACCTCGCCCTGCGTGAGGTCCCGGTGACCGAGCCGGGCGAGGGCAGGATCCTCGTCCGCAACAAGCACTTCTCGGTCGACCCGTACATGCGCGGCCGGATGAACGACGTGAAGTCTTACGCCCCGCCGTACAAGCTCGACCACCCCATGGACGGCGGGGCCGTCGGCGAGGTCGTCGCCTCGAACGCGGACGGGTTCGCGGTCGGTGACCATGTGCTGCACGGCCTCGGCTGGCGTCAGTACGCGCAGGTGCCGGCCCAGTACGCGGTCAAGGTCGACGCCTCGATCGCACCGCTCAGCGCCTACCTCGGCGTCCTCGGTATGCCGGGCCTCACCGCCTACGCCGGACTCTTCGAGGTTGCCTCCTTCAAGGAGGGCGACACCGTGTTCGTCTCCGGCGCCGCGGGCGCCGTCGGCAGCCAGGTCGGCCAACTCGCCCGGATCAAGGGCGCGTCGCGGGTCATAGGCTCGGCCGGATCCGACGACAAGGTCAAGCTTCTTGTGGAGGAGTACGGCTTCGACGCCGCCTTCAACTACAAGAGCGGTGGTTCGGTCAAGGAGCAGCTCAAGGAGGCCGCGCCCGACGGCATCGACGTCTACTTCGACAACGTCGGCGGTGAGCACCTGGAAGCCGCGATCTCCTCGTTCAACCTGCACGGCCGCGCCACCATCTGCGGAATGATCTCGCTGTACAACAGCACCGAGGCCGCCCCCGCCCCGCGCAACCTCGCCCAGGTCATCGGCAAGCGGCTGCGCCTCCAGGGCATGCTCGTGGGCGATCACCAGGCCCTCCAGCCGCGGTTCGTCAAGGACGTGGCCGGCTGGCTCGCCTCCGGCGAGCTGAAGTACCGGGAGACCTCCGTGGAAGGCATCGAGAACGGCTTCGACGCCTTCCTCGGTCTGCTCCGCGGCGAGAACACCGGAAAGATGATCGTCACCCTCAACTGACGCCCAGCCGTTAGGCTCGTGCGAGGCCGTCGCGGTCCGTGGGCGCGAGCCGCGGCGTACAAGAAGAAGGACACCCCCGAATGACCATCCAGAAGATCGACACCCTCTACACCGCTGTCGCCACCGCGGAGAACGGCCGTGACGGCCGGGTCTCCACGGACGACGGCCAGCTCGACGTCGTCGTCAACCCGCCCAAGTCGATGGGTGGCAGCGGCGCCGGCACGAACCCGGAGCAGCTCTTCGCCGCCGGTTACAGCGCCTGCTTCCAGGGCGCGCTCGGTGTCGTCGCCCGCAAGGAGAAGGCGGACGTATCCGGCTCGACCGTGACCGCCAGGGTCAGCATCGGCAAGTCCGAGGCCGGTGGCTTCGGACTTGAGGTCGAGCTGGAGGCGTCCATCCCGAACGTGGACGCCGCCACCGCGAAGGACCTGCTGGAGAAGGCGCACCAGGTGTGCCCGTACTCCAACGCCACGCGCGGCAACATCAAGGTCGAGCTGTCCGTCGTCTGACCGGCGACGGCGGGCACGACCGCCCCGTACGTACGGAAGGCCGCACCCCACGAGCGGGGTGCGGCCTTCCGCATGGACAGGTGTGACGAACGCGCCTCCTACGGAAGGCGGTTCAGCAGCGCCCGGCCGACCTGGGCGAACGCGCCCTTCGGGTGGTCACGGAACAGCGGCTCGGTGCCGAACAGCGTGACCGGCGCACCGGCCGCCGCCGTACCGCTCACGATCGCCGCCTGACCCGCCGCGGCCAGCGGACCGCCCGCGCCGTCAGTGCTGCCATCGTCTCCACGCCAGTGGCCCGAGACGAGCGGGTTGCCGCCTCCGTACGACTGCTCGGTGCGTACACCCTTGCCGAGGGCGGTGTACCAGATCGGCGAGTAGACGAACGAGTGGGGCTGGGTGCCACCGGTGACCGGTCCGGGCGTGTTGACCACCCGCACCACGCCGTTGGCGTTCCCGTTGCCCCGCACCGGTGTGGCCGGCAGCAGACCGGCCTCGGTGTTGAACGTCGCTCCACCGGAGCCCAGCGCCACCACGGGCGCGCCACCGGCGAGGAATTCACCGAGCGCGGCGCGGGCGGTCTCGTTCAGCGAGCGGTGGCTGAGTCCCGTCGACACGTACAGCGCGTCGGCCTTCGACCAGTCGAAGCCCGCGTTCGCCGTCGCCGTCGACACGGGCAGCACCTCGAAGCCCATCTCGCGCAGCGCGAACAGCTCGCCCGAGTTCACGGCCGCGGCGACCGTCGTACGCCGCAGCGCCGCGACGCCCTTGTCCTTCGTGGCGGCGAAGACGACGCCGTACCGGTCGGCCAGGATCTCGGCCTTCTTACGGGCCGACGACGGCACGATCGCCGCCCCGTCCGCCGTCCGGCGCACCTTCACGTCCTGCGCGAGCAGCGAGTTGAGGGCGGCGAACTCCTTCGGGTCGTCCAGCCGCAGCTTCAGGTCGCCGCCGCGGGCCACCGAGCCGACGGGCGACGCGGCGTCGACCTCGCGGCCGGAGAAGTTCAGCGAGCCACGCTGGACCTTGGTGACGTTCGCGCCCCACAGCAGCCCGAGGCTCCAGCCCGAGATGTCGTACATCGACGACACGTCGGCGCTGATGTCCCGGCCCTCGTCCAGGATGACGTTGGCGAGACCGCGCTTGGCCTGCTCCATGTCGACCACGTACGAACCGGCCGGATACGTGCGGCCCGCCAGCTTGAAGCTCTTACGGGCCTGCTCGACCTTGACGTCGTTGGCGATCAGATGGTCGACGAGCCGCGCGGCGGCCGACGCCGAACGCTGGCCGTCGCCGGCCGGAATCACGTACGCGCGGGGGAAGTCGGTCGTGTAGATGTCCTCCGGACCGATGCCGGGCACACCGGGCACCGTCTCCTCGGAGATGACCCGCTGCTTCTCGCCCGCGACACCGCGCCGGAACGTCTCGATCTGGTCGGCTATCAGCGTCTTGCGGTTGTCCAGCGCGAAGTCGAGCGTGGAGCGCATCGCCGCGCCCGCGACATCGGTGTTGATCGCGGACCTGCGGCGCAACTCCTCGACGGGCAGGTTGTTGTAGTCGTTGTTGTTGACCCGCATCGGGATCTCGATGGTGTGCGAGGCGACCGTGCCCTGGAACGCCATGTACTGCGGCGTGAAGATCGGCGGCCAGTCGTCCCAGCCCTCCTCCTGGTCACGGAAGGGGATGACGGGCGGCTGCACGCCGTCCTTCTCGGCGGTGTAGCCGAGGTCGTTGACGGCCTCCTCCATACCGAGGGCGTTGGCGTAGGAGTTCTTGAGGAACAGGTCGTACTCGTAGTTCTCGCCGTGCGGCGGCGTCGTCGGCTCGATGAGCGTGCCGTTGACGTATCCGTGGAGATCGAGCATGACCGCGGGCTGCTTGTCGACGGCTATCTGCCGTATCGCGCGCGCCTCCGGCTGCGAGGCGGTGATGAAGTCCCGGTTGAGGTCGATGCCGTTGCCG
The DNA here is from genome assembly GCF_042725135.1 of Streptomyces sp. NPDC060366. Lineage (NCBI taxonomy): Bacteria > Bacillati > Actinomycetota > Actinomycetes > Kitasatosporales > Streptomycetaceae > Streptomyces > Streptomyces sp. NPDC060366. The sequence continues at coordinate 722,468 of NZ_JBHXDC010000002.1, read as the reverse complement.
TTGGCGCGTGTTCCGGCGATCCGGCCGTCCGGGTTGGCCGTGACGTTGAGAATGATCCGGCTCGTGGACAGCAGCTTCTTCGTACGGCTGTCCTTGGCCTTCGCCAGCTCCTCGATGAGCTTCAGGGCGGCGTCGGTGCCCTCCCACTCATTGCCGTGGATGTTGTTGTTGATGAAGACCGGGGTCTTGTAACTCTCCTTGATGCGCTTGTCCTTGGCGGCCGACGCGGGGGAGTTCTCGATGCGCTCACGCATCCGCTCCTGCTCGGCGGCCTCCTTCGCGCTCTCCGGCGCCGTGACCGTGACGAGATACAGGTCGTGTCCGCCGGCCGACCGGCCCGTGACCTCGACACTGACCCGATTGCCCAGCTCCTGGAGGGCGTTGAGACGCGGTGCGAGCGCGTGGTACGGCGCCAGGCCCAGCTTGATGGACTTGTCCGCCGGGTTCTCGGGCAGCGTGGCCAGGACGTTGCGGCGCGGGTAGCCGCCGTCCTTGCGCAGACCGAGCGAGGTCTTGCCCACCGAGGAGAGGGCCGCGGCGCCGGCCGACGGCAGCGCGGACGAGGCCACGCGGGAGTCCGTGGTGCCGCCGTCCCTCACCGGGTGCGACGACCGGCCGTCGTCGGCGCCGGGCACGGCGAGCGCGGGCAGCGGTGCGAGCATCAGGGCCGCGGTGGCCGTGGCGGTGGCGAGCAGAACGGGTCTGGGCATCCCCATGCGGATGTACCTCCGGGTCGTGCGGGGGGCGATCGTTCGGTTCAATAGGCAGGTCATACCGGTTGAACGTGTCAACAACAAGGGGTGTCCGGACTCTCGTCCGTCCCACGCGCACCATGGAACCGGCCGGGAACCACCCCGAAACAGCCGCGGAACAACCCCGATAGGGTGACCGTATGCGTGATCTCGGTGTGGGCTTCGGCTACTTGGTGAAAGGCCAGCGCTGGGTCGGCGCGCACGGCAGATGGCTAGGCTTCGGGCTGCTGCCCGGCCTGGTGACCCTCGTCCTCTACGCGGCGGCGCTCGTCGGCCTCTTCTACGGCGCCGACGATCTGACGGCCTGGGCGACGCCCTTCGCCGACGACTGGTCCTCGCCGTGGCAGGGGCTGTTCCGCGGCTTCCTCACCGTGCTGCTCGTCGCGCTCGTGCTGTTCCTCGCCGTGATCGCGTTCACGGCCGTGACGCTGCTGGTCGGGCAGCCCTTCTACGAATCGCTCTCCGAGGCGGTGGACCGCTCGGAGGGCGGGCACGTGCCCGAGTCGGGACTGCCGCTCTGGCGCGAGCTGTGGGTCTCCGCGCGCGACAGCCTGCGGGTCCTGGGGCGGGTGGTGCTGTACGGCGTCCTGCTCTTCGCCCTCGGGTTCGTCCCCGTCGTCGGACAGACCGTCGTGCCGGTGCTCGGCTTCTGCGTGTCCGGCTTCTTCCTCGCGGAGGAGCTCAACGCGGTCGCGATGCAGCGGCGCGGCATCGAACTGAAGGAACGTCTCGCGCTGTTGCGGGGCCGCCGGCTGCTCACGCTGGGCTTCGGGGTCCCGCTGACGCTCGCGTTCCTGGTGCCGTTCGTCGCGGTGTTCCTGATGCCGGGCGCGGTGGCGGGAGCGACGCTGATGGCCCGCGACCTGACGGGCGAGAGCGCGGGTGCGGGTGCGGGTGCCGGTCAGGCCGGTTCGCCCGTGCAGGGGGACGCGGTTCCGGCGCCCGACGCCCCACGCGAGTGGTGAACGGGGTCGTTGTCCGAGTTGCGCCGACTCGTGGCCACCGCTTGTCCTCAATCGCCGGACGGGCTCAAAAAAGCCCGTCCGGCGATTGAGGACGACCCCGGCCTACCGGGCGGGGCCCGGTGAGCCGAGTCGCCCCGCTACGACCCCTCCGCCGCCACCCGCACGATCGTCCGCAGCTGCTCCGTGATGTCCAGCCTGTTCTGGACGAAGACCGGATCCGTCACCGTCCCCGTCGCCGGGTCGGTGTTGCCCGGGCCGAACTGTAGGACCGGCGTGTGCACATGGCCGCCAGGGATGTCCAGCCCGAGCCGGTCGCGCAGCAGCGTCGCCCGGTAGGCGATCTCGTTCGACAGGTAGTCCCCGCCGCCACCCGCGCGGGCCGCCGAGCCGGGTGTCGGCCCCTCGGGCCGTACGACGGGAGCCGTGCCGCCCGCCGGGATCTCGGTGACCGACGTGTTGTCGTACACCGGGAAGCGCCCCGTGTCGGCGGCCACGATGTCCGCGTAGGGGAGGGTCGTCCGCGTCCACTGCGGCTGCGTGGCCGGGTCCTTCACCGGTACGAGCCCGGTCTCGGACACGTTCTCGTTGTCGCCGAAGCCGCCGCGCCACGCGCCGTTGTACCGTTCGACATCGATGCGCCCCACCCGTCCCTGACTGACCGTCACGAACAGATCCGCGCGCGGCAGCGCACGGCGCAGCGCGCGTTCGACCGTGCCGTCGGCGAAGTCCCCCCAGCGGACCGGGAACACGGCCGTCTCGACGCGCGCCGGTCCGTCCGCCGTACGGATCACCGTGCCGTCCAGCGCGAGCGCGACCGCCCCGGACGGGTTGCTGATGCGGATGTCCCTGTCCAGGGTGAACGGGTCGAAGCCGGTCACCACGATCCGCTTGACGCCCTTCGCCCTGTCGCGCTCCCGCTCCCCGGCCCGGTCACCGCCGCCGAAGGCCAGCGAGTCCTGGCCGCGCGACGCGCTCTCCAGCCGCTCCAGCAGCCGTACGCCCGCCGCCTCGGAGAGCCCCGACTCGGCGTGCCAGGCGCGCAGTTCACGGGTCATGGCCAGCCGCGCCCAGTACAGCGGCCGGTCGTCGTCCCGGCTCAGCTCACCGCCCGCCGGGCCCCGCCCCTGCGCGCGGTCCACGGCGCGCTGCCACAGCCGTTCGCCGTGCCGTACGGCGGCGCGCTCCGCCTGCGCGTACGAACCGGCGCCGCGCAGTGATGTCGCGAACGCCGGAGCGACCCCGTCGAAGCCGCTGTCGGCGAGTATCCGCCGCGGTACGTCCCTGTCGAGCCGCCCTTCCTCGACGGTGACCGCCGGGGCGGCGTCCGACGCCGGCCGGGCGGCGACGGCGCCGGTGGCCGCGGCATGCGGGGGAGGCGCCACCGCGACGAGCGCGGCCGACGCGAGCAGGACGAGGCCGAGCCGGCCGGCTGTGTTGCCTGTGGTGCGCACGAGTCTCACGGGAGTCCTTCCTTCGGGTGGCGGAAGTATCACCTCCGCACCCCGCCGATGGCTACGGCGCCCCGGCCCCCGAAGATCCGCCGGACACCCCCTACCGCTCCGGCCCCTCCGCCCCGCCCCGCAGCAGCGTCACGAACGCCCGGAACGCCGCCGGCATGTCCACCGACTCCGGTGCCAGCAGCCACTGGTACTGGAGCCCGTCCATCACGGCCACCAGCAGCGGCGCCGTCTGCTCGGGCGTGAGCCCGCTCGGCAGCCGGTCGCCGAACTCGTCGCGCAGGACGCCCGCCATGTTGCCGCGCACCTGGACGTACCGCCGGGTGAAGAACTCCCCGGCCGGGTGACCCTCCGTCACACTCTCACCGAGCAGCGCCGAGAAGGTCTGCACGATGCCGGGCCGCATCGCGTTGTAGTCGACCATCGACGTCAGCAGCTCCAGCCGCCAGCCGTCCGCGCCCCGGCTGCCGCCTCCGGTGTCCCACTGGTCGCGCTCGTCCATGACGGCGAGGAGCAGCGCCTCCTTCGTGGGGAAGTAGTGGAGCAGTCCCTGCTGGGTGAGGCCCACCCGCTCGGCCACCGCGCCCAACGTCGTCCCGCGGTAGCCGCGTTCGGCGATCACCTCGATGGTGGCGCGCAGAATCTCCGCCCGCCGTTCCACGCCTCTGGGCCTCGCCATCCAACCGGGTCCTCTCGCCTCGTACCTGTCCGCTCACCGACCGTTGTCCGGACCGTACACGAGTAACAAACCGATAACGAAGCCTACCCACCTACAGAATGCGGGGTCACCATGTAACCGTCCGCACGACGCAGGGCACTGACGAGGAGGTACCGCCGTGACCGGCGCACCCATCACCCGGGCCGACCAAGCACGCGAAGCGGCCGTCGAAGCGGCGCTCGGCAAGCTGGAACTGGACGACAAGGCGCGGCTGCTGGCAGGGCAGGACAACTGGTCGCTGCCCGCGCTCCCGGAGATCGGCCTGGCCTCGCTCGTCATGTCCGACGGCCCGATCGGCGTCAGGGGCGTGCGCTGGACCGCCGACGACCCGTCGGTCGCCCTCCCCTCGCCCACCGCGCTCGCCGCCACCTGGGACCCCGAACTGGCCCGCAGAGCAGGCCGGTTGCTGGCACAGGAGGCCCGCCGCAAGGGCGTGCACGTCCTCCTCGCGCCGACCGTCAATCTGCACCGGTCCCCGCTCGGCGGACGGCACTTCGAGGCGTACAGCGAAGACCCCTACCTCACCGGCGAGATCGGCACCGGCTACGTCCTCGGCGTCCAGGACGGCGGCGTCGGCACCACCGTCAAGCACTTCGTCGCCAACGACGCCGAGACCGACCGTTTCACCGTCGACAACATCGTCGCCCCGCGCCCGCTGCGCGAGCTCTACCTCGCCCCGTTCGAGGCCATCGTCAAGAACGCCCACCCCTGGGGCATCATGGCCGCGTACAACCGGGTCAACGGCTACTCGATGACCGAGCACCGCTATCTCCAGAACGAAGTCCTGCGCGGCGAATGGGGATTCGACGGCTACATCGTCTCCGACTGGCTCGCCGCCCGTTCCACCACCGGCGCCCTCCTCGGCGGCCTCGACGTCGCGATGCCCGGCCCCAAGACCGTGTACGGCCAGGCGCTCGCCGCCGCCGTCCGGGCCGGCGAGGTCGATGAATCCCTCGTCGACGACGCCGTACGCAACGTGCTGAGGCTCGCCGCCCGCGTCGGCGTCCTCGACAACGCCCCCGCCGTCGTCGCGGAGTCCGCGCTCCCCGCACCCGTCGACGGCGACGCGCTGGCCCGCGAGGTCGCGCGCCGCTCCTTCGTCCTCGTACGCAACGAGATACGCGACGGCCACCCCGCCCTGCCCCTCGACCCGGCCAGGACCCGCACGGTGGCACTCAGCGGCGCCGCCGCCCGCGACGCCCGGATCCTCGGCGGCGGTTCGGCCACCGTCTTCCCGCCGCACGTCGTCGCGCCGCTCGACGGCCTCACCGCCGCCCTGCCCGAAGGCGCCCTCAGATACAGCGTCGGCGCCGACCCCAGCGACCAACTCGGCGTCGCCGCGAAGGGATTCGAGCTGCGCGCCGTCTGCCGCGCCGCCGACGGACAGGAACTGGGCACCACCGACATCCCCTCCGGCATGGTCCAGTGGGTCGGCGCCGACCTGCCCGACGGCGTTCGGTACGACGAACTGCACACCGTCGAGTTCACCGGCACCTTCACCCCGCGCGAGAGCGGCGACCACACCTTCGGCACCCGCGGCATCGGCCCCCTCGTCCTCACCGTCGGCGGCGAGAAGGTCTGGGAGGGCGAGGAGAGCCTCGGCGACAGCTCCGACCCGTTCAACGCGTTCTTCGGCGAGCGCCTGGAACGCGCCCAAGTCACCCTCGTCGAGGGCGAGTCCGTCGATGTCTCGCTGCGCCTCACCGTGCCCAGGCTGCCCGGCGCCCCGATGGACGCGGTCGCTTTCTCGCTGCTCCACCTCGGCCCGCGACGCGACCCCGAGGACCTGATCGCCGAGGCCGTCGAGGCGGCGAGGGCCGCGGACACCGCCGTCGTCGTGGTCGCCACCACCACGGCCGTCGAGTCCGAGGGCTTCGACCGTACGAGTCTGGAACTGCCCGGCCATCAGAACGCGCTCGTCGCGGCCGTCGCCGCCGTCAACCCGAACACGGTCGTGGTCGTCAACACCGGCTCACCGGTCGAACTGCCGTGGCGCGACGACGTGGCAGCCGTGCTGCTCAGCTGGTTCCCCGGGCAGGAGGGCGGCGCCGCGCTCGCCGATGTCCTCACCGGCGCCGAGGAGCCCGGCGGCCGGCTCACCACCACCTGGCCGGTCGCCCTGGCCGACGTCCCCGTCACGGACACCACCCCGGCCGACGGTGAACTGCGCTACACCGAGGGCGTGTTCATCGGCTACCGCGCCTGGGAGCGCGCGGGCACCACCCCCGCGTACCCCTTCGGCCACGGGCTCGGCTACACCGACTGGGAGTACGAGACCCTTCGGGCCACCACCGAGAGCGCCACCGTACGGCTGCGCAACACCGGTGCGCGGCCCGGCCGCGAGACCGTCCAGATCTACCTCGCCCCCGCGCCCGGCGCCGCACCGGAGACCCCCGAGCGCCCGGTGCGCTGGCTGGCCGGCTTCGCCTCCGTCGAGGCGGGCCCCGGCGAGAGCGTCGAGGTGAACGTCCCCATCAGGGCACGGGCGTTCGAGATCTGGGACGAGCGCGAGAACGCCTGGGCGGCGGTCCCTGGCACGTACGAGATCCAGGCGGGCCGCTCACTCACGGACCACAGGCTGAGCGCCACGGTCGAGCGGTAGTCCCTCCGCCGGACGGGCTCGTCCTGAGCCCGTCCGGCGATCGAGGACACGCCTACAGCAGCCCGAACCCGTACGTCGTCGCCGACGTGAACTCCTCGCCCGGCCGCAGCACCGTGCTCGGGAAATCCGGCCGGTTCGGCGAGTCCGGGAAGTGCTGGGTCTCCAGCGCGATCCCCTCGCCCGGCCCGAACGGCCCCGCGTCGAAGTGGTCACCGGTGTACAACTGCATGCCCGGTTCGGTGGTCGTCACCGTCAACACCCGCCCCGACGCCGGGTCGTACAGCTCCGCCGCCACCGAACCCCCCTGGTCCAGCACGAAGTTGTGGTCGTAGCCCGACCCCACCTTGCGCGGCTCACGGAAGTCGAAACGCGTCCCGTCGACCGGCGCGGGAGGGCCCGTCGGCACCGAGTCACCGTCCAGCGGCGTGATGTGACCCGCCGCGATCCGCAGCACGTGCCCGGCCGCGCTCCCACCGCCCGCGCCGCCCAGATTCCAGTACGTGTGATTCGTCAGGTTCAGCACCGTCGGCGCGTCCGTCACCGCCCGGTAGCCGATCCGCAGCGCTCCCGCCGCGTCCAGCGCGTACGTCGCCGAGACCTCCACCCGGCCCGGAAACCCCTCCTCGCCGTCCGGGCTCACCAGCGACAGCCGCACGCCATGGCCGTCCGCCGCAGGCTCCGCGTCCCACACACGCTTGTCGAAGCCGCGCTCACCGCCGTGCAGACAGTTGGGCCCGTTGTTGCGCGGCAGCCGGTACGTCCGCCCGTCGAGCGTGAACGTACCGCCCGCGATCCGGTTCGCGTAGCGGCCTATCAGCGCGCCGAAGTACGGCGCGGGGCAGTCGGCGTACCCCTCGACGTCGTCGAAGCCCAGCACCACGTTCGCGGGCGCCCCTTCGCGGTCCGGCACCTCCACGGACTGGAGGATCCCGCCGTACGTCAACACCTTCACCCGCACACCGGCCCGCTCCAGGGTCCAGCGGTGCACCGCAGTGCCGTCGGGCGCCGAACCGGCGGGCTCGGGCGTCATCTCGTTCACCGTCGACTCGTCCACGGTCGCCGACCCTACGCCGGGGGCTTCGCCGCGACCACGTTGCGGTAGGCGATGTCAGCCAGCTTCCCCTGGCCGTTCTTGCTCGGATGGAACCAGTCCCACGTGCTCAACTGCTCACCGGTGAACCGGAAGTCGAAGACCGCCCCGCCGTCGTAACGGCAGCGCAGATCCTTCGCGCACACATCTTTGAGCACCTTGTTGTACGCCACCACCCGCGCCTGCACCGTCGACCGCCGCTGCTGGGCCTCGGCTCCCATGTCCTGCGATTCGCCCAGCATCGACGCGCAGATCCCCAGCTTCCAGATCTGCCGGCCCAGCGGATTGTCCCGGCCCTCGGACCAGAGCCGCTTCAGATCGGGCACGCTCGCCACGTACACATGTGTCTTGGGGGAGTCGGCGCGCAGCCGGCGCATCGACTCCTCGAACGACGTCCGGAACTCGCCCACCGGCGTCATCAGATCCGCCTCGTCCTTGCACGCGTCGTTGGCGCCCATCATGACCGTCACCAGATCCGGCTCGTGGCCCGCCGCCTTCCCCATCTGCGCGGGCAGCGCCGCGACGGACGCGCCCGAGCGCGCGTAGTTCCAGCTGCGGTCGACGGCGCCCGGCTTGCCGAGCAGCCGCAACGCGAGACTGCGCACCCCGTCGTCCGTGCCCGTCGCCCAGGACACCTCGGGGCAGTCGCTCAGCACCCCGCACGCGTCGAAACCACGCGTGATCGAGTCGCCGACGGCGGCGATCGAGGCGGGACTGCGGTCCCAGATCGGCTTGGGCGGCGACTGGCTCGCCTTCGTCTTCGTCCAGTCCGGATCGGCGCCGTCCGACGACGAGCAGCCCGCGAGGGCGGCCGCGGCGACCAGCAGCCCGGCACAGGACGCGGCGACGGTCGCGTACGGAGCGCGGCGGCGGGCGGGGCGTCCACCGAGGCGTCGCGCGCGTCCCTGAGGGCTCTCCTGCATCGTCCGAACCCTCCGCGTGGGCGTCGTCATGCGTACGGCGGCGTCCTGGCGAGTGAAAGCTTCGCGTATATCGCGCCTGGGACCGACAGTACGGCACCCCCGTGGCCCCCGCGCAAGGTAGCTTTTCAGGCGTCGAACCAGAGTCAACAACGCGCTCCGGCTCCGGTACGTTACATCCCGTCACATGCTGTCCGTTTTGCGGGTTTTCAATCCCGATGATGTTTACTGAGGCCGCTGGGCAATGGCGATCCTCGTCCCACACTGGAGGTCCCGGTGACCACACGTGGTGTTCTGTACGTGCACTCCGCGCCGCGCGCGATGTGCCCCCACGTCGAATGGGCGGTGGCGGGCGTCCTCGGCCTGCGCGTCCAGCTCGACTGGATCAGGCAGCCCGCCTCACCAGGCACCTGGCGGTCCGAGTTCTCCTGGCGGGGCGAGGCGGGCACCGCCTCCAAACTCGCCTCCGCGCTGCGCGGCTGGCAGATGCTCCGCTTCGAGGTGACCGCCGAACCCAGCCCCACGGCCGAGGGCCAGCGCTACAGCGCAACCCCCGAACTCGGCATCTTCCACGCCGTCACCGGCATGCACGGCGACATCCTGGTCCCCGAGGACCGGCTGCGCGCCGCCCTCGCCCGGTCGCTGACCGGCGAGACCCAGCTGGAGGCCGAGGTCGCCAAGCTGCTCGGCAAGCCGTGGGACGACGAACTGGAGCCCTTCCGGTACGCGGGCGAGGGCGCCCCCGTGCGCTGGCTGCACCAGGTCGTCTGAGCCGGACCGTACGTCCTTCGGGGCGGACCGCGCGGCCGCGTTCTACCGTGGGCGCATGGCTGATCAACTCGAAGTGGCAGTTCTCGGCGCGGGCATCATGGGCGCCGCGATGGCCCGCAATCTCTGCCGGACCGGGCACTCGGTCCGGGTCTGGAACCGTACGCGCGCGAAGGCGGAGCCGCTGGCGGCCGACGGGGCGCGCGTCGCCGACAGCCCGGCGGACGCCGTACGCGGCGCGGACGTCGTCCTCACGATGCTGTACGACGGCCCCGCCGCACTGGAGGCGATGACGGCGGCGGCCCCGGGGCTGCGGCCCGGCACCGTCTGGCTCCAGACGACGACGGCCGGCCTGGAGGGGCTCACCCCGCTCGCGGAACTGGCAGACGCGCACGGACTGGTCTTCTTCGACTCGCCCGTACTGGGCACCAGGGGCCCCGCCGAGCAAGGGAAACTCACCGTCCTGGCCGCCGGGCCCGAGGCCGCGCGCGACACCGTCACATCCGTTCTGGAGGCCGTCGGCGACCGCACGCTGTGGGTGGGCGAGGACGGGGCGTCCGGTGCGGCGACGAGGCTCAAACTCGTCTGCAACAGCTGGGTCCTGACGCTCACTCACGGAACGGCCGAGGCACTGGCCCTGGCGAAGGGGTTCGGCGTCGACCCGCGGGGCTTCCTGGACGCCGTGGCGGGCGGCGGCCTCGACTGCGGCTATCTCCGCGTCAAGTCGTCGGCGATCCTCGACGACGACTACACCCCGAGCTTCGCCCTCACCACGGCCGCCAAGGACGCCCGTCTGATCGTGTCGGCGGGCGAGGCGGAAGGTGTCCGGCTGGACGTCGCCGAGGCGGGCGCGAACCGTTTCGCCCGCGCGGAGGCGATGGGGCACGGGGCGCGGGACATGGCGGCGACGTACTTCGCGAGCTTCGACACCTGATCCGGCGCCGCCGGCAGGGGTGTCCTCAATCGCCGGACGGGCTCTTTACGAGCCCGTCCGGCGATTGAGGACGAACCGTCAGACCGAACGGAACGCCAGCACCACGTTGTGGCCGCCGAAGCCGAACGAGTTGTTGATCGCCGAGATCGTGCCCTCGGGCAGCGCCCGCGGCTCACCGCGCACGATGTCCGCGTCGACCTCCTCGTCCAGGTCGTCGATGTTGATCGTCGGCGGGGCCAGCCGCTTGTACAGCGCCAGCACCGTCGCCACGGTCTCGATACCGCCGGCGCCGCCCAGCAGATGGCCGGTCATCGACTTCGTACCGGAGACCGCGACATGGTCGAGTTCATCGCCCAGGACCCGGCGCAGCGCCTTGATCTCCGCGATGTCGCCCTGCGGCGTGGAGGTGGCGTGCGCGTTCAGGTGCACGACCTCCGACGGCTTCATGCCGGTGTTGTCGAGCAGGTTCTGCATCGCCGCCGCGACACCGCGGCCGGTCGGCTCCGGCTGGGCGATGTGGTGGCTGTCGGCGGACAGGCCCTGGCCCAGCACCTCGCAGTAGACCCGCGCGCCACGCGCCGCCGCGTGCTCGGCGGACTCCAGGATCACGACACCCGCGCCCTCACCGAGGACGAAGCCGTCACGGGCCTTGTCGTACGGGCGGGACGCCTTCTCGGGCGCGTCGTTGTTCTTCGACATCGCCATCATGTTGGCGAACGCGGCGACCGGCAGCGGATGGATCGCCGCCTCCGTACCGCCCGCCACCACGACATCGGCGCGGCCGGTGCGGATCATCTCCACGGCGTAGCCGATGGCCTCGGCGCCCGACGCGCAGGCGGACACCGGAGTGTGCACGCCCGCCTGGGCGTTCACCTCCAGGCCGACGTTGGCGGACGGGCCGTTCGGCATGAGCATCGGCACGGTGTGCGGGGAGACGCGGCGTACGCCCTTCTCCTTCAGCACGTCGTACTGGTCGAGCAGGGTGGTCACGCCGCCGATACCGGAGGCGATGACCGTGCCGAGACGTTCGGGGGCGATGGACTCGTCCTCGCCAGCCTTGGCCTTGTAGCCCGCGTCGGCCCACGCCTCACGGGCCGCGATCAGCGCGAACTGCGCCGAGCGGTCCAGCTTGCGGGCGAGCGGGCGGGGCAGCACGTCGGCCGGATCGACCGCGGCGAGCGCGGCGATCCGGACCGGCAGATCGGCGAACCGCTCACTTTCGAGGGGCTTGACGCCGGAGCGGCCGGCGAGCAGGCCCTCCCAGGTCGATGCGCTGTCGCCACCCAGCGGTGTGGTTGCGCCGATACCGGTGACGACCACGGTGCGATTGGTCGGGCTCACTGGAATTCTTTCTCCACGTGTAGAGGGTGCGGAATTTCTACGGCACCACCACCGGGTGGCGTCAGCCGCGCGACCTGGATCAGGCCTGGTGCTTCGCGATGTAGTCGGCGGCGTCGCCGACGGTCTTCAGGTTCTTGACGTCGTCGTCCGGGATCTTCACGTCGAAGCGCTCCTCGGCGGCGACGACGACCTCGACCATGGACAGCGAGTCGACGTCCAGGTCGTCGGTGAAGGACTTGTCCAGCTGGACGTCCTCGACCGGGATGCCGGCGATCTCGTTCACGATCTCCGCGAGACCGGTGACGATCTCTTCCTGAGTGGCGGCCATGTGGGCGCTCCTTCGATATTCAGCGTGAGCAGAGGGATTTGTACGAGCACGGTCCGGAAAGTTCCGGTGTGCCTAGGGGAGGGTAACGACCGTCGCGGCGTACACGAGACCCGCCCCGAAGCCGATGACGAGCGCGGTGTCACCGCTCTTCGCCTGACCGGTCGCCAGAAGCCGCTCCATCGCGAGCGGGATCGAGGCGGCCGAGGTGTTGCCGGTGGTTTCCACGTCACGGGCGACCGTGACGTGCTCCGGCAGCTTCAGAGTCTTCACCATCGAGTCGATGATCCGCATATTGGCCTGGTGCGGAATGAAGACGTCCAGGTCCGCCGAGGTGATCCCGGCCGCGTCGAGGGCCTGTTGGGCGATCTTCGCCATCTCGAAGACGGCCCAGCGGAAGACCGCCTGGCCCTCCTGCGTGAGGGCGGGGAACCTTTCGACCGTTCCCTTGCGGTAGTCGTCCCACGGCACGGTCTGCATGATCGTGTTGGACTTGTCGCCCTCGGAACCCCAGACCGTCGGACCGATCTGCGGCTCATCGCACGGGCCGACGACGACCGCGCCCGCGCCGTCGCCGAACAGGAAGGCCGTGGCGCGGTCTTCGAGGTCGGTGAGGTCCGACAGCCGCTCCACACCGATGACCAGTACGTACTGCGCCGAGCCCTCGACGACCATGCCCTTGGCGAGCGTCAGCCCGTAGCCGAAGCCCGCGCAGCCCGCCGAGATGTCGAACGCGGCGGGCTTGCCCGCCCCGATCCGGTCGGCGATCTCCGTCGCGACGGCCGGCGTCTGCTTGAAGTGCGAGACGGTCGACACGATCACGCCGCCGATCTGCTCGGGCGTGATCCCGGCGTCGGCGATGGCCTTGCCGGACGCCTCGATCGACATCATCGCCACGGTCTCCTCGTCGGAGGCCCAGTGGCGGGTCGCGATACCGGAGCGGGAGCGGATCCACTCGTCGGACGAGTCGATCGTCTCCAGGATCACCTCGTTGGGCACCACGCGCGTCGGACGGTAGCCGCCGACACCCATGATGCGGGCGTACGGCGCGCCCTGGCTGGGCCTGATCTTCGCCATGCTCTCTCGGGCTCCTTAAGAAGCGTGCTCTGCGACGATCTCGCGAGCCGCGTCGAGGTCGGCGGGGGTCTTCAGCGCGAGGGTCCGCACCCCGGGCAGGGCGCGCTTGGCGATGCCGGTCAGCGTGCCGCCGGGGCACAGCTCGATCAGCGCGCTCACACCCTGCTCCTTGAACGTCTCCATGCACAGGTCCCAGCGGACCGGGTTCGCGACCTGGCCGACCAGACGCGCGACGACCTCGGCCCCCGTGGTCACAGTCTGCCCGTCCTTGTTGGAGACGTACGGCAGGGCCGGGTCTGACACGTCAAGCTTTTCGGCCGCTTCCGCGAGCTTCGCAACCGCCGGAGCCATGTGCTCGGTGTGGAAGGCGCCCGCGACCTTGAGGGCCACCACGCGGCGTACGCCCTCGGGCTTGTCGGCCTCCAGCGCCGCGATCTGCTCCAGCGTGCCGGCGGCCACGATCTGGCCCGCGCCGTTCACGTTCGCCGGCGTCAGACCGAGCTTCTCCAGATGCGGCAGGGTCACGTCCGGGTCGCCGCCGAGCAGCGCCGCCATACCGGTCGGCGTGATGCCCGCCGCCTCGGCCATGGCCAGACCGCGCGTACGGACGAAGCCCAGCGCGGCCTCCTCGCCCAGCACACCCGCGTACACGGCGGCGGTGATCTCGCCGACGCTGTGCCCCGCGACCGCACCCGCGCCCGCGCCGTCGCCGAGCAGCCCGCGCACGGCCTCGGCCGACAGCAGCCCGGCCGCGACCAGCAGTGGCTGGGCCACCGCGGTGTCGCGGATCTCGTCCGCGTCGGCCTTCGTGCCGTAGTGGACCAGATCGAGGTCGATGACGTCCGACCACGCCCGGAGCCGGTCTTCGGCGCCGGGGAGGTCGAGCCAGGGAGTCAGGAAGCCGGGCGTCTGAGCGCCTTGGCCGGGAGCGACGAGTACGAGCACCCTCACACTCTCTCCTGCGGACGGCCTCCGACGCCCGTGGGGACAGGGACGAAGAACCGTCGGGGGAATTGTTGATGTCCCACAAAAAGCTATGAGGACGAATCTCCGTCGGCCAGCCGCCCCAAGATCAACGCGATCCGCAGAGTGAAAGCGGAACGGACGTCGGACGGTGACCAGCCGGTGACGTCCGTCACACGTCGAAGCCGGTAGCGCACGGTGTTGGGGTGTACGAACAGCATCCGGGCGGCGCCTTCGAGACTGCTCGCCTGCTCCAGATACACACTCAGAGTCTCCAGCAGCGCCGAGCCCGCTTCTTCGAGCGGTCTGTAGATCTCCTCCACCAACTGCTCACGCGCGGCAGGATCCGACGCGATCGCGCGCTCCGGCAGGAGATCGTCCGACAGTACGGGACGCGGCGCGTCCTGCCAGGCCGAACACGCCTTCAGTCCGGCCGCAGCCGCCTGCGCCGACCTCGTGGCCGCCAGCAGGTCGGGCACCACCGGACCCGCCACCACCGGACCCGCCGCGTACGGTCCGATCAGCGCCTTCGCGACCTGGAGCGGATTGTCACTGCCACCCGCGATGACGACCAGCCGGTCACCGAGCACCCCCGTGAGGACCTGGAGCTTGGCGTGCCGCGCGGCCCGGCGGATCGCCTCCACCGTCAGCTCGCTGTCCCCGTCGGGCGCCGTGCCCAGCAGCACACACACATGCTCGGGCGAGTTCCAGCCCAGCGCCGAGGCCCGTGACACCGCGCCCTCGTCGGCCTCGCCGGACAGCACCGCGTTCACCACCAGCGACTCCAGCCGCGCGTCCCACGCGCCGCGCGCCTCGGCGGCCTGCGCGTACACCTGCGCGGTGGCGAAGGCGATCTCCCGCGCGTACACGAGCAGCGCCTCGCGCAGCACCGACACATCACCGGGCGCCGCGACCTCCTCGATCGCCGACTCCATCACCTCGATGGTGGTGCGCACCATCTCGACGGTCTGGCGCAGCGTGATGGCCCGCGTCAACTCCCGCGGAGCCGTACCGAACACATCGGTGGAGATGGCCTGCGGGGTCTCCGGATGCCGGAACCACTCGGTGAAGGCAGCGATCCCCGCCTGGGCCACCAGACCGATCCAGGAACGGTTCTCCGGCGGCATCGCCCGGTACCACGGCAGCTTCTCGTCCATGCGGGCGATCGCGTTCGCGGCCAGCCGGCCGGCCGACTTCTCCAGTCGGCGCAGGGTCGCGGGATGCGGATGGGCTTCGTTCGCGGGTTCAGGCACGGGACAAGACTGCCTTATCCGGACGGCCACGTGCCGGGGCGGGTCTACCGTGGGGACGTGATTTCCGTCCGGTACGCCGACGACCGCTATCCCGGCGGGGACCCGTCCACCGGGATCGAGTCCCTCCACGCCTTCTCCTTCGGGCAGTTCTACGAGCCCGACAACCTCCGGTTCGGCGCGGTGATCGCCTGCAACGAGGAACGCCTCGCGCCCGGCGCGGGCTTCGACGAACACCCGCACAGCCACACCGAGATCGTCACCTGGGTCGTCGAGGGAGAACTCACCCACCGCGATTCCGCCGGGAACGCCACGGTGGTACGGCCCGGCGACGTCCAGCGGCTCGGCGCGGGCGGCGGCGTACGGCACGTGGAGCGCAACGACGGCGAGCGCCCGCTGGTCTTCGTCCAGATGTGGCTCGCCCCGCTCGCGCCCGGCGGCGACCCCCGCTACGAGATCGTGCGCGGCATCGCCGACTCCACGCCGTACGCGCTGCCCGAGGCCGGCGCGATGCTGCACGTACGCCGGCTCCAGGAGGGCGAACGGGCGGCGGTGCCCGACGCGGCGCGGGCGTATCTGCACGTGGTCCGTGGACTGGTGATCCTGGCGGGCGTGGAACTGGGCCCCGGCGACTCGGCGCGCATCACGGACTCCGACGGCCTCGAACTCACCGCGGAAACCCAGTCCGAGACGCTGATCTGGGAACTGGGACCCGAACGGCGGGACGGCGGCTAGCGCCCGCCCAACGGACCGCGAACGCAGCCCGTCCGGCGATTGAGGACAAGCATGGCGCCCAAGGGCCCGCCGCCCGGCGACCGCGCTAGAGCGCCGACCGCAGCTCCGCCAGTACCGCGTCCGTGAACGGCGGCCACGCCTCGACCGCCCAGGGACCGAAGTCCCGGTCGGTCAGGGCCACGCACGCCGCGCCCGCGTCCGGATCCACCCACAGGAACGTCCCCGACTGCCCGAAGTGGCCGAACGTACGCGGCGACGACGAACCGCCCGTCCAGTGCGGCGACTTGGAGTCCCTGATCTCGAAGCCCAGACCCCAGTCGTTGGGCTTCTGATGCCCGTAACCCGGCAGAATCCCCGCCAGCCCCGGATGAACCACCGTCATCGCCTCCAGCACCGTACGGGGGTCCAGCAGCCGCGGCGCCTGGAGTTCCGCGGCGAACGCGACGAGATCGTCCACCGTCGAGACACCGTCCCTGGCGGGCGAACCGTCCAGCGTCGTCGACGTCATGCCCAGCGGCTCCAGCACCGCCTGGCGCAGATACTCGCCGAACGGGATGTCCGTCACCTTCGCCACATGGTCCCCGAGCGCCTCGAAACCCGCGTTCGAGTACAGCCGCCGGGTGCCGGGCGGGGCCGTCACCCGGTGCTCGTCGTAGGCCAGACCACTGGTGTGCGACAGCAGATGCCGCACCGTCGAGCCCTCGGGCCCGGCCGGCTCGTCCAGCTCGACCGCACCCTCCTCGTACGCCACGAGCACCGCGTACGCGGCGAGCGGCTTGGTCACCGACGCCAGTGGAAAACGGCGCCCCGTCGGGCCGTACGATCCGCTCACCGTGCCGTCCGCCCGTACGACGGCCGCCGCGGCGGCCGGCACCGGCCAGTTCTCGATCATCGCCAGGCTCTGCATGGCCACGAGCGTAGACCGGGCACGCCCGGCGCCCGACCCCGGGAGCGCGACGCGCGAAAATCGTCACGGGTCACACTTGCTTCGAGTGCACTCCAAGGTCCTACGTTGAAGGCATGACGCTGATGGAGAGCACGCCCGTCCGGACGGAAACCGAGGACCTCTGCGTATCGGCCCCGCCCACGCACCCCCGCCCCGCCGGACGGGACCAGTACACGATCAGCGAAGTCGTCTCCTTCACCGGCCTCACCGCGCACACCCTGCGCTGGTACGAGCGCATCGGACTCATGCCGCACGTCGACCGGTCGCACACCGGACAGCGGCGCTTCTCCAACCAGGACCTCGACTGGCTCGCCTTCGTCGGCAAACTGCGTCTGACCGGGATGCCGGTCGCCGACATGGTCCGCTACGCCGAACTGGTCCGGGAGGGCGAGCACACCTTCGAACGGCGGCAGGAGCTGCTGGAGCAGACCCGGCGCGACGTGCGCACCCGGATCGCCGAACTCCACGACACCCTCGCCGTACTCGACTACAAGATCGACTACTACGCCGGTGCGCGCCCCGCCTCGGAAAGGGCCTCATGAACACCCCCAGCACGGAGAAGATCACCGCGGTGACGCTCGGCGCCGCCGGACCCACCGTCGGCGTCCAGGGCTTCGGCGCCATGGGCATCAGCGAGTTCTACGGCGACACCGACGACACCGCCTCCCGCGACACCCTCGAAGCGACCCTCGAAACCGGCGTCACCCTCATCGACACCGCCGACGCCTACGGACGCGGCGCCAACGAGACGTTCCTCGCGCCCTTCGTCGCCGCACACCGCGACGAGATCACCCTCGCCACCAAGTTCGGCATCGAACGCGGCGACGACCCGAAATACCGGGGCGTCCGCAACGACCCCGCCTACATCAGGCAGGCCGTCGAGGGCTCCCTGCGGCGCCTGGGTGTCGACGTCATCGACCTCTACTACATGCACCGGCACAGCCCCGCCGTACCGTTCGCCGAATCCGTCGGCGCGATGGCCGATCTCGTCGCCGAGGGCAAGGTCAAATACCTCGGCCTGAGCGAGGTCACCGGCGCGGAACTGCGCGAGGCGCACTCCGTGCACCCCATCACCGCTCTCCAGTCCGAGTGGTCGCTGTTCTCCCGCGACGTCGAAACGAGCGCCGTGGCCGCCGCCGCCGAACTCGGTGTCGCCCTCGTCCCGTACTCACCGCTCGGACGCGGCTTCCTGACCGGCTCGTTCACCCGGGCCGACAAGGAACTGAAGGGCGCCGACATCCGCCTCACCCAGCCCCGCTTCACCGGCGACAACGCGGGCCGCAACGCCGCCCTCCTCGAACCCGTCCGCACCATCGCCGCCGCGCACGACGCGACCCTCGGCCAGATCGCGCTCGCCTGGGTGCAGCAGCGGGCCCAGGAACACGGCCTGACCGTCGTACCGATCCCCGGCACCCGCAAGCGCTCGCGCCTGCTGGAGAACGCCGCCGCCACCCGCATCACCCTCACCCCCGAGGAGCTGGCGCTCCTGGAGCCGATCGCCGGGCAGGTCGCCGGCGACCGCTACCCGGACATGTCCGCGACGGCCGCCGCCCGCGAGTAACGCCCACGCCGCGCAGCGCCTCACGATGCCAGCGCGTACACCGCGAAGCCCGCCGCGAGCAGCCCCGCCGCTGCCCGGCGGGCACTCGCCGCCCGCGTCCCCGACCGCCACGGCGCCTCGAAAGCCCGCGCGTACCGGGCGATCAGCACCAGCAGCACCGCGAACAGCGGCATCCACAGCACCCGGCCGACAATCCAGCCGTACGAATCCGGCGCCGTCGTCAGCCCCGGTACCGCCCCCAGATACGAACCCGGCACCGCCGCCGCCAGCATCGCCGTCTGGTGCCAGCACAGGATCGTCATCGCGGACAGATTGATCACCACGACCGGCGCCCACAGCGCGGGCCTGCGCAGCACACCCGCGATCCGGTCCCGCAGCAGGATCGCCGCACCGCTCTGCGCGGCGGCCAGCGCGAGCACCAGCAGCGACGGCGGATGCGAATTGGTCCGCGCCTCACCGGGCACCCCGACCATCGACGCCGGGTAGTGGAAGACCAGCAGCAGTACGGCGAACAGCACCCCGCCACCCACGAGCAGCACCCGCGCGCCGCGCCGGCCGATCCTGCCCTCGCCCCACGAGACACCCAGCTGATACGCGAACAGCCAGCCCGGCAGGATGTTGACCACGCTCAGCCACGAAGGCATCGCCTCGCCGTACGGGCCGTACCGCAGCACGTCCACGACGGCCACCACCCCCAGCAACGGCGCCGCCGCCCACGCGCCCAGCCGCCCCGCCGCCCGCACGCAGTACGGCGTCAGCGCCGTCACCACGACGTACACCCCCACGAACCACAGCGGCTGCACCACCAGCGTCGAGCCCGTACGCAGCGTCGTCCCCGGCACACCGGCCGCGTACAGCACCGGAATCAGCACCGCCCACACCGCCGTCACACCGAGCACCGGCCGCCCCAGCCGGATGACGCGCTGCCGGAGCCACGCCGCCGTGGAACCCTTCCTGCGCCGGTAGGAGAGTACCGACGCGTAACCGCCGACCAGGAAGAAGATGCCCAGCATCTGGAGCACCCAGCTCACCGGCGCCACGAGGCCGAACGTGCTCAGGGGGCTCGCGTTGCGCAACGCGCCGTCGTCCAGGGTGAATCCGCCCAGCAGCCAGTGCCCGGTCGGCACCGCGAGCAGCGCCAGCGCGCGCAGACCGTCGATCGCGCGGTCACGCAACGCGGGCGTCCGCGCCTCGATCCTCTCGGCGAGTCTCATCGCACGTCACCACCCGTGGCGATCGAGGCGAACGCACGCAGCGAGTCCGTGCCCGGGGCGAAGTAGCCCGTATGCCCGTGCGCGGTCCGCGCGGGGACACGGCGCGCTCCGAAGCTCTCCGCCGCCGGGTCCGCGCCGTGGCCCAGGCCCAGGAACTCCACGTTCGGCACCTTGGAGATCCAGTCCGAGGGGTCCTTCGCCGCCCACACCCGGGCATCCGTGCCGAGCGCGTCCGCGCTGGCGGCGCGCATGCCGGGGGAGCCGAGGACCACGATGTCCGACGCGTTCGCCTCCGCGGCGGCGAGCCCGCACACCACGGAGCCGTAGCTGTGACAGAACAGCGCGGGCGTCCTCACACCGGCGGCGGCCAGCCCCTCGGTGAACCGGGTCAGTCGCTCCGCGCCCACCTCGGCGAGCCCACCGGTCGCGGCGTCCAGTCCGACGCCGACGGGCGTCGTGTAACCGGCCCACGCCACCACGGCGGTACGGCCTTCGGTCGCCGTCCGCAGCGACGTGGCCATCCCGGCGGGGGTGCCGTACGCGTCGCCCGGCCGGTCGTACGTCCCCGCGTCGATGTCCGAACCCGGCACCACGACGGCGACATGACGGGACGTCAGCAGGTTCCCGTACACCTCGGCGACGGTGCCGCGCCCCCGCGGATCGAAGGCGATGATCTGTCGGCCGGGCGCCGCGAGGCGGGTGTAGCGGGGGTCCTTCGTGAGCGCGAGCCTGTTGGCGCGGTAGCGGAGTTCGACGGGGGCGCCGTCGAGGTTCCCGACGACCGAGGGGTGCCGCTCGGCCAGGTCCCGCTGCCGCGCGGGGCTCAACGTGCGGAAGAACGAGGCGACTTGGGCGGGGGGCGCGGTCTCCGGGTCGGGCAGCGCGCGTCCGAGCGAACCGTCGTGCCGCCAGGCGGCGCTGCCGGGCGGCGGCCCGTCGACCGCCCGCTGCCCACTCCCGGCGGCCCATCCGGCGGTGCCGGACACCAGGGTGGCCATCAGCGCGATGGCGACCAAGGTCCTTCTGTAGCGGCGCATCTCGCGTCTCCCTCGTCGTGGCCACGGGGTGTGGCGGGAGGAAGGTAGGAAGACGAGGGGTGGTGCGACGTCACACCGGGGTGCCAAGTCGGGGGTGCGACCTGGGTAGGGGGTGGGGTGGGTTCGGTCGCGGTCGTGGTCGGGGTGAGGGGTCTCCGGACGGGTATGTCCGGACGGCGTGATTTACGGCGCGTGCAGGGCTCGTTGGACCCGCTGACCCACCTTGTTCACGCGCCACAAATCAGCCCAAGTGTCCGAACACACCCCTCCTGCGCCCCCGCCCCCCTCACACCGCCACGTGGCGCTGTTCACACCCCACCGGTCCGCACCGAACAAGCCCGTCCGGCGATTGAGGACAACCCGACCACCGGGCGGAACCGGTCAACGAAACACCTCAACCGCCAGGCGCAACCAGCCCCGACTCGTACGCGAAAATCACCGCCTGCGCCCTGTCCCGCAACCCCAACTTCGCCAGCACCCGCCCGATATGCGTCTTCACCGTCTGCTCCGCGAGGATCAGATGTTCCGCGATCTCCTGGTTCGACAGCCCCCGCGCGATCAGTTCCAGCACCTCCGTCTCGCGCGGCGTCAGCCCCTTCAGCCGCAGCGAGCGGTCCTTGCGCGGCGCCGGCCGCTGCTGCGCGAAGTCCGCGATCAGCCGGCGCGTCACGGACGGCGCCAGCAGCGCCTCGCCCGCCGCGACCACGCGGACCGCCGAGATCAGGTCCGCCGGCGGCGCGTCCTTCAGGAGGAACCCGGACGCCCCCGCGCGCAGCGCCTCGTACACGTAGTCGTCCACGTCGAACGTGGTCAGCATCAGCACCTTTGGCCGGTGCACCACCCCCACCGGCGGGTCCAGCAGCGCGCGGGCCGCCGCCAGGCCGTCCATCTCCGGCATCCGGACGTCCATCAGGACCACGTCGGGGTGGGTGCGGCGGCTGACCTCGATGCCCTGGCGCCCGTCCGGCGCCTCGCCGACCACGTCTATGTCGGCCTGCGCGGACAGCAGCGCGGCGAACCCCGCCCGCACCATGGCCTGGTCGTCCACGATGATCACGCGGATGGTCACGTCGGTTCCTTTGAGGTCGGGGCGGTGTCCGGCGCCAGCGGAAGCCTCGCGGCGACCCGGAACCCGCCGTCCGGCAGCGGTCCCGTGTCCAGCGTGCCGCCGGTCAACCGTACGCGTTCGCGCATACCGACCAGCCCGTGGCCGGTGCCTGAGGACTCCAGCGGCGATGTGCGGGCGCTCGCGGGCCCGTTGACGACCAGCACGGTCAGCCAGTCGGCGTCCGAGGTCACCGAGACCCTGGTCGGGGCATCGGGCGCGTGCCGTACGACGTTGGACAGGGCCTCCTGGATGATGCGGTACGCCGAGAGGTCCACGGACGGCGGGACGGGGCCGAGATCCGCCGCCAGGGACAGCTCGGCCGGCACCCCGGCCCGTACCGTCGCCTCGACGAGCTGCTGTACGCGTCCCAGCCCCGGCTGCGGCGCCCGTTCGCCCGCCGAGCCGTCGCTGCGCAGCACCGCCAGCAGCCGCCGCATCTCGGTCAGCGACTCCCGCGCCCCGGCGGCGATCGTCGAGAACTCCTCGCGCGCCGCCTCCGGCAGCCCCTCGATCCGGTACGGCGCCGAGTCGGCCTGCACCGTGATCACCGACATGTGGTGGGCGACCACGTCGTGCAACTCGCGCGCGATACGGGCCCGTTCCTCCAGCAGCGTGCGCTGCGCGCGTTCGACCTCACTGATCGTCTCCTGCTCCACCAGCCTGCGCTGGGCGTCACCGCGCTCCCGCAGGGCCGCCGTGACCAGCAGGATCATCCCGCTGAGTACGAACAGCAGGAGGTGCACGCCGTCGCTGCGGTCCTGCGAGACCAGCTCGAAGGCCAGCCCCGCCGCCCCGGTCGCGAGCCAGACGGCGAGCAGCGTACGGCGCGGCTCGCGCAGCCCCAGGCACACCATCAGCAGGAGGTAGCCGACGACCACCATCGGTGTCCACGGCCAGGACCGGCCGTCGAGGTCGTCCGCCGTGGTCAGGAGCAGCACCGCGCCGACGATGTCCGCCGAGAAGATGATCCACCACGCCTGGAGCGGCCGGGTCACGGCGAGCAGCAGCGGCGCCGCCTGCGCGGTGGCGAGCGACCCCGCCCAGCCGCCGGCCAGGCCGTAGTCCTGGACGAGCACGGTCACCGTGACGGGCAGCAGCGCGACGGCGAAGCCGAAGGCCACGACGTACGGCGCGTAGCGCTGCCAGGGCTTCGCGGCACGCGCCAGCAGCGGTTCGGTGGACGCGGCCGGGGTGCGCAGGGCGCTGCCGAGCGAGCGCAGCGACTCACGGGCGCGGGCGGTGCGGGGCGCCGGGGGAGGGGGCGGGGCTTCGGTACTCATGGCCGGTTCAGCGTATGCAGCCCGCGCGCCGGCGGCGTCATACCCAGGAGCCACACCCGGCCTCGTACCCCAGTAGGGGGCAGGCCCGCTACGCGCGTCACAGCTCGGCGAGCAGTTCCGCCTTCTTCGCGCTGAACTCGTCGTCCGTGACCAGCCCCGCCTCGTGCAGCTCGCCCAGGTGCCGGATCCGTTCGGCGATGTCGGCCGGGTCGCGCCGCCCCGTTGCCATCACCGGCACCGGGACCGGCCCGGCGTCCAGGGCGGGGGCGGGCCCCGAGGTCCGTACGGCGGCCAGCACCGCCGCCGCGAACGGCAGCGACTCGTGGACCGGCCCGTAGCCGAGGCCGAAGACCACCGCCGCCGGGTCGTGGTCGGCCTGGGTGGGCTGCTCCTGGTCGCCCCGGCGCAGCAGCCGCAGGTAGCCGTCGAATACCTCGGGGGAGCGCCATTCGACCCCGCACAGCTCGGGGACGCGGAACCGCTGGTCGCCGGCCTTCCACTTCGCCGACGACGCGCCGGTCCAGAACCAGCGGAAGGACACCTTGGACCCGTCGAAGGACGCCTTGCCGTCGTACGCCTTGAAGTGCAGCGGCGCGGGGGGGAGGATCCACCAGATAGCGGTCGGCGGGCTCCCGCTCGTCGAGCGGCGCGGTCGCGTTGAGGGCGGCGCGCAACTCGTCCGCGTAGTACTCCGCGAGCGTCTCGCGCTCGGCGGGCAGCACCAGCCGGTACGGATCGCAGGTGTCCTTGAGCTGGCCCGCCGCCGCCTCCATCAGGGGGTCGGCGCCCGGTCGGGGCACGGCGTGCAGCACCACCGTCCCGCGTCTGCCCGGGGTGAGCGTCACCGACGTCAACGCCTCGTGCGGTACGCGCCTTTCGCGCAGTGCCTGGAAGAGCTTTGGCGTGCGTATCCCCCGTTCGAAGCGGATGAGCACGGAGTCGCTTTCGAACTCCCAGGTGGCATGAATTCCGGCCAGCACATCACCCATGTGCCTCATCGTATGCGGCGAAAGACCGCACGTCGCCCCTCGGAGCCCACCCCGACGCCCCGAGTTCTACGCGCGTCAGTTCACCTCGGCGCCGGAGATTCAGCTCCGGCAGGTGTCACCCTCGTCCGCACAACTGGTGTTCCGGTACGAACCGACCCCGATGTCCGCGAAGTTCCGCAGACTCTCGGTGTCCGGCTCGAAATAGCCGCTGTGGCCGACCGCGCCCCGTGCGGACAGCACCCGCGCGCCGAAGTCCGGTGTCATCGGGTCGGCGCCGTGGCCGAGCCCGACGACCTCCAGATACGGCACGCCCTGGATCCAGTCGTCCTGGTCGCGCATCGCCCACACCCGGGCGTGGGTGTCCAGCTGTCCCGCCGACTCGACCCGCATGCCGGGACTGCCCGCGACCGCCACGTCCGTGACCCGGGCGGGCAGCCGGCGGGCTGCGATGCCGCACACCACGGAACCGTAGCTGTGGCAGATCAGGGAGACCCGGGAGTCGCCGGGCAGTGCCTTGGTGAGCGCGTTGAGCCGTACGGCGCCGTCGGAGGCCAGTCTTCCGATCGCCGCGTCCATGCCGAGACCGGCGGGCGCCGTGTAGTCGGCCCACGCGATGACGGCGGTCCTGGTACGGGGCGAGGCCGCCCGCTCCGCGTCGTACAGCGACTTGGCCATGCCGACCGGCGCGGTGAAGCGCCGCTGCGTGCGCTCGAACGTCAGCAGGTTCGTGTCGACGCCCGGGACGACCACCGACACGCGCCTGGCGCTGCCGAGATCGCCGAAGACCTCGGCGGCGCGGCCGTTGCCGGTGGGATCGAAGGCGAGGATGTGGCGGTCGCCGTTCGCCATCGACTCGAAGCGGTGCATCCGCCGGTTCGCCAGCTGCCGCCCGTCGAGGGACAGCCTGCCGTCGCGCATCCGCTCGCGCTCGACGTCACGCGCCTGGAGCACGGCGAGCCGGTTGGCGCGGTAGCGAAGTGTCAGGGGCGCGCCGTTGAGGTTGCCCACCACCAGGGGGTACCGGTCGGCGAGCCGGACGCGCTGCGCGGCCGTGAGCGAGGCGAAGAACTCGGCGATCCGCCGGTGCGACGAGGCGGGGTCCGGCAGGTCGAGGACACCGACCCGGCCCTTCTCCCAGGCCGACAGGGCTCTTTCGCGCGCGGTGCCGGGCTCACCGTCCTGCTGGAGCGCGGTCCACCCGGTGGTCGCCAGCATCACGAACACCACGGCGAGTGCCAGCAGAGTGCGCCACGCGGTGAGGGACGGGGAGGAGTCTAGGGAAGTCACTGCGCCACACACTAGGAGACGTTCGGCGGCACTCATGACGACCGTGAGACAGATCACCGCGTGGAGAGGGGTGAACTGCCGTTTGTTCACGCTCCGTCGGGGTAGCGCGCACGCACTGGAGCATCCTTGTGTCGTACGTAACGGAACGAAAGGTACGAATCGATTTGGCGGTCAGCGGTGCCGAACCTCGGCCGCGGGCACGGCCGTCACGCGCGGTGAGGCCTCAGCCCGTCCGGCGGGCGCCGTTCGACGGCTTTCGCGGAGCGCTCCAGTCCCCCGCGAGGGTGGGCACGAGCTGGTCCAGATACGACTCCGTCAGCTCACGCAGCCCGTCCAGACCGGTCTCACGGCCCTGCCCCCACAGCCGCCCCGTCACCCGCATCACCCCGGAGAACGCGGCGACGGCCACGCGCGGACGCGGATCGCTCTCCACATCGAGCCCCTCGCGCTCGGCGATCACCAGCGCGACCTGCTCCTCCAGCTCCGTGGCGCGCCGCAGATGCGCGGCCAGCAGCGAAGGGGTGGATTCGATCATCCGGTAGGTGCGCAGATGCAGTTCGACCGGGACCAGCGCCTCGATCGCCTCGTTGATGCTGCCCCACGCACCCAGCACCGCGTGATGCATGGCCTCGAAAGGGGTCTCCGTGGACGGACGTTGACGCAGCTCCGTGAGGAAACGCGTCTCCACCAGATCCTGGATCGTGAACGCCGCCTCCTCCTTGCTCGCGAAGTAGCGGAAGAAGGTGCGCTGCGAGACGTCGACGGCCCCGGCGATCTCGTCGACGGTGGTCTCCTCGTACCCCCGCGTCGTGAACAGGTCGAGAGCCACCCGCAGCAGCGCGTCGCGCGTACGCCGCTTCTTCAGTTCCCGGAGTCCCGCCGGGTGCTGTGCCGCCCGCTGCCCGTCCATCGCCCGCAGGTCCTCCGTCCCGTCACTTCCGGCCCACTCCGTACGCCGATGCCCACCCCACCTGAGATGTGAGCCACGTGACAGTTACAGACTAGTGAAATGGTTTGTCAACTGTCAGACGCTGTCATTAGCCTCGCGACATGACTAGTCAGACCACCGTCGAATCGGCGCCGAAAGACCCGCGGGAAGCGGTTCCGGGAGCCCCCAAGGGCCTGCGCGGCCACCCATGGCTGACGCTCTTCTCCGTCGCCATCGGCGTCATGATGGTCGCGCTCGACGGCACGATCGTCGCGATCGCCAACCCGGTGATCAAGGAGGACCTGGGCGCGACCTTCGCCCAGGTGCAGTGGATAACCAACGGCTATCTCCTCGCGCTCGCCGTCGCGCTCATCACCGCGGGCAAGCTCGGCGACCGCTTCGGCCACCGCCAGACCTTCCTCATCGGCATCGCGGGCTTCGCCGCGGCCTCCGCCATCATCGGCTTCTCCGACAGCGTGGCGTTCGTCGTCGCCTTCCGCGTGCTCCAGGGCGTCTTCGGCGCCCTGCTGATGCCCGCCGCCCTCGGACTGCTGCGCGCCACCTTCCCCGCCGAGAAGCTGAACATGGCCATTGGTATCTGGGGCATGGTCATCGGCGCCTCCACCGCGGGCGGCCCGATCGTCGGCGGTCTGCTAGTCGAACACGTCAGCTGGCAGTCGGTGTTCTTCATCAACGTGCCCGTCGGCGTCGTCGCCCTGATCCTCGGGCTGGTGATCCTCAAGGACCACCGCGCGGCGAACGCGCCCAAGTCCTTCGACGTCGTCGGGATCCTGCTGCTCTCGGCCGCGATGTTCTCCCTGATCTGGGCGATCATCAAGGCGGGCGAGTCCTGGGGCTGGACCTCGGCCGGCACCTGGGGGTTCCTGGGCGCCGCGGTCCTGTGCTTCGTCCTGTTCGCCGTCTGGGAGACGAAGGTCAAGGAACCCCTCGTACCACTGAGCATGTTCCGGTCGGTACCGCTCAGCGCCGGCACGATCCTCATGGTGCTGATGGCCTTCGCCTTCATGGGCGGCCTCTTCTTCGTGACGTTCTACCTCCAGGGCGTACACGGCATGAGCCCCGTCGACAGCGGCCTGCACCTGCTGCCCCTGACCCTCATGATGATCATCGCCTCACCCGTCGCGGGCATGCTGATCACCAGGTTCGGGCCACGGGTCCCGCTGGTCGGCGGCATGGTCGCCACGGCCGCCGCCATGTTCGGCATGTCCACCCTGTCGCCCGGCTCCGGTACGCCCGTGATGTCGCTCTGGTTCGCGCTCCTCGGCATGGGCCTGGCCCCGGTCATGGTCGGCGCCACCGAGGTCATCGTCGGCAACGCTCCGCTGGAACTCTCCGGCGTCGCCGGCGGTCTCCAGCAGGCCGCGATGCAGGTCGGCGGCGCGCTCGGCACGGCGGTGCTCGGCGCCGTCATGTCCGCCAAGGTCGGCGCCGACCTGGAGGGCAACTGGCAGGACGCGGGCATCCCGCTGCCGCTGGACCCCTCCCTGGAGCAGGCCGCCGAGATCGGCGTCGCCCCGCCGGCCCTCGCCGAGGCACCCGGTGTCACACCCGACATCTTCGCCAGGATCACCGGAGTCATGCAGGACACCTTCGTGTCCGGGATGAGCCTGGCGTTCCTGGTCGCCGGCACGGTCGCGGTGATCGCGGCGTTCGTCGCCACCCGCGCCAAACGCGGCGACAACGCGGACGCGGCCGGGGGCGGCGTCCACATCTGACACGCGGCCGCGGCGCGTTTGACGGGACGGCGCCGACAGGGTGCGACGAGAGTCGGTGCGTCAACAGGACGTGATTCAGCACGACTGCCCCGCCCGGACATCCCGGCGGGGCCGTCCCCTGTTCGGGTGGAGTCCGGCAAGATCCTCTTCCCGTGGAGCGGCCCGCCGGGCGAGAGTGCCGACAACTGATCAGCACGACACGGGGGTTCACCGACATGCGTACGACCACGCCTGCCACCATGCTCACCGCGGCCACCCTGGCCGCCGCCACGGTCCTCCTGCCGACCGCGGCCCCGGCCGCCGGAGCAGCCGCCGCACCGCGCGGCGCCTGCGGACCCGGCGAACTCTGCCTGTGGGGAAAACCGGACTTCCGCGGCGCCCGCCAGACCCATGAGCTCTTCCGCACCGAGATCCAGAACTGCGTCCCCCTGCCGTCCGGCACCGACGCCCAGTCCCTGGTCAACCGGCTGGGGCGGCCCGTCACCACCTACCAGTCCGACGAGTGCGAGGAGAGCGGCGAGTTCGAGACGTACCCGGGCGACGGCACCTGGATCCCCCAGTCGCCCCACCGCGTACGGGCCTTCAAGGTCTGGGAGCGCTGAGCGGGGGTACCCGAAGTTTCAGACAGCCCACATCCACCGACACAGGGAGTGATGATGACGGGCTTCGGAAACACCCGGACACGCAAGCACCCTCGTTCACGCGGCCGGATGGGGTCGCGGACCGGGACGGACCGCGTGACCATCGGAATAGTAGGTCTGGTCTTCGCCGTCGCGGGCCTGTTCGTGGCGTCGATCGTGCTCGGCCCGCTGGCCATCGTGCTCGGCTGGCTCGGCATGGGCCGGCGGTGGAGCACCGCGTACGTTCCCGCGGTGATCGCCTTCACCCTCGGAATCGTCGACACCGTACTGGCGCTCATGTGGCTGGTCTGACCGGCCACTCGGGCACCCACGACGGGATTCACAGGTCCGACAGGATCGTCAGGACCAACAGGATCGGACAGCGCGATCAGACCGGTGTGCGGCCGGCTGTCGTACCGTCGCTCTCCCCCGCTCGACCGGGCAGGGCGGCCCCCGACAGCCGGCCCACTTCCGCGCGCAACTCCCGCACCTCCTCGGTCAGCAGCTCGATCGCGGCCGTCTGACGCTTCTCGCCCGCGCTCTCCTGCTCGAAACGGGAGATGAACCAGGTCGCGATGTTCGCCGTGATCAGCCCGAGCAGCGCGATCCCGCTCAGCATCAGACCGATGGCGAGGAGCCGCCCGAGGCCCGTCGTCGGCGACAGATCCCCGTACCCCACCGTGGTCATCGTCGTGAACGACCACCACACCGCGTCACCCAGCGTCTTGATGTTCCCGTCGGGGGAGTCGCGTTCGACCTCCAGCACGGCCAGCGAACCGAACATCATCAGCCCGGCGACCGACCCCACCACATACGTCGTGAGCCTGATCTGACTCGCGATCCTCGCCCGCTGCCCGACCAGCAGCAGCGTCGCCACCACACGCAGCAACCGCAGCGGCGCCACCATCGGCAGCAGCACGGCGAGCAGATCCAGCGGATGACGCCGCACGAACTCCCAGCGGGCACGGGCCAGAACGAACCGCACCGAGTAGTCGGCGGCGAACAGCCCCCACACCACCCACTCGACGACCGAACAGACGCGGGTGACGGAGCCGTGCGCGCCCGGCATCACGATGGGCAGCGCGTACGCGACACCGAACAGCAGCGCGAACGCCAGCAACGGGCGCTGCGTACGCCGCTCCCAGCGCACGCGCGCGGGTATTTCCTTCATGGCCGCAAAGAGTAGGGAACGCGACGACCGGCCGGAACAGCGACGCCCGGCCTAACAGCGATGCGCGGGCCGCAACCTCGACGCCCGGCCGGAACCGCGGCGCCGTCGCCCTCCCCAACGAGCGGTGGCCGGCCCCGTAACCACGGAACCGGCCACCGACCATCTGCCGCCCTACGCGTCGCCGCCCGCGGCGCCCGGGTCCGCCGACGCCACGTCCAGCAACTGGTAGCGGTCAATTGCCTGCTTCAGCACCGAGCGGTCCACCTTGCCCTCCCTGGCGAGCTCCGTGAGCACCGTCAGAGCGATCGACTCCGCGTCGATGTGGAAGAACCGGCGGGCCGCGCCACGCGTGTCCGCGAAACCGAAACCGTCCGCACCCAGCGACTGGTACGTCCCCGGCACCCAGCGCGAGATCTGGTCCGGCACGGCACGCATCCAGTCCGACACCGCGACGAACGGGCCCTCGGCGCCGGACAGTTTGCGCGTCACGTACGGAACGCGCTGCTCCTCCTCCGGGTGGAGCAGGTTGTACCGCTCCACGTCGACGGCCTCACGGCGCAGCTCGTTCCACGACGTCGCCGACCAGACGTCGGCGCGCACGTCCCACTGCTCGGCGAGGATCCGCTGCGCCTCGACAGCCCACGGCACGGCCACACCGGACGCCATGATCTGCGCCGGGATCGAGCCGCTCTCGCCCCGCTTGTAGCGGTGGACACCCTTGAGGATGCCCTCGACGTCCACATCCGCCGGCTCGGCCGGGTGCTGGATCGGCTCGTTGTAGACCGTCAGGTAGTAGAAGACGTCCGGGTCCTCGCCCGGGTGCGGCTGCCCGTACATCCGGCGCAGCCCGTCCTCCATGATGTGCGCGATCTCGTAGCCGAACGCCGGGTCGTAACTGACACAGCCCGGGTTCGTCGAGGCGAGCAACTGCGAGTGTCCGTCCGCGTGCTGAAGACCCTCACCGGTCAGAGTCGTACGACCCGCGGTCGCGCCCAGAACGAAACCGCGCGCCAACTGGTCGGCCATCTGCCAGAACTGGTCGCCGGTCCGCTGGAAACCGAACATCGAGTAGAAGACGTACACCGGGATCAACGGCTCGCCGTGCGTCGCGTACGCCGAACCCGCCGCGATCAGCGACGCCGTACAGCCCGCTTCCGAGATGCCGTCGTGCAGCATCTGCCCCGTCGGCGACTCCTTGTACGCCAGCAGCAGCTCACGGTCGACCGACTCGTACTGCTGCCCAAGCGGGTTGTAGATCTTCGCGCTCGGGAAGAACGCGTCCATGCCGAACGTGCGGTACTCGTCCGGCGCGATCAGCACGAAACGCTTGCCGATCTCCTTGTCCCGCATGAGGTCCTTCAGCACCCGCACGAACGCCATCGTCGTGGCGATCGACTGCTGACCGGACCCCTTCTTCGCCGCCGCGTACGTCTTGTCGCCCGGCAGCGCCAGCGGCTTCGACCGCACCACACGGGTCGGCACATAGCCGTCCAGACCCTTGCGGCGGTCGTGCATGTACTGGATCTCTTCCGAGTCCCTGCCCGGGTGGTAGTACGGCGGCTGGCCGTCCTCCAGCTCCCGGTCCGTGATCGGCAGATGCAGCCGGTCGCGGAAGCCCTTCAGGTCGGCGACGGTCAGCTTCTTCATCTGGTGCGTCGCGTTACGGCCCTCGAAGTTCGGACCCAGCGTCCAGCCCTTCACCGTCTGCGCGAGGATCACCGTCGGCTGGCCCTTGTGCGCCTTCGCCGCCGCGTACGCCGCGTACACCTTCTTGTGGTCGTGACCACCACGGCCCAGATGCAGGATCTGCTCGTCCGACATGCCCTCGACCATCGCCCGCAGCCGCTGGTCGTCACCGAAGAAGTGATCGCGGATGTACGCGCCGGTCTCCGTGGCGTACGTCTGGAACTGACCGTCCGGCGTCGTGTTCAACCGGTTGACCAGCACACCGTCGCGGTCCTGCGCCAGCAGCGGGTCCCACGACCGGTCCCAGACCAGCTTGATGACATTCCAGCCCGCACCGCGGAACTGCGACTCCAGCTCCTGGATGATCTTGCCGTTGCCGCGCACCGGGCCGTCGAGCCGCTGAAGGTTGCAGTTGACGACGAACGTCAGATTGTCCAGCCCCTCACGGGCCGCGATCGACAGCTGACCCAGCGACTCCGGCTCGTCCATCTCACCGTCGCCCAGATACGCCCACACATGCGACCGCGACGTGTCCGCGATCCCGCGCGCCTCCATGTAGCGGTTCATCCGCGCCTGGTAGATCGCGCCCAGCGGGCCGAGCCCCATCGAGACCGTCGGGAACTCCCAGAAGTCCGGCATCAGCCGCGGATGCGGATAGCTGGACAGCCCGTCCGGCGCCTTCGACTTCTCCTGACGGAAGGCGTCGAGCTGCGCCTCACTCAGCCGGTCGAGCAGGAAGGCGCGGGCGTAGATACCCGGGGACGCGTGCCCCTGGAAGAAGATCTGGTCGCCGCCGTCACCGCCGTCCTTGCCCCGGAAGAAGTGGTTGAAGCCCACGTCGTACAGGGAGGCGGAGGACGCGAAGGTGGCGATATGACCGCCGACGCCGATCCCGGGGCGCTGCGCGCGGGAGACCATCACCGCGGCGTTCCAGCGGGTCGCGTTGAGGACCTTCCGCTCGATCTCCTCGTTGCCGGGGAAGAACGGCTCGTCCTTGGTGGCGATGGTGTTGACGTAATCGGTGCTGCGCATCTCGGGCACGGCCACGCGCTTTTCGCGCGCGCGCTCGATCAGGCGGAGCATCAGATAGCGGGCGCGCTCACGCCCCCGTTCGTCGACGGCGGCATCGAGCGAGTCGAGCCACTCCTGGGTCTCCTCGGGATCAAAGTCCGGGACCTGGCTGGGAAGGCCGCCAATGATGATCGGGTTGCGATCGGATCCGGAAGCCACACTGTTCCTTCGCTGTTCGGGTCGTGTCGCACCCCGCGTCCGGGCCGGCCGTCGGACCGGTCACATCATCACGCTGGGCACGCCTGTGGGTCCTGCGAGTACATCTGCTGTCGGTGGAGCTTGCCTCTTCTGCCGCCAGGGAACAGGCACGGGGAGCGGGCCGTACGGCGTATCCATCGTGTACCGCGGCGACGGAAACGTCACCTCTACCGAGGGGTAACCCTCACACTGCGACGAATTCCGGGGGATCCCGTCCCCCGCATGGTCGTCCGCCGTGTTCCGGGTCCGGCCAAATCGCAATCTTACGCCCAAGGCGACTATGCGTTTCGTTCGGCCGTTCGGACCCGATTGACGTATTGAAGCCGCGTAGGATGACAAAGAGGGAGGAAACTCCTGGCAGGCATCACGTCCAGCGTTATCGGGGTGTCAGGAGATGCGATGAAGCAGCCCGGAACGTACCCGTTTCGGCGGTCTCGGCCGTCGGGTACTTGCGCGATCCGCCCGGCCCGTGTGGACTACCGCCAGCGCCCCGCGTACGCGCGTGGCTGAAGCATTTTCCAAAACATGATCAGGAGGCAATCCGTGAGCGCGACCGCGGACCACGCGGAGGAACGAACCAACGTTGCCGCGAGGCTTGGGTTCGAACCCGGACAGGTGGTCCAGGAGATCGGCTACGACGACGACGTCGAGCAGGAGCTCCGTGAGTCCATCGAGGCCGTCATCGGCCAGGAGCTCGTCGACGAGGACTACGAGGACGTGGCCGACGCCGTCGTGCTGTGGTTCCGAGACGACGACGGCGACCTGACGGACGCGCTGGTGGACGCCATCGGTCTGATCGACGAAGGCGGGGCGGTCTGGCTGCTGACGCCCAAGACCGGCCGTGACAACTACGTCGAGCCCAGCGACATCAACGAGGCCGCACAGACCGCCGGCCTGGCGCAGACCAAGAGCATCAACGCCGGCAAGGACTGGACGGGCAGCCGACTGGTCACGCCGAAGGCGGCCAAGTCGAAGCGCTGAGAGCGGGCGCCGCATCCGAGCGCGAAAGCCGAAGCGGCGGCCCGGCAGACCTGCCTCGCAAGCCTCCCACGCACTGACGGCCCCCGTCGGCATCCGCCGCCGGGGGCCCTTGCGTAGGGTGGCGGGGCCGGGTGATCCGGCGGGCCGGGGTGATTCACGGACCGGGTGATTCACCTACCGGGGAACGAGGGGGCGTGAGGAATGACAGGGACGGCACGGAAGACACCGACGCCGAAGGGGATTCCCGTCGGCAGCCAGGCGCCCGACTTCGCCCTGAAGGACAACCACGGGCGGACCGTACGGCTCTGCGACCTGCGCGGCGGCCCGGACGGTGGCGTTGCCCCGGACGCTGACGGCGGCGCCGACGGGGACGACCACGGCAGGAACGTGGTGCTGGTCTTCTACCCGTTCGCCTTCACCGGCGTGTGCACCGGCGAGCTCCACGCACTGCGCGACGAACTGCCCTCCTTCGTCAACGACGACACCCAGCTGCTCGCCGTCTCCACCGACTCCATCCACACCCTGCGGATCTTCGCCGAGCAGGAAGACCTGGAGTACCCGCTGCTGTCGGACTTCTGGCCGCACGGAGAGATCTCACGGGCGTACGGGATCTTCGACGAGGAGAAGGGCTGCGCGCTGCGCGGCACCTTCATCATCGACAAGCGGGGCGTGGTGCGCTGGTCGGTCGTCAACGGGCTGCCGGACGCACGCGATCTCGACGAGTACGTCAAGGCTCTCGCTGCTCTGTGACGACAACTCGCCACTCGCGGTCACAGTCTCGCGCGAAAAGCCTTGTGGGAACGGGGTTGTACCACGTAAACCGCACAAGGGGCGGGAACCGGTCACTAGGATCCACTCGTTGATCCGATGCCAATTGCACCAGGGGGCGCGTGCGACGCGGCGACGGCTGCCGAAGCGGCGGCCGGGGCCGAGGCCGCCCGCCCCTGAGAAACTCATCAAGGGAGGACTCGTGGGAGTCAGCCTCAGCAAGGGCGGCAACGTCTCGCTGACCAAGGCCGCGCCCAACCTGACCGCGGTCACCGTGGGTCTGGGCTGGGACGTCCGCACGACCACCGGAAACGACTTCGACCTCGACGCCAGCGCCCTGCTGACGAACGCCGAGGGCAAGGTCACGGGCGACGGAAACTTCGTCTTCTTCAACAACCTCAAGAGCCCCGACGGCTCCGTCGAGCACACCGGTGACAACACCACCGGTGAGGGCGAGGGCGACGACGAGGCGATCAAGGTCAACCTCGCCGGGGTCCCCGCGGACGTCGACAAGATCGTGTTCCCGGTCTCGATCTACGAGGCCGAGGCCCGCCAGCAGTCCTTCGGCCAGGTGCGCAACGCGTTCATCCGCGTCGTGAACCAGGCGGACAACAACGAACTGGCGCGGTACGACCTGACCGAGGACGCGTCGACCGAGACCGCCATGGTCTTCGGAGAGCTTTACCGAAATGGCGCCGAGTGGAAGTTCCGCGCCATCGGACAGGGGTATGCCTCTGGCCTGCGTGGCATCGCGCAGGACTTCGGCGTCAACGTCTGAGCCGCTGGTCCGACCGTCCGGCGCCGCACATCCGAGTGCGGCGCCGGACGCGCCTCACCGTGCGGGGTTCCGCCAGGACTACGTACGCGCACGCACATGCACCACGTACGGACATGCACCACGGACTTGCACCATGTACGCGCATCACGGATACGCACCACGTACGCGCACCACGCACATGCACCACGTACGCGCATCACGAGTACGGCGTCAGGCGCGCCGTACCCGGCATCACGTCACCTCGGGGAGGACTTCACCATCATGGGCGTCACACTCGCCAAGGGGGGCAATGTCTCCCTCTCCAAGGCCGCACCGAACCTCACCCAGGTGTTGATCGGTCTCGGCTGGGACGCGCGCTCCACCACCGGAGCGCCGTTCGACCTCGACGCCAGCGCTTTGCTCTGCCAGTCAGGGCGGGTGCTCGGCGACGAGTGGTTCATCTTCTACAACAACCTCACCAGCCCCGACGGCTCCGTCGAGCACACCGGTGACAACCTGACCGGTGAGGGCGACGGCGACGACGAGTCCCTGCTGGTCAACCTCCCCACCGTCCCCGCGAATGTCGACAAGATCATCTTCCCGGTGTCGATCCATGACGCCGACGCCCGCGGCCAGACCTTCGGTCAGGTGAGCAACGCGTTCATCCGCGTCGTCAACCAGGCGGACGGCCAGGAGTTGGCCCGGTACGACCTCACCGAGGACGCGTCGACGGAGACCGCGATGATCTTCGGCGAGCTCTACCGCTACGGGGGCGAGTGGAAGTTCCGTGCAGTGGGACAGGGGTACGCGTCGGGCCTGCGGGGCATCGCTCTAGACTTCGGGGTCAACGTTTCGTAAAGCAGTACTCGCGCGGGGGAAAACCCGTTAGACACCAGATGGGGTAGCCAGTGATCCTGAAAACCTTCGGCTGGTCGTTCGCCATCACGGCGGCCGGCCTTGCCTTCGCGGCCTGGCAGTGGGGGTGGGAGGCGTTCGGGATCGTACTGATCCTGTCGATCCTTGAGATCTCGCTGTCGTTCGACAACGCCGTTGTCAATGCCGGGATCTTGAAGAAGATGAATGCCTTCTGGCAGAAGATCTTCCTCACCATCGGCATCCTGATCGCCGTGTTCGGAATGCGGCTGGTGTTCCCCGTCGCCATCGTGGCCATCAGTGCCAAGGTCGGTCCCATCGAGGCCGTCCAGTTGGCGCTGGACCACCCCGAACAGTACGAGGCACTGGTTACCGACGCGCACCCGGCGATCGCCGCGTTCGGTGGCATGTTCCTGTTGATGATCTTCCTGGACTT
Organism: Streptomyces sp. NPDC060366; assembly: GCF_042725135.1. NCBI lineage: Bacteria > Bacillati > Actinomycetota > Actinomycetes > Kitasatosporales > Streptomycetaceae > Streptomyces > Streptomyces sp. NPDC060366. The sequence continues at coordinate 685,924 of NZ_JBHXDC010000002.1, read as the reverse complement.
CATCTTCGACGAGCGTGATCACAAGTGGCTCGGCTGGCTGGAGCGCCCGCTGTCCAAGCTCGGCAAGGTCGACATGCTGTCGGTCTGCGTCGCACTGGTCGTCCTGCTCATCACGGCCATGACGTTCGCCACCAACGCGCACACCAGCACCGGGTACGCGGACAAGTCCGCCACCGTACTGCTGTCCGGTGTCGCCGGTCTGATCACCTACCTCGCCGTCAACGGGCTCTCCAGCTTCTTCGAGAACAAACTCGAAGAGGAAGAGGAGCGCGAACACGAGGAGGAGGAGAAGGCCAAGGCCGAAGGCAAGCAGGTCTCGGCCGTCGGCCTCGCCGGCAAGGCCGCGTTCTTCCTCTTCCTCTACCTCGAAGTCCTGGACGCGTCCTTCTCCTTCGACGGAGTCATCGGCGCCTTCGCCATCACGAACCACATCTTCTGGATGGCGCTCGGCCTTGGTATCGGCGCGATGTACGTCAGGTCGCTCACCGTCTACCTCGTCCGCCAGGGCACCCTCGACGACTACGTCTACCTGGAGCACGGCGCCCACTACGCGATCGGCGCGCTCGCCGCGATCCTGCTCATCACCATCGAGCACGAGATTCACGAGATCATCACCGGCATGGTCGGCATCGTGCTGATCGCCGCCTCCTTCTGGTCATCCGTGGTCCGCAACAAGCGAGTTGCGGCTGAAGGTGGCGAAGATTCGCAAGACAAGACAACAGTCCATGTCTGAGTCCCCCTCCGGGGTGTGACCAGGCGGTGATAGCGGGAACGCTCTGAGCGGGGCGACCTGAGGCGGAAGCCTTCCGGTCGCCCCGCTGTTCACGTTCTGTACGGCGTCCCGAGGACGTCCTGTAGGGCGTCCGACGAGTGGGAAATGGTGGGGGTGGGACGGGGATGGCCTTCTGGGACAACCTGTGGCGAGGCAAGGCAGCGCAATTCGATTCGGGCAGCGCCTCGACGAACTCGATCGAACTGACCAAGCGCAATCCGACGGTCTCACTCACCAAGCAGGGCGCCGCCACCGGGAACCTACGGGTCAACCTGTCGTGGCGGATGCGCACTTCGGACATCGAGGGCCGGTCGAGGCAGGGCGGCGGACTGCTGCGCCACCCCTTCAAATTCTTCAAGCCCGACGTCGTGCAGGCCCACACCCAGGGTGTGGTCAACGTCGACCTCGACATCGGGTGCATGTACGAACTGGCAGACGGCACCAAGGGCGTGGTGCAGCCACTGGGCGGATTCTTCGGCAGCCTGAACGAGGCGCCGTACATCAAACTCAGCGGTGACGATCGCTTCGGAGCCCCCTCCGGCGAGACGATATTCATCAACCTCGACCACCGGGAAGAGATCAAACGACTGCTCGTCTTCGTCTACATCTACGACCGCACCCCAGCCTTCGACCGGACGCACGCCAACGTCACGCTCTACCCGAGCAACGGCCCACGCGTCGAGATCGAACTGGACGAGCGCGCCCCGCAGGCCCGGTCCTGCGCGGTGTTCTCGATGGAGACGGTCAAGGGCGACCTGGTGGTGCGCCGCGAGGTGAAGTTCGTCTACGGCTTCCAGGCCGAACTCGACCGGCTGTACGGGTGGGGGCTCCAGTGGGGGCGGGGCTACAAGACGAAGACCTGACAGGGGCAGGGAGCGGGAGCGGCTGGGCCGGAACTGGACCGGGGACCGGAGCAGGCGCTCCCGGACCGGGAACGGCTCGGGCGCGGTACGGGACCCGGGCGGGCTCGGTCCAGGCCCGGCGGCGGGGCCCGGTCCTGCGGTGGGCCGCCCCCGGTCCTTGCAGCGGGGGCCCGGTCGCGGTGGGCCGCCCGGCGCCGAGCCCTTGACGGCTACGGCTACGGCCGTACGAACTGCGGTCCCATCGGCGGCAGCCGGAAATTCGGGTCCGGCGCGGGAGCCGCCGCCGCGGCAGGCTGCGGGTAGCCGTAAGCCGGTGCCCCCTGCGGCGCCGGTGGCGCCACCGGCGGCTGAGGACCCGGCCCCGGAGCGGGCGCGTGCGGGTAACCGTAAGCGGGCTGTGCCGACGCCGGCTGCGGATACCCGTAGGCCGGCGGGGAGGCGGGCTGCGGGAACCCGTAGCCGGACTGCCCCTGCGGCTGGGCCGGGAAGGATGGCTGCTGAGCGGGAGGCGAAGGCGGTGCCTGAGGCCCGCCGTGCACCAGCGCCGGACCGCCGGGAAGCTGGGCGGTCACCCCTTCCGCGCCCGGCACCCCGTCGGCGCCCTCCGTCTCGTCCACCAGGATGCCGAAGGCCGTCGCCAGCCCGATCAGCCCGGTCGGATACCCCTGGCCCACGGCCCGGAACTTCCAGCCGCTCCCGCGCCGGTAGAGCTCACCGCAGATGACGGCGGTCTCCTCGCCCGTCTCCGGGCGCACATCGAAGACCGCCAGCGGGTCACCGTCGGCCTGGCCCGCGTCGTACAGCAGGATCCGCAGGTCGTGCACGTGCTGGAAAGTCGCCCCGTCCGACGACGCCGCGAGGACCACCTGGTCGACGCTCGGGTCGAGGGCGGCGAGATCCGCCTCGACGGTGTCGGTGAGCCCTTCCGGCACCTGTTTCTTCGGCAGCCGCCTGACCACGCCCGACGGATGACGCGGCTGGTTGTAGAAGACGAAGTCCTCGTCGGAGCGCACGCGCCCCTCCGGCCCCAGCAGCAACGCTGACGCGTCCACGTCAGGAACCCCCGGCCCCGGCGTCCAGCGCAGCACGGCCCTTACGGCCATGGCATCGAGGGGAACGTTCGAGCCCTTCACCATCGCGTGCGTCATGCCGGTCATCCTGCCTTCCCGCAGGCCGCGCGGACAACGTGGGGGCATGGTGGATAGCAGGGAGACGGCGGCGATACGGGGGTGAGACAGGGGCGAGAAGTGGACGAGTTACCTGAAATTCATGCACGCGTGGAACTCTTGACTCCCGTCCATACGTACTATTACCGGCCACATGTCAACGCGACGACCGTGGCAGTACGGGGGATGTAAATGCGTCACTTCGGGCACATTCCGCCCACTGCCCGGCAAGGGTTGTTCCACCAGGAGCCCGGCGAGTTCACCGCCGCCTCCCCGGCCCGCATGCTGTCGGCAGCCCTCGGAGCCACCCTCTACAGCCCCGCAACCAGGCCTCGGCTGGCGGACGACGTGGCCAAGCTGGCCGGCCGGGGCGTCGTCTCGATGGTGCTGTGCCTTGAGGACTCCATCGACGACTCCGAGGTCCAATGGGCCGAGGAGAACCTGATCAGGCAGTTCACCGACCTCGACCGGCGCGGCGTGGAAGTGCCCCTGCTCTTCGTCCGCGTGCGTGAACCGGACCAGATACCCGACCTCGTACGCAGGCTCGGCCCCGCCGCCCACATCCTGTCCGGATTCGTACTCCCCAAGTTCACCGAGGAGCGCGGAGTCCCCTTCCTCGAGGCACTGATTTCAGCCGAACATGAGAGCGGGCAGCGTCTCTTCGCCATGCCCGTGCTCGAATCCCCCGAACTGCTCCATCTCGAGACCCGGGCCGACACCCTCTCCGGCATCGCCCGCACCGTCGACAAATACCGCGAGCGGGTACTGGCCCTACGGCTCGGTGTCACCGACTTCTGCTCCGCATACGGGCTCCGCCGCTCACCCGATATGACCGCGTACGACGTACGCATCGTCGCCGCCGTCATCGCCGACGTCGTGAACGTCCTCGGGCGCGCCGACGGCACCGGCTTCACCATCACCGGCCCCGTGTGGGAGTACTTCCGACTCCACGAGCGGATGTTCAAACCGCAGCTGCGCCGCAGCCCCTTCCTGGAGGGGCGGGCCGAGGAACTGCGCACCGCGCTCATCGAGCACGACCTCGACGGACTGCTCCGCGAGATCCAGCTCGACCAGACCAACGGGCTCATGGGCAAGACCTGTATCCACCCCTCGCACGTCATGCCCGTACACGCGCTGTCGGTCGTCAGCCACGAGGAGTTCAGCGACGCCAGGGACATCCTGCGGCCGGAACGGGGCGGGGGAGGCGTACTGCGTTCCTCGTACACGAACAAGATGAACGAGGTGAAGCCCCACCGCGCCTGGGCAGAACGCACCATGCAGCGCGCCGAGGTCTTCGGCGTCGCCAAGGAGGACATCGGCTTCGTGGAGCTGCTGGCCGCCGGGCTGGTGGAGTGAGCGCGACCGGGAGCGGGACCGAAAGCAGGACCGGCAGCGGGACCGAGAACGAAACCAAGAACGAAAGCAAGAACAGAACCGAGAAGGCAGAGGAGAACGTCGACGTGGTGTGGTCGGGGTCATGGGTCGCCGAACGGCTGGGCATAGAGCTCGTCGGCGGGGACGAACTGCGCGAGCTGCTGGGGCTGGCCCTGCGCCGCAACCCCAAGCGTGCCCATCTCCTGGTCTCGAACGTCCTCGGCAAGCATGTTCCGCAGCGGCCCTCCGTCGTCCACGGCGCCGGCGTCGCCCTCGGCGAACGCGTACGTGACCTGCTCGGCGACGCCGTCGAGCAGACCGTGATCCTCGGCTACGCGGAGACCGCGACCGGCCTCGGCCACTCGGTGGCCGACGGCGTGGCACGCGCCCCGTACCTGCACTCCACCCGGCGGCCCGTGCCCGGTGTCGCCACGGCGGGCGGCTTCGAGGAGGCCCACTCGCACGCCACCTCGCATCTGCTGCTGCCTGAGGACCCGGCGCTGCTGGCGGGCGACGGTCCGCTGGTGCTCGTGGACGACGAGTTCTCCACGGGGAACACGGTCCTCAACACCATCCGCGCCCTGCACGCCCGCTACCCGCGCCGGTGGTACGTGATCGTGGCACTCGTCGACATGCGCTCCGCCGCCGACCAGGGCCGGCTGGCGGAATTCGCCCAGGAGATCGGCGCCCGCGTCGACCTGGTGGCGATGGCCTCGGGCACGGTCACCCTCCCGGAAGGCGTCCTGGCCCGGGGCCAGGCGTTGGTGGCGGAGTACGACACCGGTTTGCTGACGGGCACGGGCACGGGCTCTGGCAGTGGCACTGGGGTGGGGGCCCCCTCCCCCTCCCCCCAACCCCTCCCCACCACCCCCGCACCCACCTCCCGCCCCGAGACCGCGGACGGCGACATCGTGCGTGTGTCGCTCGGCTGGCCCGCAGGGCTGCCCGACGGCGGGCGTCACGGCTTCACGCCCGCTCACCGCGCGCGCCTGGAGGCCGCCGCGCCCGGCATGGCCGCCACGCTTGCCAAGGAGCTCGGCGACGCCCGACGTGTCCTCGTCCTCGGCTTCGAGGAGCTGATGTACGCGCCCCTGCGCCTCGCCCTGGAGCTGGAGCGGTCCGTCACCGACGTCGAGGTTCGCTACTCGACCACGACCCGCTCGCCCGTCCTCGCCGTGGACGACCCGGGCTACGCGATACGCAGCCGACTCGTCTTCCCGGCCCACGACACCGCGGCTTTCCCGGCCGGCGACGGCACCGGAGACCGGTACGCCTACAACGTCGCCGGCGGCGGTTTCGACGCCGTCGTCACGGTCGTCGACTCCCTGGCGGACTCCCCGGAGCTGCACGCCCCCGGCGGTCTGCTCGCACAGCTCGCCGCTCATGTCCCGCGTGTCGTGCTCGCCGTCGTTCCCTCGTACCTCCCCGCTCCCTCGCACGTCACCGACCGGCAGGAACCCTCCATGCTGCCCGCCCCCCTCCGTGGCCCCGCCTTCTCCTCGTACGCCGCCGACGACGTCGGCTGGCTCCTCCAGGACCTGTCCGACGTGGAACTCGAAGCCCCGACGGAAGAGCGAGAAGAGGCGATCCAGAGCGGCGGCGCCCACTACGCGGAGTCACTGCCCGTCGAGTACCAGCCGAGCGCCCAGTACCAGGAACTCTTCCGCTCCGCCCTCGATACCTCCGCCGCCCGCATCGCCCGTGCTGTCGGCACCGTCACCGAGACCGTCCTGGCCGAGCACCCGCAGCGCTACGACGACCCCACCTCCCGGGAAGCCACGCAGGCACTGCCCGTCCTGGTCTCACTCGCCCGAGCCGGCACCCCCGTGGGCGTTCTGATGCGCCGCTGGGCCCAACACCGGCACGGCCTCGATCTGCCGCACTACGCCATCTCCATCGTGCGCGGTCGCGGCATCGACACCAACGCCATCCGCTGGCTCGCGGCCCACCACAACCCCGCCGACATCGTCTTCGTCGACGGCTGGACCGGCAAGGGCGCCATTACCCGCGAACTCGCCGACGCACTGAGCGAGTTCGGCGACTTCCACCCCGAGATCGCGGTACTCGCCGACCCCGGCGGCTGCGTACGGACCTACGGCACCCGTGAGGACTTCCTCATCCCTTCCGCCTGCCTCAACTCCACTGTCTCCGGCCTCATCTCCCGCACCGTCCTACGCGCCGACCTTGTCGGACCCGACGACTTCCATGGGGCGAAGCACTACCGCGAACTCGCCGACGCCGATGTGTCCGGCTACTTCCTGGACACCGTCGCCGCCCGATTCGACGACGTCACAGACACGGTGGACACCGAGGTCAAGGAACTCCTCGCCACCGACCGCGCACCCACCTGGGAAGGCTGGGCCGCCGTCGAGCGGATCAGTGAGGAGTACGACATCCACGACGTGAACCTCGTCAAGCCCGGCGTCGGTGAGACCACCCGCGTCCTCCTGCGCCGCGTCCCCTGGAAGATCCTCGTCAAACGCGGCGCGGGAGCCGACCTCGACCATGTGCGACTGCTCGCCCAACAGCGCGGCGTACCCGTGGAAGAAGTCGACGGACTTCCCTACACCTGCGTCGGGTTGATCCACCCCCGCTACACCCGAGGCGCCACGGGTGCGGACGGCACGGCGGTGGCCACCTCGTGAACATGCCAACCCCCTCGGCGACCCTGGTCGCCAGCGACCTCGACCGCACCCTCATCTATTCGGCCGCCGCGCTCCAGCTCGCCGGGCCCGACGCGAAGGCTCCCCGCCTGCTCTGTGTCGAGCTCTACGAGCGCCGCCCCCTGTCCTTCATGACGGAGACCGCCGCCCGGCTCCTCGAGGATCTCGCCCGCGACACGGTCTTCGTACCCTCCACGACACGCACCCGAGAGCAGTACTTCCGGATCCATCTGCCGGGTCCCGCCGCTCGGTTCGCGATCTGCGCCAATGGTGGTCATCTGCTTGTCGATGGTGAGTCCGACCCCACCTGGCACGCCCAGGTGAAGGACCGCCTCGCCGCGAGCTGCGCCCCTTTGAAGGAAGTCAGAGAGCACCTCCTCTCCGCGGCCGACCCCGCCTGGCTGCTCAAGGAGCGGATCGCCGAGGACCTTTTCGCGTATCTCGTGGTCGACCGCGCCCGGCTGCCCGAGGGCTGGGTGAAGGACCTCTCCGAGTGGGCCGACGGCCGCGGCTGGACGGTCTCTCTCCAGGGCCGGAAGATCTACGCCGTACCCCGTCCGCTGACCAAGAGCGCCGCCGTGCGTGAGGTGGCCCGGCGGACCGGTGCTGAAGTGACCCTCGCCGCAGGGGATTCGCTCCTCGACGCCGACCTGCTGCTGGCCTCCGACCGTGGCTGGCGCCCCGGCCACGGCGAACTGGCCGACACCGGTTGGAGCGCCCCGCATGTGGAGACACTGACCGAGACCGGAGTGATCGCCGGCGAGGAGATTCTGCGGCGGCTCAGTCTTGCCGCTGCTCCTTCCGGGACTTGACCACCCGCTTGACCACCCAGGCCAGGAGCACGAGCAGGGCGACGCCCAGCACCACCTTCGAGTACGTCGAGACATAGCCGCTCACCTCCTTCCAGTTCTCGCCGAGCGCGTAGCCCGCCATGATGAACGCGGTGTTCCATATCGCGCTCCCGAGTGTGGTCAGACAGAGGAAGACGGGCAGCGGCATTCTCTCGACGCCCGCGGGCACGGAGATCAGGCTGCGGAAGACGGGAATCATCCGGCCGAAGAAGACAGCCTTCATGCCATGCCGGTTGAACCAGTCCTCGCTCTTCTCTATGTCTTTTGCCTTGACCAGTGGAATCTTGGACGCGAGAGCGATCATTCGCTCCCGGCCGAGCCACGCGCCCAACCCGTAGAGGGCGAGCGCGCCCACGACCGAGCCCGCGGTCGTCCACAGCAGGGCCGCGATCAGATTCAACTTGCCGGTGCTGGCCGCGAAGCCGGCGAGCGGCAGGATCACCTCGCTGGGCAGGGGAGGGAACAGATTCTCCAGGGCAATGGCTATGCCCGCGCCCGGCGCTCCGAGCGTGTCCATCAACGTGTTGACCCATTGCTCCGGGCTGGTTCCGATCATGACTCCCACGCTAGATGCCTGCTCAGGCAAGCACATTGAGGCGAACCGTACGGAATACTGAGGTTTCCCGCAGTGTGCTGGCACATGCCTCCCGCTAGCGTTATTGATCGTGAACACAGCGGTGCGTCGAGGGGCGCGACTCGGAACAGGACTCGCCATAGGCGGCTCCACAGCGGTGGTCGAGCTGGCTTTCTCGCTGCTCGTGGGTACAGCTCTGCTCCTCGTGCAGGCCTGGCCGCGCGGGCGTCGCGCGGTCATGCGGCCGGTGACGGCCGGCGCGCGGAGACTGGTCGACCTGGAGCGACATCGGCTGCGCACGATGCTCGGCGAGCGGGTGTCCGCCAGCTATGACCCGACCAGAGCCCTCTGGTATCTCGCGACGCGCTGGGCGCTCGGGTTGTTCGGCGTGGTCGTGATGTCGGCCGCGGCGGTCGGCGTCGGCTACGGCACTTTCTTCGTCTACGCCTGGGCGATAACGGATCTCAAGAATCCGGATGAGCTCGCGCTCGGCACCTTCGGCGGTCTGTTCCTGCTCTTTCTCACCTCGCGGGGATTCTTCGAAGTCGCCGCTCTCGAAGGGAGATTGGCCAGGTATTACCTCGGCCCGAGCCAGCAGGAGGCGTTGGAACGGCGTATAGAGCAGCTCGCCGTCAGCCGGGCGGGAGTCGTGGACGTGGTGCATGAGGAGCGCCGTCGTATCGAACGGGATCTGCACGACGGAGTGCAGCAGGGGATCGTGGCTCTCGGGATGCTCCTGGGCCGCGCCCGGCGCAGCAGCGACGCGAGACATGCGGACGAGCTGCTGAGGCAGGCCCACGAACAGGCCGGTCAGGTTCTGAACGAACTGCGCGAGGTGGCCTGGCGCGTCTATCCAACGGCGTTGGACGAGGCGGGGCTCCGAGCGGCGCTGGAGACGGTCGCCGAACGGTCCCCGGTGCCGGTCCGGCTGCGCTGCCGGCTCGGGAGTGAACCACCGAAAGCGGCCGCGACCGTCGCCTACTTCGTCGTCTCCGAAAGCGTCACCAACGCGGTCAAGCACTCAGGAGCGACGAGTATCGAAGTGAGAGTCGACGAAGACACCCGCACGCTGCGAATACGGGTGACGGACGACGGCAAGGGCGGCGCCGACGCGTCGGGCAGCGGTCTGTTCGGGCTTGCCCGTCGTGTCGAGGCCCTCGACGGGGTCCTGCGGGTCGACAGTCCGCCCGGCGGCCCCACCACCATCACCGCGGAGATTCCATGCGAGTAGTCCTGGCCGAGGATTCGACGTTGCTGAGAGAGGGCCTGGTCCGGTTGCTCTCCGAGGAAGGGCACGAGGTGGTGGACGCGGTCGCCGATGCGGAGACGCTGCTGGCCGTCGTCGCCCATGACCAGCCGGATGTGGTGGTGGCGGACGTGCGGATGCCGCCCTCGCACACCGACGAGGGGCTGCGGGCCGCGCTGGAGATCCGCAAACGCTGGCCGGCGGTGGGGGTGCTGGTCCTCTCCCAGTACGTGGAGAAGCGCTACGCGACGGAGTTGCTGACCGGCGATTCGGAAGGCGTCGGTTATCTCCTGAAGGACCGGGTCGTCCAAGTGGACGAGTTCCTCGACGCGTTGGAGCGGGTGGCGGCGGGCCGGGCGGCGTTCGACCCGGAGGTCGTGCGGCAGTTGCTGGCCCGCTCCAACCGTACGGATCCACTGTCGCGGCTCACCGACCGTGAGCGGGAAGTGCTTGCCGAGATGGCTCAGGGGCACACCAACACGGCGATCGCGCGGCGTCTGCACATCTCGGTGAGTGCCGTCGAGAAACACTGCAACGCGATCTTCGAGAAGCTGGAGATCAGAGGGACGGGAGGCTACAGCCGCCGGGTTCTCGCCGTGCTGCGCTATCTGAACACCTAGGGTCCCTCGATCACCTTGGGCAATCGGCTCCGCCGACTCGCCTAGGAGCAGCAGCCCCCACCGCAGCAGCCGCCTCCGCCGCCCGCCGAGGGGGCGGGGGCGGGGGAGCCCTTCGCCGAGCCGCCCACAGCGACGGTGGACAGCAGCTTCACCGTGTCCTGGTGGCCGGCGGGGCAGGTCGCCGAGGCCGACGACTCCGCCATGGGACGGCTGAGTTCGAAGGTCGTGTCGCAGGGGCGGCAGCAGTACTCGTAGCGAGGCATGGGGTCAGGTTATCCGGCCGTCCGGTGCGCGCCGTGCCGATGGGAGGTGACAGCACGGTGGGCGTGGACCGCACGCTGACCGGCCGCGGCCCTGCCGCGCCGCTCGTCCTCGACCTGGGTCGGGTGACGGGCCCGCCAGTACGGATTGTCGTGCGGCAGGCCGCCGCTGACTCTCCCGTACATGCCGAAGAACATGAGCAGCAGGCCCACCACGAAGCTGAACAGCACGTTCTGGATGCGGAAGGCGAGGGGATTGAACGAACTGTCGAGCAGCGCGAGATTGACGAAGCCGCTGAGGATGAACAGCACGCCCAGGATCATGTTCAGTGTCGACGCGAAGTTCTTGCCGATCAGCATGCCGACGAAGAGCAGGGCGCCGACACAGATGGACAGGACGCTCAGCGCGCCGTTGGTGTTCAGACCGGCTGTGGTGTGGCTGCCGGTGTCGAAGACACCGATCTGGTCGATCAACCCGAGGATGCCGAACACGAGCAGCACCAGACCGATCAGTCCCGCACCGACGCGGTACACCCGGCTCAGATTGTGGTCCACCGGCAGATGCTCGTCGAGCCTGACCCCCCGCCGGTGTCGCCGTGCGGGGTGGGAACGGGTCTCTGAATCGGACACGAGCGGCCCCCTTCAGCCGGTGCGTACGTGTGCGCTGTGTACGTACCTCAAGGATCCGTCCGGCACGACCGGGGGACAAATCGGGCGGGATGAGGGGGCCGGAAGCCGGTCAGGCCCCGGCGCCCCGCTCGTCGCGGATCTCGCCGACCACGCGGGTCACCGTGTTGCGCACCGCTTCGGTCTCGGTCAGGAAGTGCCACCAGTCGGGATGCCGGCCCTCCAGACCGGCCACGGCGCGGTCCAGCCGTGCCACGGCGTCGTCCAGCGGGCGCGCGTGCCGCGGCTCGGGCGTGTTGCGGCCCGCCATGGCCAGCCGCTGAGCGTCCCGCACGGCGAACCGCGTCCGGTCGATCTCCTGCTGCGGGTCCTTCGAGACGGCATTGAGCCGCTGAAGCCGGTCACCGGCGGCCGAGACGGCCTCGTCGGTGGAGTTCAGCAGCGCCCGGACCGTGCTGAGCAGAGCCGTCGCGTCCGGCCAGCGCTGCTCGTCGCGCGCCTTGGCGGCCTCCTTCAGCTTTTCCTCCGCCTGCTGTACGGAGGTCGCCGCCTGACCGGCCACGGGCTGGAGATCCTGCCAGCACGCGGCACTGAAGCGGCGCCGCAGCTCGCTCAGGACGGGCTCCACGGTGCTGGTACGCGTGGTCAGGGCCTGTGCGCGCGTACGCAGCGACACCAGCCGCCGGTCGATCTCCGCCGCGCGCTCGGGCAGCCGCTCGGCCTCGGCGCGTACGGCCTCGGCGTCCCGCAGCACCCGGTCGGCCCGCTGAATGGTCTCGGCCACGCCGTGCTGACCCGCGCCCTGATTGAGCTTGGTCAGCTCCGGGCCGAGCGTCGCGAGCCGCGCCGCGAGGTCGTCGGCCCGCAGCCCGGTGCCGCGCACCTCGTCGAGGGCGTTGCTCGCCGCGAGCAGCGTCTGCCGCGCCCGCTCGACGGCGGGCGCCAGTCGTGCGAGCTGCGTCTCCGCCTTGTCCAGCAACGGACCGAGCCCGCGCTCGAAGCGGTCGAGCTCGCCCTTGACCCGGACAAGCTCGTCCTTGGCCCTGGTCAGCTCCGTACGGGCCGTGGAGGCGACGGACGGCTCCAGGTCGTCCCGGTCGAGATCGTGGGCGTCCACGGCGTTGATGTAGCCGCCGCTGGCCTCGTCGATCCGCCGCCCCAGCGCGGCGAACTCGTCCACGACCCGCCGCGCGCCCGGCGAGCTGTCCACGGCGGTGATCGTCTCTATCGAGATCCGCAGGTCACGCTGGGCGGTGTCCAGCTCGTAGAAAGCGGCGGCTGCGGCGTCCTTGGCGGCCTGCGCGTCGGCCCGCTGGTTCTCCCCGCGCCCGCCGAACCAACGCCGTGTGCCCCCGCCGGCGAAGGCTCCCGGCAGGGTCGCGGCGATCAACGGCACCGGCAGCAGCATCAGGATGACGACATCACGGACGCCACCCGCCCTCGCTCGTGCGTGCGGCTGCGCGTGTGTCGCCGTCACATCCCTCTCCCGTGCCGATTACGCCCTGCCCAGTTCATTCTCCCACCAGGAAGGGACGAACACACGGGTCGGTTAGTTCGCGCTTCGGACTGTGACTTTGCCGTTGTCGCTGTGTGCCTTCACCACGTGGGCGCTGTCGTCGTCCGTGGGCACGTCCACATCGACGCTCCCGTTGTCGCTCTTGGCGGTCACCGCGTAGCTCGTGCCGGACTTCGGCAGGTCGATCGTGACGGACCCGTTGTCACTGAAGGTCTCCACCTTGTCGGGTACGGAGGTGAGCTTCAGCCGCACCGCTCCGTTGTCGGACCGGGCGTGCACCGACTTGGACGAGACGCCCTCGGTCGTCACCTTGCCGTTGTCGCTGAACAGGTCGAGCACGCCGCTGGAGTTGCGTACGTCGACGGAGCCGTTGTCGGAGCGGAGGTCGAGGGCGGTGTCGAAGCCGTCGGCACTCACCCTGCCGTTGTCGTTCACCACTTTCACGGCCGTCCCGCGCGGGACCTTCACGCGGTGCCGCGACTCGCAGTTGTTCACCAGGGCCTTGCACTTCACCTTGAGGGTGAGGGTGTCGTCCTCCAGCTTCCAGACGGGGTCTGGCCCCGAGCCGAGCAGGACCCAGCCGTCGACCTGACGCGTCACCTCGACGTCCTTCACATCGGCCGGCACCAGATCGATCGAGGAGTTCGCCGACGCGATGGTCAGCGTCTTCCCGCTGAAGGCGAACGACCGCTTCTCGGTCGGTGCCTCGTCGGCATCGGCGCTCCCGCACCCACTGACGGCGACAACGGCGAGCACGGCGCCTCCGGCGGCGGCAAGAGTGCGAGCGCGACGGCTGCGGCGGGTGTGCTGCGTGCGGCGTGTGTCCACGGTGATCGGTCCCCCAGGCTGGTCCTGCTGATGTGCCCTCAGCGTACGAATCCCGGCGCCCTCGAACGATCCGGTCGGCCACCGTCTCCGTGGTGGGGGTATCCCCCCCCGTCACCACCCCGCCCCGGGCCGAACCGGGCGCCCGGCCTGCGAAGGGCGTTTGTGAGCGGGGGCCGTGCGCCATGTACCCTGATGCCTCATCCACGGGTGCGTAGCTCAGGGGTAGAGCGTTGCTCTTACAAAGCAAATGTCGGCGGTTCGAAACCGTCCGCGCCCACCAGTAGGAAGAAGGCCCCCGACCGTTCACGGTGGGGGCCTTCGCGCGCCCGGATCACACGAAATGCAGCTGCCCGACAGCAGCGCTCGGCGCCCAGGGGCTCCCGCCTTCATGTCCCTATGCGGTTCTGCCAGGTATGAGTGCTCGCAGCATGGTCTGGGTTTCGTCGTCCGTGGAGAACAGCACCGTTCCGGTAAGCCCCCTTGTAAGGAGTACTTTGTACCTGTTGCACGTGAGACGGAAGAACTCGCCGGGGCCGGCGCTGGTGAGGCTGCCGTCCTTGCACTCAGCCCGGATGGCGTGCCAGTCGTCACCTCGCCGGACCAGGTCCGGGCCGAAGATCGTGCCGTTCCAGGCGTACTCGAATCCCTGGGCTGTGTAGATACAGCCGATCTGGTCGATGCCCGCTGATTCGGTGGCCCAGAGTGACGACGGCGGGGCTCCGCGTACGGTGAGTTCCCCCTTGACGTTCCACGGGCGGCGCCACCCACCGATGACCACGTCGTCAACCAGACTGCCGTCCCTGCGCGGATTGCTCCATGGCCAGCAGAAGCCGGCGGTCATCCGTGAGGTGTAGCCGGCTGCTTGCTGAGAACGCAGGTGCGCCTCCAACTGCTGGGGTGTGTCGGCGACAAGAAGTTCGAAGTTCGGCTCCAGCTCCGGCTGCCACGGAACCGGCCCCCCGGGTTCCAGTCCCAGGAAGCGACGGACCCAGTGTTCGTAGGCGCGGCTTCCACCGCAGCGGAACTGATTGTTGAGGTTGACATGTCGGACGACACACCCCCGTGCCTTCGCCGCGTTATCGATGGCCTCGACGCTTCCCATCTCGCCAGGGCGTACGACCTGGTACTCGTCGAGCAGGAAAACCGGGACTCTGGCCGCGTCGATGAGTTCCTCGACCTGGCTCCGCCGGCTTCGGTGGTTGTCCGTGGCGCTTTGACTTCCCGAATGGCTGCGGATTCGGTGGGATTCGTCGCAGATGATGACGTCGAGCGCGTTCTTGTCCACGCTGCGGAAATCGAGGAAGTACCGGAAGAGGTTGGCGATGCGCCCGTTTTTCGCCCCAACGACGTGCCGCAGGGTGGTGGTGAACGACTTGGAACCGGTGGCATGGACGACGTTCCGGTTGTTCCTCGCGAGGTCGCTCATGAGATGAAGGGCGATCAGACTCTTTCCCGAGCCCGGACCGCCGGAGACGACGATCACCTCTTTGGTGTCCGATCGCCGTGAGATCGCCACGGCGCGCTTCACCAGGGAAGCGGCGACCTGCTGTTCGTCCATCAGTAGAAACTTGCCGCCGTCGCGGATCTCCTCTGCGGCGGCTCGCATGAGTTGCCGTGCCGGTGTGAAGTCGCTCTCCAACAGGGCATCGGCGTCGAGGCCCCCGTCGAGCGGCGACAGGCAAGTCTGCAGATGCCGTATGAGTCCGTCGCGGGTCGTATCTGTGAAGAGATGGGCTTTCCCGTCCGCCAGGCCGAGTAATTCGCTCACGTCCCGATCGTGGGCGTTGTGCAGGTAAGCCACGCCCGCGAGATGGTTCTGTTCGTCGTTCAGCAGCGCTGTGAAGTCCTCCATGTAGTCGCAGTACCGACGCACCTGCGCGACGGGATGCAAGGAAGGGGGACGGTTCTCCATTCCTCGTACCCGGCACAGATCCACGGTGTCGGGTACGAGGTTGGCCTCGCTCCATTGTTTGAGCTCGACGACGACGTACGCAGGTTGACCTGTCGTCGGGTGCGTACCGACCAGTACGGCGTCCGCGCGCAGGCTGCTGAGAGGCATTTGATGCTCGATGAGCACATGCACCTCGTCGAGGCCGGCGTCGCACAGCACCTCCGCCAAGGCGGGCAGGCTGTTCCGCCAGGCACGGCGTTCACTGGCCGATGGTTCGTGGAGGAGTTGGGCGCGGTACTTCTCGGTGAGGCGCTCCACCAGGGCTGAATCGCTGGTGCGCTCCTGCAGAGTTCGGGCGGACATGCGCATAAGGGCCACGGGTGATTTCCCTACGGGCGGCTGGTCGCGGTGGGGGCTACTCCTGGCCGCGAGTGGTGGGCGGGGCGGGTCAGTGTTCGAGCGGCAGGCGGTACTCGAAGCTCCTCGGCCTCAGATCCTCCTCGGCCGGGGACCAGTCCAGGAGGTGCAGCACCCTGCCCTCGCTCGCGCTGTAGTCGGCGCTTCGGACATCCACTTTTATGTCGCTCACCACATACAGGTCCACGGTGTGCCGTGGGTCGCGGGCATGGTCGACCTCATTGATGGTCAGGTCCACGCTGGTGGCCGCGCCCGTCGTTCCCTTGACCTCGACACGCCTTTCCTCGCCCGCGCGGGTGCAGTGGAGGTCGTAGGGTTTGCCGAGGCGTTCGACGGCCCACCCTTGATTCTCGTAGTGAGCGACGGCCGTGTCCTCCGCGTACAGCTCGATGGCCTTGCGCTTCTTGGGGTCGGAGATGAAGCCGGCACCGCGACGTCGACGCTTGGGCGTTCGGGGCGCTTCCACCTGTTCCGCGGTGAAGCCGGGTGTGCGGTTCAGGGGAACGTACTGCCGCTCCGCCCAGTCGGCCGGGACGCCCGCCGCGTTGAACAGGGGCTGCGGATCCAGGTCGCAGAGCCTGCCGATGCCTCGCTCGATCCCGGAGCGTCGGATGGCATCGCTGCCGGTCAACCCCAGCGGTCCGTGCTCGCCGAGGGGAATGTCAGGGAGCATGGCCAGCGGCTCGATCCCGAAGCGCACCGGGTACTTGATGGAGTTCTCGGCCTCCTCGTCGGGCCAATGAGGCGCCTCTCCTTCGTAGAAGTTCTCGCGCACCTCGAAGAAGTACAGGGTGATTCGCTCGGTGACCCACACGTCGAGCGGTACGCGTGGAGCCACCCCCGTGGCCAGCAGAGCGAAACGCGGACGGATCGATCGGTACTCGGGCTTCCATATCGGGAACCCCCAGGAACGGGTCTCGATCCCGTACTGCAGGTTGCGTTGCGAATCGGTGCTCTGCCCGACATGGACCATCACAAACGGTGCCAGCTTCATGCAGCTCAACATACTAGTATTATTATAGGTACCTCAAGTTGATTGGGAACCCTTCGGCGGCGGGGTGTCCACGGGAGCGTGGATGCTCGAATTGCCCGTTACGGCCTTGTCGTTGGCGGATCTGGTGCCTGCATGGCTGTCGTGACGCGCGTCAACAATGTCTGACGGCCGATCGGGCCCGCACCGAGGAGATCCCTGTTCGAGCGGAGAACGTCGTGCTCGTTTCTACCAAGTAGTCGCCCGTCTTGTGCCTTCCGGGTTGCCGCCCATGCGTCCCACGCGTGCCCAGCCAATGCTTTGTGGCGGGTTGGTCCTCTGTCTGCGTGATGACGGCAAGCGCGTGTGTGTGGAGGTGTCCGCAGCGTCATATCTGGTGGCTGTGGGCCGATCGGCCGCAGTTGTCTCCCGAGCCCTGTTCCTGTCCCTATCCGGAGCTGTTCGGCGGTTGAGCGGCTTCCTTCGTCGTCGCCGGATGACAGGATGGCGGGGAAATGGGTTGAGTTGGGCTGAAGTGCCGTGTTGTGTGGAGTGATCCGCAAGGGGTGGTTGACCACCGGCCCCGGTGTGCGGCGGGACAGTGGCGGCGCGGTGCGTCGTTGGGTGACACGGGGGAGTACCACGCGTGCAGACAGACGTCATGCCGTCCGTCGGGCTTGCCGTTCCGCGCGCCGCCGGGGGTGGTGGTCGGAGTGCGGGCGGGGTGGTGCGGTGGGGGCTTGGTGGGGTGTGTCTGGGGTTCGTGGTCGTCGCCGGGGTGCTCGTTCCGGTCGGGTTGCCGCTCGGGTGGGACGAGATCGTCTACGCCAGCAGGTTCGGTCCGTACGGGCCCGCCGTGCCGTTCAGCGCGCCGCGGACGCGCGGGGTGCCGTTGCTGCTCGTGCCCGTCGCGTCGTGGAGCGATTCGGTGGTGCTCCTGCGGCTCTGGATGGCGGCGCTCGCGGGTGGCGCGCTCTATCTGGGGTTTCGGCCGTGGCTGGGGGTGCTGCGGCGCCCTACGGGCGTGTGGGTGGCCGCGGCGCTGTACGGGAGCCTGTGGTTCGCCCTGTTCTACGTCAACTCCGCCATGCCCAACCACTACACGGCGATGGGCGCTGTCGCGGCCACCGGCTGTTTCCTGCTCCGGGACCCGGGGCGTGGCGCGTACGCGGGGATCGTCGCGGGGCTGGCCGTCGTCACGCTGATGCGGCCCAACGACGGTGCGGCCGTGGCCCTTCCGCTCCTTGTCGCGGCCCTCGCGGTGCCCGTGTGGCGCGGCCGGGGGCGGCTGGTGGCCGTGGTGGCGGGCGTCGGGGTGGGCGCGCTGCCGTGGATCGTGGAGGCGTGGCTGCGGTTCGGCGGTGTGGCGCGGCGGCTCTCCGAGGCGAGCGACACCCAGGGCGGTATGCGGCCCG
This sequence comes from Streptomyces sp. NPDC060366, assembly GCF_042725135.1. Classification (NCBI taxonomy): domain Bacteria; kingdom Bacillati; phylum Actinomycetota; class Actinomycetes; order Kitasatosporales; family Streptomycetaceae; genus Streptomyces; species Streptomyces sp. NPDC060366. The sequence continues at coordinate 667,871 of NZ_JBHXDC010000002.1, read as the reverse complement.
TCCTCTCACTGAAGGCTCATCTCACCGCCCTGGACGGGCCGTTGCTCTGCCGTCCCTGTACGGACGACACCGTCGCCTCCGGGGTCGTCGAATGGTGGCTGCTGCTCCCGCTGCTGGTCGTGCTCGGGCTGTGGACCGCGCGCCGTGCCGGGCGCCCGAGAGCGTCGTTGTGGCTCGCCGTGGCCGTCGCGGCGTCCGTCTCGGTGCCGTACCTCTTCCTCGTCCCCTACGCGGCGCCCCGATTCCTCCTGCCCGGTTACGCGCTGCTGGTGCTGCCCGCCGCCGTCGGTCTGCTCGCCGTCGCCGACCGGGCGCGGGGCTCGCGCCCGCTCGCGGTCGTGCTCGCCGTCGTCCTGCTGGGGCACGCCGCCGTACAGATCACACAGGTACGGACCCATGTGGGCGTCCAGGAACGGGCGCGGGGCGACTGGCAGCGGATCAGTGCCGTACTCCGTGAGGAGGGTGTGCGGCGGCCGTGTCTGATCAAGGGGAACAGTTCGGCGATCCCCGTCGCGTACACGGCGGGCTGCGCGTCGGCGGGCATGGACGATCCGGCGCCCGCGACGGCGGTGATCCTGCGCCGCGCGGACCCGCCGCGCTGGGCGCGGGACTGGCCGCGACGCCCGGTGCCCGACACGTACAACCCGGGCTGGTCCGTCGCGGTGCGCCCGTAGAACCTAGAACGTCTCTCGCGGGCCGGACCCGTCCTGCCGCGTCTCCAGCGCCGTCGTGAGGATCCGTTCGCGCAGGTGGGGCATGTCCTGCGACACGAGGTCGGGGACCACGTCGTTCCAGCGGGCGGCCATCGTGTCCAGCGTGCGGATGAAATGACGGTGCAGGGCGCGGGCGGCGAGGCGCAGTGCCACGGCCATGAACGGGCGCAGCAGCGAGCGGCCCCGAGCGGTCAGCGAGACGCGGATCGCCCAGCGACCGTCGGGCAGTTGGCCGGGCGTCGCGCGCACGGTCGCCCGGCCCAGGCGGTGGTCGACCCGTACTTCCAGCGGCGCGGAGGGCAGGGCCGGCCGCCGTACGGCCGGTACCTTGCCGGAACCCGGTCCGGGGAACTCCTCGGCCGCCGCGTCCCACCAGTCGTCCAGCCGGATGTGCGACGTGCCGGTGGCCCGGGTCAGTGAGGCCCACCGGTTCGACCCGTTGGTGCCGCTCGAACTCAGCGTGCCGCGCAGCCCGGCCTCCCGCGGGCGCTCGACGTCCCTCAGCACCCCTTCGACCTCCGCCGTCACCGCGCCGTCGGTGACGCGCTGGGAGACGCGCAGCGCCGAACGCCGGTCCCACCCCTCCACCCGTACATGGGCGTCGTCGTCCACCTCGTACACCGCGCCCGCGCGCAGATGGTGGCCGCGCACCAGCCGGATGTCGGGCACCTCGCGGCCGTCCGTGAGGAACAGCCGCCCGTCCTTGGCGCGGGTCTCCGCCACCAGGTCGTACAGCGTGACGACCGCCTGCTCGAACCACCGTCGTGGAACCGATTCGGCGTTCACGGTGTACTTGAGATGGACCATGTCGGCAGCATGGGCGGTCCGGGGCCTCTCCCGTCAGGCCCGGGGTCGGCCATGTTGTGCGGGTGGCGGTTGCCGGGTCCCGGCAGGTCGCGCGGCCGGGCTCCCGTGCCCGCCGGGCTCCTACACTCGGGCGCATGCGGTGGAACGAGATCGGTGAGGTCGACTGCTCGGTCGCGCGAGCGCTGTCGGTGGTGGGGGACCGCTGGACGCTGCTCGTGCTGCGTGACGCGTTCCTCGGGGTGAGGCGGTTCGAGGACTTCCGGGCGAACACGGGCGCGTCACGGCCCCTGCTCACCGAGCGGCTGACCACGCTCGTGGAGCACGGGGTGCTGCGGCGGGTGCGGTACCAGGAGCGGCCGGAGCGGTACGAGTACCGGCTCACGGAGAAGGGCGTCGGCCTGTACCCCGTGATCGTCTCGCTGCTGGCCTGGGGCGACCGGTGGATGGCGGGTGACGACGGTCCGCCGGTACGGCTGCGCCACGAGACGTGCGGGCACACGATGACGCCCGAACTCGCGTGCCCGGACTGCGGCGAGACGATCGACCCGCGGGATGTACGGCCGACACTGCGGCCCCGTTCCGGGGCCGATCCCCGCGAGACCTCAGGGGCGGGGCACGTCAACTCCTAGGTCCTGTCCGGCCGATCCCCGAAGATCCGCCGGACAGGGCCTAGGCGGTGGGGTGGCCTTCGGGGCGCAGGATCATGCAGGTCGTCGTCGCGTGGGCGATCAGCTTGCCGCGTTCGTCCGTGACGCGGCCCTCCGCCGTCGCCGTCCGCCTGCCCACGTGGATCGTCGTGCCCACCGCCGTGAGCCGCCCCGCGTCCAGGGCGACGGTGCGGATGTAGTTCACCTTCAGCTCCAGCGTCGTGAAACCGACACCCGCCGGCAGAGTCGTGTGCACCGCGCAGCCCAGGGCGGAGTCGAGCAGCGTCGCAGCGATGCCGCCGTGCACCGAGCCCAGTGGGTTGGCGAAGTCGGGCTTGGTGCTGAGCGACAGGACGACACGGCCCTCGTCCAGCTCGTCGAAGGTCATGCCGAGGAGCCGTCCGACGGAGGGGCGGTCGGTGGGCTGCTCGGCCGCCCAGCGCAGCAGTTCGAGGCCGGACAGCGTGGTGAGGTCGAGAGTCGTCATGCGGCAGAAGTTATCAGTTCTGATTCTGAACCCACCACGGGCGGCGATCGGTCACACTTGGGGTATGTGCCGCAGCATCAAGACTCTCCGTCCGCCCGTCATCCCCGAAGAGGCCACCGAGGAGGAGATCACGGCCGCCGCCCTCCAGTACGTGCGCAAGGTCTCCGGCTTCCGCGCGCCCGCGGCCCACAACCGTGAGGTGTTCGACCGGGCCGTCGAGGAGATCGCCGCCTCCACCATGCGGCTGCTCGACGGTATCGAGGTGCGGGGCGCGGCCCGGACCTGAGGCGGGGCCTCAGACCGCCGGTGACGGTGCCGGCGTCGGCGTAGCTGTCTTCTCCCGCGCGGCGTCGCGTCGGCGTGACGGGCGGCGGACGATGTAGGCCGCCACCGTCCCCGCCGCGAACAGCGCCAGCACGGACACCGCCGCGCCGAACCAGCTCGCGCCCAGCCACTGGCCACCGAAGTAGCCGAGGCCCACGCTGTACCCCGTCCACGCCACGGCCGCCAGCGCCGACCAGGGCAGGAACTCCTTCACCTTGCGATGTGCGGCGCCCGCGCTCAGTGAGACGACCGAACGGCCCGCCGGTACGAAACGCGCGATCACGACGAGGATCCCGCCGCCGGTGAGGGCCGCGCCGAGGCGTTCCTGCGCGGTGGTCAGCCGGCGTGAGCGCGCGATCGCGCGGGCCAGCCGGTCCCCGCCCCGCCAGGCGAGGCGGTACGCGACGAAGTCACCGATCACGGAGGCGACGGCCGCGCACACCATCAGTACGAGCAGCGAAGGCACTTCCTGCGGCACATGCGCCACGTGCGACACCTTGCCGGCCGCGTCGGCGACCGCCGAGGTCCCCGCTGCCGCCGCCGTGGCGGTCGTGATCACCAGGACGCCGCTGGGCAGCACGGGCAGGAACACGTCCAGAAGCACGGAGAGCGCCACCACGGCGTAGATCCATGGGCTGCCGGTCAGCGCGCCCAGACTCTCCAGCACTTTTACATTCCCCGTTTCCGTAACGAAGCCGAAATCCCCCGGCCTCGTACCCCCGTGACCGCCGACCCCCTCGCGCGAGGCGAACTCGGGGGCGGCTGTCAGCCATACAGCGTACGCCTGTGTGGTGGACCACCTTCCCACGGGGCGGGTGTTGTCCACCTCCTGTTTCTTCAATGGCCGAGATCCGGGAATGGCCGAATGTGGGTGTGCGCCGAGTCTTGCCCACGCACGGGCGCCCGGACCCCGTCGAAACGGGATCCGGGCGCCGTGTGCCGCTCGACCGGCCGGACCGGCCGTCCGGGTGTGGGTCAGACGGTCACCGCCGTGGGCTGATCCCGGCGCTCCGGCTCGCGTGTGCCGCGCGCGCCGATGAGCCGGTCCAGCGAGAGTGCGCCGGGGCCGTTGAAGACGATCAGCAGGAATGCCCAGCAGAAGATCGCCGAGGCTTCACCGCCGTTCTCCATGGGGAACAGCCCGTCGGGCTGGTGGACGTTGAAGTACGCGTAGGCCATGGAACCCGAGGCCAGGAACGCGGCGACCCTGGTTCCCAGGCCGAGGAGGACCAGGCTGCCTCCTACGAGCTGGATGACCGCCGCGTACCAGCCGGGCCAGGCGCCGGCCTGGAGGGCTTCCTTGCCGAGGACGCCGAAGAGTGTCGCGGCGCCGTGGCAGGCGAAGAGCAGTCCGATCACCATTCGGAAGAGTCCGAGGGCGTACGGCTGCGCATGATCGAGACGTGTGTACATGGGGGGGTGGGGCTCCTTCGGTTCGGGACGTAACCGACGAGAACCTTCACGTTAGGCAGCCCTAAGGAATGCTTGCAAGTTCAACATCCGGCGGACGGGCTTTTCTCGGCCCCCGGTCCGTTCTCCGGAGCGAATCCGACCCGACTCCTGTGACCTGCGGTTTCCGATCGACTTGTCGCGACTGCGACGGAGATCCCATTCGGTACGGCATGCGCGGACCAATGGCCGGTACGGAGGAACCGGGCATAGCGGGTCGAGGGACGGTAAAAAGCCGTCAACCGGGGCGAGTTGACGGCTTCGAGGGGCTTCGAGGTCACCCGGGCGTCACTCGGAGGCCAGTTCCCGTTCGTCGACGGTCACGAGCCGCGCCCCCGCCTCCGGCTCGCCGTCCCGTGTCTGCGCCTGGACCAGACTCAGTCGCGCCGCGCGTCCCCGCAACGTCAGCGTCATCAGCTGGTTACCGAACCAGGGGCCACCGGTCTTCCCCCACCTGACGGACGGCGCGTCCACCCGGCCGTGCCGGGCGAAGGCGCGTCCCAGGCGCCGGCCCACCCTGCTCCAGCCGAACCGGAAGCCGAGGCGGATCGAGAGCGGGATGGAGTTGTGCACGGGGGAGCAGGTGAGCTGGACGACCCGCGACCGGGGCTGCCCCGTGCGCCAGACCGGCTCGGCGACGTACGCGTGGTGCACATCGCCCGACAGCACACAGACCGTCGCCGGCGCGTCGGGCCCCACGCCCGCCTCGGCGATCAGCCCCGCCAGCTTCTCGAACGACGTGGGGAACGCCGCCCAGTGCTCCAGATCCGCCCTGCGGCGCAGAGCCTCGCCAAAACGCGCCCACCGCTTTCCGCGCTCGCCACGGGCCAGCGCGGCGTTCCAGCTCTCCGCGTCATGCACCAGCGGCGGCAGCAGCCAGGGCAGGGAGGTGCCGATGAGGAGATGGTCACGCTCGCCGGGATCGGTCAGCGCCTGGTCACGGACCCAGCGCGCCTCCTCCGCGTCCAGCATTTCCCGCTGTCCCTCCTCCAGCACACGGGCCGCCCGCGAGTCGACCATCAGCAGCCGCGTCCGGCCGAAGTCGCGCCGATAACTCCAGCGCACACAGGCCGGATCGGCGTCGGCCTCGGCGGCGAACTCCCGCAGCCGGTCGGTGCCGTCCGCCTCCCCCCGCACGGCGGCGTACAGCTTGTCCGTCGCGAGCTCGGCGGGGGAGAGATTGCCGAGGTGCTGATACACCCAGTACGACATCAGGCCGCTCAGGATGCGCTCCCGCCACCACGGCTTCGTACGCATCTCGGCCACCCAGGACGCGCTGGTGTTCCAGTCGTCTATCACGTCGTGGTCGTCGAAGATCATGCAGCTCGGGACGGTCGAGAGCAGCCAGCGGACCTTGGGGTCGCTCCACGACTCGTCGTAGAGGCGGGTGTACTCCTCGTAGTCGGCGACCTCCGCGCCCGGCGGTTCGGACAGATCGCGGCGGTCGGCCAGCCAGCGGCGGGTGGCCTTCGACGTCTCGTCGGCGTACACCTGATCGCCGAGCAGGAGCAGGACGTCGGGGCGTACGGCTGCGGGGTCGGCCGCGAGGGTCGCGGCGAGCGTGTGGAGGGCGTCGGGTCCGACAGGGTCGGGCTCGCCGACCGGCGCGGAGGCCCAGCGGCAGGAACCGAAGGAGACGCGGAGCTCGGGCGCGGGGGCCGTCCCGGCGTGCGCGGCGGTCCCGGCGCTCCCGGCGGGGTCCGTCCGGGTTTCCGGGGTGAACGCGGCCGGTGTACGGATCACGCTCGGCGGGAACGTCGAGTCCTCGGGCGGCCAGACGCGGCGCTCGTCCAGCAGTACCTCGTACGCGACCGCGGTGCCCGGGGCCAGCCCCGTCACCGGGATCAGGGCGTAGTGGTGCCCGGCGATCAGGAACGTGCGCGACGAGCCGTACGCGCCGCCCTCGCAGCGGATCTCGGCCGTGCACGGCCCGTCCGTCTCGACCCAGATCGTGGCCGTGCCGGCGGATTCCCCGTCGACATAGCGCAGCAGTGGTCCCAGGCGCAGCCCGGTCATGGTGCCTCCTCCGTCGCCCCGTACGGTACGGAACGACGGAGGGGGCCGACCAGGTTCCGGTCTGTGATGTCGAGCGCGGTCGGCTCGGCCGTGCTCGCTCAGCAGCCGTTCAGGACGCTCTGGAGCTTGGTCTTCTCCGCCGAGTCGACGGTCAGGTTGTAGTGGTGCTTCACGTCCACCCACATGCGGGCGTACATGCAGTGGTACGAGGCGCTCGGCGGCATCCACTCCGCCGGGTCGCGGTCGCTCTTGGACTGGTTGACGTTGTCCGTGACCGCGATCAGCTGCGGCTGGCTGAGGTCGTTGGCGAAGGTCTGGCGCTGGGCGGTCGACCAGCCGCTGGCGCCGGAGGTCCACGCCTCGGCGAGCGGCACCATGTGGTCGATGTCCACGTCACTGGCGGCGGTCCAGGTGGCGCCGTCGTACTCGGAGTACCAACTGCCGCTCGTCGCCGCACAGCTGGAGTTCGTCACGACGTTCGAACCGTCCCGCTTGAGCACGGTCTCGCGGGTGTCGCAGGCGCCGGACTGGGTGATCCAGTGCGGGAACAGGTCGCGGCTGTAGCCACTGGTGGAGCCCTCGGCGCGCACGGTCAGCTGACCGAGGTAAGTGCGCGCGGTGGAGGCGGCGATGGGCGTGGGCGGGGACGCCTGGGCGGGGGACGGGGCGACGAGCAGCGCCGTGGCCGAGATGAAGGCGGCGGAGGCGGCCATGACGGCTATTCGGCGGGCGGGACGGGCTTGACGCGCGTAGATACCAGACATGCGAACTCCCTTGTCGTGGGGGGAAAGCTGACCGTTCGGAAACCGTTGTGGGGTCGGGGCCCGAAGGCCATGGTGGTGGCGCCGGATTGCCGCGAGGTGGGCGCCAGGTAACAGGGTGACGACATGGGCACGTCACATCAAGAGCTTTGGGGCTTCCGAACTCGGACTTCGGCAGTGTCAATGCCCCGTGAGTGGGAGTTATCTGACGGAGAGGCAAAAATGTCCGCCATGGATCAGGGTCGGTCGGGCACATGCTGCTGAGAGTCGATGTCACGTTCGGGGTCGTCCTGGCCGTCCTGCTCGTCGCCGCGGCCGGTACCGCGGCGCTCGCGCATCTCGGACGGGCACGGGAGATCGCGACGGCGGGGGTGCGCGCGGCGGTCCAACTCGGCGCGGTCTCCCTGGTGATCGGATGGGTCGTCGGGTCCCTGGCGGCGCTGGCGGCCTTCGTCGTGCTCATGTACGCGGTGGCGGTACGCACCGCCGGGCGCCGCATCACGGCGAACGGGACGTGGTGGTGGGCCGCGGTGCCCATCGGGGCGGGGGTGGCGCCGGTGGTCGTGGCGCTGCTCCTCACCGGGCTTCTGCCGGTCAAGGGCATCGCCCTGATCCCCGTCACCGGCATCCTCATCGGCGGCGCGCTCACGGCGACGGTGCTCGGCGGGCGGCGCGCGCTGGACGAACTCGGCGCGCGCCGGGGCGAGGTGGAGGCCGGGTTCGCGATCGGTCTGCCCGAGCGGGACGCCCGGCTGGAGGTGGCGCGGCCGGCCGCCGCCGACGCGCTGCTGCCGGGGCTCGACCAGACGCGGACGGTGGGGCTCGTCACGCTGCCGGGTGCCTTCGTCGGCATGCTGCTGGGGGGCGCTTCGCCGTTGCACGCGGGGGCGGTGCAACTGTTCGTGCTGGTCGCGCTGATGGCGGTGCAGGCGGTGGCGGTGAGCGTGGTGCTGGAGTTGGTGGCCAGGGGGCGGGTGCATCGGGAGGAGGCCTAGGGCCTGTCGTTCGGATCTTGCCGGGCTCGCGGTCCCTGGCACGCACGCCCGCCGCGTTGTCGTCGGTCGCCAACGCTCCGCGTTGTCTCCCTCCTCCGCCTTGCGCTCGCACGCACCAGACCCCACTCCCTGATCCGGCCTGATCCAAACGACAGACCCTAGAGCGGCGGACGTCAGGTCGGTCCGCCCGGCGCTTCACCGCAAGCACCTGGCCGCCGCCCGGCGCTCCGGAGCCGCCCCCCCCGGCGTCAGCCGCCGACGTGGATCCGGATCGTGCCGTCCGGGAGCGACGTCACCCTGACGTCCGTGAGGTCATGGGTGTGGGCGGTCGGGGACAGGGCCGCCGCCCGCGGGCCCACTCCCAGCACCCGCATCCCCGCCGCGAACGCCGCCGTGATGCCCGCGTCGGAGTCCTCCAGGACCAGGCAGTCCGCCGGGTCGACGCCCAGTTCCGCGGCGGCCTTCAGGAAGCCCTCCGGGTCCGGCTTGCTCGCGGAGACGTGTTCGGCCGTCACGCGCGTTCGGGGGATCGGGAGGCCGGACGCGGTCAGGCGCGCCGTGGCGAGGGCCTCGTCCGCCGAGGTCACCAGGGCGTGCGGCAGTGCCGCGATCGCCGCCATGAACGCGGGCGCGCCGGTGATGGGGACGACCCCGTCCAGGTCCGCCGTCTCCTGGGCGAGCATCACGCGGTTGTCGGCGAGGTTCTGCTCCATCGGCCGGTCCGGCAGCAGCACCGCCATCGTCAGATAGCCCTGGCGGCCGTGGACGACCTTCAGGGCCTCCTCCGGGTCCAGGCCGTGCTCGATCGCCCAGCGGCGCCAGCAGCGTTCGACGACGGCGTCGGAGTTGACGAGGGTCCCGTCCATGTCGAGCAGTAGCGCGCGGGCGGTCAGGACGGATGTCGTCGTGGTCGGGGCGTTGGCCGGCATCGGCGGACTCCAAGCAGGGGGAGAGCACAGACAAGAACGGCTCCCGCCCGCCGGTCAGGGACACGGACGGGAACCGCTTTGTTTAATGAATATACAAAGTGGGGGAGGGGTCCCGCCACCCCGGCCCCCTCCCCTCGGTCCCCCCGGTGTGCGGTCGGTCCCGGCTGCGCGGCCGGCGGCGTCAGTCCCGCCAGTCCTCTCCGCGGCCCGGTCCGTTGCCGCCGGGCCCGTTTCCACCCGGTCCGCCGCCTGGCCCGCCCCCGCCCTGCTCCCGGCCCTGCCCGCTGGTCTCCGCCTCCAGCGCGCGCCGGGTGTTGGGCCCGTACACACCGCTCGGGTCGCCCTCGATGCTCTTGTACGACTGGTAGATACGGACCGCTGCCTCCACGCGGTCGCTGTACTGGCCGTCGTACCCGTCGTTGTACAGCCAGACCTCCGACAGCCTGCGCTGAAGCTCCTCGACCTCCGGGCCGCTGTCCCCACGCCGCAGACCCGGCCCCGCGTCCTTGGTCGTCGCCGCAGCGTCCGGCGCCGGCGCCTTCGTCTGGGCCCGGCTCGGCGCCGGGGGTTCCGCGGCCGGCGACGGTGGCGCGCTCGAGGCCGGCTTCGACGCGGACGCACTCGCGGACGCGCTCGCCGACGCCGACCCCGACTTCGTGGTGGACACCGACGGATCCGGTTCCGCGCTCGCCGTCGCCGGCCCCGAATTCAGATCGGAGGTCGCCTCGTCCCCTCCGCCGTCGCCGGTGAACAGGCCCCCGGCGAACGACGCCGTGCCGATCACCGCCACGGCCGCCGCCGTCAAGGCCACCATCGCGAACGTCCTGCGCCCGCCCTTACGCTCCGGATCGACCGCCGGACGCGCCCCCGTCGTCCGCAGCCCCGGCAGCGACAGCTGCATCGTCTCGGCGGGATCACTGCCCTCCGACCGGTCGCCGCCGTACAGCGGCGGAGGCGGCGGGATGGACGGTGCGGCGTCGTGCGGCGGCGGTGGTGACGGCGGCGGCGGGATGGACGGCACGGCGCCGTTCGGGTCCTCCAACGCCACATACGGGCGTATCCGCAGTGGGTCGAAGCCCTCGGCCGCCGCTGTCGCCGCCCGCTCAGGGCAGTCGCAGCCGGCGCCCGATCGGCCGTAGGCGTCCCGCGGCGTACCGCATTCGGGACAGTGCTGTCCGGTCAACGTGGGTCCCCTCCCTTGGGCTGTCAGCGATTATGCAGCCCGCCCCCGCGCGGCCGACCGCCACGTCCGCCGACCGCCGTCCGCGACCGCGTTCGGCAGGACATAACAGGCCATACACGGGCAGAGCAATGAGGATGGGTGCAGGCGTAGACCCGAGGAGATGCCGATGGCTCAGGAAGTGAGCACCCCGCCCACGAGTCCCGCACCGGGCGAGGGCCGGAGCCGGCGGACCATCTTCGTGTCGATCGGTGCTCTGCTGCTCGGTCTCCTGCTCGCCGCTCTCGACCAGACCATCGTCTCCACCGCGCTGCCCACCATCGCCAGCGACCTCGGCGGCCTCGACCATCTGTCCTGGGTCGTCACCGCGTATCTGCTCGCCTCGACCGCCGCCACCCCGCTGTGGGGCAAGCTCGGCGACCAGTACGGCCGCAAAAGACTCTTCCAGACGGCGATCGTCATCTTCCTCATCGGCTCGGCCCTCTGCGGAATCTCCCAGAGCATGGCCGAACTCATCATCTTCCGGGCCCTCCAGGGCCTCGGCGGCGGCGGGCTCATCGTGCTGTCGATGGCGATCGTCGGCGACATCGTCTCGCCGCGCGAACGCGGCAAGTACCAGGGCCTGTTCGGCGCCGTCTTCGGCGCCACCAGCGTCCTCGGACCGCTGCTCGGCGGACTGTTCACCCAGCATCTGAGCTGGCGCTGGGTCTTCTACATCAATCTGCCCATCGGTGTCGTCGCCCTGGCCGTCATCGCCGCCGTCCTGCACATCCCGGTGCGCTCCACCAAGCACACCATCGACTACCTCGGCACCTTCCTCATCGCCTCCGTCGCCACCTGTCTGGTCCTCGTCGCCTCGCTCGGCGGCACCACCTGGTCCTGGGGCTCCGCCCAGATCATCGGCCTCGCCGTCCTCGCCGTGATCCTGCTGGTCTGCTTCATCCGGGTGGAGCGGCGGGCCGCGGAGCCCGTACTGCCCCTCGGCCTCTTCACCATCAGGACCTTCTCGCTCGTCTGCGTCATCAGTTTCATCGTCGGTTTCGCCATGTTCGGCGCCATGACCTATCTGCCGACGTTCCTCCAGATCGTGCAGGGCGTGTCACCCACCCTGTCCGGTGTGCACATGCTGCCGATGGTGTTCGGGCTGCTGCTCACCTCCACCGTGTCGGGCCAGATCGTCAGCCGTACCGGCCGCTGGAAGGTCTTCCCGATCGCCGGCACGGGCATCATCGCGATCGGACTGCTGCTGCTCCACCAGTTGGAGGTGAACAGCGGCACCTGGGAGATGAGCGCGTACTTCTTCGTCTTCGGCGCGGGCCTCGGACTCGTCATGCAGGTGCTCGTACTGGTCGCGCAGAACTCCGTCCGTTACGAGGACCTGGGCGTCGCCACCTCCGGCGCGACCTTCTTCCGCTCCATCGGCGCCTCGTTCGGTGTCGCCATCTTCGGCACCATCTTCACCAACCTGCTCAGGAACAAACTCACCGACTCACTCGCCGGACAGCGGCTCCCGCCCGGCATGAGCGCCGGGGACCTCGCCGCCGACCCCCGGTCCGTCGGCGGACTGCCGCCCGCGCTGCGGTCCGGGGTGCTCGACGCGTACTCGTCGTCGATCACCAGCGTCTTCCTGTACGCCGTGCCCGTCGTCCTGGTGGCCTTCGTCGTCGCCTGGTTCCTCAAGGAGGACAAGCTGCGCGGCTCGGTCACCGCCTCCGAGGCCAGCGAGACCCTGGCCAGCAACCCGGTCGAACGCTCCTCGCGCGACGAGTGCGCCCGCATGCTCTCCGTGCTCGGCACCCGTGAAGGACGCCGGCGGATCTACGAGACGATCACCGAGAAGTCGGGGTACGACCTGCACCCGGCGGCCAGTTGGATGCTGCTGCGCATCAAACGGCACGGGATGGTCGAGCCCGCACTCCTGGCCGACACCACCCCCGTACCGCTGACGGTCGTCAACGACGCGTCCCGGCAGATCGAGGAACGCGGCCTGGTCCGCCGCGACGGCGTGGGACTGGTCCTCACCGCACACGGCCTGGAGGTCGCGGAGGTGCTGGCGCGGGCGCGGGAGCAGTCGCTGGCGGAGATGCTGGGCGACTGGTGGGGGCCGGACCGGCCGACCGATCTGACCGAGCTGGTACGGGAGTTGAGCGCCGAGTTGTGCGGATCGGACGCCGAACGGCCCGACGGGGAGCCGCGCGGCGATCACGCGGTGTGAAACGCCGGGGACACGGTGCCTGCGGGGCGTCCCGGCCCATGGTCATCTTCCCGGCCGGGACCCGTGCTGTTTGGACGGCCGATTCCGGGCAACCCGATTCATCGAGGCGCCCGTTCACCAGATACCGGTTCACCAGACACGAGTCGAATCCAGGAAGGCCACCATGTCCACTGTCCTGATCGTCGTCGCGCTGATCGTGGTGATCGCCGTCGCTGTCGCCGCCGTCCTGTACGGGACCGGCAAGGGTGGCGGACGCACCGGGCTGAAGCGGCGATTCGGCCCCGAGTACGAACGCGCCGTCAACCGGCACCACGGTGACACCAAAGCCGCCGAGAACGAGCTGACCGAGCGGGTCAGGCGCCACGGCGACCTGCGTCCGAGCCCCCTGCCCACCGAAGCGCGCGACCAGTACGTCGCCCACTGGGCAGGTCTCCAGGAGCGTTTCGTCGACTCCCCGCGACAGGCCGTCGTGGAGGCCGACAAGCTGATCGCCCGGCTGGCCTCCGACCGCGGTTTCCCGGACGCGGGCGAGCACTCCCAGCACATCGACGCCCTCTCCGTGCACCACGCGCACCAGGTGGACGGATACCGCCGGGTGCACCACGCGGCCTCCGAAGCGGGCCATGACGCGAGCACCGAGGAACTGCGCGAGGCGATGGTCCAGGCGCGTCAGCTTTTCGAGCGGCTGGTCCTGGACTCCAAGGAGGACAGCCCTCGGCACCGTCCCGGTATCCCCGGCCGGAATGCCGCACTGAGGCCCAAAGGAAGTGGCGTGTGATGACGTACGACCCGTATGAGGCCAAGGACGCGAAGGACACGAAGGACGTCGGTGGCGCCGGTGCCGCCGGGCCGGAGCGCGAGAAGGACCGGCGGACGACGGCCGGCAAGGTGGAGCGGGCGCTCAGGAGCGAGCGCGGAAGCAAGCCCGCGACGCCCGTCGTGCCGCTGTCCGAGTCCGATCCGGCTGCCGCTGCCGGTACCGGTGTCGGTGTCGGCCGCGACGCGGAGCGCCGGCCCGCGAGGCCCACGACACCGCCGCCCGTCGCACCGCCCGTCGCGCCTCCCGTGACGCCGCCGGGCACAGCGTCCGCGACGCCGCCCAAGTCGGCGCCCGTGACGGCGAGGGAGCCGGAGCCGGAGAGGGATCCGTTCGCGGGTCCGGTCCAGGACCCGGTGCACCCGGTGCATCCCGAGGAGGCGCGGGACCCGAGGACGGGGAGCACGCCCGCGCGTGAGACGGCGCCCGGCCGGGCGCCGGAGTCCACCCCCGCGCAGACGCCCCGGCTGATTCCCCAGGACGAGTGCGACAAGCTGAACCTGCGACTCCAGGAAGCCCTGTCCACCTTCATCGACGGGCCCAGGCGCTCGGTCGAGGAAGCGGCGGGCGTACTGGAGGAGACGGCCAAGCGCCTTACGACGGCCCTCGCCGAACGGCCCCGCCATCTGCGCGACAGCTGGGACGCGGGCGGCGGGAAGAACGGCACGTCTACGGCCGACACAGAGGATCTGCGGCTCGCGCTGCGGACCTATCGCGAGGTCACGGAGCGGCTGCTCCGGATCTGAGAAGCCGAGGAAGCCGTGTTGGGACACGGCCGACCTCGATCGCCGGACGGGCCGATTGCGGCCCGTCCGGCGGTTTCTTGTGCCCGGCTCGCCGGTAGAACGCGGCCAGAGCCTCCGGGTCGGAGCGGTCGAGCGTGAGGCGGCTGCCAGCCCGTTGTCAGTGGGGCCTGGCAGAGTCGAGGGCATGACGACGACTCCACTCGCGTGGGTGCCCGCGATCTACGGCCACGAACTGGCCCTGGACGGCATGGATCTGAGATGCCGGAAGACCGACGGCCGGCTTCTGAGATCTGTCCCGTCGGCCGTTCGGAGAAGCCCGGTCGGGGAGCGGTTCAACGCGCTGCGCGAGCAGTTGGCCGGGCACGAGAAGGAGTGCCGGGCCACCGTCGAGTCGTGGCTGCTGGGCGGGACACCGGTCCCCGCCGCGCTCCTCGCACAGGTGTGGCCGGATCCCGGCTGGCGGGCGTGTCTGCGGTATCTGGTGGTGCGGGTCGACGGCCGGGTGGGACTGCTGGAGGAGGTGTCCGAGGACGGACAGGTGCGCGTACGGGAGGCGGACGGCGCGCCGTACGAGGCGCCGGTCACTTCGCCCGTGACGCCGGCGCACCCCGTCCTGCTGGACGATCTCGCCCCGTGGCGGGGCCTTCTGGAGGAGCTCGGTGTCACCCAGGGGGTCGAGCAGGTGAGCCGTTCGGTTCACCGTCCGCGGGAGGGAATCGATCCCGGGGCCACCGGCATCGACGCGGACGGGGACGAGCGCGCCGAGGAGGCCGGGGGCGCCCGGTCGCGCGCAGTCGCGAACGGCTTCGATGTGCGCGGTGGATTCGCCGTGCTGGGGACGACCGACCTCGGCGTGACGGTGGAGGCGCGCTGCTGGGTGGGAAGCGGGGAGCCCGGACCGTCCGAGAAGGCCGGGAGACTTCTGTGGGTCGATGCTGCGGAACGGCCGGTGCCGCTGGGCGAGTTGGGGCCGGTGGCCTGGTCCGAAGGCCGTCGGATGGCGGAGATCGTGTACGGCGGAACAGATCCACACTGATTCACACTGATCCACGGGGGACCGAAGACCGATGACGCACGACGCGAACACGCACGACGCGAACACGCACAACGCCAACACGCACGACGTGAAGACGCATGACGCCGATACGCATGACGTGAACGCGAGCCTCGGCGCGGACGCAGCGAACGCCGCGGCACTGGCGGCAGGGCTGGCACCGCCCGGGACGCGGGGCGGCGAGGACATCACCGCCCGGCGGTACGGCCACCCGCTGCTGGGCGCGCGCCCCATGATCCGGCTCACCGGGCGGACAGTCGCGCCCGTCGAGGACCGGATCCTGGCCGACCTCGGCTACTCCGCGCCGGACGTGGGGGAGCCCGTGGCGGCCGGACACCGTCCGGCACTCCGCTATCCGGCCTGGGCGCTGGTCCATGACCCCGCACACAGCACGGTGGCGCTGACGGCGGGCGTCGAGATGGCGCGGGCCGGGCGGCTGGTCGGCCCCCGGCCGGGCCCCGCGCTCGATGAGTTCCAGCGGATCGCGGCGACGCTCCCCGCCGACCATCTGCCGCTGTTCTGGGAAGAGGTCGGCCGGATGTTCCTCGCGGCCGGCCGGGACAAACAGGGCGCGATGATGTTCGGCAGGGCGCGGTCCGCCGACCGGCACACCACCATGGCCGTCGATCCGGCCCGCCGACGCGCGGTGTTCCTGGAATTCGCACTGGCCGGAGCCCTGTCGGCCAAGGACATCAAGGCGTACGTCGGCGAGCTGTCCCAGGGGCCCGACACCCTGGAGGCCTACCGCGAACTGCGGGAGCTGGCTCTGCGGCGGACGACGGGCGGGCTCGCGCCCTGGCCCGAGATGCTCAAGCAGATCGGCAAGCTCGCCGGGGCAGCAGGCCTGGACGTCGTCGACGAGCACCGGCTGCTGCTGGAGAGCTTGGTGGACACGCCCGCCCTGTGGCGGACGGCGGACGGTTTCTGGACGGGACAGCGCAAGCTGCTGGTGCCCGCGATCAGGGCCTCCGTGGCACTGAGGACGCGGCTGCTCCTGAGGCTGACCGAGGTGCGGCCCTCGGAGATGGACTCCTGGTGGTGCGGCGTACTCGAGGAGACCGGAGCGCTCGACCACCTGGCCGGTGACGCGGCCGAGTGGCTGTCCGCGATGCTCGTCCGGTACGGCGGGGCCACGTCCCCTTGCGTACCCGACGAGTTGCTGCGGTCGGCGCCCCGACTGGCGGACCGGATCCGGGAAGCGGGGACGCCGGTACGGTTTTGCCCAGGCGTCCCCGAGGACAGCTACAGCATCGACGCGGTGGCCCTGGTCCGTTGTCTGGACGCGGGGATCCCGGTGGAGGACCCCGGCCCGAAAGCGTCGTTGAGGAACTGGCAGGGGTCACGGGGGGCCGCGCATGTCAATCTTCAGGCGCTGATCGACGACGAACGGTTCGGCCCGGTGCTGGTCCGGTCGGTTCCGCAGGAGGGGGACGAGTTCCGCGGGCTGTGGCGGGAGAAGGCCCTGCGCCCGGTCCTGCGCGCGATCATCGAGGACCAGGTCCGGCGCGCGCGATCGGGCGGTCTGGCGGACGTGACCCTCGCGCTGCGCTGGATGGAGGACAACCTCCGTGCGGACATGCTGCGAGAGGCGCCCGACCTGGCCGACCGGATCGCGGACCTCGACATGGTGACGCCCCTGACCCGTACGCTGCGCGCGGGAATCCTGGACGAGTTGGGCTGGGCGGCCCTGGACGAGGCCGTCGCCGAGCTGACGGGCAAGGACTTCTGGGGCCGGGCGAGCTGGCCCGTCCTGACCGTCCACGATCGCCGGAAGGCCATCGCGATCGGGCCCGGTGGCCGTATCGCGGAGCACCGGCTGCGGGTGCCGGGCGGAGCGGCCGAATTCCACCACACACCGGAGGTCAGCTTCTCCGACGGACAGTTCCTCGTCCTGCACTACATCAACGGCAGGCAGCGGCACTACTGGTCGGACGCACCGGACGAGACCTTCGACGTACGGCCCGGGAAATGGCAGTCGCTCCACTACGAACCGGCCCGGCACGGATACACGTTCATGGCGCCGAACGGCCGGCGGTTCATGGGGCATCAGGTGCTCGGCCCCCGCGAGGAGCGCGTCGGACCGAACGGCCATATGTTCCACGACGGCCGGGACTTCTGGTGGCACACCACCGACGGTCTGCAATCGCGGGTGCACCGTGTCGACCTGGCGACCGGCGAGCTGGCCGACGACGGTCCGCCGGACTTCTTCGACCCGGCCCTCCTGGGCGAGAACGAGCGCTGGAACTTCGAGTCCTCCTCACTGGCACCGCTGCCGTACGGCGTCAAGGAGTCACCGCTGGGCAGCGACGGCAGGCGGGTGGGTCTGCGGGTCGCCGAGGACAGGGTGACCGGACAGGTCCGTTATCACCGTGTCGACGGCGTCCACGGCGAGTTCGACGGAGCCGGCGCCACCGCGATCTGGGGTCTGCTCGATCTGCCGGGCGCCGAGAAGCGGCTGGTGCTCAGCGGCGGTGTCGGCAAATACCGTCCGGTCGTCGCCCGTGACGCCGAGACGGGCGAGATCTACTGGCAGGCGGAGCTGAGGAACGACGGCTGGACGGACAGCACGCCCGACCTGATGGCCGCCGGGACCCGGCTCATCCCGCCGCCCGCCTTCTGGCACTTCCTCACACCGCGCGACCCCGCGGGCTCGCGGGCCCTGCGGGAGATCACCGAGGACACCGTGCGGCGTCTGCTGACGGCCGCGGCCACGTCCGAGGACGCGCTGCGCACGGCTGTCGGAAAGCTGCTGCCCGAGGTCGGCCACCCGCTGCTCCTCCGGGGTGTCCTCGGGTGTGTCCGGGCGGCCACCGAACAGATCTCCCACCGGAACCTGATCCTCACCCGGCTGAAGCGGTCCCCCCGGGCACGGATCAAGGTGTCGGAGGAGGATCTGGGCGGGGCGCTGGAAGGGTTGGTCAGCCAGTACAACAGCGGGTACCACGGTACGGCGACGCAGATCGAACTCACCTCGGCCCTCTTCGCCGGCGCGATCGACGCGGAGACCGCGACGGAGCACTGGCTGGACAACTACAGCTCCTTCGACTGGACCGAGCTACCCGGTCGGGTCGGGGGTCTCGCGGTCCGTGCCGTGAGCGCCGTCACCGGTACCGCGCACCGCCGGGCGCTGGCACGGCTGTTGAGGTTCTGGGCCCTGTCGCCGCTGGCGGAACCGGGCCTGGAACGTGGTCTGTTCGACAGCCGCGAGCAGCCGGCCGCGCTGTCCGGGGAGAGCGGCGCACTGATGCCGCTGAGCATCACCATGCTTCACGGGGAGTGGGGCCGGTCCCACTACGACGGCATCCGGGACATCGCCGCTTATCTGCGACGGGGGACCGTGCCACGCCCCGCCGGGTTCCTCGATACCCGAGCCGTGCCCGAAGGCTGGGCCACGCCCGAGCGGCTGCACCGGCTGGTCGACGAACTGGAGCACGCCGGACCGGTCCCCTTCGATCCCGCCGCGGCCGGGCGGCTCGCCGAGGCGACCGGGCTCGCCCCGGCCGCAGCTGCCCTGCTCATGGCGGGGCTCCCCCATGTCGAGGACAGCGGGCACAACTTCCTGCCACCGCGGATCCGTCGGGCGCTGGGCGTGAAGGTGGCGGACGCCGCGGACGCGCGCGACTGGTTCCGTCGTATACCGGTGGTCGCCCGGCTGGAGCTCTACGACGCGGCCATGCCCGACGACCCGGCCGGGTTGTGGGACCAGAGCGCGACGGCGGAGCGGTTGGCCGCGGCGTGGCACGGAGCGGGGGTCGGACTCTGACCGGCGGGTGGTGTGCCCGTCGTAGGGTCGACGCATGGGACAGGCGACAGGACTGACGACACATGCCGGGGCGATGCGGACGCTCGCCGAGCGATGGCTGCGGGTGCGCGGCGAGGGTGAACAGCACGGAGTGGACGGCGACTTCGTCTGTTCGCCCGCCGGGCTGTGGCTGGCGCTCGGCGCGGTGACCGCGGGAGCGCGGGGGGAGACCGCCGGGGAGCTGGAGGCGTTGCTGGGGCTCGGCGGGGCGGATGCCGCCGGCGGTGTCGCCGGGGCCGTGACCGACAGCGCCCGCGCGCTCGCCGAGACCGAGCAACTGGGCGTGGCCACCAGGGTATGGAGCCGCACCCCGGTCTACCGCGCCTATCGGGAAGCGCTGCCCGACATCGGCTTCGGGCACATGGACCCGGCCGAGATCGACGCGTGGGTACGGGAGGCGACCGGCGGGCTCATCGAGAGACTGCCGGTGGAGATCGACAAGAACTCGCTGCTCGCCCTCGTCAACGTCCTCGCGCTGAAGGCGCGTTGGGCCACCCCCTTCGAGGGGCGTGCCACCGCCGACCGGCCCTTCACGGACGCGGCCGGATCGGTGCGTCAGGTGCCGACCATGCACCAGCACCTCGGTGCGCGCTCCGGATGGACGGTGGACGGCACGCATGTGGTCGAACTGCGCTGCGAGGGTGGCGAGTCGGCGGTGCGCGTGCGGTTCGTGCTGGGGGAGGAGGGGGCGAGGGCGGCGGACGTCCTCGCCGCCGGGTGGGCGCCCGAGGAGCGCCGCGTCCCGATCGACACCGAGATGATCGCCCTCGCGCTGCCGCGGCTCGAACTCCGTACGACGATGGAGATCGCGCCCCAACTGGCGGCGCTCGGCGTGACGTACGCGACGACCGACCACGCGGATTTCTCCGCGCTGTCGCCGGAACCGCTCAAGATCGAGAAGGTGGTCCAGGAAGCGGTGGTGAAGGTCGCCGAACTGGGCGTCGAGGCGGCGGCGGTGACGGTGATCGTGATGCGGGCGGCAGGCATGGCACGGCCGCCGCGCGTGGTGCCGATCGCCTTCGACCGGCCGTTCGGCGTGGTGGTCCTGGACGGCACCGGCGAGGTGCCCCTGTTCACGGCCTGGCAGGCGAGTGCGCCTCGCGGGCCGGTGGTCGAGGAGTAGCCCCGGACGGGGCAGCGGTGCTCGCCGTGGTCGCGGGCGCCCAGTCGCGACCTTCGCCGCCGAGGTGGGCGGCTTCCCTACCCGGCCCTGTCCACACGGAAGGTG
Organism: Streptomyces sp. NPDC060366; assembly: GCF_042725135.1. NCBI lineage: Bacteria > Bacillati > Actinomycetota > Actinomycetes > Kitasatosporales > Streptomycetaceae > Streptomyces > Streptomyces sp. NPDC060366. The sequence continues at coordinate 647,701 of NZ_JBHXDC010000002.1, read as the reverse complement.
CGCTAGGTCGTGTCTTCGAAGTAGCGCCGTCCGCCCGCAGGGCGGGGCCGGCGGCGGCTGGTGCGGTGCATCGCGAGGCGGAGGATCGGTCTTGTGGATGGACCAGTCGTACTTGGCCGACTCCGACAACGCGGCGAGGTGCCGTGCCAGGCGTCACCGACCTCTACGGCTTCTCTGTCCGCTTCATCGCCGTGGTGTCGCGGCAACGTCCACGGAGACCTTCTCGGCCCCGATCCGCCCCATGCGTTCGGCGCCCCATTTCCCCAGAGACGTCAGGGCGGTGTTGAGCGAGACACCGTGCTCCGTCAGGGAGTACTCGACCTTCGGCGGCACCTCGCGGTACACCTCACGGTGCACGAGCCCGTCCTCCTCCATCTCCCGCAGATGCTGAATCAGCATCTTCTCGCTGACACCCGGCAGACCGCGCCGAAGCTCGCCGAACCGGCGTACGCCGTAGTGGTGCAACTCCCAGAGGATCAGGGACTTCCACTTGCCGCTGACGACGTCCATCGCCGCGTCGATGCCGCAGAAGTAGGGACCACGCCGTGCCGATGTCGCCATTCGCCCCCCAAGACGTACTTACCTCTGGGTGAGTACCCGACCAATTAGTCCGTACTGGTCAACTCTACTGACTGCGGCGAGGATCGAGCCCAGGGGAGAGACACACGGAGGAGAGCGCCGGGAATGACGACTGACAACAGTGTCCGGGTGAGTGTTCTCGGGCTGGGGGCGATGGGCACCGCCCTCGCGGACACCCTTGTGAAGGCGGGATGCGCCACAACGGTCTGGAACCGCTCACCGGGGAAGGCGGACGGCCTCGTCGCGCGGGGCGCGGACGTCGCCGCCACGGCCGGCGACGCGGTCCGGGCAGGCCGATCGGTGATCGCATGCCTGCTGGACCACGCGTCGGTCCACGAGGTGCTCGATCCGCTTACGGGCGAGCTCGCCGGAAGAACCCTGGTCAACGTGACCACGACGTCCCCCGCTCAGTCACGGGAGTTGGCCGCCTGGGCGGCCGATGCCGGGGTCGCGTATCTGGACGGCGGCATCATGGCCGTACCCCACATGATCGGCCGGCCCGGGGCGTCGGTCCTCTACAGCGGATCGGCCGACGCCTTCGATGAGCACAAGCCGCTGCTCGAACTGTGGGGAACCAGTACGTACTTCGGTGAGGACGCGGGGCTGGCGTCTCTCTGCGACCTCGCCCTGCTCGCGAGCATGTATGTCATGTTCGCCGGATTCATGCATGGCGCCGCCATGGTCGCCCCGGCCGGTGTGACGGCGAGCGTGTTCGCCGCCCACGCCGCGCCCTGGCTGACTGCCATGACCGGCGAGTTCCAGGGATACGCCGCGGTCATCGACGGCGAGGACTACAGCGTGGAAGGGCAACAGAGTCTCGCCTTCTCCGACCTCGACGACCTCCTGGCAGCCAGTGCCGACCAGGGCATCAGCTCCGAGGTGGTCGACATGGTCCAGCGGCTGATCCAGCGCCAGATCGACGCGGGTCATGGAGAGCAGGGCTTCGCCCGAATCATCGAGAGCATCAGGCAGCCGGGCTGAGAGCCTCCCGCGTGCGGACGGGTGTGTGGTCGGGGTCGTATGCCTCAACGACGGGCCAGGCCCGTCGCGGCCGGCCCCAGGCGGCCACCCACGCACACCAACAACCGCGCGCCGTCAGTCGATTACACGCGACGCGATCGTTCGCGCGCACATCAGGGACTCCGTGTGTGTCGTGTCCACCTCCAGGTCGTAGACCACGCCCTTGTGGACCACCTCCGCCTGTGACTCGGCCATCCCCCGGGTCCGGTCCCCGCGGGCGATCTCGCGGGCCGCCGCGACCGGGGCGTCACATCTGACGCCGACCCACAGCACGTCCACCCCGCCGACGGCCTTCCGCCATCGCCGCTGGGACGCCGGTCCGCCGAGGAAGACGTCGTCGATGATGACCCTGGCGCCCGCGCGGGCCATCCCCACCACGCCCTCCACCCAGGCCGCGTCCAGGGCCGTGAAATCCGCCCCGACCCTCACCCCGCCGTCCGCGGTGAACTCGATGCCCCCGGCGGATCCGTGCATCTTCGCGGGCATGGCGTCGACCAGCGAGTCGACCCCGAACGCGAGCCACGGGTCCGGCAGTACGGCTTGCAGGCACCGCACGATCCCGGACTTCCCCGAGCTCGAACCGCCGTTGAGAATGATCATCCGAGTCGTCACCGCGCCACAGTAGGGCCCCTCCCGCACCGCGCGAAACGCATTTCGGCGGGCGCCGGGCCAGCCACTAGCCCGGCGGTACGCCGCCCGTCCGGCGCCGTACCCGCAGCACCGCCGTGACCACCACCAGCAGCGTCAGCACCACGAACACGCCGCCCACCGCCGCCAGCCACGCCGGGACGCCCGCGAACATGCGCAGCTCGTAGTCGTAGTACACGCGGCGGTACGGCGTGTCCGACGCCGTCGCGCGCAACTCGTGGTCCGCGTCGATGCGTTCGGGGCGCGGGAAGTACTGGTCGATCGCCGTGAGGAACATCCCCTCCGCGCCCGCCAGTTCACCCAGCGCCGGTGAGTCCTCGGCCGAGACCCGGCCCGCGAAGCGTATCTCCGGCTCGTCCCCGCCGATCGACGCGCGCGGTTCCATCCGGTGGTCGGCCAGCACGTACAGGCCCAGCGACTGGGGCTGGTCCGCCAGTCGGGACAGGCGCATCGGGTAGACCAGCCGGTCGCTCTCGAAGCTCAGCCGCAGCGGGTCGAGCGTCCCGCGCAGGGGCGCGCCTTCCTCCTCCGGGGCCAGCCGGACCGCGACGTACTCCCACTCCTGGTCCACGTACGGCTGGAGCCCCGTCGCGAGGTCCGCCGGCAGTTCGAAGCCGTTCGTCTCCAGCCAGTCCCGCAGCGCGTCGGGGTCCGTCGCCGTCAGGCGTGCCACGTCGAAGTCGCCGAGGCGTTCGCGGCCGACGACTCCGACCGGGGGCGCGGCGTCGCCCGGCAGCGGCGCGCCGGCCGACATGCCGTCGCCGTCCGAAGCGAAGGGCCAGTCGTCGTCGCGCGGCCAGAAGTAGTGGCGGGTACGGCGCTCCGGCTCCGTGAGGGCGTCGAGTTCGCCGAAGAGATCCGGATCGCCCAGTTCCACATCCGCGCGGTTCGGCACCGGCATGATCCACGCGGCCTCCGGCGCGTTCCCGTTCACCGTGAAACGCATCACGATCTGCTCCGTGGCGCCGTCCCAACGGACCACCGACGTCTCCCGGTCGACCCCCACCGTGGACTGACGGCCCGGCACCATCGCGCCGCAGCCGCACGCGTACGCCGGTGCGATCAGCGACCCGAGCTGTGCCAGCAACAGCGCGCACACCACCACCAGCGCCCGTCGAGCCCTCCGCGTGCCCCATATGCCCGGCGTGCCCCGCATCCCCCGTACCCCCCATGCCGCGTCGCGTGCCGTCCGTCCGGCGCGTCAACCCAACGCCTCAGACGGCATCGGCCGCCGGTACGGTTCCTGGCCGCGCTCCCGAGGGGCACGGTGCCCCGGCCGGTCGACTGTGGTGTCATCGGTGCTTTCATCGGCATTTGGACAAAACAGGGATGACACTCAGGCGAAGAGGGGGTTGCCTGAGTCTCCACAGTGGGGGAATGCGAGGCTCATGACCCAGGGTCGAGGGTTGGAAACGGAGGGTCGGCGCGGCGTGGCGAATGCGGAGCAGGGTGTGCGGGGCAGCACGGTGGCAGGCAGCGGATTCGGGGTCGCACGCGCGGTGCTCTGGGCCCTCGCGGCCGGTCTCGCGGTACGGCAGGCGGTGGCCGTCCTGCGGCTGCCCCCCGGCGAGCGGCTGCTCGATCTGGAGACCTGGATCGGGGAGAACGGCGTACTGCATGTGTCGGGCTCGCTGTACGAGAGCGGGAAGTTCACCGGCACCCCGTTCTCCGGCCTCGTGCTCAAACCACTCGGCCGGGCCGCCGAACACGCCCTCGGGGTCGCCTGGACCCTCGGCACACTGCTGCTCGTCGTCGCACTCGGTCTCGTCGCCGCGCGCGCCGTACCGGGCCCCGTCTCCCGCCGTACGAGAGTTCTCGCCGCGCCGGTCGCGATCAGCCTGCTCATGCTGTCCCTGCCGGTCCGCAACAGCTTCCACCTCGGCCAGACCAGCATCATCCCGGTGCTTCTCGTCCTGGTCGGATTCTTCGTCGCGCGCGGCGACCGGGGTCAACCCGGTCCCGGCATCCTCATCGGTCTCGGCGCCGCCCTCCAGCCCGCCGTGCTGCTGTTCGCCCCACTGCTCTGGCTGACCGGCCGCAGACGCCAGGCCCTCTCCACGGTCGGCACGTTCGCGGCCTGTACGGCGCTCGCCTGGGTGGTGCTGCCGAGCGACACCTGGACGTACGTGACCCGCCATCTCGCGGGCGCGGGTCTCGGCGAGAGCCCGGACAGCCTCGCCAACCAGTCCCTGCACGGGGCGCTGTTGCGGATGGGCCTCGAAGGACCGCTGGAGATCGCGCTGTTCGTCGTGCTGGCCGCGGCCGTCTGCTTCGTCGGGCTGCGCCGCGCGGCGCGCTACGCACTGGATGGGCAGCTGCTACTGGCCGTCGCGATCACCGGCTGCGTGGCCGTCGCCGTCTCGCCCACCGCGTGGCAGCACCAGTTGCTGTGGCTGCTGCTCGCGCTCGTCGGCCGGGTCGGCACCCGCGCCGCCGACCGGCCCGTGTGGCCGGCGGTCGTGGTGATAGTCATGACGCTGCCCGGCAAGATGATGCTGCCGAACATGACGCTCCTGCACCCGGTGCGGGACAACGTGCTGCTGATCGCGGCCCTGGCCGCCGCCTGCGCCGTCCCCTTCCAGTCCCGTACGTCGCCGTACTTCACGCGGCCGATCGCGACCGAGTACGCGAAGCCCGTCGCCGCGCGCTGGAGACACGTCCCGCTCGCGCCGTTCTGGCGGCGGCTGGTCACCCGGCCGAACCTGCTGCTCGAACTGCTCGCCATCCGCGTCGGCTACTCCGTCTACTCGCACATCCGGGCCGCCGCCACCGGCGGACGCGAGGCCGCCGAGTCGCACGCCCACCAGGTCATCGCCATAGAGGAAGCTCTCGGCATCGACGTCGAGCACTGGGTCAACCACGCGGTGGTGAAGGCGAGTTGGGCGGAAGGATTCTTCGACTTCTACTACACCTCGTTCCACTTCGTCGTGCCGCTGGCCATCCTCGCCGTCCTGTACGTACGGCGGCCCGCCGACTACCGCTGGGCGCGCGCCTCGCTCGCCTTCGCCACCCTGCTCGCGCTGCTCGGCTTCTGGCTCTACCCACTGGCACCGCCGCGGCTGATGCCGGGCCTGGACTACATCGACACGGTGCACGGCCCGCAGGACCTCGCGAACCCGGACTACGGCCCGATGACCACCATCACCAACCAGTACGCGGCGATGCCGTCGCTGCACTTCGGCTGGTCGCTGTGGTGCGGGATCGTGATCGTGCTGCTGGCGCCCAAGATGTGGATGAAGCTCCTGGGGCTGCTCCATCCGCTGTTCACCGTCTGCGCGATCGTCGCCACGGCCAACCACTGGGTGCTGGACGCGGTGGGCGGCGCGGTGGTCGTGGGCGCGGGCTTCACCCTCACGTACGTCCTGTCGGGGCCGCGCAGGCTCCAGCGGGCGGTGCGGCCGACGCTGAAACCGGGGCCCGTGGAAGTGCCGGGAGCCGTCACGGGGCTGAAGACCACGGACGGGGAGGGCCCGGCGGACGGCGCGGCCGGACCGGGGGAGCGGGACGGGGCCACGAAGTCGGCTGCCCGGTAAACCACTTGATCGCCCGGCGCGGACTTCTATCGTTCTCGGATGACAACCGCGCTCCGGCTGGAGAAGATCACCCCCGGCAACCTCGACGCCGCGCTCGGCGTCAAGGTCCGCCCCGACCAGGAGCATTTGGTCGCGCCCGTCGTGAAGTCCCTCGCCGAGGCGTACGTCCACCCGGACGTCGCCTGGCCCCGGCTCATCCTCGACGGGGAGCGGACCGTCGGCTTCCTGATGGCCTTCCTCGACATCGACTTCGCGGGCGACGGGACGGGCAGGGACATCCGCTCGGGCCTGTGGCGTCTCAACATCGCGGCCGGTGAACAAGGGCGTGGCTACGGCCGTTTCGCGGTCGGCGCCGTGGCCGCCGAGATCCGCCGCCGCGGCGGCACCCGTCTGACCGCCACCTGGGAGCCGGGCGACGACGGGCCCGAACGCTTCTACCTGGGGCTCGGGTTCCGGCTGACGGGAGAGACGAGCGGGGACGAGACGGTGGGGGAGTTGGAGTGGGAGGCGGCGGCGCCGGGGGAGCCGGTGGGAGAACCGGGCCGCGCCGGCTGACGCCCGGCTCAGCGCGGGGGCCGCCCGGCCGGTTCCTCGAAGGCGACCTCCGCGTCGAACGCGGCCCGCCGGGTCGCCCGGCGCAGCGCCTTGAGGACCGTGGCGCCGATCGTCAGCGTCAGTACGACGGTGAGCGCCGCCCGCCCCAGGTCCCAGCCGAACGACGTCGCCGCGCAGTACGCCAGGAAGCGCACCAGATTCTCGTGGACCGGGTCGCCCGGCAGGAACGAGATCCCGGAGGAGAGCCCGCCGATATAGGTCCAGCCCTGGAGATTCATGATCGTGCCGTACGCGAAGGCGGCGAGGGCCCCGTACGCGGCGAGCATCAGAGACTCCCCGCGTCCGCGCAGCCGGTCCGGGCCCGGCAGCAGCCCCGCGCCCATCGTGAACCAGCCCATCGACAGCATCTGGAACGGCATCCACGGTCCGACGCCGCCGGTCAGCAGCGCGGAGGCGAACATCGTGACCGCGCCGAGGACGAAACCGAAGCCGGGGCCCAGGACCCGGCCGCTCAGCACCATCAGGAAGAACATCGGCTCCAGACCGGCCGTCCCCGCGCCGAGCGGGCGCAGCGCGGCGCCGACGGCGGCCAGTACGCCGAGCATGGCGACCGCCTTGGCGTCGAGGCCGGAGTCGGCGATCGTCGCGACGACGACGGCGACCAGGAGCGGGAGCAGCACGGCGAAGAGCCAGGGCGCGTCCCGGGAGTGGGCGAGCCCGGAGGCGGAGTCGGCGAGCAGCGGCCATCCGAAGGCGATCACGCCGATCGCGCTGACGAGGGCGAGCGCGGCGACGGAACGGGGACCGAGGCGTACGGCGCGGGCCTGGGGGTCGGGCGCGGCGCTCATGCCGGATCCTCGCCGGTGCGGGTCGCATCCGCCGGGCCGGTCGTGTCGTGCGCGTCCGGCGTACCGGTCGTACCCGCCGGGCCGGTCCCGCCGTGTGCGTCAGTCGTACCCGGCGCGACGGTCGCGCTGTGTGCGTCCGGCGTACCGGTCGCGCCAATCGCACCCGTCGCATCCGCCGTGCCGGTCGCGTCGGGTGAAGCCGCGGCCCCGCTCGTACCCGTTGCACTGCTTGCCAGTGCCTGGCGTACCTGAGAGACCGTCAGCCAGCCTTGCGGCGCCATGATCTTCGCGACCTGGGGTGCGAACGCCGGTGAGGAGACGACCACTTGGGACGTCGGACCGTCGGCGACGATCTCGCCGTCGGCCAGGATCACCACCCGGCGGGCGAGTTCGGCGGCCAGCTCCACATCGTGGGTGGCCAGTACGATCGCGTGCCCTTCGGCCGCGAGCGCGCGCAGGACGTCCACGAGGCGGGCCTTCGCGGCGTAGTCCAGTCCGCGCGTCGGCTCGTCCAGGAGCAGCAGCGGGGGCCGGCCCGTCAGTACGATCGCCAGCGCCAGCGCCAGCCGCTGCCCCTCCGACAGGTCACGCGGATGCGTCGTGTCGGGTACGTGCGGCAGCAGTTCGTCGACCAGCGCGCGGCAACTGCCGGGCGGCGCACCCGCGTCGGCGTCCGCCGCCGCGCACTCGGCGGCGACCGTGTCCGCGTACAGCAGGTCGCGCGGCTCCTGCGGGACGAGCCCGACCTGCCGGATCAGCTCGCGCGGATGGGTACGGTGCGGGGCGCGCCCGCCGACGGTGACCGAGCCGGACGAGGGCTCGACCATGCCGACGAGGGTGGCGAGCAGCGTGGACTTGCCCGCGCCGTTGCGGCCCATGAGCGCGACGGTCTCGCCGGGGGTGACGGTGAGGTCGATGCCGCGCAGCGCCTCGATCCGGCCGCGCCGTACGGCGAGTCGGCCGGCCGTCGCGATCTCGGTGCCCGGGTTGCCGGGCTCCGGTGGCCGGCGGTGCAGCAGGCGGCCGAGCGCGGTACGGGGCGTGGTCGGCCGGCCGGCCGGTGCCACGGGAGACGGCGCCGCCTCGTCCGCCGACGGCGGCGTCGTTGCGGCGAGTCGGTCGCGCAGACCGGCCGCCCGGCGGCGCGCGTCGCGTACGGACAGCGGCAGCGGGTCCCAGCCGGCCAGCCGGCCGAGCGCCACCACCGGCGGACAGACGGGGGAGACGGCCATGATCCGCTCCGGCTCGCCGACGACCGGGGCCTCGCCGGGGCCGGGGAGGAGGATGACCTGGTCCGCGTACTGCACGACCCGCTCCAGCCGGTGTTCGGCCATCAGCACGGTCGTCCCCAGGTCGTGCACCAGCCGTTGCAGTACGGCCAGCACCTCCTCGGCCGCCGCCGGGTCGAGCGCGGACGTCGGCTCGTCCAGGACCAGCACCTTGGGGTGCGGGGTCAGCACGGAACCGATCGCTACGCGCTGCCGCTGGCCGCCGGAGAGAGTGGCGATCGGGCGGTCGCGCAGCTCGGCCAGGCCGAGCAGGTCCAGGGTCTCCTCGACGCGTCGCCGCATCACGTCGGGGGCCAGGCCCAACGACTCCATGCCGTAGGCCAGTTCGTCCTCGACCGTGTCCGTGACGAAGTGGGCGAGCGGGTCCTGGCCCACCGTGCCGACGAGATCGGCGAGTTCGCGCGGCTTGTGGGTGCGGGTGTCGCGGCCGTCGACGGTCACCCGGCCGCGGAGCCGGCCGCCGGTGAAGTGCGGGACGAGCCCGGACACCGCGCCCAGCAGGGTGGACTTGCCGACGCCCGAGGGGCCGACGAGCAGCACCAACTCGCCCTCGGGGACGGTGAGATCGACTCCCCGGAGGGCGGGGGCCGGTGCGTCGGCGTAGGTCACCGACACCTGCTCGAACCGGATCACCGGGTCTTCTCCTCGGGTGTGGTGGTGGGGGTGGCGGGCAGGGGCGCGACGAAGGCCGGGAGCAGGCCGAGCAGGATGCCGGCGGCGGGCCAGAGCGGCAGACCGGGTGCCACGAGCGGTACGACGCCGGGGTGCAGGCCCGCCGGGTCGTACGCGGCCGCCCGGATCATCAGCACGGCGACGGCCGCGCCCGACCCCGCGACCAGCCAGGCCCGGACGCCCCACAGGTCGGGGCGGTAGCGCGTACGGACCGAACGGCGCCCGCCGAGCCGCAGACCGGCGAGCGCGGCGGCGAGCCCGATGCCGAGGAGGGGCAGACCGTATCCGGCGCCCTCGGCGGCGAGGAGCCCGTACGTGCCCGCGCAGACGCCGAGCAGGCCGCCGAGGGTAAGTGCGGTGGTGGTGTGCCGGACGGCTGGCGGTACGGCGGCCGTCCGGCCGTAGCCGCGCGCGTCCATCGACGCGGCGACGGCGACGGAGCGCTCCAACGCGCCCTCCAGGACAGGCAGTCCGATCTGGAGGATCGCCTTCACGCCGCCGGTCGGCCGGCCGCGCAGCCGGCGGGCGGTGCGCAGGCGCAGGACGTCGGCGACCATGTTCGGCGCGAAGGTCATGGCGACGACAACGGCGACACCGGCCTCGTACAGCGCGCCCGGCAGGGACTTGAGCAGTCTGGCCGGATTGGCGAGCGCGTTCGCGGCGCCCACGCAGATGAGGAGCGTGGCGAGCTTGGCACCGTCGTACAGCGCGAACACCAACTGCTCGGCCGTCACCCGGCCCCCGATCCGGACGCCCTTCGCCCAGTCGGGCAGGGGCAGTTCGGGCAGGGTCACGATCAGGTGCGAGCCGGGGACGGGCGAGCCGAGGAAGGCGGAGAAGACGAGCCGCACGACGATGACGGCGAGCCCGAGCTTGACGAAGGCCCCGTACGAGCGGGCCCACGGCGCGTCGGTCCGCCGGGCGGCGACGACGTAACCGGCCACCCCGACGAGGAGCCCGAGCAGCAGCGGATTGGTGGTCCGCGAGGCGGCGACGGCCAGCCCGAGAGCCCACAACCACCACGCCCCGGCGTGCAGGGCGTTGCTGCGGGTGGCTTGTGGGGCGCGGAGGCTGCGGCGGGTGCGCGATGGCGCGCCGGCGGACCGTGCCGGTGCGGTCCCGGTGCCTCGGCCCTGGTCCGTGCGGCTGCGCGTGGGTGCGTCGGCGTTGTCCTCCGGGGGAGGGGGCGGTTCGTCGTTATGGCCCGTGCGGTGGGCGCCGGGACCGCTGCCTGTGCGCGCGGGCGCGCCGGCGGACCGTGCCGGTGCGGGGCCCGTTGTGGTGCCCCGCTCCACGTCGGCGCTCGCGCGCCCGGCCACACCGGCGGGAGCGTCGGGGTAAGGCTCCGTGCCGGGGCCGGGGGCCCGGTTCGCGTCCGGCGCGCGGCTCACCCGTGTGTCGCCGTCCCGGTCGGTTCCGGGGGCGTCGGCCATCAGGGCGGTGGGGCCGTCCGTCTCACGGGGGTGCGGGCCGTCCACGCCGGAGCCCGTACCCGCCCGGCCCGTGCCGTCGACCGCGTCGGCCTCGTCGCGGACCCCGTCGGCCGGCTCAGCCGCGGCGACGGCGCGCCTGCCAGACGGCGGCCGCGGCCAGGGTGAGCACGGCCGCGGCTCCCGCGAGGATGCCGAGCGACGGGGTGCCACCCGTCTCGTCCTCGTCGTCCCTGGTGAGACCGCCGGTGGCGCGGGAGGCGGTGGGGGCCGGGGACGCGTCCGCTTCGCCCGAGATCTGTTCGCCGCAGCCCGACTTCGGGTAGCCGCTGATCGCGCAGAGCAGCGCGGCGCTGTTGTAGCGCAGGGGCTTCGCCACCGCCGCGAGGGCGTCCGCGCTCGTCGCGTCGGCGTCGACGCGGGCGCACTCGGCGAGCGGCGCCGGCGGCTTCTCGCCGTCCGGGGCGTCCGCCTCCGTACCGGGGTCGACGACCACCGCGATCCGCTTGGCGCCGCTCTTCGCGGGGGTCGACCCGCAGACGGCCGCGAAGTCCGGTGTCTCGCGGGGCTTCGCCGCGTCCTGGCTGTCCGCGCTGACCGCGAAGCGGAAACCGTTGACCGCGCCGTCGGCGGGGCGGGCGAGGGCCGGTCCCTGTGTGGCGTACGTCCACCGCGCGCCGTCGCTCTCCCAGAACGACCAGTAGCGGTAGCCCGCCGCGTGGGCCGTCCCCGTGCCCGGCACCGTCAGCGCGCCGGTGAACGCGAGCAGGACCGCGACGAGCGGGACGACCCGCCGGGCCCGTATCCGCACGCGTACCGGTGCCCGCCTCATGACCGGCGCCGCTTCGCCCGCACCACGAACAGCGTGCAGATGACGAGCGCGGCGAACGCCCCGATGCCCATCGTCCAGATGTTCCCGGCCATGCTGTGCTTCTCGGCCTTCTGCTCCGCCAGCACCTTCTGCTGCTCGGCGGTCGTCAACGGCTTGGGCCCGATCCACTTGGGCGCCGGGCCCGTCGCGTTCAGGGCCTTCACCAGGTCGGTGCCGCCGAAGGTGCGCGGATCGGTGCTCGTCGTGTGCGCGGCGAAGATCAACTGGGCGTAGGCGGCGGGGCCGTTCTCCTTCGCCCACGCGGCCGAGTTCTTCTCCAGCCACTTCATCGGGGCCGCCGCCTGCTTGCCGTACCCGGCGGTCGTCAGCGCGACAACGGCGTCCGCCGTGTTGCCGAAGTCCGGCAGCGGCGCCGAGTCGGCGGCGCCGGGCATGGGCGGCTGGTCGAGATGGCCGGTCTTGGCGAGCGCCTTCACCAGATACGACGCGCCGTTGCGCGCCGCGCGCTCCGGAGTGAGCGGGTGCAGATCCTGGCAGACGGGACCGGGGCCGGGCTCGACGCCCGTCGTGACCATCCGCTTCCCGATCCCGCCGAGCAGACCGGCGGCCGTGGCGTCGGCGTTGGGGAGCAATTTGCCGGACTTGTCCGGCTGGTACGCGAACGCGCCGCCGCCCTCCTTCGCGTCGCAGGGGATCGCGAAGGTGTTCAGCGCCTGGTACGGGGACCTGCCGTCCGTCGACAGCCGTGTGCCGACCGGGGCGCCGCCGGCGGCCAGTGCTCCTATCACCAGTCCCGTGGAGTTGGCGTCGCTGGGCGCGCCCGCGCTGTACCCCCAGCCGCCGTCCTTGTTCTGCGCGGAGGCCAGCCAGCTCATGCCGTTGTTCATGGCGTCCGGGTACGTGGTGAGCGCGGCCAGTATCTGCACGGCGGCGGCCGTGGAGTTGGTGTCGACGACGGTCGTCGCGTCGCAGGGCTTCGTGGTGTCGGGGCGGTACGCGGGGAAGGCGCCGCTGTCGCACTGCTGGCCGAGGAGCCAGCTGACGGCGGAGTCGGCGGGCATGACGTTCACGGCGCGCTGCGCCAGCATGGCGAGCGACTGGCGCCAGACGCCATCGTAGGTCGGGTCCGCCGTGCCGTACATCCCGGCGGGGAGCGGGGCCGGCGGCCCGGCGGGGGCCCCCTCGTCGGCAGTGGAAGCCGGGGCGGCCAGGGCAACGGAGGGGACGGCGGTCACGCACAGGACGGCGGCTGCGGCGAGCGCTGCTGCGCCGCGCGCCACGTGGCGGCGAACGGTGGTCATGGCGGGTGCGGCCTCTCCTGCGTAAACGCGTGAACGCGGGAACCGGGCAGGCACGCTGAGGTACCGGGCTCGGCTCCGTATGCCTCGACGGTGCCGGCCACCGGGGGTTTCCGGCGGCGCGAGCCGGTCACGTCCGCGTCCGGGGTGTTCCGACTCGCCGCCGGTGAGGGCGGCTCACGGTTGCGGGTCAGTGCCGGATTCGCACCGGCTTCCCCCCGTACGGGCATGATGACGACGCGCTCACTCTACCGGCCCCTTTTCGCCCACCCCGGACGCCGCCGCCCGGGCCGCGACCGGACGGGTCCGCCGGGGCGGTCCCGGCGGGGCCCCCGGCCAGGCCAGCGGAGGGGGCGGCGGTCACGCGCAGGACGGCGGATGCGGCGAACGGTGGTCGTGACGGGTGCGGCCTCTCCCGCGTTGCCGCTGCCGGCGCCGCGACCGGACGGGACCACCGGGGTGCGCGCCTTCCGGACCGGACCGGTCCCGATCCCCGGAGCGGCTCGTGTCGACGCCGTCCCGCGATCGGGGACGCGCGTCGTCTGACGCCGTGTCATCGATCATGCCCACCCGCCGACTCCGGCCGCACCGCACGCGCCCGCCGTGGTGCGAATCACCCGGGGCCGCCCCTCTGTGTGGCGCTACCTGCCGGTAGATTCGAGGCTCCCTGTGTCCTCCCGTCCCCCGGGCGGGAACTTGTTCCGGATTGACGCGAGCGGTTACGCTCCGCCGAAAGTGAAGTGAGAAGTGAGGGCCGAGAGTGACCGCTGAGGCCGTAGAGGCGGGTACCCCCGCAGGGCCCGCAGGCACCTCCGCGGCGGCGGACCGGCCGCTGCGGATCGCGCTCCTCACCTACAAGGGCAACCCCTACTGCGGCGGCCAGGGCGTCTACGTACGGCACCTCTCACGCGAGCTGGCCCGCCTCGGCCACAGCGTCGAGGTCATCGGCGCCCAGCCCTACCCCGTACTCGACGAAGGCGTCCCGCTCACCGAACTCGGCAGTCTCGACCTCTACCGGCAGCCCGACCCGTTCCGGACGCCGAAGCGCGGCGAGTACCGCGACTGGATCGACGCACTCGAAGTCGCCACCATGTGGACCGGCGGCTTCCCCGAACCGCTGACCTTCTCGCTGCGCGCCCGCCGTCATCTGGCAGCCCGCGAGGGCGAGTTCGACGTCGTCCACGACAACCAGACCCTTGGCTACGGGCTCCTCGGCGACCTCGGCGCCCCCCTCGTCACCACCATCCACCACCCCATCACCGTCGACCGGCGGCTGGAGATCGACGCCGCCGACGGGCGGCGCGCCCGCGCCTCCGTACGGCGCTGGTACGGCTTCACCCGCATGCAGAAGCGCGTCGCGCGCCGGCTGCCGGCCGTGGTCACCGTCTCCGGCAGCTCGAAGCAGGAGATCACCGACCACCTCGGGGTGCGGCCCGACCGCATCCGGGTCGTCCCGATCGGCGCCGACACACGCCTCTTCTCGCCGGACCCCGCCGTCCCCGAGATCCCGGGCCGGATCGTCACCACCTCCAGCGCCGACGTGCCGCTGAAGGGGCTCATACATCTGGTCGAGGCGCTGGCCAAGGTGCGGACGTCGACCCCGTCGGCGCATCTCGTCGTCGTCGGCAAGCGCGCCGAGGACGGGCCCGTCTACCGGGCCATCGAGCGGTACGGGCTCGGCGACGCCGTCCAGTTCGTCAAGGGCATCTCCGACGCCGAACTGGTCGACCTCGTGCGCGGCGCGCAGATCGCGTGCGTGCCTTCCCTGTACGAGGGGTTCTCGCTGCCCGCCGCCGAGGCCATGGCCACCGGCACCCCGTTGGTCGCCACCACCGGCGGCGCGATCCCCGAGGTCGCGGGGGCCGACGGCGAGAGCTGTCTGGCCGTGCCGCCCGGCGACGCGGACGCCCTGGCCGTCGCGCTCAACAGACTGCTCGCAGACCAGGAGTTGCGCGAGCGCCTCGGCGCCGCAGGGCGCGAGCGGGTGCTGAGCAGGTTCACCTGGGCGCGCGCCGCCGAGGGCACCGTCGAGCTGTACCGCGCGGCCGTCGCCGCCCACACGAAGGCGGCCGGCCGATGACGACTTCCGCCCGGCGCCGGCCCTGTCGCCGTCCCACGGCCTTCTGACCGACGGTTCCGGCCGACCCCCGCCCCCCGACCCTTTGTCCCGACATCTCGCCCCCGCCCTCCCCATTCCGACCGCGAAAGCAGGAACTCGTGCTGACCGTGGACTTCTCCCGTTTCCCGCTCGCCGCCGGCGACCGGGTGCTCGATCTGGGGTGCGGCGCGGGCCGGCACGCCTTCGAGTGCTACCGGCGCGGCGCCCAGGTCGTGGCCCTCGACCGGAACGGTGCGGAGATCCGCGAGGTCGCCACCTGGTTCGCCGCTATGAAGGAGGCCGGCGAGGCGCCACCCGGCGCCACCGCCACCGCGATGGAGGGCGACGCGCTGAACCTCCCCTTCCCCGACGAGTCCTTCGACGTCGTGATCATCTCCGAGGTCATGGAGCACATCCCCGACGACAAGGGCGTACTCGCCGAGATGGTCCGCGTCCTGCGGCCCGGCGGCCGGATCGCCGTGACCGTGCCCCGTTACGGCCCCGAGAAGGTCTGCTGGTCGCTCTCCGACGCGTACCACGAGGTCGAGGGCGGCCATATCCGTATCTACAAGGCCGATGAACTCCTCGACCGGATACGGGAGGCCGGACTCCGGCCGTACGGAACCCATCACGCGCACGCCCTGCACTCGCCGTACTGGTGGCTCAAGTGCGCCTTCGGCGTGGACAACGACCGGGCCCTGCCCGTCCGCGCGTACCACAAGCTCCTCGTCTGGGACATCATGAAGAAGCCCTTCGCGACGCGCTTCGCCGAACAACTGCTCAACCCGGTCGTCGGCAAGAGCTTCGTCGCCTACGCCACCAAGCCGCACCTGCCGACGGCGGAGGGCAAGTGACCTTGCCCGGTCGCGGACCCGACCGCACCGAACACCTCGTCCTGCCCGGTGTCCTGACGGCTGATCAGGCCGACGAGACCGTCGCCGGCATCCTCGCCGTCCAGCGCCCCGACGGCGCCATCCCCTGGTTCCGCGGACACCACCTCGATCCGTGGGACCACACCGAGGCCGCCATGGCGCTCGACGCGTCCGGCGAACACGAGGCGGCCGCGCGCGCGTACGAGTGGCTGGCCCGGCACCAGAACGAGGACGGGTCCTGGTACGCCGCCTACGACGACGGCGAGGCTGCCCGGCCCACCGACCTGAGCCGTGAGAGCAACTTCTGCGCCTATCCCGCCGTCGGCGTCTGGCACCACTACCTGGCCACCGGAGACGAGGCCTTCCTCGACCGGATGTGGCCCGTCGTGCGCTCCGCCGTCGAGTTCGTCCTGGCACTCCAGCGGCCCGGTGGGCAGATCGGCTGGAAGCGCGAGGCCGACGGCACGCCCGTCGACGACGCGCTGCTGACCGGCAGTTCGTCCGTGCACCAAGCGCTGCGCTGTGCGCTCGCCATCGCCGAGGAACGTGAGGAGCCCCAGCCCGACTGGGAGCTGGCGGCCGGATCGCTCGCGCACGCGATCCGTGAGCACCCCGAACGGTTCCTCGACAAGAGCCGCTACTCGATGGACTGGTACTACCCGGTCCTCGGCGGGGCGATGACCGGAACACAGGCGAAGGCGCGGATCGAGGAGGGCTGGGACCGTTTCGTCGTCCCGGAACTCGGGGTGCGCTGCGTACTGCCCAACCCGTGGGTGACCGGCGGCGAGAGCTGTGAACTCGCCCTGGCGCTCTGGGTGGTGGGCGAGTCGGACCGGGCGCTGGACGTACTCCAGTCCATCGGGCATCTGCGCGCGGACGGCGGAATGTACTGGACGGGCTATGTCTTCGAGGGCGAGAAGGCCGTCTGGCCCGAGGAGTTGACGAGCTGGACGGCCGCCTCACTGCTGCTGGCCGTGGCCGCGCTCGGGGGGGACGAGGCGACCACGGCGGTCTTCAGCGGTGAGAGGCTGCCGTCCGGACTTGAGCCGGACTGCTGCGAACGGGTCGGCTGAGCAGGGCTGTTGACGGGCCGTCAGACCCGACGGATCCGGCCGGCCAGCGCGTGGCCGATGAACAGGTAGACCACGGCCGCGAGACCGTAGCCGCACACCACCCGAGCCCATGCCTCGTCGAAGGTGAACAGGTCGTATGACCAGCCGGCGAGCCAGCGTGCCGCGTCCTGGACGAAGTTCACCAGGTCGTTGGCGCGGTTGGCGTCCAGCAGGTACATCAAAATCCACAGGCCCAAGATGAAGGCCATGACATCCGCGATCACTACGAGGATCGTGGCTGCTGCGCTGCTTCCACTGCGTTGACGTGTGGCCATGACGTCCGTGTTGCCGCTCCGGGGCGGGTGAAACCCCCCACCTGGCCGACATGCTGTGTCCGGTGTACGCCGACGGCCCCCGCCCGGGGAGGGCGGGGGCCGTCGGATGTGTGGTGCGCGCCGCTCAGCCGCGCTGGATGCCGGTCGTGTCCTGAAGCAGACCGCGACGGCCGTCCTGCGTCTGGGCGATCAGGCCCGGACCGCGCTGCTCGACGGCCAAGTACCAGGTACCCGGAGCGAGTTCGGCGATCGGGGACGGCGAGCCGTCCTCGCCGTACAGGGGACGGGCCACCGGCACGGCGAACCAGAACGGCTCGAAGTTGCCGCCGGACGAGCCGTCCTGCTTGGGACCCGGGGCCCCCGGCTGTCCGCCCTGCGAGGGCTGACCCGGACCCGGCTGGCCCGGCTGGGCACCGCCGTACGCCGGCTGGGGCTGACCCGGCTGGCCGCCGTAAGGCTGCTGCTGGGCGCCCGGGTAGCCGTAACCCTGGCCGGGGTGGCCCGGCTGGCCGTACGGCGAAGCGACCTGCGGCTTCGGGGCGCCGACGAGCGGCGCCTTGAGGGCGGGAACGAGCGGGGTGGCGAGGGCGCCCGCGGCGAGCACGATGGTGGCGAGCAGGCCGAGGATCAGGCCGGCGCCCGCGTTGTTCGCGTCGATGATGGTCCAGAACGCGGTCCACAGGGCGAAGACGGTCAGGGCGACACCGAACTGGCCGAGGTCGAGACCTGCCACCTTGCGGCCCGGCATGCCGCGACCGACGACGATGAGCGCGGCGCCGATGATGCCGGCGATGTAGATGCTCATCACAAGACCGAGCGAGTCCCAGGCGTTCGAGCTGTAGCTCGAGCAGTCGACGCCCTGCGGGCAGTCGATGCCGACGAGGTCGAGGAACGAGGCGATGAACAGCACCACCGCTGCTCCGATCACCACGCCATCGCCTCGTGTGAGGGAGCGGATGTTCACGTTGAAAAGTCCTTCGTAGGTCGTCTCGTCGGGGCGGTCGCCACCGTCGCTGGGGCGACGGCGAGGGGTGCGAAGCTCGGGGGCGGCTCCCTATCGTACGGATAAATCTATCGTCTGCCCGAGCGGGGCGTCTCCTCGGTTACGGGCCACCTCGGAAGAGGACCACGGCAGGCCCTCCAACGGTTGCGGGAGTGCGCGAAGAAGAATGGATCGCGGTCTTTTCGTTGTGAATCCGTTGCCATTTCCGGCTGTTCGGAGGTGTTACCCCGCGTTTTCGCGTGCCGTTCCCCGCGTTCGGCTATCGGCCGGGGGTAACGGGTGTGGCTATCGGTTCAGGAAACTACTGATCCCGTCCGCCATTCCCTGTGCCGCCTTCTGCCGCCAGTCGGCGCTCGTCAGCAGGGCGATGTCCTTCGTGTCACGCATGTTGCCGCACTCGATGAAGACCTTGGGCACGGTGGAGAGATTCAGCCCGCCGAGGTCGTCACGCACATCAAGTCCCGTACCCCCGCCGAGATAATTGGACGGAGCGCTTCCGGTCGTGCGTACGAAATTGCCCGCGATGCGTTCGCCGAGATCGCGCGAGGGGGCCACGATCTTCGAGGTGTCGGCCCCGCCCGACTTCACCAGTGCGGGAAGGATGACATGGAAGCCGCGGTTGCCCGTGGCCGAGCCGTCCGCGTGGATGGAGATGACCGCGTCGGCACCGGCCTTGTTGCCGATTTCCGCGCGCTCGTCCACGCACGGTCCCCACGCCCGGTCGTTCTCGTGTGTCAGTTTCACCGTCGCTCCCTCTTTACGGAGGAGAGTGCGGAGGCGCTGTGAAACATCGGCGGTGAATTCCGCTTCCGTGTAACCGGAGTTGCCCGAGGTGCCCGTGGTGTCGCATTCCTTGCGATTGGTTCCGATGTCCACGAGTTTGTTGATCTCGGTCGTGTGTTTGAAGTTGCCGGGGTTGTGCCCGGGGTCGATGACGACGGTCCGGCCCGCGAGCGGCCCGTCACCGGGAGCGGGCCCCGCCTCACCCGGAGCGGCGTCGTCGCCGGACGCCGGCTTCGACGGCGACTTCGAGGCGGACGGCCTCGGCTCCGGTCCGGACGAACCCGGCCGCTGCGACGGTTCGGCCGAGGCGACCGCGCTCGCGCCCTGCGCGGGGAGCCCGGCCGGGCCCCCGTCGTCGGACCCGCCGGTGGCCTGCCAGATCAGCCAGCCGGCGAAGGCACCCGGCACCAGGGCCGCGGCGGCGAGGGTGAGCGTGAGCCGCGAGAGGGGGCGGCGGCGGGCGGGGAGGTGGCTTTCGTCGTACGACACCCGGCGATGCTAGTCCGTGAAGGACGGAGCGTCAGGTTCCCGCCCCGGTACGTCGCAGGACACGCAGGGACTCGTGCGCCGAGACCTCGGCGAACGCGCCGGACGCCAGCGCGCGCCGCCACACCCGGTACGGTGCCTGGCCGCCGTCCGCCGGGTCGGGGAACACGTCGTGCACGACCAGCAGCCCGCCCTCGGCGAGATGCGGCGCCCAGCCCTCGTAGTCACCGTTCGCGTGCTCGTCGGTGTGGCCGCCGTCGATGAACACCAGGCCGAGCGGCCCGCCCCAGACGGCCGCCACCTGCGGGGAGCGCCCGACGACCGCCACGACATGGTCCTCCAGACCGGCCGCGTGGAGAGTGCGGCGGAAGGACGGCAGCGTGTCCATCCGGCCGACCTCGGGGTCGACGACGGACGGGTCGTGGTACTCCCAGCCCGGCTGCTGCTCCTCGCTGCCGCGGTGGTGGTCGACGGTCAGCGCCGTGACACCGGCGGCGCGGGCGGCGTCGGCGAGCAGGATCGTGGAACGGCCGCAGTACGTGCCGACTTCGAGCAACGGCAGCCCCAGGGCGGCGGCTTCGGTGGCGGCGGCGTACAGGGCGAGGCCCTCACCGGTCGGCATGAAGCCCTTGGCGCGCTCGAAGGCGGCGAGGACGTCGGGGGAGGGGGTGGGGCCGGCGACCGGGGTCGGTTCGTACGGGGCGGTCCCGGCGGTCATGTGTTCCTCCTGCGTGGGGTGTGCGGTGCGGTCGCCCATGGTGCCGTACGCCGCCCCGCGCGCGGACACGCCCCAGGGGGTGTCCTGTCGATCGGGCAGGATCGGCAAGACGCTCCCTAAGACCGGACCGCCGCCCTGGGCGCCAGCACCAGGTCGACGTCCACCGACAGCGCCCCGCCGAGATAGGTCGCCGGGTGGGCGTGCGGTGCGTAGCCCGTGGCCGAACCCGCCAGGACGTACTCACCGGCGGTCGGCGCCGCGAGCGCGTACCGGCCCTCGTCGTCCGCCGTGGTGAGACCGGCCTGACGGCCGCGGGGGTCGATGAGCGTGACGTTGGCCCGTGAGACGGGCGCGCCGTCGGCGTCCAGCACCCGGCCGCGGAAGCCCCGGACGCCGGTGTCGCCGCCGGAGAGACCACCGGCGACGACGGCGGACCGCCGCACCGCCTCGGCGTCGTCCTCGCTGCTTGCCAGCAGCTCGGTCCGGGGCGAGGCCTTGTGGGACGGCAGGAACGCCGCCAGCGCCAGACCGCCGAGCACGGCGGCCGTGGCGATCATGAACGAGATGCGGAAGCCGTGCAGGCTGGGCACCGCAGTGGGCCCCGTACCGATCGCCGTACGGGCCAGCACCATGCCGATGACGGCGCTGGACACCGACGTACCGATCGAACGGGCCAGGGTGTTCAGCCCGTTGGCGGCGCCGGTCTCCTTCGGGTCGACGGCCCCGACGATCAGGGCGGGCAGCGAGGAGTACGCCAGCCCGATACCCGCGCCGAGGACCACCGAGATGACGACGGTCTGCCAGGCGGCGCTCATCATGACCAGCCCGGCGCCGTAACCGACCGCGATGACCGCCATGCCGATCATCAGCGAGACCTTGGGGCCGCGCCGCGCGGATATCCGGGCGTAGACCGGGGCCACGAACATCATCGTCAGACCGAGCGGGGCGACGCACAGACCCGCGACGACCATGGACTGGCCGAGGCCGTAACCGGTCGAGGTGGGGAGCTGAAGCAGTTGCGGGAGGATCAGCGACACCGCGTAGAACGCGACGCCGACCATCACCGAGACGAGGTTGGTGAGCAGCACCTCGCGGCGCGCGCTCGTACGGAGGTCGACGAGCGGGGCCCTCAGACGCAGCTCCATGAAGCCCCACAGCCCGAGGATCACGACGGCCACCGCGAACAGACCGAGCGTCGTGGACGACGTCCAGCCCCAGGTGCTGCCCTTGGTGATCGGCAGCAGCAGGGCGACGAGACCCGCGGAGAGTCCGAGCGCGCCGAACCAGTCGAACCGGCCGCCCGCCCGTACCGAACTCTCCGGCACCATCAGGACCGTCAGCACCATCGACAGCACGCCGAGCCCGGCGGCGCCGAAGAACAGGGTGTGCCAGTCGGCGTGCTGCGCGACCAACGCGGCGCCGGGCAGGGCGAGTCCGCCGCCGACCCCGATCGACGAGCTCATCAGGGCCATCGCCGAGCCGAGCTTCTCGCGGGGCAGCTCGTCGCGCATGATGCCGATGCCCAGGGGGATCGCGCCCATCGCGAAGCCCTGGAGGGCGCGGCCGGCGATCATCACCGTCAGGTCGTCGGTGAACGCGCAGACCAGCGAGCCGACGACCATGACCGCGAGGCTCGCGAGCAGCATCCGGCGCTTGCCGTACAGATCGCCCAGCCGCCCCATGATCGGGGTGGACACCGCACCGGCGAGCAGCGTCGCCGTGATGACCCATGTCGCGTTGTCGGGCGAGGTGCGGAGCAGCGCCGGCAGGTCCTTGATGATCGGGACGAGCAGGGTCTGCATGACAGCGACGGTGATGCCGGCGAACGCGAGTACCGGGACGACGCCGCCGGTCCCCCGCTTACGCGGAACGGCCCCGGGGACGGGGCCGGATCCCGCGTACTGGTCGGGCGTCGCTTGCGGCATAGGTGAAGCCTCCGGGCAGGGGAAGGGTGGGCGGGGCGGTCGGGTAGATGGAGACTCAACGCTTCCGGCGGCCCCGGTATTCCGCGGGTACGCGGCCGGATCGGGGATCGGGATCCGCCCCGAGTCCGTTCCCGGTGGGCGACAGGACTTAGGCCGCGGGCCCGGTGTCCCGTACGTCGATATCCCGATGTACGGGGCAGGGGTGGGGCTGCGACTATTACGGCCATGGCCCAAGTCCCGGCAGTCTCCGAAACCGAAAACGGCCGCGAGCCCGAATCCGAGCCCGGCTCCGAGAACGCCGTCGCGCGGTCGCCCCGCACCTGGGCCGTCATCGTCGCCGCGTGCGCCGGGCAGTTCCTCGTCGTCCTCGACGTCTCGGTGGTCAACGTCGCCCTGCCGTCGATGCGCACCGACCTCGGTCTCAGCACCATCGGTCTCCAGTGGGTCCTCAACGCCTACTCGATCGCGTTCGCCGGTTTCATGCTCCTCGGCGGCCGGGCCGCCGACATCTTCGGCCGCAAACGGATGTTCCTCACCGGCCTCGGTGTCTTCACCGCCGCGTCCCTGGCCGGCGGTCTCGCGCAGGAGGGCTGGCAACTGCTCGCCGCCCGTGGGGTGCAGGGCCTCGGCGCCGCCGTACTGGCCCCCGCGACGCTCACCATCCTGACCGCCGCCGTCCCCGCCGGACCGGCGCGGACGCGGGCCATAGCGACCTGGGCGGCGGTCGGCGCGGGCGGTGGCGCGGCGGGCGGGCTCGTCGGCGGCGTACTGACCGATGTGCTGTCCTGGCGCTGGGTGCTGCTGATCAACGTGCCCGCCGGGGCGCTGGTCCTGGTCGCCGCAGCGCTGTGGCTGACGGAGAGCCGGGCGAAGGAGGCGCGCCGCCGGCTGGACCTGCCGGGCGCCGTCCTGGTCACGGGCGGGCTCGCCGTCGTCGCGTACGGCATCGTGCAGACCGAGCAGGCGGGCTGGACGGCCGCGGCGACGCTCGTGCCGCTGTCCGGCGGACTGCTGCTGCTCGCGGCCTTCCTGGTGGTGGAGGCGCGCACGGAACAGCCGCTGATGCCACTGAGACTCTTCCGCGTACGGGCGGTCTCGGCGGCCAACGCGGGGATGGTGTTCACCGGTTCGGCGTCGTTCGGCATGTGGTTCTTCATGACGGTCTACGCCCAGAACGTCCTCGGCTACACGCCCCTCGAAGCGGGTCTCGCGCTCATACCGAGTTCGCTGAGCGTGGTCCTCGGCTCCAAGCTGGCGCCCCTGCTGATGCGGCGCATCGGCGCCCGCCATGTCGCGGTCGTCGGCGCCCTCGTGGGGTCCGCGGGATTCGGCTGGCAGTCGATGATGACCGCCGACGGCACCTTCCTGAAGACGATCCTGGGCCCCGGCATCCTGATGATGGCCGGCGCCGGACTGGCCATGACACCGCTCGCCGCCCTCGCGACGGCGAGCGCGGCACCCGGCGAAGCGGGTCTGGTCTCCGGGCTCGTGAACACCTCGCGGACCATGGGCGGGGCCATCGGCCTCGCGGTCCTCTCGACGGTCGCGGCGGCGCGTACGTCCCACGGGACGGGCCCGGTGGCGCTCACCGAGGGGTACGCGCTGGCGTTCAGGACCGGGTCGGGGCTGCTGCTCGCGGCGGCGGTGCTGATGTTCTTCTGGCTGCCGCGCCGGTCGGACACCTAACGGTCGACAGGTGACGGCCGACACGTGAGGGCGCACGCGTAGGGGCGGCGCGCGAGCCGATCCTCAGAGCCAGCCCTGCTGCCGGGCGGCCCGCATGGCCTCCATGCGGTTACGGGTGTGGGTCTTGCCGATCGCCGACGAGAGATAGTTCCGCACGGTCGACTCGGACAGCCGCAGCTTCGCCGCGATGTCGGCGACCGTCGCCCCGTCCACGGAGGCGTTCAGCGCGTCGCGCTCGCGGGCGGTCAGCGGGCTCGGACCCGCGCTCAGCGCGGCGGCGGCCAGCACCGGATCGACCACGGTCTCCCCGGCGAGCACCCGCCGGATCGCCTCGGCCAGCTCCTCCACCGGCCCGTCCTTGACCAGGAAACCCGCGGCCCCCGCCTCCATGGCCCGGCGCAGATAGCCGGGCCTGCCGAACGTGGTGAGGATCAGCACCCGGCAGTCGGGGACCTCGTCGCGCAGGTCGGCGGCGGCGTCGAGACCGCTGCGGCCGGGGAGTTCGATGTCGAGCAGCGCCACGTCGGGACGTGCGGTGAGGGCGGTGGAGACGATGGTGTCACCGGTGGACACCTGGGCGACCACCTCCATGTCCCTCTCCATACCGAGGAGCAGCGCGAGGGCGCCGCGCATCATGCCCTGGTCCTCGGCGAGAAGGACTCTGATCATGCCGGTCGCTCCGATTCCGTCGGTGAAGCCGTCGCCTTGGGCCGCGCGTCCGCCGTGGGATCGACCGGGAGTACGGCGGTCACCCGGAAACCGCGTCCCGCCGAACCGGCCGGCCCCGCTTCGAGCGAACCGCCCGCCACGGCGAGGCGCTCGGTGAGACCCGTCAGGCCCGTACCTCTGTAACCCGTTCCCGATGCCGTACCGGCGTCCACGTCGTCGGCCGGTCCAGAGCGTACGCCGCGACCGTCGTCCGCGATCACCAGCCGGACCCGCTCCGGCGCGCCGTCCACCGTGATCTCGCACCGGGTCGCCCCGCTGTGCCGTACGGCGTTGGTAACGGCCTCCCGTACGACCCAGCCGAGCAGCGCCTCCGTACGCGGTCCCGGCGGCGGCCCCGACTGCCGTACGACCGGTTCGATCCCGGCGGCCGTCAGCGCGGAGCGCGCCCGGTCCAGCTCGGTCGTCAGGCTGGCGTCGCGGTAGCCGGTGACGGCCTCGCGGATCTCGGTCAGCGCCTGCCGGCCGACGGACTCGATGTCGGTGATCTGCTCCAGCGCCGCGTCCATGTCGCGCGGCGCGAGCCTGCGCGCCGCCTCGGACTTCACCACGATCACGGACAGGGTGTGGCCGAGCAGGTCGTGCAGATCGCGCGAGAAGCGCAGCCGCTCCTCCTCGACCGCCGCACGCGCCAGCTCCTGCCGGGTCGAGCGCAGCTCCACCACCGTCTCGGACAGGGCCAGGATCGCCGCGGTGACCAGCATCGAGATGACCGTGCCGTACGCGATGGTGACCGCGCCCCAGCCGTCGTGGACGGCCGCGACGACCGCGACGACGACCGCCAGCGGCGCGCCGACCAGGGCGAGATACCGGCCGCGCAGCACGGTGCCGCAGGCGAGCCCGAACAGCGGGAAGAACAGCAGCCAGCTGCCGCCGTAGGCACCGCCGAGGCCGAACGTCGTCAGGGCCATCCCGGCCAGCGCGAACCAGGTGCCCCGGCTGTGCCGTGCCGACGGGTGGAAGGCGCGGAACACCACGTTGATGTAGAGGGAGTTGAAGACCAGCAGCCCAATCGCGCCGAACCAGGGGTTGGGGGTCTCGCCCTGGGCGAGGTTGGAGAAGGAACCGAGGCCCAGCAACAGCCACGGCAGCATGGCGAATCCCGAGCTCGGCCCCGGCCGCAGCCTGCGCCGGGTCCTCGACTCCCGCCGTGGTGTCCCCACCCGCTCGCGCCGGGTCTTCGTCGCTCCGTCGCTCATACCGTCCTCGCGGACTTGCGGTAGGACATCACAGCGTACGAACCGAACACGGCCAGCCAGCCGAGGAGTACCGCGACCGACGCGATCCCCGGGGCGTGGCCGGCGGTCGTGGCCCAGCCGAGTTCGGCGAAGCCGTGGGCGGGCGTGTACTCGGCGACGGTCCGCAGCCAGCCCGGGAACGCCTCGATCGGGAACCAGAGCCCGCCGAGCACGGCCAGACCCATCAGGGCGCCCACGTTGACCACTCCGGCGGTCTGCGCGGAGAGCCGGTAGCCGTTGCCGATCCCGAACAGCGTGAACGGCAGCGTGCCCACCCACAGCAGCAGGACCAGCACGGCCCACTGCCACGCGTCGAGCCGTACGCCGTTGGACACGGCGCCCGCCGTGAGGACCGCCAGGATCGCGGGCAGGACGGTCACCGAGCTGGTGACCGCACGGCCGAGTACGACCTGACGGGGCCGCATGGGGGTGATGCGCAACTGGCGCAGCCAGCCGAGCGAACGGTCCTCGGCGATGCCCGTGCCGACGCCGACCGCGGCGCCGAGCGCGCCGTAGGCGGCCATGCCGACCATCGCGGTCGTCTTCCAGCCGTCGGCGCCGTCGTCGGCGGGGCCGAGGTTGGTGAACAGCAGATACATCAGCACGGGCATCCCGGCGCCGAAGATCACGAATCCCGGGTCGCGCAGCGTGCGGCGCACTTCGAGCCTGACGTAGTCGAACATCACACCGTCTCCTTCGTCTTCCCGGCACCGGTGAGCGCGAGGAAGGCGTCCTCCAGCGTGGCGTGGGCGACCTCCAGGCCCTTGACCCGGCCGAGGCCGACCAGCGCCACGACGGTCGCGTCGGAGTCGTCCGTACGCAGCCGGGCCCGGTCGCCCCGTACCTCCACCGAGACGACACCCGGCAGTGTGCCGAGCCCTTCCGTGCCGCGCCCCGCGAGGTCGAAGGCGACGAGATGGCCGCCGACCGCGCGCTTGATGCGTTCGCCGCTGCCGTCGGCGACGATCCGGCCGTGGTCGATGACGACGATCCGGTCGGCGTTGTCGTCGGCCTCCTCCATGTAGTGCGTGGAGAACAGGACGGTGTTGCCCCGGCGGGCGTAGGCCCGCATGGACGTCCAGAACGCGCGCCTGGCCTCCACGTCCAGCGCCGCCGTCGGCTCGTCGAGGACGACCAGCTCGGGGCGGCCGGCGAGGGCGATCGCGAAGCGGACGCGCTGCCACTGGCCGCCGGAGAGCTTGTCGACGCGGCGCCCGGCGAGTTCGGTGAGCCCGGCGAGGTCCAGGGCCTCGGCGAGGGGCAGCGGGCGCGGATAGGTGCTCGCGACGAACGACACGAGTTCGCGCACCGTCGTACGGCGGACCGGCCCGCCCTCCTGGAGCATCGCGCCGACCCGCCCCGAGGTCACCGCGCGCTCGGGGGTGTCGCCGAACAGCCGGACGCGGCCGGAGTCGGGCTCGTCGAGGCCGAGCAGCAGGCTGATGGTGGTGGACTTGCCCGCGCCGTTGCGTCCGAGGAGGGCTATGGTCTCGCCGCGTGCGATGTCCAGATCGACGCCGTCCACCGCGCGTACGGCGCCGAAGGACTTGACGACTCCTTCGACGCGGACGGCGGGCACGGTTCCGCGGTGGGTGTCTGGTGTTGCCGTTGCCGTTGGCTGTGTCATGCCGATGACGCTACGGAGAGCGGGCGGTACCCGGAAGGTGCGCATGTACGGACTCGGGCGGGACAAATGTCCTGCCCTCACGCGGTGTTCGCCCGGTGGTCTTCCCTGACGCGGTGTTCGCCCCCGACGCCGGACGGACCCGGGCGGATCCGGAGGCCGTCCGAGTCCGCCCGGCGGTCGAGGACGGAACTCAGGCCGTCTCGATGTTCTCCCCGGGACGGCGGTGGCGTCCGTGGGCCGACGACTGCGAGTCGTCGGTCGCGGCGGCCCCGCCCCGGTGTTTTCCGTGGCCGGTTTCGTCCCGGTCGCCGGCCGCCTGGTGCGGACGGTCCTGGGCCGTGTCTGTTCGGCTTTCAGACATGTGGGAAGTCACCCCGTTAAATCGCTGCATCGCTGCTGTCCTGCTGGCACACGGGGGCCGGCCGTCCCCGTACCGACCGACCGGACCCGCGGCAAAATACTAACCAGCCCTATCCGGCGGCCGTACGCCCGGTGAGGGGTGCCTGTTGCAACGGAACCGGCTTGCACGTGAGGCGAGTTGGCCCCGGCGCGGAGCCATTCCCACCTGCGGCTTCCGCTTGTGCGGGTTCTGTGGCCGATTCGGGCCGTACGTCCGGCGGCGTGCCGTGCCAGGTGTCCATCGGTACGTCACGCGGGACGTCGCGCGGCACCTCCAGCCGGGCCACGCCGCACGGCATCGTGCCCGTGGCGTACGGCAGTTGGAGCACCCCGTCCCGCGACCACAGCCCCGCCCCGGCCAACCAGCCCTCCGGGGGTGACTGTTGGTGGAGCCGCCGGCCCGACGGCCGCCAGGTCCCCACCCACGTACCGGCCGGTCCGTCGATCCGCAGCGCGACCGCGCAGCTCTCCGGCATCAGCACCTGCCCCGGCTGGGCGGCGAACGGCGTGACGACGCGGTCGGCCGGCCGCAGACACTCCGGGAAGCGCACCGGCCGCGCGCTGCCCAACACCCCCCAGCCGAGGAGGTCCTGGCCCGGCGCGTCCGAACGGATCATCAGCAGACCGCTGTCGGCGTCGGCCAGCAGCAGCCGGTCGTTGCTGCCCTCCGTGATCTGGAGCAACGGGCTGACCTCGCCGCGGCGTTCCAGATCGACGGCGACCGCCTTGACCACACCGTCCAGTTCACGGTCGAGGGCGAGCAGCCGCCCCGTACGGTCGAGCCAGACGCCGCCGGTGCAGCGTCCGCGCACGGTCGCGACCGGTTCAGGACCGAAGGCGCCGCCCGCCACCAGCCAGACGGTCGTGCCGTGTTCGCCGGGCGCCAGCGCGTAGGCGCTCGTGCCGTCGGGCGACGGCGGCAGCAGTGTCAGCTCCGGGCACTCGACCGCGCCGAGCGGCAGCTCGCCCGTTCCCGGCCCGGTCGGATAGAGCAGCGAGAACGCCTGCCGGTCCGCCACCCGCCGGTGGATCAACACCCGCCCGTCGGCCAGCGGCAGCACATCGGCGTCGGGCTCCTCGGGCTGGTCGAGGGGGAGCGGTACGGCGTACGGCTCCGGCCCGTCGAGCGTCCACCGCTCGGGGAACCACGCCGTCCCGGCGCCGTCTCCTTCCTCACCCGCCCCCGCCCCTCCCCGTTCCTCGGCTTCCGGGGAAGGGGAGTCGGCGCCGCCGTCCGTACCGAGGGTCAGTCGCGCCGCGTACGAACCGTCCGCCGCGATCGCGAGTCCAGCGCGCCGGACGGCCCCGTCCGACGCGACGCTCTCCACGCTCTCAATGACACAGACTGTCATCGCTCCGTCACCTCCGGCGACGACGGTAGGTTCGCACTCGCTGCCGAACAACACCGGCCCACCCGCTTCACACGTAAGGGTGGCTGGTCCAGGGTTCGGCTGAGGGGGAGGGGGCGGTTGTGCTGACCGGGTCGGGCGTGCCTAAAGTAAGGCATCCCTAAGTAAGACTCTTGGAGCACTGATGTCCGTTAGACGTCGCGGCACGGCCGCACTGGTGGCCCTCGCCGCCGCCCTCTCCCTCGCGGCCTGCGGAAGCGACGGAGGATCGGACGAGAAGTCGCCCCCCGGCGCCGGAGCGGACAAGAAGGCCGTCGCGCAGGGCGGCGAGGACTTCGCGGAGGCGGCGGCGAAGACGGCGGGCTACGGCACCGACGCCGAGCCGGGCGAGTTCCCCCGTACCGTCACCCACGCCATGGGCGAGACCACCCTGAAGGCTCGGCCGGAGCGCGTCATCGTGCTCGACGTCGGCGAGTTCGACAACGTCGTCTCGCTCGGTGTCGAACCGGTCGGCTACGCGCCCACCGAGGGCGACGAGGGCATACCCGAGTACCTGAAGAAGGGCGCGGGCAGCCCCGGGAACGTGGGCACCATCAACGGCCTCAACCTGGAGGCGATCGCGGCCCTCCAGCCCGACCTCATCCTCGGCAGCCAGCTCCGCGCCGCCGACAAGTACGACGAGCTGTCGAAGATCGCCCCCACCGTGTTCGCCATCCGCCCCGGCTTCACCTGGAAGGAGAACTTCCGGCTCAACGCGGCGGCGCTCGACCGGAGCGCGGCGGCCGAGAAGGCACTCGGCGCGTACGACACGAAGGTGAAGGCCCTGTCCGCGGACATCGGCGCCGACAAGCCGACCGTCTCGATGGTGCGGTACATGCCGGGCAAGATCCGCCTGTACGCCAAGGCGTCGTTCATCGGCACGATCCTCGACGACGCCGGTCTGCCGCGCCCCGCGAACCAGCAGATCAACGATCTCGCGGTCGAGGTCAGCCCCGAGAAGATCGACGAGGCGGACGCCGACTGGATCTTCACCGGGGTGTACGGCGACCCCAAGGCCACCAAGCGGGACACCGCGCGCTCGAACCCGCTCTGGAAGAACCTCAAGGCCGTCGAGTCGGGACAGGCCGAGGACGTGCCGGACGAGACCTGGTACCTGGGGCTCGGCGTCACCGCGGCGGAGCTGGTCCTGGACGATCTGCGCGGATACCTGGCGAAGTGACGCGGGCGGGTCCACCGGGCGCGGTCCGGTGGGCCCGTTCGTCCTCGATCGCCGGACGGGCTTGAAGCCGCCCGGCGAGCGAGGTGCCCGGCGACCGGGAGCCGCCCGCCCATGGTCAGAGGACCAGGGGTGGCAGGTAGCCTTTGCCCCGTGCCCCGCCTGTCCGAAGTCCTCGCCCAGTTCGACGCCCTCTGGCCGCCCGAGCGGGCCGAACAGTGGGACGCCGTCGGCACCGTCTGCGGCGACCCCGACGCCGCGGTGACCCGCGTCCTGATCGCCGTCGACCCCGTCCAGGACGTCGTGGACGAGGCCCTGCGGCTCGGCGCCGATCTGATCCTCACCCACCACCCGCTCTATCTGCGCGGGACGACGACGGTCTCCGCCGGCACCTTCAAGGGCCGCGTCGTGCACACGCTCATCAAGCACGACATCGCGCTGCACGTCGCGCACACCAACGCCGACAGCGCCGATCCGGGAGTCTCCGACGCCCTCGCCGGCGCGCTCGACCTGCGCGTCGTACGGCCCCTCGTACCCGACCCGACCGACCCGGCGGGCCGCCGGGGCCTCGGCCGGGTCTGCGAACTCGACCGCCCGGCGACCCTCCGCGACTTCGCCGCGCGCGCCGCGCACCGGCTGCCCGCCACCGCGCAGGGCATCCGCGTGGCCGGCGACCCCGACTCCGTCGTCCGTACCGTCGCCGTGAGCGGCGGATCCGGCGACAGCCTCTTCGACCACGTACGGGCGGCGGGTGTGGACGTCTTTCTGACTGCCGACCTGCGCCACCACCCGGTCTCGGAGGCCACGCAGCACTCACCGCTGGCGCTGGTCGACGCGGCGCACTGGGCCACCGAGTGGCCCTGGTGCGAACTCGCCGCCACCCAGCTCGACGAGATCTCCGACCGCCACGGCTGGGACCTGCGGGTCCACGTCTCGAAGACGGTCACCGACCCCTGGTCCTCCCACCATTCCTCAGGAGCCCCCAACTGAACGCCGAACCCGCCGACCAGATCCGACTCCTCGACGTCCAGGCCCTCGATCTGCGACTCCAGCAGATCGCCCACCGGCGCGACTCGCTGCCCGAGCACGCCGAGATCGAGTCGCTGACCAAGGACCTCACCCAGCTGCGCGACCTGCTGGTCGCCTCGCAGACCGAGGAGAGCGACACCGCTCGCGAGCAGACCAAGGCGGAGCAGGACGTCGACCAGGTGCGCCAGCGCGCCGTACGCGACCAGCAGCGCCTCGACTCGGGCGCCGTCACCTCACCCAAGGACCTCGAAAGCCTCCAGCGCGAGATCGTCTCGCTCGCCAAGCGCCAGGGTGACCTGGAGGACGTCGTCCTCGAAGTCATGGAGCGCCGTGAGGCCGCGCAGGAGCGTGCCGCGGAGCTGACCGAACGCGTCTCCTCCGTCCAGGCCAGGACGGACGACGCCGTCGCGCGCCGCGACGCCGCCGCCGAGAAGCTCGGCGGCGAGGAGTCGACGGCGGCCAAGGAGCGCGAGACCGTCTCGGCGACGATCCCCGCCGACCTGCTCAAGCTGTACGAGAAGCTGCGCGTGCAGCAGGGCGGCGTGGGCGCGGCCCGCCTCTACCAGCGCCGCTGCGAGGGCTGCCGGCTGGAGCTCAACATCACCGAGGTCAACGAGGTGAAGGCGGCGAGCCCCAGCACCGTCCTGCGGTGCGAGAACTGCCGCCGCATCCTCGTCCGCACCGCCGAATCGGGTCTGTAGATGCCGAAATTCGTCGTCGAGGCGGACGGCGGGTCGCGGGGCAACCCGGGCCCGGCGGGTTACGGCGCCGTCGTCATCGACGCGGTGACCGGTGAGACGCTCGCCGAGGCCGCCGAGTACATCGGCGTCGCCACGAACAACGTCGCCGAGTACAAGGGCCTGATCGCCGGGCTGAAGGCCGCGAAGGGGCTCGACCCGGGCGCCGACGTCCACGTCCGGATGGACTCCAAGCTCGTCGTGGAGCAGATGTCGGGCCGCTGGAAGATCAAGCACCCGGACATGAAGCCGCTGGCCGCCGAGGCCGGACGGATCCTTCCCACGGGGCAGGTCCGCTACGAGTGGATCCCGCGCGAGAAGAACAAGCACGCCGACCGGCTCGCCAACGAGGCGATGGACGCGGGCAAGAAGGGCAAGAAGTGGGAGCCCTCGGGCTCCACGGCGGAGCTGGACGCGAAGGCGGGACGCAAGGCCACGCGCCCGGCCGCCGCTCCCGCCGCCCAGGGGCCGCCCGGTGACGCGGCGGCCGGCGCGGCAAAGGCGCGCGCGGCGCTGGCCGCCTCGTACGAGCTGTCCGCCGTCGTCCCCGAACAGGCCGCGCCGTCCGCCGGCTGGGGCGCCGCCGACCTCGGCACACCCGCCACCTTCGTCCTGCTGCGGCACGGCGAGACCGCCCTCACCCCCGAGAAGCGCTTCTCGGGCAGCGGCGGCGGCGACCCGGAGCTGTCGGCCGTCGGCCGCCGGCAGGCCGACGCCGTCGCGGCCGCCCTGGCCGCGCGCGGCACGATCCAGGCCGTCGTCTCCTCCCCGTTGCTGCGCTGCCGCGAGACGGCTGCCGCCGTCGCCACCCGGCTCGGGCTGGACGTCGACGTCGAGGACGGGCTGCGCGAGACGGACTTCGGTGCCTGGGAAGGGATGACGTTTACCGAGGTCAGGGAGCGGTACGCGGACGACCTGAGCGCCTGGCTGGCCTCGCCCGGCGTGGCGCCGACGGGCGGCGGCGAGAGCTTCAGCGCGGTCGCCACGCGGGTCGCCGCCACCCGTGACGCCTTGCTGGCGCGGCACGCGGGCCGCACGGTGCTGGTCGTCACCCACGTGACACCGGTGAAGACCCTGGTCAGACTGGCGCTCGGCGCGCCGCCGGAGTCCCTGTTCCGGATGGAGCTGTCGGCGGCGTCGCTGTCGGCGGTCGCCTACTACGCGGACGGCAACGCGTCGTTGCGTCTGCTGAACGACACGTCGCATCTGCGCTGAGCGGCTTGGGGGAGTGCCGTGGGCTGGCAACTGACCGAGGACGTCGAGGAGTTCCGTACGGCGGCCGATCCGTGTCTGGCGCTGGAGCCCGCCCGCTCGACGCTGCTGCTGACGATCAGTGAGTCGTTTCGCGTCAACGGGGCGGCGACGCCCGTACGGTTCGGCTACTGGCGGGAGAGCGACGACGGCCCGGTGACCGCGGGCTTCGTCCAGACGCCGCCGCTGCGCCCGCTGCTCGGTCCGATGCCGGACCGGGCGGCGCGCGAACTCGTCCCCGTACTGCGCGCCCTCGACCCGTCGTTGAACTCCGTGCAGGGTGAGAACGCGTGCGCGGAGGCGTTCGCCGCCGAGTGGACCGGGCGCTCCGGCGGATGGCAGGTCTCGCACCGGGTACGGCTGTTCCGGCTGGGCGAACTGACCCCGCCGGACCCCGCCCCCGCCGGGCGGGCCAGGCTCGCCGCCGACGCCGACCTGCCGCTGCTCGCCGAGTGGATGAGCGCCTTCGCCGCCGACACCGGCCAGCCGAGCGCCGACCACACGCAGGCCACGGCGGAGCGCATCGCGGCGGGCCGGCTGTGGCTGTGGGACGTCGCGGGCGCCCCGGTGTCGATGGCCTCGGTCTCGCCGGTCATCGCCGGCCAGGCGCGGGTGTCTCCGGTCTACACACCGCCGCGGCTGCGCGGACGCGGCTACGGAGGCGCGGTCACGGCGGCGGTCAGCCGGGCGACACGGGACGCCGGGGCCGAACAGGTCCTGCTGTTCACGGACTTGGCGAACCGGACGAGCAACGCGCTCTACCAGCGGCTGGGATACCGGCCGCTGACGGACAGTCAGGCACTGACCTTCGACCGCTGACCTTCGACCGCTGACCTTCGACGACCGCGCTTCGATCACCGGCCTTCTGTCACCCAACTACGGCCGACGTCGCGTCTTTTCGGCGGCCACGGGTAGTTCCAGACGCACCCCGGCCGGGGGGCGCGTGAAAAAACAGGCCGCCGGGCGGGCCCGGCGGCCTGGTGATGTGGGAGGTCGCGCGTCAGCGCAGGGACGCCGCCTCGCGGGCCAGCTTCTCCACCCGGTCCCAGTCCTTCGCCGCGATCGCGTCGGCCGGCAGCATCCAGGAGCCGCCCACGCAGCCCACGTTGCCCAGTGCCAGATACGACCCGGCCGACGCCAGGGAGATCCCGCCCGTCGGGCAGAACCGCGCCTGCGGCAACGGCCCCGACAGTGCCTTCAGGTAGGCCGTGCCGCCGGCCGCCTCCGCCGGGAAGAACTTCATCTCCGTCACGCCCCGCTCCAGCAGCGCCACGACCTCAGACGTCGTCGAGACGCCCGGCAGGAACGGCACCCCGGACGTCCGCATCGCGTCCAGCAGCGTGTCCGTCCACCCGGGGCTCACCAGGAAGCGCGCCCCGGCGGTCACGGAGTCCGTCACCGACCGCGCCGAGATGACCGTCCCGGCGCCGACCACCGCGTCCGGCACCTCCACGGCGATCGCCCGGATCGCCTCCAGCGCGACCGGGGTGCGCAGTGTCACCTCGATCGCGGGCAGCCCGCCGGCCACGAGGGCGCGGGCCAGCGGTACGGCGTCGGCGGCGTCGTCCACGACGACGACAGGAACAACGGGGGCGAGGTCCAGCACGGAGGTCATGGCGCCATCCTGCCGCGCCGCACACGCTCCTCGCAACGAGCGTTGCGTCCTGCGCAACGACGGTGTGCGGAGGGCCTCAGTGGATCTCCGACACCACGACGTCCAGCGACCACGCACGCCCCGCCCCGCCGGGCGCCGCCACCTCCACCACGTACCCCAATTCGCGCAGCGTCTCGACCAGTTGCTCGGGCTTCCGCGGCTTCGCGCCGGCCATGAGCAGGTCCCGGACCAGCCGGCCCTTCGTGGCCTTGTTGAAGTGGCTGACCACCGACCGCTTCTCGACGCCGTCCACGGTCTGCGCGTGCAGGACGCGCACCGTCGCCGTACGGGCGACGACATCGCCCGCCGGCCTCCAGGCCGGCGCGTACGACGACGAACGCAGATCCAGTACGAGCCCGTCGCCGGCCACCTCGGGCAGCACCGGGGCCATCGCCCCGCGCCAGTGGGCGCCCAGAGCGCCGATGCCCGGGAGCTTCACACCCATCGAGCAGCGGTACGACGGAATCCGGTCGCCGATCCGCACCGCGCCCCACAGCCCGGAGAAGACCAGCAGCGACTTCCCGGCCCGCCGCCGCGCGGCGGTGTCCAGCGTGGCGAGGCCGAGCGCGTCGTACAGCACGCCGGTGTAGATGTCCCCGGCCGGCCGGGTCCCCGCGGTCCGCAGCTCCACGTTCTTCGCGATCTCGCCGCGCAGGCCCTCGCTCAGGCCGAGGACCTCCGCGGCCTTCTCCTCGTCGGCGGCGCACAGCTCGACCAGCTCGTCCAGCACGGCGGCCCGTGCCCCGGCCAGTCCGGCCAGTGACAGTGATTCCGGCTTCAGCGGAGCCCCGCGGCCGGAAGCGGCCTTGCCTTCCGACGGTGGCAGCAGCACGAGCACGGTGGTTCTCCTCAAGGACGTACGGACCGGGGGGTGCGGCCCCCGGCCGCCCAGGTTAAGCGACGCCGCTCGTGATCCCGTCCTCGTCGGAGGCCAGGGCCGGTGCCTCGGCGAGCGCCTTCCTGAGCCGGGTGAGCCGGGCCACGAGCGCCGCCGGGTCGTCCGCGTGGAAGCGGACCGCCGTCGCCGTGCCGCGCCCGCCCATCGGCCGTACGAACTCGACCGGCTCCGTCAGGTCCACCCGTACGGTCGTCTGACCGCCCACGATCAGGTCGAGCGTCCCGCCGGGCTCATCGATCTTGATCAACGAGCCGTCCGGGTAACGGCGTTCGACACGTACCGAGGTGATCTGACCGCTCCCGATCGGCATGTCGAACAGCGCGCCCCAGCGGATCCGGAGCGACCCGTCGGCGCCCACGACATGCGGCCGGGTGACGCAGGCCGCGTGCAGGGCGAGCACCATCAGCACGCCGTACACGTCCAGCACCAGCAGGATCATGTGCACCAGCGGCCAGGGGATGAGCATCGCCAGCGCCACGGTCTCGACGACGGACACGAAGAGCAGCCCGTACATCATCGCCGTCTGCGGTCCGGTGTACGCGGCGGCGAGATCGCCCTCGCGTACACCGTGCCGGCGCCGGGCCACCCACCGTACGAGACTCGTCACGCCCCGTGCCTCGTTGACGAGCAGCCGGCGCGCGGTGGCCGGAACGGCGGCCTCCACGGCCCGCGCGAGGGCGTCCCGGCGCGCGGCTCCGGCCAGGCGCGCCGCCCTGTAGTGCCGTCGCACCAGCACGGCCTCGATCGCCACGAGCGTGAGCACGACGGCCTCGGCGGTCCAGACGACCGGCGCCGGAACGTCCACGCCCGCCAGCAGACACACGACCAGCGTGATCTCGGCAGGCACCATCACCCACAGGACCTTGTTCATCCCTGTCCCTCCCCGTCCATCCTCTTCGCGAGTTCTTCCATCACCTGTCGCGCGACCTCGGCCTGGGCGGGGGCGAAATCGGCGAGGAACGCGTCGCCGAACCCCTCCAGCGCGGGACTGTCCGCCCTCGCCAGCTTGGCCAGCACCTCCGCCGGGATGACGGCCGCCAGCGCCTGGGCCAGCGGTCCGACGCGGGGGTCGCCGGTCGCCGCGTCGGCGAGGTCGTCGAGGCGTTCGTAGAGCGCGAGGACAGCCGGGTCGTGCGTCAGGGGGAGCAGGGCGTCGTAGACGATGTCGTCGCCGCCGACCGTGTCGAGCAGCGTGAGGAGTTCGCGGTCCTTGGCCGCCATCGCCGAGGTGGTCTCCGGCATGGCCCCCAGCAACCGCGCCAGTGCGGGCGACACCGGCCCCTCGGGCGGCAGCGTCCCCGCCATCAGCTCGGCGAGCCTGCGCCGCCTGGTCCGGATCTCCTCCTCCTGCCGCGCCAGATCGGCGTCCAGCTCGCCGAGCACCTCGGCCAGCTCCCGCCCGGCGTCGTCGGCGAGCACGTCCCGTACCTCGTCCAGGCTGAGCCCCAGCTCCGAGAGCCGCCGGATGCGGGCGAGGAGGACGGCGTCCCGCACGGTGTAGACGCGGTAGCCGTTGGCCCGCCGCTCGGGCTCCGGCAGGAGCCCCAGATGGTGGTAGTGCCGCACCGCCCGCGAGGTGACCCCCACGAGCGCGGCGATCTCTCCGATGCGCATGAGCCCAGTAGAAACCCTGACGCTGCGACAAGGTCAAGGAGGATCGGCCGGGCGCCCGGGTGACCGCCGGGGCGGGTACCATGACGATCACGGCAGACGAGCCGGGCGGACGGCCGCGTGAGGATCCTGGATCTTCCCGAGGAACGTCCGGACTCCACAGGGCAAGGTGGTGGGTAACGCCCACCCGGGGTGACCCGCGGGACAGTGCCACAGAAAACAGACCGCCCGGCGCTCAGGCGCCGGGTAAGGGTGAAACGGTGGTGTAAGAGACCACCAGCGCCTGAGGTGACTCAGGCGGCTAGGTAAACCCCACTTGGAGCAAGGTCAAGAGGGGCCGTCGCGAGACGGCCCTGCGCGGACGTCCGAGGGCTGCCCGCCCGAGTCCGCGGGTAGACCGCAAGAGGCCGACGGCAACGCCGGTCCTAGATGGATGGCCGTCTCCCCGGCCGCCGCGAGGCGACCGGGCGACAGAATCCGGCGTAGAGCTCGACTCGTCTGCCGCCCCGGCCGGCTCGGCCCCGGGGCACGCCCGAGGGTGCGACAGGGGCGAGGATGGGGACATGCCCCGACCCACCGGTTTCAGTTACGAGCGGCACACCGACGGCACCGTCGTCATCACGCACCAGGGGCGGGTGGCGAGCACACTGCGGGGTGGGCGCGCCGACAAGTTCGTCGCGCAGGTCGAGGCGGGCGACGCCCAGTTGGTGATGGCCCGGTGGACCGGGGCGTACAAGTTCGGGAACGAGCGCGTGGCCCGTGACCACCCCAGGAACCGGGGGCGCTGACGGGACGGTCGGTCACAGTTCCTCGGCGCGCAGTGCCAGGTCCTGGAGGATGTCCGCCGACGAGACTTCGGGGCCGCCGGCGTCGTGGACGCGGGCCAGCGTCACGAAGGCGAGGGTGAACGCCCCCACGAGCTGTTCCACGGCGCTGCCGACCTCCCGGCCGAGCAGGGCGCTGAGTTCCTCGGGGGTCGCGTCGGCCGGGACCTCGACGCGGGGCATCGTCTCGTTGAGCAGTTCGGTCACGACACCCATCTCGGCGTCCATGTCCTGCTCCTGACCGGTGTCCTCCTCAAGCCGACGCTGCCAGTCACCGGCCTGCGTCAGGATGCCGATCACGCGCTTCAGGACCTCGCTCTGCTCCATGCCGTGAGCATAGGCGGGCGGGATGGGCCGTGTGGGTAGCAGCGCGAGCCGGAGGAGTGAGACGTCATCGAACGTCGGACGCGGTCCCGGTGTCGCCCGGACGCGCGTCGGGGGTCATGGGCGTCGAATAGGGTTTCCGGATGACATCGGCACCACACACATTCACGGACGCCCTCGGCGCGTTCGAGTCCGCCGTGCGCGATCAGGACGGCGAGCGGTTCGACCGGGCCTTCCCGCTGCTCCACCAGGCGTTCCAGGAGGCGGACCAGGACGAACTCCAAGAGGGAGCACCCCGGTTGGCGGCGCTGCTGGAGCAGGTCCCGCCGGGGCCCCGGGCGGTGACCGCGGTGCTCGTCGGTGCCTGTGTCGAGCGCGGCGCCGACCCCCTGCCGTGCGCGCCCGGTCTCTTCGCGGCGGTACGGGAGGCCTTCACCGCAGCCCTCGGATTCACCGACCGGTGGTCGGCCACCGGCGGCGGCGAGCTGCCCGATCCGGGCGAGGACGAGCTGGGTGACCAGATCGTCGACCGTGTCGGCTTCGAGGCCGCGCTCGGCTGGTGGACGCTCCCCGAGTGGCGTATGGCGTCGCTCGCACTGCTCAACAGCAAGGCCGTACGGCAGCGGATCGCCTCCGACGGGGGCGAGTTGAGGTCGCTCGTGGAACGGGTCCAGTCCGCGGCGGGCGATGCGGGCGAGGACTTCAAGGGCCTCGTGTACGCGCTCCGCGTGCTCGACGACGAGCCGCTGGTCGTTCTGCACCGTGCGACGCGCACCGCCTATCTGATGCGGATGACCGGCATCGGCGACAACTTCCAGCTCCACACGCTGGTCGCCGGGGCGCTCATCGGCGGGCTGCATGTGCCGGGCGACGGCCCCACCGCCGAGGCGATAGCCATGTGCCGGGACAAGGAGGGGCAGACCCTCACCATCGGCACGTACAACCTCCTCGCTCCCGACGGCAGTTGGATCTGGAACGAGGGAACCCCGTCCGACATCCCCGTCGTGGAGGGCGCGCGGCTGCTGGTCCTCGACCCGCCGCCGTACGAACGGAGTTGGCCCGCCGGCCGGTACTTCCCCGGGATGAGCGGCGACCTGGTGCTCGAACGCGTCCTCGGGCGGGACGAGGCGGAGAGCTGGTACGCGCGGGTCGCCGATCCGAAGTAGCCGGGCGGATGGGCGGATGAGGTTACGGGCGTCCGGTCCTTGCCTTCGCGCGCACTTCAACATCTACCGTTCCGGCCATGAAGACAAGGACGTTGGGACACGGTGGCCCCGAGATCGGTCCGCTCGGCTTCGGCTGCTGGGCCGTCGGAGGCGAGTGGCAGGACCGCGACGGCAATCCGCTCGGCTGGGGCAAGGTGGACGACGAGGAGTCCGTCGCCGCGATCAGGCGGGCGCTGGAACTCGGGGTGAACTTCTTCGACACGGCGGACACGTACGGAGCCGGCCACAGCGAGCGCATACTCGGCCGCGCGATCGCCGGACGGCGGGACGAGGTGGTCATCGCCACCAAGTGGGGCAACACCTTCGACGAGGCGACCCGCACCGCCACCGGCCCCGTCACCACCCCCGAGCACGCGCGGCGGGCGCTGACCGCGTCGCTGCGGCGGCTCGGTACGGACCACATCGATCTGTACCAGTTCCACGTCGGTGAGGCCTCCCTCGCGGAAGGGGCCGAACTCCGCGATCTCTGCGAGGAGTTCGTGGCCGAGGGGCTGATCCGCGCTTACGCCTGGAGCACCGACGACCCGGCGCGTGCGGCCGTCTTCGCGCAAGGGCCGCACTGCGCCGCCGTGCAGCACCAGTGCAACGTGCTCGACGACGCGCCCGAGATGCTCGACCTGTGCGCGCGGCACGGACTGCTCAGCGTCAACCGCGGCCCGCTCGCGATGGGGCTGCTCACCGACAAGACCGGTGCGGGCAGCCGGGGAGCCGAGGGCGACATCAGGGCCGTACCGCCGTCGTGGCTGCGGTGGTTCGGGGAGGGCGGCGGGGCGCTGCCCGAGTGGGTGGCGCGGGTCGACGCGGTCCGGTCGGTACTCACCAGCGACGGACGCACCCTCGCGCAGGGCGCGCTCGCGTGGCTGTGGGCGCGCAGCGAACTGACCGTGCCGATCCCGGGCTTCCGGTCGGTCGCGCAGGTCGAGGAGAACGCGGGCGCGCGGGACTTCGGCCCGCTGAGCGCGGCGCAACTCCAGGAGATCGCTGGGCTGTTGGCGGCGCCGGACGACGCGTCCTGACCCCTCCCCGGGCGGTACCGAGCGGCCCGCCCGGGGATCAACGGCCGCCGGACACGACCTAGAGCGACGCCGGGATGAGGGTCGCCGTGCCCGACACGCGTACGCGTGTGTCGTCCGGCCGCAGTTCCACCGTCAGCACTCCCGGCCGGCCCATGTCCACGCCCTGGTGGAGGGTGAGCACCGATGCCTCGGGTACGAGGGCGAGTTCACGCGCGTACGCCCCGAACGCCGCCGCCGCGGCGCCCGTCGCCGGGTCCTCGATCACACCGCCCACCGGGAACGGGTCGCGTACGTGGAAGACGTCCGCCGACTCGCGCCACACCAGCTGGACCGTGGTCAGGTCCAGCCGG
This sequence comes from Streptomyces sp. NPDC060366, assembly GCF_042725135.1. Lineage (NCBI taxonomy): Bacteria > Bacillati > Actinomycetota > Actinomycetes > Kitasatosporales > Streptomycetaceae > Streptomyces > Streptomyces sp. NPDC060366. The sequence continues at coordinate 606,564 of NZ_JBHXDC010000002.1, read as the reverse complement.
TGCATCAGCGCTTCGAGGCGGGCGAAGTCGTAGTCCAGGTCCGCGAGCCGGGCGCGGGTCGCCGCGCCGACGACGAGGTGGCGGGCGCCGCCGTACGCGATGCGCGAGGGCAGGGCCGGGTCGAGATCACCGGCCGGCCAGCCGAGCGCGGCCAGCGCCTCGGCCAGGTCGGCGTCGGCGACGTCCTCGACGTGCGGCTCGACGCTGGTGAGCGTCGCGCGCGGCGCACCGCCGTCCCCGTCGGCGGCGACCGTCACGGGCACGGTCCCGGCGCGCGTCTCGAAGACCAGGTCACCCGCGCCGATCCGCTCCGCCAACGCGACCGCCGTGGCGACGGTGGCGTGGCCACAGAACGAGACCTCGGCCTTCGGGCTGAAGTACCTGATCGTGAAGGCCCGCCCCGGCTCACCGGCGCCGTCCGGGGCCGCCGTCAGAAAGGCCGACTCGCTGTACCCGAGGTCGGCGGCGATCGCGAGCATCGCGTCGTCCGTGAGCCCGGCGGCGTCGAGCACGACCCCGGCCGGGTTGCCCCCCGCGGGATCGGCCGAGAAGGCGGTGTAGCGCAGGACTTCGCCGGTCAGTGTGGGTTCGCTCATGCGCGTGCCAACGACGGCGGACCAACGGGCATTCCCGCCGCCGTCAGGACACGTTCTAACCCCGGCCGATGAACGGCATCGTCGTCGCCAGCACCGTCGCGAACTGGATGTTCGCCTCCAGCGGCAGCTCCGCCATGTGCAGCACCGTCGTGGCGACATCCGCCGCGTCCATCACCGGCTCCACCGCCAGTTCACCGTTGGCCTGCGGGACGCCCCGCTGCATGCGCTGCGTCATGTCCGTGGCCGCGTTGCCGATGTCGATCTGGCCGCAGGCGATGCGGTACGGACGGCCGTCCAGGGACAGCGACTTGGTGAGGCCGGTGAGCGCGTGCTTCGTCGCCGTGTACGCCACCGACTCCGGGCGTGGCGCGTGCGCCGAGATTGAGCCGTTGTTGATGATCCGGCCGCCCTGCGGATCCTGGTCCTTCATCAGCCGGAACGCTGCCTGCGCGCACAGGAACGAGCCCGTCAGATTGGTGTCGACGACCTTGCGCCAGGCGGAGTAGGGCAGATCCTCCAGCGGTACGCCGCCGGGGCCGAACGTGCCCGCGTTGTTGAAGAGGAAGTCGATCCGGCCGTACCGCTCGCGCACCGTCTCGAAGAGCGCGTCCACGTCCTCGGGCCGCGCCACGTCCGTCGGCACACTGATCAGGTCCGCGTCCGCCGCCAGCGCCGCCGTCTCCGCGAGGCGCTCCGCCTTCCGTCCCGCGAGCACCACCGACCAGCCCGCCCCGGCCAGGGCGAGCGAGACGCCCCGCCCGATGCCCGAACCCGCTCCCGTCACCACGGCGATCTTCCGCACAGCATTCATGGGCCCGCAGCGTACGGGAGGAGGAGCGGGCACGGGGAACTCATCAGGCCGACATCCCAATGTTGTGTACCCGACAACGATCGGACGTCGCGTACGGCTGCACTTCCTCTGACAACAGCCGTCAGGGGAGGGGCACATCACATGACACCCGCACGCACAGGTACGCCCGCCGGCCGGACCGCCGCGCACTCGCCCGAGTTGCGGGCCGCCGCGGCCCACCTCGGCCGTCGCAGGTTCCTCACCGTCACCGGCGCCGCCGCCGCGCTCGCCTTCGCCGTCAACCTGCCCACGGCGGGCACCGCGAGCGCCGCCGAACTGGACGCCGCGAAGATCAAGAGCGACCCGTTCACGCTCGGCGTCGGCTCCGGCGACCCGCAGCCCGCGTCCGTACTGCTCTGGACCCGCCTCGCGCCCAGCCCGTACCAGTCCGACAGCGGACTGCCCCGGAACAGGGTCTCCGTACGCTGGGAGGTCTCCCACGACGAGCGGTTCACCCGGATCGTGAGACGTGGCACCGCCACCGCCCACCCCGAGTTCGACCACAGCGTCCATGTCGAGGTCCCCGGCCTCGACGCGGACCGCTTCTACTTCTACCGCTTCCGCGCCGGGAAGTGGATCAGCCCGGTCGGCCGCACCCGTACCGCGCCCGCGCGCTCCGCGAACATCGGGGAACTCAAGCTCGCCGCCGTCTCCTGCCAGGCGTACCACGACGGCTACTTCACCGCGTACAAGCACCTGGCCGCCGAGGACCTCGATGTCGTCATCCACCTCGGCGACTACCTGTACGAGTACGCCGTGACGGCGGTCGGCGGCGCGCGTAACTACACCGACCGGCGGCTGCCCGCGCACTACAACCGCGAGACGGTCACCCTGGAGGACTACCGGCTGCGTTACGGCCTCTACAAGTCCGACCCGGACCTGATGGCCGCGCACGCCGCGCACCCCTTCATCGTCACCTGGGACGACCACGAGACCGAGAACAACTACGCGGACGAGACCCCCGAGAACGACGTACCGCCGGAGGAGTTCCTGCTCCGCAGGGCCGCCGCCTACCGCGCGTACTGGGAGAACCAGCCGCTGCGCACCCCGCAGCAGCCCGACGGCCCCGATATGCAGCTCTACCGCCGGCTGCACTTCGGGCGCCTCGCGCAGTTCGACATCCTCGACACCCGCCAGTACCGCTCCAACCAGGCGTACGGGGACGGCTGGCAGGTCCCGGGACCGGAGTCCGAGGACCCGACGCGCACCATGACCGGCGAGACACAGGAGAGGTGGCTGCTGAACGGCTGGCGGCAGTCCCGCGCGGTATGGAACGTGGTGCCCCAGCAGGTGACGTTCGCGCAGCGGCGCGACGTCCCCCGGCCGGACTTCAAGCTGTCGATGGACGGCTGGGACGGCTACCCGGCATCCCGCAAGCGGATCCTGGACGGCGCGGAGACGGCCGGCCTCGACAACCTGATGGTGCTGACCGGCGATGTGCACGTCGGCTACGGCTTCGACCTCAAGGCCGACTTCGACGACCCCGACTCCCGCACCGTCGGCACCGAGATCGTCGCCACGTCCATCGCCAGCGGCAAGGACGGCGCGGACAAGCCTGCCAACTGGGACAACCTGACCACCGCCAACCCGCACATGAAGTTCTACAACGGGCGGCGCGGCTATGTGACCGTCACGCTCGGCCGGCAGGAGGCGCGCGCCGACTTCAAGACGGTGTCCGCCGTCACGACGCCCGGCGCGCCCCTCTCGACGGCCGGGTCCTTCGTGACGGAGGCCGGTGACCCCGGCCTCAAGCCCGTCTGAAGCACGTTGAGTTGGCGGTGAGGGCAAGCTGACGAGCCGTCAGGACTGCTCGTCCACGGGGTAGCGGACGCCGACGCGGTCACGTACCGCGTCGAGCGTCCGCATCACCGCCAGACTGCCCTCCAGCGGCACCAGCGGCGACTGGGTCTCGCCGGCCCGCAGGCACCGCATCACCTCGGCCGCCTCGTGCTGCATGCCTCCCAACGGGCTCTCCACGGTGTGCTGTTCGGGATCCCGCCCGTCCCGGCGAAGGACGAAGGAGTCCGGCGCGAAGAAGCCGCTCGGCAGCTCGATCCGGCCCGCAGTGCCGGTCACCGTCGCCGTCGAGGGAGTCGCGGCCGTCACGGAACAGCTCAGCAGCGCGGTCGCCCCGGACTCCCAGCCCAGCAGCATGCCCGTGTTGAGATCCACGCCTTCGGGCGAGAGGAGCGCGTCGGCCTGTACACGGTCGGGCTCGCCCAGGATCAGCTGCGCGAACGACACCGGGTAGACCCCGAGGTCCAGCAGCGCGCCGCCGCCGAGCGCGGGATCACGCAGCCGGTGCTCCGGACCGAAGGGACCCTGGAGCCCGAAGTCCGCCTGAATCGTGCGGACTTCACCGATGGCGCCGTCCGCGATCAGCTCCGTCATCCGCCGGACGACCGGACTGCAGTACATCCACATGGCTTCCATCAGGAAGAGGTCCCGCTCACGCGCGAGCGCCACCAGCTCCTGTGCCTCGCGCGAGTTGAGCGTGAACGCCTTCTCGCAGAGCACCGCCTTTCCCGCCTCCAGGGCCAGCCCGGCCGCGGCGCGGTGCGCGGAGTGCGGCGTGGCGACGTACACCACGTCCACGTCCGGGTCGGCGAGAAGCCCGGCCCAGTCGCCGTACGCCCGCGGGATGTCGAACCGGTCGGCGAACGCCTTCGCAGACGCCTCACCGCGCGAGGCCACGGCGACGATTTCGGCGCCCGGCATGCTCCCCACGTCCTCGGCGAACCTCGCCGCGATACCGCCGGTCGCCAGCACGCCCCATCGCACCGTGCCCGTATCCGTATCGCCGCCGACCTCGCCGGTTCTGCCGTCTCCGTCACGTTCCGCCGTCATAAATGCCCCTTACACAAAAAAGGTCACGACCACTCGGCCCGAGCTGAGAGCATAGGGAGGGTTTCAACTACATGGAGATGCGAATGCCGGACGGCGGCCAAACCACAGACACACGCGAAGGGCACATACCCACCGCTCCCACCCTGACGAAGACCGACACCGCCGTCGGTATCCCCGCCGCGCGACGCGCAGGCATCGTCGTCACGCTCGTGCTCGGCGGACTGACCGCCCTGCCGCCGCTGTCGATGGACATGTACCTCCCGGCGCTCCCCGCCGTCACCCGCGCCCTCGGCTCCTCGGCCGCCACCGCGCAACTCACCCTCACCGCCTGTCTGACGGGCATGGCCCTCGGCCAGCTCGTCGTGGGACCCATGAGCGACAAGTGGGGACGCCGGAAGCCCCTGCTGCTCGGCATGGTCGTCTACGTCTTCGCCACCGCGATCTGCGCCCTGGCCCCCACCGTCGAACTGCTCATCGGCTTCCGCCTGCTCCAGGGGCTGGCGGGCGCTGCGGGCATCGTGATCGCCCGCGCCGTGGTGCGTGATCTCTACGACGGCGTCGAGATGGCCCGGTTCTTCTCCACCCTGATGCTGATCTCCGGCGTCGCGCCGGTCATCGCCCCGGTGATCGGCGGCCAGGTGCTCCAGGTCACCGACTGGCGCGGCATCTTCGTCGTCCTGACGGTCGTCGGCATCGCGCTGACGCTCGTGGTCGTGAAGTGGCTGCACGAGACGCTGCCGAGTGAGAAGCGACACAGCGGCGGCGTCGGCGAAGCGCTCGGCACGATGCGCGGACTGCTCGCCGACCGGGTCTTCACCGGCTACATGCTGGCGGGTGGTCTCGCCTTCGCGGCCCTGTTCGCGTACATCGCTGCCTCACCGTTCGTGGTGCAGGAGATCTACGGGGCGTCCCCGCAGACGTACAGCCTGCTCTTCGGCGTCAACTCCATCGGTCTGATCACCGTCGGCCAGATCAACGGCCGGCTGCTGGTCGGCCGGGTCAGCATGGACAAGGTGCTGGCCTTCGGCCTGGTCGTCATCACGCTCGCCGGGGTGGCGCTGCTGCTGATGACGAGCGGGGTGTTCGGCGAGCCCAGCCTCTTCGCCGTCGCGGCCGGGCTGTTCGTCCTGATGTCGGCCATGGGGCTCGCGATGCCCAACACCAACGCCCAGGCGCTGATGCGGACCCCGCACGCCGCCGGGTCGGCGTCGGCCCTCATCGGCACGGCGTCGTTCCTGATCGGCGCCGTCGCCTCACCGCTCGTCGGGATCGCGGGCGAGGCCACGGCGGTGCCGATGGCCGTCGTGCAGGTCGTGTGCGGAGCCGGGTCGCTGGTCTGCTTCCTGGCACTGTGCCGCCCCTGGCAGTCCCAGCACCGGGCGGCGACCGCGGAGTTGACCGGTCCCTGAGCCCTTGGCGCCCGGCAGCGGGCGGTCAGCTCTCGTCGCGCAGCGAGTAGGCGATCAGATGCGGGCGGTCCTTGCCGTCCGTCCAGCGGAACAGCCCCATCCCGCTCGCGTCACCGGCCGGCAGCCGCACGTTGAGGGCCAGCGGCTCGGGCTCACCGGTGGCGAGATCCACCTCGACGGGATTGCCGCCGCCGGACAGGGCGTCCGTCACGTTGCGCGCCTTCGTCGCCCCGTACGCCACACCCGTGTCCGAGACCGAGGTCAGCGTCAGCGGCCTGGTGCCGTCCGCCTCCTCGAAGCAGTACCCCTTCTTCTCGTCCAGGTCGAAGGCGAGCCTGCCCGCGATGAGATAGCGCCCGTCGGGAGAGGAGATGAGCTGCGGATCGGCGCCGGAGTTGATCGCGGGCTTACGGCACCGCACCTGCGCCACGGCCTTGCCGCTGTCCAGGGCGTGCACCACCCACATCTCGTGCGTGGCGGCGTCCTTCGCGCCCTTCTTCTTCTGCCACTTGGCCAGAACATGGCCGTGCGCCATGGACGCCGGCACCCCGGACGTCGGCTCGGTGCCCTTCGGTGCGAACTTCCGGCTGAACCAGCCGCCCCGTACCCAGAACTCCTTCGCCCCGCTCACCAGCAGGCCCTTCGAGGTCACCCCGCGCACCTCGGTCAGCTTCTTGCAGTTCGGGCAGCCCTTCGGATAGCCGAGCGAGCCGGGCGCCGTCCTGGACACCTCGCCCGTCGACGGGTCGACGACCGCGCTGACGGCCTTGCCGTCGCTGATCAGGATCCCGGGGCCGGCACTGGTGACGGTCGGCGCGTCCCCCCAGGGCACCTCGACGCGCCGCTGCTCACCGGTGGCCGCGTCGTACACGTCGAGGGAGATCAGGGAGTCGGCCGACGCCAGCGCGTACTCGCCGAGGCGCCCGTACGACCAGGTCACGAAGTACTGCTTGTCGCCCTTGGTCAGCGAGAGCAGCCGGGGATACCGGTCCACCGGCGCCAGGGGCCGCCACGCCTCGCCCGACCAACCGGCCTTGCCCGTCGCGGCGTTCTGGGTGCGCAGCTGGTACCGGCTCTCGTCGATCCTGGCCAGATACGCGACGAGACCGGTCGCGGACGCCACTGCGTACTGCGGCGACACATCCGAAATCTCCCAGCCCCGCCGGGTGTTGTAGCCGTCGGGCACGTTCAGCTGAGTGTCGGGACCGGTGTTGACGACGGGCTTGTCGGGCTTGGCCTCGTCCTTGCTCCCGCCGCAGCTCGCCAGGACGAGCAGCATCACAAGGATCAGTACCCCGGCGATGAGCGAGACGCGCACGATCTTCTGCCGCTTGGTCATCAAGGACATAGGCGTCAGACCGCGAGCACGGTAAAACGACAACTTGGTCCCCCCGCGAGCACGGTGTGGCGATGGAGCGGCAACGGCCGTCAGCGTAGCAACTGGGCGGGTGCCCGCCGCAGCCCGTTCAGTCCCGATTCCGTGCCCGTCAGGTGCCCGCCGAGTGTTGGACAGTCGGATTCAGGCCACTGCCGGTGCGCCTACAATTTCGGCGGTGAACGCCTCCCTCCCCACCGCCGAAGCCCTGCGTGCCGCGCTGGCCGGACTGCTCGACGGACTGCCGCCGAGCCAGGCCGCCCGGGCCGTCGAGCGGCTGATCGCCAACTACCGGGGAGCCACCCCGACCGGTACACCGCTCCTGCGTGACCGCTCAGACGTGGCCGCCTACGCCGCGTACCGCATGCCCGCCACGTTCGAGGCCGTACGGTCCGCGCTCGAAGCGCTCGCCGTCGCAGCGCCCGGGTGGGCGCCGGCCAGCCAGGTGGATGTCGGCGGTGGTACGGGAGCGGCGGTCTGGGCGGCCGGGGCGACCTGGCCGGATCACGACGGCGACGGTGACCGCGGTGGCGACGAGGGCGGGGCCGGGAGCGGGGCCGCAGGGCGTAGCACCACCGTGCTGGACTGGGCCGAGCCCGCACTCGCCCTCGGCCGCGAGCTGGCCACCGAGTTGCGGGTGCCCGCGCTGCGGGACGTCGAGTGGCGCCGTACCAGGATCGGTACGGGCCTGAAGCTCCCCGAGTGCGACCTCGTCACCGTCTCGTACGTCCTCAACGAGCTCACCGACGGCGATCGGGCCGCCCTCGTCGCGGAGGCGGCGCGCGCCGGACAGGCCGTCGTGATCGTGGAGCCGGGGACGCCCGACGGCTACCAGCGCGTCATCGAGGCCCGCGACGTGCTGATCGGGGCGGGCCTGCGCGTCGCCGCGCCCTGCCCGCACAGCGGCGCCTGCCCCATCGAACCCGGCACGGACTGGTGTCACTTCGCGGCGCGTGTCAGCCGGTCGTCGCTGCACCGGCAGGTGAAGGGGGGCTCGCTGGCGTACGAGGACGAGAAGTTCAGCTACGTGGCGGCCGTGCGCTTCGACGCGGAGCCGGTGCGGGCGCGGGTGACCCGCAAGCCGCAGACCCGCAAGGGACAGATGCTGCTCGAACTCTGTACGGAGACGGAGGGCCTGCGGCGCGAGACGGTGAGCAAGCGGCACGGTCCGCTCTACCGGTCCGCGCGGGACGCGTCGTGGGGCGACGCCTGGCCGCCCCACGACGCGCGGCGCGAGGGCGCGCCGGACGAGTCGCCGGAATCAGGCTGAGAGCAGCAACTCCCGCCGTACGTCCAGCTCCTGCTCCTGCCGCAGCTCCTGCGTGCAGCACTTCACGCTGCCGCCGCCCTTGAGCAGTTCGCCCAGATCCATGGCGATCGGCTCGTAGCCCCGGTCCCTGAGCGGGGCGAAGAGCCCGGCCGCCGCCTGCGGCAGCAGCACATGGCGGCCGTCGCTGACGGCGTTGAGCCCGAGGGCCGCCGCGTCCGTGTCCCCGGCGATGATCGCGTCCGGGAACAGCCGGGCGAGCACGGCCCGGCTGCCGGGCGAGAACGCGCCCGGGTAGTACATGACCTCGTCGGCCGCGTCGTCCAGGACACACAGCGCGGTGTCCAGGTGGTAGTAGCGCGGGTCGACCAGATCGAGACCGATCACCGGCCGGCCGAAGAACTCCTGTGCCTCGTCGTGCGAGAGGGGACTGGACCGGAAGCCCCGCCCCGCCAGGATGTACGAGGCGGTGACGGCGAAGTCGCCCTCGCCCTCGTTGATGTGCGCCGGCTCATGGATGTCGGTGAAGCCGCGCGCGCGGAACCAGGCCAGATGGGCCTCGGCCTCCCGCGTGCGCTCGGGGTGCGCGAACCGCGCGCCGAGCACGCGGCCGTCGATGACCGTGGCGCCGTTGGCGGCGAACACCATGTCGGGCAGATCGGGTCGGGGTTCGAGCAGGGAGACGGTGTGACCGAGAGCGCGGTAGCGGTCGCGGAGCACCTCCCACTGCGCGAGAGCCAGCGGCAGGTCCACCGGTTTCGACGGATCCATCCACGGGTTGATCGAGTACGTCACTCTGAAATGCGCCGGTGGGCACATCAGATAGCGGCGGGGCGAGGCGTCACGAGGCAACTAGGGCTCCTCACGAACGGACGGGTCGCACGGGGTGTGTGCGTCGACCCATGGTCCGCTGTGCGGGGCGTTCGCGCAGTGATCCGATCGGGTGGTTCACGCAGCGACACCGGACCGACGGCGCGAGGTGATCCCTCGGTCGGTCCCTCGTTCGATCCGCGCCGGGCGGTCGTGCCGGGAGCGCCTCGGACGAGACGGTGCGTCTCGCCTCACTGGTAGGCTGGTGCGATGGCTGAGAGCAAGGCACCGGATTCCACCCGCCGCAGTGAGAAGTCACGACGCGCGATCTACGCCGCCGCCCTGTCGCTGGTCGGCGAGGCCGGCTACGCGAAGACGACGATCGAGGGCATCGCGGCCCGCGCGGGCGTCGGAAAGCAGACGATCTACCGCTGGTGGCCGTCCAAGGCCGCCGTACTCCTCGAAGCCTTCCTCGACCTCGGCGAACAGGCCGCCGAAGCCGCCGGCGGCGCGGCCCACGACTACGAGATCCCGGACACCGGCGATCTGGCGGCGGACCTCAAGGCGGTGCTGCGCGCCACGGTCGACGAGCTGAACGACCCGACGTTCGAGGCGCCCACCCGCGCGCTCGCCGCCGAGGGCATCGTCGACGCGAAGATCGGCGCCCAGTACGCGGAGAAACTGCTGGAGCCGCAGGCCGCGCTCTACGTACGGAGGCTGCGCGCCGCCCAGGAGGCGGGGACCGTACGGGACGACATCGACCCGCGCACCGCGATGGAGCTGCTGACGGGTCCGATCCTGCACCGGTGGCTGCTGCGGACGCTGCCCCTCACGCACGCCTACGCGGACTCACTGGTCGACTACACGCTGAACGGGCTGGCTCCGCGGCACTGAGTGCCGCACCGGGATCCGGCGCCCGTCCGGACCCGGCCCCCACTTGGCCCAGACCTGAATCGGACGCGCCGAATGTGTCCAACGCCACGGGCTCCCATCGACCGTATCAGTGGGCGATTTCTTGATATAGCGCGTGATGATGCCCGGTGATCGGCATCCGCCTCCCCACCCCGGTTGAGGAGTGCGGCCCCCCGAAGCGCAGGATGGTGCGAACATGGAAGTGTCGATGAGGGCCGGCGCATGAGGTGAGGGGATAGATGGGCGACGATTTCGGCCGCTACCGCGGCACTGAGGGCAAGGTTTCCCAGTGGCTGCGCCGACTCGCCAGAAAGCACGACGACGGTCGGTCGTCAGCCACGGACGCCGACGCCCGCGAGGCACTGCTCCTCGCCGTGGCCGCCGCCGGTATGCCCATCTCGCCCGCCGCACATCCCATCGGCTATCGATGTTCGTGCGAACGCATCGGCTGTCCCACCCCCGCCAGGCATCCCATCTCGTTCGCCTGGCAGACGCAGTCCACGACCGACGAGGCGCAGATCCAGCGCTGGGCCAGGAACCAGCCCGAGGCCAACTTCATCACGGCGACCGGCATGGTCCACGACGTCATGGACGTTCCGCTGGAGGCGGGCAGCAGGGCGCTGGAGCGGCTGCTCGGCGCGGGTGTCGACGTCGGCCCGGTGGCCGACTCCGGCGGCGACCGGATGCTCTTCTTCACCGCCACCCGCGGCACGCCCGAGGACGAGGACGAGTGGTGGCCCTGTGAGCTGGACTGCCACCCCGAGACGATGGACGAGCATCCGGGCTTCCGCTGGCACTGCCGGGGCAGTTACGTCCTCGTACCACCGGCCAGGCTGCCCGGCGAGCTGTCGATGACCTGGCTGCGCGGTCCCGAGCATCCGCTGCCCGACCCGCTGACGCTGCTGGAGACGCTGACGGACGCGTGTGCGCGGTACGCGGGCGAGAACCACGAGCTGGACCCGCATCCGGTGGCCTGGCCGCTCGGCCGCTGACCACCGGCGCGCCGTGCCCGCGTCCGCCGAGGCGAGACCCGGCGCACGGGCCGGCGTCCCCGCGAGGGGTGTCAGGAGCCTTCGGCCCCGGTCACCCCTTGCAGCCTGCTCACCACGTTCACCTGGTCACTGCCGGCCCCGTCCGGCTTCACCAGCGCCGCCTGGCTCGACACCCACTCCTTGGTGAGGGTGTCCTTCACCTCGCCGGTCATCAGCGCCTTCACGTCGGCGGAGACCTTCGGGGTGAAGCCGGGCGCGGCCGTCTGCCGGTCGAAGTACCTGATCGCGAAGAAGACCAGCGCGCCGCCGTCCTTCGTGGCGAGCGCGAGGGGCGCGAAGTCCCCGGTGTCCAGGGGCTGATCGATGTACTGGATGGTGAGACCGGGCAGCTTGGCGTTCTTCTCGCGTATGTTCCGCCACTCGTCGGTGTGCGGTCCGGGCGCGAAGTGTTCGGGCTCGCCGCTCTTGAGATACGAGGCGTACTCGGTGCTCATGTCCCCGGGAGCCACCGCGGGTGATCCGCCGTCAGCCGGCACCGGTTCGATGTGACCGTCCTTGTCGGTCTTGAACTCGGGGACCTCGTCCGGTGTGAGGATCGCGAGATAGGCGACCTCCCACAACTGGTCGGCGCCGTTGCGCACGAAGACCAGCACCCAGCGGTTGTCGTCGGGGCCGTCGTCCTTGTCGCGGTTGCTGTCGGTGTCGGCGACGAACCAGCGGGGCCAGCCCGCCTTCTTCGGGATGAGGAACTTGGCGTCCGTCAACTCCAACGGCTGGTGCCGGTCGTTGCCCTGCGGGTTCGTGATGCTTCTGGCCTTGAGACCGGCCTGGTTGATCGCACCCAGCGCACCGGTGACCCGGCCGGCGTCCAGCCCGGGGTCGTACGCCTTGTCCGCCTTGTTGTACGCCTCGGTGAAATCCGCGAGCGCCTGGGCCGCTTCGGACTTCTTCGCGCCCGGCAGCACCGCCAGTTCACCGTGGACCGTCATACACCCACTCGCGAGCAGCGACATCACCGTCGCCGCCGCCAGCCCCGCCGCTGCCCGAATCGGCCTTCTCATCGGTCGCCTTCTGCTCCGTGACCCCCACTGACCGTCCGAACCCTACCGGTCCGCCTCGGAATCACCAGCGGGGTCCCGGTGCGCGGGTGCGGGAAGACCTCGACGGGCTGTCGGTAGACCCGGCTGAGCAGTTCGTCACCGAATACCTCGGCAGGCGGGCCGTCCGCGACGACCCGGCCCTCGTGCAGGACGGCGGCCCGGTCGGCGTGCGCGGCGGCCAGCCCGAGATCGTGCAGCACGACGACGACGGCGTCACCGGCCGCCGCGCGCGCCCGGCAGATGCGCAACACCAACTCCTGGTGGCGCAGGTCGAGTGCGGCGGTCGGCTCGTCGAGGAGGAGCAGCGGTGCGCGTTGGGCGAGTACCCGGGCGAGCGCGACGCGGGCGCGTTCGCCGCCGGAGAGCGCGGAGAAGGGGCGGCGCGCGAACTCGCCCACCTCCGTCGCCGCCATGGCCTCGGCCACGGCCGTGTCGTCGTCGTCCTCGGACGCCGTACCCGCCCAGGGCGCGCGGCCCATCCGTACGACCTCCTCCACCGGGAACGGGAAGGAGAGCGTGGCGGCCTGTGGCAACACGGCCCGGCGCAGGGCGAGTTCGGCTGCGGACCAGTCGCCGGCGGGGCGGCCGGCGATCCGTACGCCGCCGCCGTCGGCATCCTGGTCGGCGGCGAGCGCGGCCAGGAGCGTCGACTTGCCCGCCCCGTTGGGCCCGACGAGCGCGAGGACCTCACCGGCGCGCACGACGAGGTCGACACCGCCGTCGGCGCCGCCGAGGACGTCACGCTGTCCGAACCGTACGCGCAGGCCCCGTGCCTCGGCGACGACGTCCCCGTGGGCGAGGGGGACGGGCAACTCCCTGCCCCGTACGGCGAACATGCTCATGAGCGCGCGGTGCGCCGCGGCCTTCAGGACTGTGCCGGCCCTCATGCCCAACCCCCTTGCCTGCGCCGCGTCCTGCGCAGCAGCCAGAAGAAGAACGGACTGCCGAACAGCGCCGTCAGGACGCCGAGCGGCAGTTCGGCGGGGGCCGCCACCGTACGGGCCGCGAGGTCGCCCGCGACCAGGACCAGCGCGCCCCCGAGCGCGCTGCCCGGTACCAGGAAGCGGTGGCCGGGGCCGTTCGCCATCCGCAGCAGATGCGGGACCAGCAGTCCGACGAACGTGATGATCCCCGCCACCGCCACGGCGGCGGCCGTCAGCAGCGCGACGACCAGGACGAGGACGACACGGAGCCGTTCGACATCCACGCCCAGATGTCTGGCCGGCCGTTCTCCCAGCGCGAGGAGGTCCAACTTCCGTGCGTAGAGGGGCGCGACGGCGAGACCGAGCAGGGCGCACGGCAGCACGGCGAGCACCTTGGGCCAGGTCGCCTGTGCCAGCGAGCCGAGCTGCCAGAAGGTGATCTGGGTGATCTGCGCGTTGTCGGCGAAGAAGATGGACAGCCCGATGAGCGCGCCCGCGAACGCGTTCACCGCGATGCCGGTGAGGATGAGCGTGACCACCTCCGTACGGCCGCCGGAGCGGGACATCACGTACACCAGCAGCACGGTCAGCAGCCCGGAGACGAACGCGCAGACGGTGACCGTCCAGTTGCCGAGGAAGCTCAGGCCGAGCGCGATCGACGCGACGGCGCCGACCGCCGCGCCCGCCGAGATGCCGATGACTCCCGGTTCGGCGAGCGGATTGCCGAACACGCCCTGCATCAGGGCGCCCGCGCAGCCCAGCGACGCGCCGACGAGCAGCGCGAGGACGACGCGCGGCAGCCGGACGTTCCACAGGACGCTCTCGGGGACCCGTTCGAGCGCGGCGCCGCCGAGGCCGATCCGGTGCCGGACGGAGGACAGGACGTCGCCGAGCGGGATGTCGTACGCGCCGAGCCCGGCGGAGAGCAGGCAGAGCAGGAGCAGTACGCCGAGGAGTGCGACGGTCAACAGCCAGGTTCTCCCCCGCTGCTGAGGGCGCTTCCTCGAAGCGGGTCCGGGCGGGGAGAGGTCCGGCCGGGCGGTGGTCATCGCGGGTGTGGTCGTGGTCGTGGGTGCGGGTGTCGTCGTCACGTCACTCGCCGTCCGGGTAGAGCTGCTCGACGAGCGAGGCGAGCACCTGGTCCGTACGGGGCCCGTAGTTGAGCAGCACGCCGTCGTCGACGGAGATGAACCGGCGGTCGAGACCGGCGGGCGTCTCGGCCACGCCCGGGATCTTCACCAGACCGTCGGGACCGCCCACCGACTCAAGTCCCTTGCTCATCAGGAGGATCGCGTCGGGCGCCGCCTTCGCCAGCGCCTCGCTGGTGATCGCCGTGAAGTCCTTGTCCAGGCCGGACTCCTTGCCCGCGTCGACGGCGCCGGCCGCCTCCAGCAGTGAACTCGCCCCGGAATCAGGGCCGCCGAGCAGATAGACGGACGCCGAGCCGCGCAGATAGAGGAAGGCGACACGCGGCTTCTCGCCGTCGCCGGGTGCCGGTATCCGTTTCTGTACGGCGGCGATCCGCTCGGCCGTACGCGCGCTCAGCTCGTCGCCCGCCGCGTCGACGCCCAGCGCCCGCGCGACTGTCCCGATGCGTGTGCCGACGTCGTCCAGACCCTTCGCCGGTTCGACGACGAGCAGCGGGATCCCGGCGTCACGTATCTGGTCGACGGCCTCGGCCGGTCCGGTGGTGGTCTCGGCGATGACGAGTGTCGGCCTGAGGGACAGGACGCTCTCGGCGGAGACGTCGTGGGCGCGGGTCACCACCGGCAGCTTCTCCGCCTGTTCGAAGGTGGCGGTGATGTCACGGGCCACGACGTGCTCGCCGAGGCCGAGGGTGAAGACGATCTCGCTGAGCGATCCGGTGAGGGGCACGAGCCGGTCGGTGGAGGTGACGGTGACCTTCGTGCCGTCGGCGGAGTCCACGGTGACCGGGAGTTCCGGCTCGGGGACGGTGGCCAGCGGTTCGACGCGGTCGGCGGTGGCCGTCGTACCGGCGCCCTTCGCCGTCCCGCCGCCACCGCCGGTGCCACTGCCGCCGCTGTCGTTTCCGCCGCAGCCGGTGGCGGCCAGGGCGAGGGTCAGCACCGAGATGAGTGCGCCCGCCAGGCGTTGAGTGCGCACGGAGTGCACCGTCCCGTCGTCCGTGGAGTCCCGAGTGGAGTCCGTCGAGGCGCCTGGACGGAAGGGTTCCGGCCGGGCTGGAGATAGCTTAGGTTAGCCTTACCTTGCTTGCCAGGTCCGGGGGTGACTTCATCAACCGGGCTTCCTCGGCATGCCCGGAGCCGCCTCGTCCGCCGCCGTCTCCAACGTGGGAGTGATCTTCTGATGCTGTCGTCCAGACCGGTGCGCGCTCTCGCCGTCGCGCTGCTCGCCGTACTCCTCGGAGCCCTGATCCCGGCGGCCACGGCTCGGGCGGCGGACCGCACCGTGCAGGGCGGCAGGCTCGACTGGGGGATCAAGTCGTCCTTCCAGAGCTATGTCACCGGCCCGATAGCGGGCGGCAGTTGGAGCCTGAACGGGGGCGCGGCCACCGTGGGCGGCAGCCAGTTCCGGTTCCACTCCGCCTCGGGGACGTACGACCCCGACAGCGGCGCCATGCGCGCCGGATTCGGCGGCGGCGTCCGCTTCACCGGCCACACCAAGCCGGACGGATCGCACGAGCTGGACCTCACCATCAGCCGTCCCACGGTCCGTATCTCCGGCGGCCGGGGCACCCTGCACGCCGATATGACCAGCAAGGCCAAGGGGAGCGGCAAGGTCACCACGTCGTCGCAGGTCCCACTCGCCACGCTCGATCTCGGCGGGATCGACATGAGGGGCGGCGGCAGTCCGGTCGCGCTCAGCAATATCCCCTCGACGCTCACCGCCCAGGGCGCCACCGCCTTCGCCGGCTACTACACGGCGGGCACTGCGCTCGACCCGGTCAGCCTCTCCGTGGACGTGGCCGCCGCGAAGAACCCGGCGAAGAAGCCCGTCGAGAAGCCGGCCGACAAGGACAAGAACGCCGACAAGGGCGGGAACGAGCAGGCCGAGGGCGCTCTCCGGGACGCGGCCGTCGACTGGGGAGTGCGCCGTACCTTCCGTGAGTACGTCACCGGCTCCATCGCCGAGGGCCGTTGGACGCTCGGCGAGGGGGCGCAGGACGGCGGCGCGCTGTTCCGCTTCCCGAAGGGCAAGGGCACGTACGACGCGAAGAAGGGGACGCTCGACGCCGACTTCGCCGGCCGCGTCCGCTTCACCGGAAACGGGCTCGATCTGACGCTCAGCGGGATCGGTGTTCAGGTGAAGGGCGGAAAGGGCACCCTGGCCGCCGACGTCACGAGCGAGGGCCGGGCACCGCGCAAGGCCGTCGCCCTGGTCACCTTCGCCGCCGGGGACTTCACGCCGGAGAACGGTCTCGCCGCACTCACCGAGGCCCCCGCGACGCTCACCGAGGCCGGCGCCGAGGCGTTCGGCTCCATGTACAAGGCGGGCACGGTGATGGATCCCGTCTCGCTCGCCGTCGCCGTCGACAAGAAGGCGAAGCTGCCCGCGCTGCCCGATCTGGGCAGTGACGTCGAGGCTTCCGCCGCTCCGAAGCCCGACGCGGCCGACGGACCCACCGAGCCGGCGGAGGTGGACGACGCCGCCTCCGCGTCCGCCTCCGCCTCCTCCAACGCCCTTACGTACGTGGGCGTCGGCGCCGGTCTGCTGCTGGCCGCCGCGCTCGCGGTGTACCTCGGCGTCCGGCGGCGGGGCGCGACGGCGGCCGGCCCGCCCGGCTCCGGCCCCGCGCCCGCCCCCGAGTCGGACTCCGGGCCCGGCCCCGGTTCCGACGGGCCCTCCTGACTTCCCTTCCCCCTCCCCACCCCCCGCTCCTGATCGCGCATCTCATCCATCGAGGAGACCCCCGAACATGCCAGCCACCCGTCGTCCCATAGCCCTTGCCGCAGCGGTCGCCACAGTCGTGGCCATCGGCGCGACCGCGCTCGCCGTCCCGGCGTTCGCGGCCGGCAGCGCCCCGGCCGCCCCCGGAGCGCCCGCCGCGCCGCAACTCGATCTGAAGGACGGCACCCTGGAGTGGGGCTTCAAGGAGTCCTTCCGCAAGTACCTGCTCTCGCCCGTCGCCGCCGGGAAGATCACGGCCGCCGACGGAGCCACCCAGGCCGCCGGCAACGGCGTGTTCACCTTCACCGACGGCAAGGGCACCTACGACACCGGCACGCACGCCACCGCGACCGCCTTCAACGGAAGCGTTCACTTCGAGGGTCATCACGGCGTCCTCGACATCGAGTTGAGCGATGTGAAGGTCAACACCACCCGTGTGGACGGGGAGATCACCGCCGACGTCACCAGCGTGACCGAAGGCGAGACCGAGACGCGCGACGACGTCTCGATCGCCGATCTCGACCTGACGACAGTTCGGCCGGGACAGGGCGAGAACGGTGCGATGGTCTTCACGGACATCCCCGCCAAGCTGACGGCCGAGGGCTCCGAGGCGTTCGCGGGCTTCTACGCCGCGGGCGTCGCGCTGGACCCGGCGACGCTCTCGGTGACGGCGGTGAAGGCCCCCACGGACCCGACGGATCCCACGGACCCGACCGATCCCACCGACCCGACGGACCCCACCGACCCGACAGACCCGACGGACCCCACGGACCCGACCGATCCCACCGATCCGACCGATCCCACCGACGAGCCCTCGGTCCCGGCCGTCGTGGACGGCCCGATCGTCGACGGCAATCTCGACTGGGGCGTCAAGAAGAGCTTCCGTACCTATGTGACGGGCCCCATCGCCAACGGCAAGGTCGAACTCGCGGCCGGCGCGACCCAGTCGGGCGAGGCGTACCGCTTCCCGAAGGCCACCGGTTCCTTCGACGCGAAGGCGCAGACCCTGTCTGCCGAGTTCGAGGGATCGGTCCGCTTCCTGGGCCACGAGGAGAAGGGCTCGTACGTCCTCGACCTCAAGCTCAGCGGTCTGGAGGCCGAGGTCAAGAACGGCAAGGGCACCCTCGTCGCGGACGTCAGCACCAAGGACCGGGCGACCCACAAGGTCTCCACCTTCGAGGACCTGACCATCGCCACGCTCGACCTGCCGGCCGGTGAGCTGAAGGCCAAGGACGGCGTCGTCGCGCTGAAGGCCGTGCCCGCCTCGCTCACCGCGGACGGCACGAAGGCGTTCGGCGGAATGTACGAGGAGGGCGAGACGCTCGACGCCCTCACCGCGGCCGTATCCCTCACGAAGGACGGCCAACTGCCCGGCGGTTCGGGCAGCGCGGGCGGCACGGGCGACAGCACCGGCGGTACGGGCGGTACGACCGGTGGCTCCGGCACCACCGGCGGCACGGCCGGCACGGCGGGCGGCGGCTCCGTCGGCGGCTCCGCGGGCGGTACCGGCAACCTCGCGAGCACCGGCGCCGAGGTCCCGGCCGGCGCGCTGATGGGCGCGGCGGGCGCGCTCGCCGTCGCGGGCGGGGCTGCGGTCTTCATCGCCCGCCGCCGCAACCCGGCCACCGGCGAGATCTGACAGCTGAGTTGAGCGACCGGCCCCGACGACGGGGCAGGGCGGGGCCGTACCGCGCGACCGACGCGGTACGGCCCCGCCGCGTCGGTCGCACGGCGCGGCGCACGTGATGCTCCAATGCCCGCCTGATCCGACAGGTCTTCTACGATCAGCACCTGCCGGGTTGAAACCAGCCCGGTTCGGCAGGGCAAGGCTCGGAGGTGCATGTGCTGTCCTGGTTCTCGATCAGCACGGCGTACGCGCTGGAGGAATCCGGTGACTGACATGGGCGGCGGCGGCGGCGACATCGAAGTGCTGCGTGTCTTCTGCGCGGGCGACGGCCGGTACGGCAACGCGCTCGGCGTCGTACGGGAGGGCCGCGACTACCCCGACGAGGCGTCCCGGCAGGCGCTGGCCGCCGAACTCGGCTTCAGCGAGACCGTGTTCGTGGACGACCCCGAGCGCGGCTACGTGGACATCTACACGCCCGGCCTGCGGCTGCCGTTCGCCGGGCACCCGCTCGTCGGGGCGGCCTGGCTGCTCGACCTGGAGACGGTCAATCCGCCCGTCGGTGAGGTGTGGGTGCGTCAGGACGGCGAGTTCACCTGGATCACGGCGCGCCCCGAATGGTCCCCGCCGCGCACGCTGCGCCGCTACGGGACGGTCGCCGAGGTCGACGCGCTTCCCGCCCCGCCGCCGGGCGAGGGCTGGCTCTACGCGTGGGCGTGGGAGGACGAGTCGGCCGGCCGGGTGAGGGCGCGGGGCTTCCCGCGCCGCGACGACGGCATCGTGGAGGACGAGGCGACGGGCGCGGCGGCCCTGCTCCTCACCGCCGAGCTGGGCCGCGCGCTGAACATCACTCAGGGCCGGGGGTCGCAGATCCTCACCGCCCCCGGCCCTGACGGCTCGATCGAGATCGGCGGACGCGTCCGCCTGCTCCCGCCCCGCTGAACGCGGTCCACCGCGCCGGCCTGCTCACGCGCTGAGGGGGAACTCGCCCTCCAGCTCGTGGAACACGGCCCCGTTGAAGTCGAACGCCCGGTGGCACTCCTCGATGATGCGCTGCTTCTCCAGGTCGTCCGCGGGCACCGCGTCCAGCAGCTCGCGGTAGGCGCGCTTGAACGCCGCCGGGTTGGCGATCTCCTCGAAGACGTAGAAGCGGACGCCGTCGCCCTTGCGCTCGAAGCCCCAGGTCTTCTCCGCGATGTCGCGGACGACCTGGCCGCCGGAGAGGTCCCCGAGATAGCGGGTGTAGTGGTGGGCCACGTAGCCGCCGGGCCAGGTGCGGGCGCACTCGGTGATCCTGGCGGCGTACGCGGCGGTGGCGGGCAGCGGCTCAAGGCCCTCGCGCCAGTCGGCACCGCGCAGATGCGTCAAGTCGCGCTCCAGGGCGTCGATGCGCATCAGCTCGGGCCGGATGAAGGGGCCGGCGACCGGATCCCCCTCGACCGTCCCGGCGGCGTCCTCCAGCGCCCGGTACACGTACCAGAGCTGCTCGGTGTAGCGCGCGTACGCCTCCACCCCGAAGCGCCGGCCCAGCAGGTCGCTCATGAAGGTCGAGGTGTTCACCTCGGTGTGCTTCTCGTGCGAGGCGACACGGATCAGCGTGGAGAACGGGGTGGCGGTGGCGGTTGCGTCCAAGGCGGGCCTCCGGGGCCGAGGGGGACGGAAAACCAGACCGAGATCCGGCGAGGCAGCACGGGCGCTTGCCTTCGCCGATCCTCCTACTTAGGCTTACCTAAGTCAACTGGTTCCCGACGTCCTGTCGGTAAGAAAGGTACCCCTTGATCACGCGGGGGACACCTGGTGCGCGAATGGCCCCGCGAGAGGTCGCGTCCGAGGTCGGAGCGGGTTATGGACGGGTTCAGGGTGGGGTCGGCCGGGGCGGGTCAGGGCAGGGTGAGGATCTCCGCGCCGGTTTCCGTCACCACGAGCGTGTGCTCGAACTGTGCGGTCCGCCTGCGGTCCTTCGTCACCACGGTCCAGCCGTCGTCCCACATGTCGTACTCATGGGTGCCGAGCGTGAGCATGGGCTCGATCGTGAAGGTCATGCCGGGCCGCATGACGGTCGTCGCGTGCGGGCTGTCGTAGTGCGGGATGATCAGCCCGGAGTGGAAGGACGAGTTGATGCCGTGCCCGGTGAAGTCCCGGACCACGCCGTAACCGAAGCGCTTGGCGTACGACTCGATGACACGGCCGATGACATTGACCTGCCGGCCGGGCCGGACGGCCTTGATGGCCCGGTTCAGTGATTCACGGGTCCGCTCGACCAGGAGCGTCGACTCGGCGTCCACGTCGCCGCAGAGGTAGGTGGCGTTGTTGTCGCCGTGCACGCCGTTGATGAAGGCGGTGACGTCGAGATTCACGATGTCACCGTCGCGCAGGACGGTGGAGTCCGGGATCCCGTGGCAGATGACCTCGTTGACCGAGGTGCAGAGCGACTTCGGGAACTCGCGGTAGCCGAGGGTGGAGGGGTACGCCCCGTGGTCCACCATGAACTCGTGCGCGACCTTGTCGAGCGCGTCGGTCGTGACGCCGGGCGCGATGTGCTTCGCGGCCTCCTCCATCGCCTGCGCGGCGATCCGGCCGGCGATCCGCATCAGTTCGACGGTCTCGTCGGTCTGCACCTCGGGGCCGGTGTACGGGGTCGGCAGAGGTTTCCCGACGTACTCGGGACGCGGGATTCTTCCGGGAACGGAACGGACGGGGGAGAGTTCCCCGGGCACGAGCAGCGACTGGCCAGACATACCAGCGAGTCTAACCAGCGTTCAAAAGCCGCCCGTGGGGCAGCATGGCGTTCAGAGGAAGGAGCCGACGATGGCCCTGTTCAAGAAGCGCACGGCGGGTAAGCCGGGCGAGTGGTACTACTGCCTCCAGCACAGAAAGGTCGAGGAGGGCCCGGACTGCCCGGCCAAGGACCGCTTCGGCCCGTACGCCTCCAGGCAGGAGGCGGAGCGCGCGATGGAGACGGCGGCCGAACGCAACCTCGACTGGGAGACGGACCCCCGCTGGCACGACAACCCGACGGACCGCCCCCCGACCTGACGGACACCTCAGGCCCGCCAGGTGCCCGACCCCGGGCCCGGCTCCGCGTCAGAGCGCCACCCCGGGCGCGGGCGCCTGGTCCGAGGCGGCAGCCCCATCGGCAGCCGCACCCGCCTCCTCCTGCTGGGCCTTCCGGCGCAACGCGTCCTCGTCCGTGTCCGAGTCGTACGTCATCAGCTTCGGCAGCACCGCCGCCAGCAGCCCCACCGCCACCACGCACGCCACCCCGCCGCTCCAGACCGCGGGGCGGGTGCCCGTCCAGCCGGCCACCGTGCCCGCGCGGACCTGACCGAGCTGCGGGCCCACGCTGTACGACAGCACCTCCAGCCCCGCCAGCCTGCCGCGCAGCTCCTCGGGGATCGTCTGGTTCCAGATCGTCGAGCGGCCCAGTCCGCTGAGCATGTCGCCGGCGCCCGCCAGCATCAGGCAGAACAGGACCAGCCAGATGTTCGGCATCCACCCCGCGAGCGTCATCGCCAGGCCCCAGCCGCCCGCGCCCATGACCACCATCAGCCCGTGCCGCCGGACCTTCGAGGCCCAGCCGCTGGTCAGGCTGATCAGTACGGAGCCGAGCGGGATCGCCCCGTACATCAGGCCCAGCGCCCACTCCGCGTCCAGGTCCTCCGCCAGGAAGGGGAAGATCGCGAGCGGGAAGGCGAAGAACATGGCGCTCAGATCGATCGCGTACGTGCCCAGCAGCACCGGCTTGCTCCACGCGTACCGCGCGCCTTCCGCTATCCCGCGCAGCGACGGCTTCGCCGCCTCCTTGGAAGGCGGCGCCGGCCGCAGCCGCAGGCACATCAGTACGGAGGCGACGAACCCGGCCACGGTCAGCGCGTACGCCGTCGCCGTCCCGGAGAACGCGACCACGACACCGGCCGTCGCGGGCCCGGCGACCGCCGCGGTCTGCCAGCGCAGCGCGTTGAGCGCCGCCGCCGCCGTCAGTTGGGCGTGCGGCACGATCCGCGCGATCAGGGAGTCCAGCGCGGGCCGCTGGATGCCCGCCAGCGCGGAGACGCCCGCGGCCACGACGTACAGCGGCCAGAGCGCCGGCCGCGGCAGCAGCGCGTTGATCAGCAGGATCACCGCGAGCAGCCCGAGGCCCGCCTCGGAGAGCAGGATCAGTTTGCGGCGGTCGACCGCGTCGGCGAGCGCCCCGCCGTACAGCCCGAAAACGATCAGCGGCACCAGCTCGACGGCGCCCATCGCGCCGACCGCGAGGGGCGAGTCCGTGAGGTCCTTGATCTGGAGCGGCAGCGCGATCATGGCCATGGAGCTGCCGAAGTACGTCACCAGGCCCTGGATCCACAGGAGCCGGAACTCGCGCAGTGTGCGCAGCGGAGTGAGGTCCGGCAGGATCGCCGACAGCTTTCTGGTCACGAGAGGCCATGCTGCGTCGTGACGGTCGACTCGGGCAACTCCTTTAGCCGGCCACGTATCTCGACGTCACCAGCGACCCGGCGGCGGCGAGGTCAGCTGGTCGGCGAGCCGGGACAGCCGGTCCCGGAAGCGGAGCCTGCCGCGCGTCGTCGGAAGGCTGTTCTCACCGGCCGCCGCGCTCACCAGGTGCTGAACCATGTCGAGGTCGATGCCCGACGCCGCCTCGTGCCTGCCCGCCACCGCCTCGTCCCTCTCGTCCGCCTCGTCCGCCTCCTCCTCCAGGACCGCCGGGGTGATCGTGAGCGCGTCGTGAGCCAGCCCCACCACCTCGGGGTCCCCGGTCCCCAGTGACAGGACCGTCGCCCCCGCCCTCCGCGCGCCGTGCACCCGCTCCAACAGCCCGCCGTCCGGCCGCTCCGGCGCCACCAGCAGCAGCGTCTCGCCGCGTCCCGCGCCCTCCAGCCTGCCCAGCCCGACGGCCAGATGGGCGGGGTCGGCGGGCCGCACCCGGTGCCGTACGAGCAACGGCGCCAGCTCCGGGCGGCCGGACCACGCCGCCTCGTCCACCAGGTGCGCGGCCAGATGCCACGGCTCGTACGCCCGCGTCCCGACGAGCAGCAGCCCGCCCCCGTGCGGCACGACGGAGGACCGCAGGGACGCGGCGAACCGGCGGGTCGCCGCCGGCCACTGCGTACCGGCCAGGACCTCACGGAGCAGGGCGACGCGTACGGCATCCATGGGCCGGGATCCTGCCGCAGCGCCACGCCCCGCGCCGGAGGTCGGCGCCGCGTCACCCGAACGGGGCACTCCGGCTGTGCGGGAGGGGTGAGGGTCGTGCCGGGAGGCTCTCGGACCGACAAGTAATGTCGGGGTCATGACCTCTACCGACAGTGGCAGCACGCCGAAGCCTCCCGCCAAGGACCCCTGGGAGCTTCCCGACGTCTCGGACCTGACCGTCGGTGTTCTCGGCGGCACGGGCGACCAGGGACGCGGGCTCGCCTACCGGCTGGCGCGGGCCGGGCAGAAAGTGATCATCGGCTCCCGCGCCGCCGAGCGCGCCGAGGCGGCGGCGGCCGAACTCGGCCTCGGTGTCGAGGGCGCCGACAACGCCGGGTGCGCGCGCCGCAGCGACATCGTCATCATCGCGGTGCCCTGGGAGGGCCACGCAAAGACGCTGGAATCGCTCAAGGACGAACTCGCGGGCAAGCTCGTCGTCGACTGCGTCAACCCGCTCGGCTTCGACAAGAAGGGCGCTTATGCGCTGAAGCCGGAGGAGGGCAGCGCCGCCGAGCAGGCCGCCGCCCTGCTGCCCGATTCACGCGTGACCGCCGCCTTCCACCATCTGTCCGCCGTGCTGCTCCAGGACCCCGCCGTCGAGCAGATCGACACCGATGTGATGGTGCTCGGCGAGGTACGGGCCGACACCGACATCGTGCAGGCGCTGGCGGGCCGTATCCCCGGTATGCGCGGGGTGTTCGCCGGCCGGCTGCGCAACGCCCACCAGGTGGAGTCGCTGGTGGCGAACCTGATCTCGGTCAACCGCCGCTACAAGGCGCACGCGGGCCTGCGCGTGACCGACGTCTGACGCCGACGGGCATCCGGCCTTGTCCGACGTCCGGTGTCCGGTGTCTCTCGGGGGCGGACCTGGGCGCGGGCGGGCGCGGGGGTGGGGGACACTGGACGGGCGCCGTACGCACGTCCGCCACGCCCCCGACAGGAGCCGACCCCATGCCCCGCCTCGCTCTCTACGCCCTCGTCGTCTGCCTCCTGGCCACCACGGCGGCCGTGGTGGCCTTCGTACGGGGGGAGATCTGGCTCGGCGTCGTGTGGGTGCTGCTGGCCGGGCTGTCGTCGAACATGACGTGGTACTACCAGCGGAAGGCGAAGACGGCCGGCCGGACGGGCGCTAGCTGACGAACGACTGGCACAGCTCGTCGCGCGTCTTCCAGAAGCGGTAGAAGTTCTGGCCGCAGTACGTCTCCAGATCGGAGATGCCGAGGCCGCTCAGGATCGCGTCGATCCCGTTGAAGAACGCGATGTTCACCTCGGGGATGAACAGGACGCCGAAGACCGCGAGCAGTCCGAACGGCGCGAACGGCTCCACCTGCGCGCGGAACTTGCGTGACAGCCACGGCTCGATCACGCCGTAACCGTCAAGTCCCGGTACCGGCAGGAAGTTGAGGATCGCCGCCGTCACCTGGAGCAGCGCGAGGAACGCGAGCGCGAAGCGGAAGATCATCGGTACGCCGTCGAGCATGCCCAGCCAGAACGGGGCCGTGCAGACGACGGCGAAGAGAACGTTCGTCAAAGGGCCGGCCGCCGAGATCAGACTGTGCCGCCACCGCCCCCGGATGCGGCTCCGCTCGATGAAGACCGCGCCACCCGGCAGACCGATGCCGCCCATGATGACGAAGAGCACGGGCAGCACGAGGCTCAGCAACGCGTGTGTGTACTTGAGGGGGTTGAGCGTCAGATAACCCTTGGCTCCGATGGAGATGTCGCCGCTGTGAAGGGCGGTGCGCGCGTGCGCGTACTCGTGCAGACAGAGCGAGACCACCCACGCCGAGGTGACGAAGAGGAAGACGGCGATACGGGCGTCCGCCGCGAAGTCCGTCCACACCGCCCACCCCGTGACCGCCATGACGGCGGCGATCCCGAGGAAGACGGGGCTGATCCGCCGGTCGCGACGGGAGGGGGCGGTGGTCATTCGCGGCTCCTGAAGGTGCGGGCGGGGCGCGGTCGGCGCGGGGCGTGCCTGACCGTACAGGCGACACGGCGAAAACGTCTCGCGTCCGGGGGTCGGTTCCGGCGAGGCTGGGCGGCACAGGGGGAGACGGCGGGAGGGCTGGGGCGACACATGGGAACGGCGCACTCGGGGGAGCGGGCGGCCGACCGGATGGCCGTGCCGGACAATGGTGGGGTGCGCTACCGGCTTCTCGGCCCCACGCGGGCACTGCGCGCCGACGGCACGACGTACGCCGTGGGCGGATCCAGGCTGCGCGCGCTGCTGACCGTGCTGGCGCTGCGGCCCGGCCGGACCGTCCCGGCGGCGACGCTCGTCGACGAGGTCTGGGACGGCGACACCCCCGCGGACGCGGCGGGTGCGCTCCAGGCACTGGTCAGCCGGCTGCGCCGGGTGCTCGGTGCGGGGACCGTGGTCTCCGAGAGCGGGGGCTACCGGCTGTGCGCCGACCAGGACGACGTCGACCTGTACCGCTTCGAGCGGCTCACGGCCGAGGGGATCAGGGCGCTGGACAACGGGAGCCCCGAGCGAGCCGCCGAGCGCTTGGACGAGGCGCTGGGCCTGTGGCACGGCCCCGCGCTGTCCGACCTGCCGGACCGCAGGTCCGAGTCGGCCCGCTGGGAGGCCCGCCGACTGGGCGCCCGCCGGGCACGGCTCACGGCGGCGCTCGCCCTCGGCCACGCGGAGGAGGCTCTGCCGGAGCTGGCGGTGCTCTGCGACGACCATCCGATCGACGAACTGCTCCAGGCGCTGCGCATCCGGGCACTGCGCGCGGTGGGCCGCACGGCGGAGGCCCTGTCGGCCTACGAAGAGGTCCGCCGCGACCTCGCGACCCGCCTGGGCATGGACCCCGGCCCCGAACTGCGCACACTCCACAAGGAGTTGCTGAACCCGGACGCGTACGCGAACGAGGACACGGGGCGGCGCCCGAACCGGCCCCCACACCCCGCGCCGCACGGCGCTGCCACACGGAACGGCTCCGCCGCCGACCACCCGGCCGGCGAGTCCGGTTCCGCCGGTCCGGCGGCGTCCGCGCCGGACGGCGTCCCGCACGCCCCCGAGGCGTCCGGTCCGGCCGAGGCCGGTCCGTACGGTGCGGCGCACACCGCTCACGGCTCAGCCGGTGCGGCGGCCGAACCGGCCCCCTCCGGGACCCGCCCTGGGTCCGCGCCGGACGGCACCCCGCCCGCCCCCGCCGCCGCGGGCCCCGCGACCCCGCCCCCCGGGAACCTCCGCGCCCGGATCAACAGCTTCGTCGGGCGGGAGCGGGACATGGTCGATCTGCGACTGGATCTGCGGGACGCGCGGTTGGTGACGTTGTTCGGGGCCGGCGGGGCCGGGAAGACGCGGTTGTCGCAGGAGGTCGCCGCCGGGGGCGGTGGGGCGCAGTGGCCCGACGGGGTGTGGCTCGCCGAGCTCGCGCCCGTGGACGATCCGGCGACCGTCCCCGAGGCCGTACTCGTCGCGCTCGGCGCCCGCGAGACCGTACTGCGCGGCGCCGGTGCCGAGAGTCTGCGGGCCGTCGATCCGAGCACCAACGACCCTCTCGTACGGCTCGTCGAACACTGCTCACGCCGCCGCATGCTGCTCCTGCTCGACAACTGCGAGCACGTCGTGGACGCCGCCGCCCGGCTGGTCGAGGAGTTGCTGGCCCGCTGCCCCGGCGTGACCGTCCTCGCCACCAGCAGGGAGCCGCTCGGTGTGCCCGGCGAGGTCGTACGCCCCGTCGGCCCGCTGCCGGAACCGATGGCGCTGCGGCTGCTCGCCGATCGCGGCGCCGCCGCCCGGCCCGGCTTCCGTACGGACGAGGACCCCGTCGCGGCCGACGAGATCTGCCGCCGGCTCGACGGGCTGCCGCTCGCGATCGAACTGGCCGCCGCCCGGCTGCGGATGCTCACCCCCCGGCAGATCGCCGACCGCCTGGACGACCGCTTCCGGCTGCTCACCGGCGGCAGCCGCACCGTACTGCCCAGACAGCAGACCCTGCGCGCCGTCGTGGACTGGTCGTGGGACCTGCTCGACCCCGCCGAGCGGACCGCGCTCGCCGCCCTGTCCGTCTTCGCGGGCGGCTGCGACCTGGCCGCCGCCGAAGCCGTGTGCGGGCCCGACGCGCTCGAACTGCTCGGCTCGCTCGTCGACAAGTCGCTCGTGATCGCCGCCCCCGCACCGGACGGCGAGATGCGTTACCGGCTGCTGGAGACCGTGCTGGAGTACGCCGGTGAACGGCTGGACGAGTCCGGGGACCGCCCCGCCGCCGAGCGCCGCCATCTCGTCCACTTCCGGGAGCTGGCCCGCCACGCCGACCCCAAACTGCGCGGTCCCGAACAGGTCCACTGGATCACCCGGATCACGCTCGAGTACGAGAACCTGCGCACCGCGCTGCGCCGCGCCGTGGCCGACCGGGACGAGCAGGAGGCGCTCTGCCTGGTGCACTCGCTCGCCTTCTACTGGCAGATCCGCGATCTGCGCACCGACGCGCGGCACTGGGCGGGGGCCGCCGCCGAACTCGGCCCCGACCCCTTCGCCGCGCCGGTCGTCCCCGCCCCGCCCGTGTTCGAACAGTGCACGGACGCCCCACCGCCGATGGCGCCCGATGTGCTGATGGAGGCACGGCGCGGGTGCCGGCTGATCTATCTGGCCAGCATGAACCACGAGTTCGACGAGTGGACCACGCCCGAGGCCATGGAGCGGCTGCGCCGCATCAGCGAGGTCTACCAGCCCGGTCTGCCGCAGATCTGCCGTACGCCCGGCTCGCTCTGGTTCTTCGCGGTCATGATCATCGGGGAGGCCGGCCGGCTCCGCGAGCTCATCGACGCGAGAGTGGAGGCGTGCCGGGACTTCGGTTACGAGTGGGAGCTGGCCTCGGCTCTCCAGGTGCGGGCCAACATCCTCGCCAACCGCAGCGAATGGGTCGGCGACGCGGGCCGCGACGCCGACGAGAGCCTGGAGATCTTCACCCGGCTCGGCGACGCGTGGGGCGCCGCCGAGGCGCTGTCGGCGCGCGCCGAGGCCCATGAGCGCAACGGTGAATTCGCCCGCGCCACCGAGGACTTCCTCGCCGCCATCGAGAACACCCGGCTGCTCGGCGTGGAGTCCCAGGTCGCGCTCCTGCGCACGCGGCTGGCCGGCGTCATGATGGAGACCGGCCAGGGGGACGAGGCCGAGGCGGTGCTGCGCGAGATCCTGCGGGACAGCAGGCGCGACTACGAGGCGGAGCCGGCCGCCCGGATCTATCTGGCGATCTGGCTGGGCCGCAGCGGGCGCGCCGCCGAGGGACGCCACGAACTGGGCCAGTTGCGCGAGGAGTTCAAGCACTCCAACCTTCGTATCTTCGAGGGCTTCGTCTTCGGCCTGCTCGGCTGGCTGGAGAATGTGGACACCCGGTACGAAGCCGGGCTCGACTGGTCCCGGCAGGCGCTGGAGCGGTCGAACGACTCGATGTCGCGGATCGTCGCCCCGCAGATGTCCGCGGTCCATCTGCTGACCGTGGGCTGGGCGCTGGCCGGGCTCGGGGGGCCGGAGCGGGTACGGGACGGAGCCCGGCTGATCGGCGCGTACGAGGCGAATCTGCCGCGGGGTCACTACCGGGCCTCGCAGGAGCGCGAGAACCGGGAGGCGGCCGAGGCGGCCGTCCGGGCCGGCGGGCTGGACGGCGCCGCGTATGACGAAGCCCTCGCCGAGGGCCGCACGCTCACCCTCGACGAGGCCTTCGCTCTCGCCGGCGTCTGATGTCCTCCCCCTCGGCCGACGGCTGACGTCCGCCCCTCGGCCGGGGCCCGGCTCGTCCCCGATGCCGGACCCCGACCGCCCGCGTCAGGTCTTCTTGCGGAACTTGGACACCGCGAGCGGCGCCGTCACCGCCGTGATCACCGTCGCCCAGGCCACCGTCATCCACAGGTCGTGCGCGAGCGGCCCGCCGATGAACAGCGCGCGCGCCGTGTCGGCCAGATTCGACAGCGGGTTGTAGTCCGTGAAGTTCTGGAGCCAGCCAGGCATCGTCGACGGCGGGGTGAAGATCGAGGAGCCGAACTGGAGCGGCATCAGCACCAGGAATCCCACGCCCTGCACCGCCTGCGCCGTCTTCACGGTCAGACCGATCAGGATGAAGATCCACATCAACGACGCGCCGAACAGCAGCGACAGCCCGATCGCCGCCAGGACCTGGAGCGGCGAGGTCTCGATCTCCATACCGAGTACGAAGCCCACGATCAGCAGGATCGCGAAGGCGACCATCATCCGGCCGACCTCGACCACGATCTTCGCGATGAGGACGGACGACCGGGCGATCGGCATCGTCCGGAACCGGTCCATGACCCCTTTCTGGAAGTCCTCGTTGATGCCGCTGCCCACGGCCATCGAGACGTTGAGCCCCATCATCGCCATCAGACCGGGGACCAGATAGCTGACGTACTCGGACTGGTTGCCCTTGCCCGCGACGGCCCCGCCGAAGACGAACACGAACAGCAGCGTGAAGACGATCGGCATCAGCAGGACGTCGAACATCGACTCCGGGTCCTGCTTGATCTGGAGGACGTTACGGCGCGCGAGGGCGCCGATGTGCCGCAGATTGGCCCGCAGACCGATCCGGCCCTCGTCGGAGACCACCCGGACGGGCGGTTCGGGGCGGGGGGACGGCGCGGTGTCCGTCGCTTTCGTCGTCGTCACCGTACTCATGCCGCGACCTCCTTCGGCCGCGTGTCGTCGTGGGCGTCGTCGCGCACGTCGTCGGCCTGTTCGCTCGTCTTCTCGCCCGTGATCGCCAGGAACACCTCGTCCAGGCTGGGCAGATGGGTGCCGATGTGCGCGATGTCGAAGCCGCGCCCGGCCAGCAGGCCGATCACAGCCGTCAGTTGCACGTCGGCGAGGATCGGCACGAACAGCATGCCGTCGTTGATCTGCGACCCCGCGATGCCGTCCAGGCCGGTCTCGCTCAACGCCCGTGCCATCTCAGGCAGTCGGCCGGGGTCGGTCGGGCGGATCTCCAGGGTCCGGCCGCCGACCCTGGCCTTCAGCTCGTCGACCTTGCCGCCCGCGACGACCCGGCCGCGGTCGATGACCGTCAGCTCGCTCGCGAGCTGCTCGGCCTCCTCCATGTACTGCGTGGTGAGCAGGACGGTCACTCCCTCGGAGACCATCCGCTGGACCTCCGCCCACACCTCGTTACGGGTGCGGGGGTCGAGGCCCGTCGTCGGCTCGTCCAGATAGAGCACCGCGGGCTGCCCGATCATCGAGGCCGCGAGGTCCAGCCGCCTGCGCATACCGCCGGAGTACTGGAGCACCGGCTTCCGGGCCGCCTCGGTGAGCGAGAACCGCTCCAGCAGCTCGTCCGCCCTTTTGCGGGCCGCCGTACGGGACAGATCGAGCAGCCGCCCGATCATGTACAGGTTTTCCCAGCCGGAGAGCTTCTCGTCGACCGAGGCGTACTGCCCGGTGAGGCCGATGGTGCGGCGGAGCTGCCGCGGCTGCCTCACCACGTCGTAACCGGCCACGACGGCCGTACCGGCGTCGGGCAGGATCAGGGTGGACAGGCAGCGTACGAGGGTGGTCTTGCCGGCGCCGTTGGGCCCGAGGACTCCGAGGACCGTGCCTTCGCGCACGTCCAGGTCCACCCCGTCCAGCGCCTTGGTCGCACCGTAGTGCTTGACCAGGCCCCGCACCGTGACGGCCGAGGTGCCGTCGGCAGGGATTGTGTCGATTCGCGTCATGCCGTCGATCGTGGCAGCCGCCACTGACAGGCGACCGACATCCGACCGACAGCCCGCCGACAGCCGGCTGTCGGATGTGTGGGAACGCCGACAGCCCGCCGATGGGGGATGTCGGCGGGCTGTCTTCTCTTGCGGCAGTGGCTGATGGGGTGGGGCTAGTGGAAGGTGTGCTCTTCCTGCGGGAACGTTCCTCCGACGACCTCGTCCGCGAACGCCTTCGCGGCGTCGCCGAGCGTCTGGCGGAGGTTCGTGTACTGCTTGGTGAAGCGCGGCACCTTGCCGCCCGTGAGACCCACCATGTCCGTGTACACGAGCACCTGCGCGTCGGTGTCGGGACCGGCGCCGATGCCGATGGTGGGGATCTCCAGCGACCGGGTGACCTCGGCGGCGACCTCGGCGGGCACCAGCTCCAGCACCACCGCGAACGCGCCGGCCGCCTGCGCCGCCTTGGCGTCGTGCAGCAGCCGGTGCGCGGCCTCGTCGCCGCGGCCCTGCACCCGGTAGCCCAGCGTGTTCACGGACTGCGGCGTCAGGCCGAGGTGTGACATCACCGGGATGCCGGCCTGGACGAGCAGCTCCGTCTGCGGCAGCGAGCGCTCCCCGCCCTCCAGCTTGACCGCGCCCACCCCGGCGTCCTTGACCAGGCGCGTGGCGCTGCGCAGGGCCTGTACGGGGCCTTCCTGGTACGAGCCGAAGGGGAGGTCGCCGACGACGAGGGCGCGCCTGGTGCCCCGTACGACGGCCGCGGACAGCATCGTCATCTCGTCGAGGGTGACGGGTACGGTCGTCTCGTAGCCGAGATGGACATTGCCCATCGAGTCGCCGACGAGCATGACCGGGATACCGGCCTCGTCGAAGACGGACGCGGTCATCGCGTCGTACGCGGTGAGCATGGGCCACTTCTCGCCGCGTCGCTTGGCGGCGGCGATGTCATGGACGGTGACGCGGCGGGTGCCCGTGCCGCCGTACAGCGACTTGGGATCACGTGAGGGGTTCTGCGCAGCCTCGAACGTCATGGCTTACGGCTCCTTCGTCATCTCGAGGCACCCTGACGGTGTCCCCGGACCGTGTCCATGGTGGCATCCGCGCACCACCGACGGGAAGTGGGGCTACTCCGTTCTCGCCGCTCCCCGGGTAAAGAATTTACAATACGAGACGGTCTCGTATTGAAATGGGCTTACGCTCGCGTCATGCCCACACCGTCACCCTCGTCCGCGCCGCCACCGTCCTCGACGCCGCCCGGCGTCCACACCACCGAGCGCCGGGTCCCCGAAGCCGTCCACCGGCGCCGCTGGGCGATCCTCGGCGTCCTCATGTTCAGCCTGCTCATCGTGGTGCTCGACAACTCGATCCTGAACGTCGCGGTCAAGACGATCGCGAGCCCCGAGCCCGTCGGGATCGGCGCCACCCAGAGCGAGCTGGAGTGGGCCATAAACTCCTACACCCTCGTCTTCGCGGGGCTGCTCTTCACCTCCGGTCTGCTCGGCGACCGCGTCGGCCGTAAGAAGGTGCTGCTCTTCGGCATCGTCGTCTTCGGCATCGGCTCCGCGCTCGCCGCGATGTCCGGATCGCCCGGTGAACTCATCACGTACCGCGCCCTGATGGGCTTCGGAGCCGCCTTCGTGATGCCGGCCACCCTCGCCGTCCTGATGAACGTCTTCGAGCGCGACGAGCAGCCCAAGGCCATCGGCATCTGGGCGGGCGGCGTCGGACTCGCCATCGCCATAGGGCCGATCACCGGCGGCGTGCTGCTCGAACACTTCTGGTGGGGCTCGATCTTCCTGGTCAACGTCCCGGTGGTGATCGTCGCGCTGATCGCGATGGTGCTGCTGGTGCCGGACTCCAAGGACCCCAGTCCCGGCCGTGTCGACCCGGTCGGCGTACTGCTGTCGATCGTCGGCCTCGTCCTGCTCGTGTACGGGATCATCCGCGCGGGTGAACTCGCCGACTTCACCGACGCCACGGTGCTGGCCTCGGTCATCGGCGGTCTGGCCGTCCTGGCCGCGTTCGTCGTGCACGAGAAGCGCAGCGACCATCCGTCGATCGACATGTCCTACTTCAAGAAGCCGGCCTTCTCCGCCGCCGTCGCCGCGATCGCGCTGGTCTTCTTCGCCCTGATGGGCGTGACCTTCTTCTCGGCCTTCTACCTCCAGAGCGTGCGCGGATACAGCGCGCTCGACTCGGGCCTGCTGATCGTGCCGCTCGCCGTGGCGCAGATGGTCTTCGCGCCGCGCGCCCGGCTGGTCGTCGACCGGTTCGGCGCCCGCGCGGTCTGCACCGGCGGCATGCTGCTCGTCGCCGCCGGTCTCGCCGCGTTCGCCCTCTTCGACGCCACCACACCCGTCTGGGTGCTGTGCCTGGTCTTCTTCGTCCAGGGCGCCGGAATGGCCCACATCATGCCGCCGGTGACGGTCGCCGTCATGCAGGCCCTGCCGCGCGAGAAGGCCGGCTCGGGATCGGCCATCAACAACACCTTCCGGCAGGTCGGCGGCGCGCTCGGCATCGCCGTACTGGGCTCGCTGCTCTCCACCACCTACCGAGGCGAGATCGAGGGACACCTCGGCGCCGTCCCGGCCGGGGCGCGCGACGCGGCGGGGGAGTCGATCGAGGCGACCATGGCCGTCGCCGAGAAACTCGGCCCCGCCGGCGCCCCGTTGATCTCCTCCGCGAACGACGCCTTCCTGAGCGCCATGCACGTCACGGCCCTCGGCTCGGCCGCGGTCGCGCTGATCGGCACCGTCGTGGTCGCGCTCTTCATGCCGGGCCGTACGGCACCGGAGCGCCCCGTACCGAAGGAGCGGGCCGAACCCCCGGTCGA
This sequence comes from Streptomyces sp. NPDC060366, assembly GCF_042725135.1. NCBI lineage: Bacteria > Bacillati > Actinomycetota > Actinomycetes > Kitasatosporales > Streptomycetaceae > Streptomyces > Streptomyces sp. NPDC060366. The sequence continues at coordinate 572,307 of NZ_JBHXDC010000002.1, read as the reverse complement.
GGCGACGGCGCCCGCCCACGACTAGATCCTGGCCGGTGATCGAAAATCAGCGCGGCTCAAGCGCCGTGCGAGAGGGTCGGCGTTGTCGGCCGTGGCGCCGGGCGGTGTCGGGCGTTCGACCGGACGCGCAGGCGTCGGCGAGAATCGGCGGATCGTGCGGGGCGCGCGGCTGATGGGGCAGGGCGAAAGGTGGGCCATTGCGAGGGCAGGAGCGGGACCAGGGGCAGGAGCCCCGGCGAGGCCGGCCGCGCAGTGAGGCGGCCGAACGCGCGATCCTCCAGGCCGTGGTGAGGCTTCTTGAGGAGGGTGAGCCGCTGGCGGGGCTCTCCATCGAGCGGATCGCGCGGACGGCGGGCGTCGGCAAGGCCACCATCTACCGGCGCTGGAGCGACAAGGAAGAGCTCTTCGTCGACGTCCTGCGCGCCATCGAGCCCCCCGAGCCCGCCCTGTCGGGGACCTCCGGCCTCGCCGACATCCTCGTCGGTCTGGAATCCCTGCGCAGGCGCGGTCTCGCCCAGCGCAGCTCCGCCCTGCTCTACAACGTCTTCGCGCAGATGAAGAGCCATCCGAAGCTGTGGGACGCGTATCACGACACCGTGATCGCGCCGCGGCGCGCCGCCATGACGGCTGCGGTGCGCCGCGCCGTCGCCGCGGGTGAACTCCGTGACGACATCGACGTGGAGCTGATCGACGAACTCATCGTCGGCCCCATGCTGGTGCGCACCATTCACCGCAAGGACGCGCCGCTGGACGACGACCTCGCCGAGCGCATCCTCCGGGCGCTGCTCGAAGGCCTGCGCCCCAGGGACGGAGCCGGGGCCGGGTCCGGGGAAAGCGGCGGGACCAGCGTGGGCGACACGGCCGGTGACACCGGAAGCTGACCGCCCGCCACGCGGCCCCGCCGGTCGTGCGTCATCTCACAGCGGCCCGGTAACCGCCCGTGTCCGGAACCCACCGCCCCATGACGGTCGTCCTTCTGCCCGTACGGCCGTCGGGGACGGCGGGGAAAGCGCGCGTCATCGCCTAGGGTCGGTGGCGGGCGTGAACGGCAAGGCAGTGAGGGCAGCGGTATGACGCAGGAGTACACGGCTGAGTCCCGGGTGGACGGCGCCGACGACAACGACCCTCCCAAGAGCCGGATCCGGACCCTCGCCGACCGCTGGCGCGGCGACCGGGGCATCTGGCGGCGGGGCGTCGTCGTCGCGGTGCTCGCCGTCCTGACGGCGCTGCTGATGATCCTGCACGCCCAGGTCCCCAACCGCATCGGCAACTTGGGCAGTCTCATGGAGACGTTCCTGCCGTGGCTGGGACTTCTCGTACCCGTTCTTCTCGTGGCCGCGCTGGTACGCCGCTCCGCCACCGCGCTGATCGCGCTGCTCCTGCCGACCGTCGTGTGGGCCAACCTCTTCGGCGGACTGCTCATCGGAAAGTCGGGCACCGGCGGCGATCTGACGGTCGCCACGCACAACGTCAACGCCGAGAACCCCGACCCCGAGGGAACCGCGCGGGAGATCGTGGAGTCCGGCGCGGACGTCGTCGCGCTGGAGGAGCTGAAGGCGTCGGCGGTTCCCACGTACGAGAAGGCGCTGGCCGGCACGTACAAGTACCACTCGGTGCAGGGCACGGTGGGGCTCTGGAGCAAGTACCCGCTGAGCGGCAGCCGCCCCGTCGACATCCGGATGGGCTGGACGCGCGCGATGCGGTCCACGGTGATGACGCCGCAGGGTTCGGTCGCCGTCTACGTGGCGCACCTGCCGTCCGTACGCGTCAAACTGCACGCGGGCTTCACCGCCAACCAGCGGGACGACAGCGCCGACGCGCTCGGTGAGGCGATCGCCGACGAGCGGATCGACCGGATCGTGCTGCTCGGCGACCTCAACGGCACGATGAACGACCGCTCCCTGAACGCCGTGACGTCCCAGATGCGTTCCACCCAGGGCGCCGCCGGCGACGGCTACGGCTTCAGCTGGCCCGCCGCTTTCCCGATGGCACGGATCGACCAGATCATGGTCAAGGGCGTCGAGCCGAAGTCTTCGTGGACACTGCCCCGCACGGGCAGCGACCATCTGCCGATCGCCGCCCGTATCGAACTCTCCGAGTAGGCACCCCTGTTCAGGGGGCCGGTGTTCAAGGGGCCGGGGTCAGGCGGTCGGTGATTCCCGCCAGCGGTTGGTGATCGGCAGCCGCCGGTCCTTGCCGAAGCCCTTCGCGGAGATCTTGGTGCCCGGCGGATACTGCCGCCGCTTGTACTCCGCCGTGTCCACCATGCGCAGCGTCCTCGCCACCACCGCCGGGTCGAAGCCCGCCGCGACGATCGCGTCCTTGCCCTGGTCGCGGTCGACGTACATCGCCAGTATCCGGTCCAGCACGTCGTAGTCCGGCAGCGAGTCCGTGTCGACCTGGCCGGGGCGCAGTTCGGCGCTCGGGGGCTTGGAGATCGAGTTCTCCGGGATCGGCGGGGTCTGACCGCGTTCCCCGGCGGCGCGGTTGCGCCAGCGGGCGAGCCGGAAGACCGCCGTCTTGTAGACGTCCTTGATCGGGCCGTACGCGCCGACGGAGTCGCCGTACAGCGTCGAATACCCCACCGCCAGCTCGGACTTGTTGCCCGGCGCCAGCACGATCTGGCCCTCCTGGTTGGAGAGCGCCATCAGCATCGTGCCGCGCAGCCGCGACTGGAGGTTCTCCTCCGCGAGCCCGGTCAGGGCGAGCGAGCCCATGTACGCGTCGAACATCGGCTCGATGGGCACGGTGCGGAAGTTCAGCCCCGTACGGCGGGCGAGTTCGGCCGCGTCGCCCCGTGAGTGGTCCGACGAGTACTTGGACGGCATGGAGACGCCGTAGACGTTCCCGGCGCCGAGCGCGTCGCAGGCGATCGCGGCGACGAGCGCGGAGTCGATGCCGCCGGAGAGGCCGATCAGGACCGACCTGAAGCCGTTCTTGGCGGCGTACGCGCGCAGGCCCACCACCAGGGCGGAGTAGACCTCCTCGTCGTCGTCCAGCCGGTCGGCGTAGCCGCCGCTCAGCTCCGCCTCGTAGGCGGGGACGGGGTCGTCGGACAGGACGACGTGGTCGACGCGCAGACCGTCGTCCACGGTGCCGCCCGGCGGCTCGGCGGCGGCGGCGGGCAGATCGAGGTCCAGCACCACACAGCCCTCGGCGAACTGCGGTGCGCGCGCGACCACTTCGCCGTCCTTGTCGACGACGATCGAGTCGCCGTCGAAGACCAGCTCGTCCTGGCCGCCGATCATCGCCAGATAGGCGGTGACGCAGCCGGCCTCCTGGGCGCGCTTGCGTACGAGTTCCAGGCGGGTGTCGTCCTTGGCCTGCTCGTACGGCGAGGCGTTGATCGAGAGCAGCAGCCCGGCGCCCACGGAACGGGTGGCCGGGACCCGGCCGCCGTCCTGCCAGAGGTCCTCGCAGATCGCGAGCGCGACATCGATGCCGCGCACCCGGACGACGGGCATGGTGTCGCCCGGCACGAAGTAGCGGAACTCGTCGAAGACGCCGTAGTTGGGCAGATGGTGCTTGGCGAACGTCAGCGCCACACCGCCCCGGTGCAGCACCGCGGCGGCGTTCCGCGGCGATCCGGCCGGCCGGCCGAACCGTTGCCGGTCCCGCTCGGACCGGTCGAGATAGCCGACGACGACGGGCAGCTCCCCGAAGCCCTCGTCGGCGAGCCGTCCGGCGAGCGCGCGCAGGGCGTCGCGGGACGCCTCGACGAAGGACGACCGCAGGGCCAGGTCCTCGACGGGGTAGCCGGTGAGCACCATCTCCGGGAACGCGACGAGATGCGCGCCCTGTTCGGCGGAGTGCCGGGTCCAGTGCACGATCGCCTCGGCGTTCGCGGCGAGATCGCCGACGGTCGAGTCGATCTGATTCAGAGCGAGACGTAGTTGAGGCACGGGCCCAGTGTAATCGTCTTTCTGACGCGATGTGGTGGCGGGGCCGTGGGGGAGCGTGTGCGGGCCGCGGCACGGGGCGGCGGCCCGCGACACCCGTACCGGGCCCACGGGCGTCCGTGAGGCCCGTCAGCCGGAGGCGTACACCCCTTCCACGAACGACGCGATCTGCGCGTCGGACAGGTGCTGCGCCAGGTCCGCCTCGCTGATCATGCCGACCAGGCGCTTGTTCTCGATCACCGGCAGCCGGCGGATCTGGTGGTCCCGCATCTCCGTGAGCACGTCGTCCACGTCCGCGGCCGCGTCGATCCACCGCGGTGTGCCGTGGGCCATCTCGGCGGCGGTGACCTGCGCCGGGTCGTGGCCCTGTGCCACACAGCCGACGACGATGTCGCGGTCGGTCAGGATGCCGGTCAGCCGTTCCCCGGTGTCGGCGATGGGCAGGGCGCCCACGTCCAGGTCACGCATGAGCTGCGCGGCCCGGTCCAGGGTCTCGTGCGAGGGGATCCAGTCGGCCCCGGGATGCATGATGTCTTTGGCCGTGGTCATGGGGTTCGTACCTCCTTCGATGCCGTCCGCCCCGAGCGACTCCATCGTCATGGGGCCGTCCGGCGTACGCGACCGCTTTCACCCGTACGGGTGAAAGAAGCGGTACGGGTGAATGAAACCTGGACGCGTGTACGGCGCCGCCGGCCTCATGGATCGCATGCGGAATCGAAAGCGCCGGACAGGTCGCGTACGCGACCGGCCCGGCGCTTTCCGGAACAGGTGTGGCCCGCCCGTGGTCAGGCGCGCGGCTTCGCGCCCCGTGCCTTCAAGAGGTCGCTCATCAGGCCCAGTTCGGACTGCTGTGCCGTCACCATGCCCTCGGCCAGGGCCCGTTCGGTGTCGACCTCGCACAACTCGGCGCAGCCCCGCGCCATCGTGACGCCGCCCTTGTGGTGGTCGGTCATCAGCTGGAGGTACAGGATCTCCGCCTTCTCGCCCTTGGCGGTCCGCAACGCGTCCAGCTCCGTCCTGGTCGCCATGCCCGGCATCAGCGAGCCGTCACGGACCTCGTGGGCACCGTGATCCATGCCCTCCATACCGTCCATGTCGGTGTGATCGCCGTCCTTCGCCATCCAGTCCATCGGCTCCTGGTCGGTGGAGATCTTCGGCAGCTTCCACATGTCCAGCCAGCCCAGCAGCATGCCGCGCTGGTTCGCCTGGGTGTTGGCGATGTCGTACGCGAGGCGGCGCACCTCCTCGTCGTCCGTGCTGTCCCGCACGAGGAACGACATCTCCACCGCCTGCTGGTGGTGGACCGCCATGTCACGCGCGAAGCCCGCCTCGGCCGAGTCCGCCGTGGGCGTGGCGCTCGCGCGGGGCGAGTCCTCGCGCCCGGCGGAGGCGACCGTGGCCGCCCCCGCGAACAGCAGGGCGAGTACGACCGCCGTGATGGCCGCCCAGTTCGTGCGGGTCACTGGTCGCCCATTCCGCCGGTGCACGCGGCACCCGGCTCAGGCGTCTGCGGGCCCTGCACGTACTTGGCGAAGAACTGGTCGACGCGCGGGTCCTTCGCGCTGTCGACGGTGACCTGCTTGCCCCACGCCGTCAGCATGATCGCCCCGGCCTGCTCCTTCACGGGGCTCATCAGCGTGTACTGCGTCTTGCCCACGCGGTCGCCGAGCGCCTTCACGTCGCCCTCGGGCGCCTTGTCGTTGTACGTCACCCAGACCGCGCCGTGCTCCAGCGAGTGCACCGCGTTCACGTTGGGGACCGCGTCCTTGTAGACGTCGCCGGCGCAGTTCATCCAGACCTGGTTGTGGTTGCCGCCGACCGGCGGCGTCTGCGGGTACTCGACCGCCTCGGCGACGTGGTCGCGGCCCAGCTCCTTCGCGTCCCAGGACTTCTCGCCCTTCACGGGCTCGGCGGCGGCCTTGTCTTCCTTCTTCTGGTCCTCGGACTCCTTGTTCAGCACGAACGCGCCGAAGGCGACGAGCGCCGCGACGACGACCGTGCTCGCCGTGATCGTGATGATGCGGTTACGCCGCTCACGCGCGCGCTCGGCCTTGCGCATCTGCTCTATTCGGGCCTTGCGCTCGGTGCTCTGGGACTTGGAAGCCATGGTGTGTGTTTCGTCCTTCTCGAAAAACCTGCGGAACGGGGGTGGGGGAGGTACTGGAACCCGGTGGGGGCGCGGGCCCGGCTACGTCCGCAGTACTTGAAGGACGTGGAGATCCGGCGCGCGGGGAGACGCTCCGGAGCGGGACACCTGGCCGGTGTGGGACGGCAGCGCGAGGCGCGCGGGACTCACGTCGTCGGTGCCGAGCGGGTCGGCGGGGTGCGGCGCGGTCAGCACGGCCGGACTGAGGTGCGGGATGAAGCGGCAGTTGCTCCGGTCGTACGGGCAGGTGTACTCGGGGGCCGCGGCGGGCCCGGCCGCCTCCACATCCGTACGGAGGGTGATGCCGGGGCTGGTCGTCCGCGCCGTGTGCTGCGCCGCCGCGCTGTCGGCGGCCCGCACGGTCGAGGGCCGCGTGTCGTGCGTGTCGGCGGGGCCGAGACAGACGTAGAGCGCGGCGAGCAGCGTCACCACGGCGCTGAGCAAGGCCGTGGGACGCGCGTCGCGTATGTGCCGCCGTCCCCCCATGGGCGCAGATCGTAGTCCGTACAGGTGGCCGAGCAGGAGGGCGCAGCGGGTTCCGAGTCCGGAACGTGCCTGTGGCGGTCGTGACCACGGGGGTACGAAGGGGGGTCGGCGGGGGCTCCGGCGCGGTACAAAGAGGCATGGCCGACCCTCCGGAACCCTTGCCGAGCGAGCCCGACGTCGACGACGTCACCCGGGCCGTGCTGATCGCCTCACGGCTGCTCGTGGCCGTCTCCGTCCGTTCCCTGGCCACCGTCCAGGACCGGGTCACCCTGCCCCAGTTCCGGCTTCTGAAGGCCCTCTCGGCCCAGGGCGGCGCCAAGCTCGTGTCGCTCGCCGAGCGGCTGGGGGTGAACCCCTCCACCGCGACGCGGATGGTCGACCGGCTCATCGCCGCCGGGCTCGCCGAGCGCGGGGTCAACCCCGGCAACCGGCGCGAGACCGTGCTGCGGCTCACGGAGGAGGGCCGTACGCTCGTGGCGGACGTCTCGGCGGCCCGCCGCCGGGAGATCACCTCGATCGTCCAGCGGCTGGCTCCCGAGCAGCGTACGGCGCTCGTGGACGCCCTCACGGCGTTCACCGAGGCGGGCGGGGAGCGGCCCATGCCGGGCGACGACGGGGAGCCGTACCCCCTGGGCTGGTCGGACACCGCGATCCCACTCCACTGACGGTCGGCGACGGCCGGCATTGATAGGCAAGGAAATACTTGCCTATAGTGGCGGCGTGTCCGATGATGTGTTCAAGGCCCTGGCTGACCCCACTCGCCGCACGATCCTCGACGAGCTGGCCGAACGCGACGGGCAGACGCTCTTCGAGATCTGTGGCCGGCTGCTGACCAGACACGGCCTCAGCCTGTCCCGGCAGGGCGTCTCGCAGCATCTGGCGCTCCTCGAAGCAGCCGGTCTCGTCGAGACGCGACGCGACGGCCGCTACAAGTTCCACCACCTGAACACCGGGCCGCTGGAACACCTCACCGACCGCTGGATCGCACCCGCGAGCCCGGCCGGGACCGCACCCGGTCCCGCACCCGAACCCCGAGGAGAGACCTCATGAAGATCAACATGGCCGGCGTCTTCGTCGACGACCAGGCCGAGGCGCTGCGTTTCTACACCGAGGTGCTCGGCTTCCTGAAGAAGCACGACGTCCCGGTGGGCGAGGACCGCTGGATCACCGTCGTGTCCCCGGCCGACCCCGAAGGCACCGAGCTGCTGCTCGAACCGTCCGGACACCCCGCCGTGAAGCCCTTCAGGGACGCGCTGGTCGCGGACGGCATCCCGTACACCTCCTTCGCCGTCGACGACGTCCACGCCGAGTTCGCGCGCCTTCAGGGGCTCGGTGTGCGCTTCACGCAGGAGCCGGTCGACATGGGCCCGGTGACCGTCGCCGTGTTCGACGACACCTGCGGCAATCTCATCCAGATCGCCCACAACGCCTGAGCCGCGGGCCGCCCTCGCGACCCCGTCCACCACTGAGGCACCCGGACGCGCGCACCACGGGCCGCGTGTCCGACAATGCTTTAGTACGCCGGTGTGCAACCTTCCGGAAATCCTGTGGTGTCATGCTCGGGTGCCGCGGTGTACTCGGCAGCGTGGGAGCAGGCGGCCTGACCGGCAAGGATGGGTAGGACAGCAGACATGGACAAGCAGCAGGAATTCGTGCTCCGTACGCTCGAGGAACGCGACATCCGCTTCGTACGCCTGTGGTTCACCGATGTGCTCGGCTTCCTCAAGTCGGTCGCCGTCGCCCCCGCCGAGCTGGAACAGGCATTCGACGAGGGTATCGGCTTCGACGGCTCGGCGATCGAAGGCTTCGCGCGGGTGTACGAGTCCGACATGATCGCCAAGCCGGATCCGGGGACCTTCCAGATCCTGCCGTGGCGCGCGGAGGCCCCGGGCACAGCGCGGATGTTCTGCGACATCCTGATGCCCGACGGCTCCCCGTCCTTCGCGGATCCCCGCTACGTCCTGAAGAGGATGCTCGCCAAGACCTCGGACCTCGGCTTCACCTTCTACACCCACCCCGAGATCGAGTTCTTCCTCCTGAAGGACAAGCCGGTCGACGGCACCCGCCCCACCCCGGCCGACAGCTCCGGCTACTTCGACCACACCCCGCAGAACGTCGGCATGGACTTCCGCCGCCAGGCGATCACCATGCTCGAATCCATGGGCATCTCCGTGGAGTTCAGCCACCACGAGGGTGCCCCCGGCCAGCAGGAGATCGACCTGCGGTACGCCGACGCGCTCTCCACCGCCGACAACGTCATGACCTTCCGCCTGGTCATGAAGCAGGTCGCGCTGGAGCAGGGCGTCCACGCGTCCTTCATGCCGAAGCCGTTCAGCGAGTACCCGGGCTCCGGCATGCACACCCACCTCTCCCTCTTCGAGGGAGACCGCAACGCGTTCTACGAGTCGGGCGCGGAGTACCAGCTCTCCAAGGTCGGCCGGTCCTTCATCGCCGGGCTGCTCCGGCACGCCGCCGAGATCTCGGCCGTCACCAACCAGTGGGTCAACTCCTACAAGCGCATCTGGGGCGGCTCCACACGCACCGCGGGCTCGGGCGGCGAGGCCCCCTCCTACATCTGCTGGGGCCACAACAACCGCTCCGCCCTGATCCGCGTCCCGATGTACAAGCCCGGCAAGACCGGCTCCGCGCGCGTGGAGGTCCGCTCCATCGACTCCGGCGCGAACCCCTATCTCACGTACGCCGTACTGCTGGCCGCCGGCCTCAAGGGCATCGAGGAGGGCTACGAACTCCCGGCGGGCGCCGACGACGACGTATGGGCCCTGTCCGACGCCGAGCGCCGCGCGATGGGCATCGAGCCGCTGCCGCAGAACCTCGGCGAGGCGATCTCGCTGATGGAGCGCAGCGAACTGGTCGCCGAGACGCTGGGCGAGCACGTCTTCGACTTCTTCCTCCGCAACAAGAAGCGCGAGTGGGAGGAGTACCGCTCCGAGGTCACCGCCTTCGAGCTGAAGGCGCTTCTGCCGGTGCTGTAGTCGCAGGTCAGCGGCCTATGGGCGCTCCCACGGACGGGACGCCGGGCGCGGACACCGCGCCCCATCCGTGGCCATGATCACCCGTGGGCCGTCTGTGGGCCGTCCGGCCCGGACGGGCGGCCCAAGTAGAGCTTGTCCATGGCGTGGCGGGCCCGTCCGTCGCTGCTCGGGAGCAGGTGCGTGTACGTCCGCAGAGTGAACCCAGGGTCGGTGTGCCCGAGGTACGTGCTCAGCGCTTTGATGTTCTCCCCGGCGTCCAGGAGAACGGACGCGTAGAAGTGCCTGAGCGCGTGCATGCCGTGCTCCCTGGCGGCGTCGTGACGCTTGCCCGGCTCGCGCCCCGGAATGACGCCGGCGGAGACGAGAGCGGGCTTCCACAGCCGCGTGTTGAAGTCGGTGCGGCGTACCGCCCCTTTCCCGTCCGGGCGGACGAAAAGGATGCGCTTGGTGACGCGCTTGCCGTCCGGGCGGGCCCACGGCAGCGTCACAGGCACCGGGGCATGTTCGGCCACATGCTCCTTCAATGCTGCGGCCACCTGCGGGGCCAGCGGCACGTCGCGTCCCTTCTGCCGCTTGGGCAGCGCGAAGACCAACGCGCCCTCCACGACTTTGACTTGGCATCCCACATGCAGCCAACCAGTGTCGAACTGGATCGCCTCTTCCGCCAGACCGAAGATCTCACCTTGACGGAGGCCACAACCAGCGCCGAGGTCGACCATCGTGCGGTACTGCCCGGGGAGTGCAGCCTGGACGGCGAATACGCGGCCCGGCGTCCAGGGCACAACCTTCTGAGTGTTGCGTGCCGGCGCTTGGACGGTGCTCGCGCTGCACGGATTCCTGCGCAGGTACTCGTCATCGACGGCGGCATTCAGGATCCCTGAAACGCTGGAGTAGATGACACGACGGTACGAGGTGGCCGGGATGGCGCGTTCCAACTCACTTAGCCACTCACGGATGTGCAGAGGCTTGAAGGAGCCCAGAGGGCGTGAGCCGAGGTACGGCAGCGCGTGCAGTCGAATCTGAGAATTCACCGATTCCCGCGATGTCAGGTCCGAAGTCTGTGCCTTGAGCCACCGTTCGGCGTACTCCCGAAACGTCGTCTGCGCCAACTTCGGGTCGATGTACTGGCCGCTGTCCATGTCCGCAGCGGTCTTACTCAGCCAAGACTCGGCCTTGCTCTTCTGCCGGTCGGGGAAGCTCTTGCTCTTCTCGGTACCGTCCGGACCGACGTACCGGGCGCGGTAGCGCATTCCAGTTCCGAGGCGGTCGGTCTTGACGCGGGTGGTCTTGCCGTTGGCGTCGGTTTCGGTCTTGTACCAGCGGTCTTGGATGTGGCCTGCCATGGGTGGTGGCTCCTTGGGGCAGCAGTGCGGCCGGGGGCGAGCACTGCTCGCCCCCGGCCGTGTGGTGGGGTGTCAGGCCGCGTCTGCGGCCATGCGGTCGTTGGCCCAGGCGTGGACGGCCTCGGGGTCGTACCGGATGTGTTTGCCGACGCGGAAGCCGGGCGGGCCGGTGCGTTTCTTGCGCCACTGGTAGACGGTCTGTTTGGGGACGTCGAAGATTTCGGCGATGTCGTCGGGGGTGAGGTAGCGGTCGGGGAGTCCGGCTCGGAGCGTGGCTCGGGGGTCGGTGTGCGGGGTGGGTTTGCGTGCCACGAGATCTCCCTGGGCAGCGAGGGGTGCCGCGTGTGTGTCCGAGGTGCGGATTTCTGCGTCACCGCGTCACCTGCGTCATTTAGGGCCCTGACCTGCTGGTTTGGGTGACGCGGGGGACCGGGGCTGCGTCACCGGTGCGTCATCGGCTGCGTCACCAGGTGACGCAGGTGACGCAGGATGACGCAGAGCCGACCGTCTGCGTCACCGCTGTCGGCCCAGGTCAGGTGCCGTTTTCCGGGCCGGGTGACGCAGGTGACGCAGCGTCTTCCTTCTTAGGACAAAGAAGGGGCTGTTTGTAGTAGTTGGGTGCGGCTCAAAGAGCGATGAAGGGGCCGCTTCGCGGCGCGTCCTAGGGGCGGCGTTCCGCCGAACAGCAAGAGGAGCACGCCACGCCGGGGGTGCTCCTCTTGCTTGTCCGGGTGAGCGCGCACTCGGTCAGAACGCCTGCTGCTGCTCGGGTGGGGGCAGGGTCAGGGCGGCCGTGCGGGTCATTTCGAGATAGCGGCCCGCTTTGGTGCGGCCCGAGTCGATGAGCACGCCACGGGCCGCCAGGGTGGGCTGGAGGCGCTTGAGCCGGTCGGACAGCACCTTGCCGGTGGTGGGCCACCCTTTGGGCAGGGAGCGCAGTTCGTCGCCGCTGTAGAGGCGGCTGAGGCAGGACAGCCACTCGGTGGACGTCATGCGCTGCGTCGATCCCGGCTCGATGGTCTCGGCATGGCGGAGGACGGTCTGCGCGAGGAGATCGCCCTCGATCACGTCGTCGTTCAGGTCGTCCAGGCTCGCCCGGTACGCGGGCAGAGCCCCGAGACCCGTTGCCGCGTCGAGCTGCGCGCACAGGTGCGCGAAGTCCGCCATCCGAAGATCGGTCGGCGTCTCCGCCTCCGCGCTGCGGACCTTGACCGCGAGGTCCAGCAGCGAGCCGAGAACTACAGGCAGCACTTCCGCGTACTCCGCCCACAGCTCCGCCTCGGTGCGCCTGACGCGGGGGCGCTCCAACCGCAAGGGCAGGAGCCGTTCCGCGAGGTCGGGGCGGATGACTCCCACGTCGATACCGGTCAGGAGCAGGGGTCGGCGGTAGCCGACGCGGAACACGTCCCCGTCGGTGAACAGGGCGCGCTTCACGCTCTCGGCTCCGGTGACGATGCAGCACATGGCGTCGGACAGGTCCGGCGTCATGTGGGACAGGTTGTCCAGCGCGGTGACCCATCCCGCCGCGACGGCCGCGATCAGGTTCTCCTCATCCTTGGGCGCCCGGCGCAGGTCGCCGCTCATGCCCTCGATGATCCGCACGAGCATCCGCCCACCGGTGGACTTGCCCGCGCCCTGTGGCCCGGTGAGGAACGGGGCGGGGACGGGAACGGACGGCCCGAGGCAGCCGATCAGCCAGGCGAGTGCCAGGCACTCGGTCTCCGCGGTGGCGAAGTTGCACAGCCTCATCAGGAGGTCGATGCCCTTGCCGTCGGTGTCCTTGACGGGCAGGGGCAGTTCCCCGGTGAGCTGGGTACGGCGCCAGCACACCTCACGCGGCTCGGGGACGGTGATGTCCCACCCCGTGGGGTGGATACGGACGGACTTCCCGTCATCGCGGCCCAGGTCCAGCCACGTCGCGCCGTCGAACCCGGGGGCCACGCGGATGTGCACGGGCTGGGTGTCCTCGGTCAGTGCGAGTGCTTCGATCAAGTCCAACGCCTCCTTGAGTGCTGTCCCGTTGAACACGCCGCGCCCGTCCCTGAACAGACCGACCATGAGTTCCTGACGGTGGCTGCCCGTCGTGCCCTGGGAGCGGATCGGGCGTGCCACGGGGTGGCCGTTCTTCTGCGCGTACACGGTTCCGTCGGCGGTGCGGAAGTACCGGAAGTGTCCCTGCGCGTAGTCGGTGATGACCTCGCGCCCCGGAGTCTTCTCCTCGTCAGCCACGGCCCTACACCCCCAGCGCCGTACGGGCGTTGGCCCACGCGATCGCGCAGTGCCGGGCGGACTCGCCCTTGGCCTGCGCCGCGAGGAACAACCGCCCGATGTGCGCTTCGGTGAGGCACCCGCACCGGCCGTGCGTGGACAGGACAGCAAGGAACACTCGGTACACGGTGGCGTGGACCGCCTCACGCGCCTCTGTGATGCGCTGCTCCGCCATGGCAATGCCACGGTCCAGATACGTGGGCGTGCGGTGCGGGCACTCCCCGCCCCCGACCATGGCGGGCACCGTGAGGGCCACCGATCGGGCCGGAGCCGACGCCTTCACGGTCAAGGCGCGCACGACGTCCGGCAAGGGCACCATCGTGCCCGTGCCGGGACCGAGCCAACGGGCGTAGGACATGGTCGACTTGATGTCGACGCCGGACCGTACGCCGTTGGCGCCCTGCATGGCGCCCCGGTAGAGCCAGTGCTCACCCCTGGTCGTCGGCACGGTCCGGGTGGCGGGCAGGCTCGCACGGGCCCACGCGATGGCTTCCGCGTTGTCGAGGTCCACGACGGTCAGCCCAGCGCCGCCGGGGTGGTAGGCCACGCCCGCCGCCTCCTGCCACGCCCGCCGCCACGGCATCGAGTTGAGGACGTTCGGGTCGGTGGTGGCGGCGGCCCAGGCGTGGCACGGAGCGGGGCAGGCGCAGGCGCCTGCGGTCTTCATGTTCGGCCGGCCACCGCAGGCGTTGTTACGGCAGGCCGGGCAGTTGCCGACCGGCAACTTGCGGGCCCGCAGCGGCAGCACTGGCACACCGGCGGCGGCCAACTCCAGGGCGGCGGTCATCAGGCGCTCTCGCCTGTTGGGGGTCGGTTGAGTCATGCTGGACTCCTCCAGTTCCACTGTTGAGTTGTGTGCTGGATAAGGGCGGCCCCGGACTTTGGCGAGACGGGGGCCGCCCTTGTGCCTGCCGCGGGAAACGCGGAGGCGCAGTGTCAGTGGCGACGATTAGGGTCGTTGGATGCTGACCACTGCTGATCTTGTGCCGGGCCTTATCACCACGCGCGAAGCCATCGCGGCGGCCTTCGGCTGCGGCACGTTCCAGGGCATCGAGCCGGCTGCCGACGCCGGGAAGGTGTTCGTTTACTCCGACCCGACTGCCGGTGAGGAATACGGCTACACGTTCGACGGTCGGGCCGATGACGATGAGTTCGGGCCGCTGTACCTGTACACGGGCGCTGGCGCCCAGGGGGATCAGAAACCCTCCGGCCGTAACGGCTCGCTGATCACTGCCGCGGCAAAGGGGCGCGAGGTGCACCTGTTCGTCGCCCACGGCAAGGTGCCGGGTGGCGGGGCGATGCAGCAGCGCTACATCGGACCGATGGTGTTGGACCCCATCACGCCGTACGACATTCGCCGCGGCCCCGGCAAGAACCGCGTGATGCGCGATGTGCTGGTCTTCCGCTTCCGTCCCGCGCCGGGCACGACGCCTGGTTGGACGGAAGCTGATAAGCAGCCGGAAGCCACACAGACGACCATGGAGATCACGGACCCCGAAGTCGTGGTGCCGGTGCCCGTCGTGCTTCCGAAGCAGAGCGGCGCAAAGGTCAAGAAGACCGAGCAGCACACCACGTCAGAGACCGTCGCGGACATCCCTGCCGGCCAGCGGAAGGTGCTGCGGCGCGAGGGGGAGCTGGTAACGGCGTTCGTGGCGCATCTTGCCGCGGCGGACCACAAGACGCACAGCTTCCAGTTCACCATCGAAGGCGAGCCGGGAACGCTCACCCCCGACCTGTACGACGTCAACGACCACGCCTTGTACGAGGCCAAGGGGCTCACAACTCGGGCCAACGTTCGCATGGCCATTGGACAGCTTGCCGACTACCGCCGGCACGTACCCAACAGCCATACGCTTCGCGTCGGCGTGCTGCTGCCCAGCGAACCGACGCCAGACGTGAAGAAACTCCTCGCAGAGCAGAAGATCGCGCTGGTCTATCAGACTGACGACGGCTTCGCCGGCTGGCCTCTTGACTAACCCACAGGATCCCGGCTGCGCGAAGCACCGGAAGTCGCGGGCGGCCCCCATCCTTTGCCGAACGGGGCCGCCCTCACTGCTGCTTGTTGGTGTTCAGACGCGTGAACCGGACGAGCGTGATCACGTTATTTCGCGCGAAGTTTCGTAGGACTGGCCGCGTCTACTGGTCGGGGTTGGTCGATCCGATGACCGCGCTGAGGATGGTGGCGTGGTCGAACGCCAGCTCCGGGAGCGCGTCGAGGGGCCACCAGCGGGCGGCGGTGGCGTCGTCTCCCGCCATCGGCGGAACCGTCTCGGGGAGGGTGGCGGCGTAGGCGACGGTGACGTACCTTCCGCGCGGGTCACGGCCGGGGGCGTCGAAGGTGCCCACCTGCCACAGGTCCGCGGCGGACACGGTGATGCCGGTCTCCTCAACCAGCTCACGGGCCGCGGCAGCCAGGCTGGTCTCCCCGGCGTCCACGTGCCCGCCGGGCAGGGCCCAGGACCCCTCGTAGGGGTCCCAGCCGCGCTCGATCAGCAGGACGCGTCCGGCGGCGAGCAGGATCACATCGGCGGTGTAGCGGATGGTCTCGAAGGTCTCGGTGTCGCTCACGCAGGTCTCCCTTGTGGGTGTGGTTTTGGTGCTGTGGAGGGGTGCGGGGCTGGGTGCCGTAACCCTCTAGGGGCGTCTACTTCGCAGGTCAGACCCCTCTATGGGGGGTCTCTACCGGTGTAGAGGTCCCCCGCTACTCGCGGGGTGTGGGTAGCGGGGGCGGGGAGGGGGTCAGACGGCCGTGCCGGTAGAGGGGGTGGGGTCTACCGCTCGTGCGGCGAGGAGGAGTTCCTCGGGTACGGCGGCTTCGAGGTCGGCCCTGCGGTAGCCGGCGAGGTTCTTGCCCTTGATGTTGATCTGCTTGGTGGTGCGCTTGACGCCGGCGGCGTCGAGTTGGGCGGCGAGCTTGTCCAGGTCCCAGTCCCCGTATCGGTCCTCGTCCGCGTTGACGAGCCGGGCGAGGAGGTCGACGGAGTGGATGCGGTCGGAGTGGCGCATGACGTCGAGGACGTCGGACAGGACGGGTGCGATGGTGACCCCGGCGCGTCCGGCGCCGGCCGTGACGTCCCCGGCGGCGTCGCCGCTGATCTGCCCCACTGCCTCGCGCAGCGCACGCCCCTTGAGGGCGAGGGTGTTGAACTCGGCAGTGGTGAGGAGGTCGTTCTTCACCGTGGCGTAAGAGGCGGGGCCGGTGACCAGCACCGTGACGCCCTTGTGTTCCTCCGACAGCAGGGATGCGTCCGCGCCCATGGCGGCCTTCCCGGACCCGAGGACCATGTCGGAGGACGTTTTGTCGGTGACCTGGGTGCAGCACCGGATGGTGATGATCTCCCGGAGCTTCGTCGGCACACTCTTGGCGTCGGGGCGCTGGGAGGCGTAGTTGGAGATGAACCCGGCGGCCGGACCACGCCGGGCGAGGCGGCCGAGGTCGTCCACGACGGCTTCACGGTCCTTGTCGTCCATGGCGAGGAACGCCTCTTGCAGCTCATCGACGGTGAGGAAGATGAACGGCATCTTGTACTTCTCGATGATCTGCGGGGTGAGCTTGCCCTCGGGGCAGATCGAGGTGGGCAGGCCCCGGAACAGGGCGAACCTGCGTTCCATCTCCGCGAGGAGTTCGGCGAGCATGTTCTTGAACGCCTCGATCGCGTCTTCCTCGGCACCGAGGACCAGGCGGTGGGCGACGTGGCGCATGCCCATCCAGTCCTGCCCGCCCTTGAAGTCGGCTACGTAGTGCCGCACCCACGGGTCCAGCAGACCGGCCGCGGTCATCAGGCGCTGTGTGAACGTCTTGCCCCTGCGCGGGAGTCCGCCGAAGAACATGGACTGCCAGATCACCGGCACCGACACCCGGTTGCCTCGGGCGTCCGCGCCGAACGGGACCGCGTCCCAGATCGAGAACCGCTCCATCGTCGCGAGCGGCGAGGGGACCGGGTCGGCCAGGTAGGGGTCATCGTCCGCCACCCACATGCTGACCCGTCCGGCGTTGCCGCCCTTCGCCGCGCGGACGCGGGACATGATGACCTGAATCTCATCCACCCCGAGTTCCTGCGCGATGACCTCACGCTTGGCCAGCACGTCAGAGGCGGTCTTGCCGCCGCCACGGGGCATGTCGAAGATCACTGCCCAGCCGCGGCCGTCCCGGACCGGGCCCATCGAGCACGACACGCGCGGAGCGTCTTTCTCGTCCTTGCCGCTGCCGCTTTTGAGGAGGCCGGCGGCACGCAACGCGTCGTTCAACTGCTGCGCGGACATGTCGACCTTCAGCGGCGGCGCGCCCTGGTCGAGAAGGTGGGTGTCCTTGCCGCGCCCGAGGTAGGCGAGCGGCGTCACCACAGCGGCGGCGATACCCGCTTGCACCGCCGGGTCGGCGAGCGCGACACCGACAACGGCCGTTGTCACGGCGACGGCCGCGGCACCGAAGCGCCAACGGCGGGTGCGGGTGCGCTCGTAGTGCGCGGCCTGCAACCGGGCGGCCAGGTCGACGTCTTCGGGCTTCAGCTTGCTCTGCGCCTTGAGCGCGCGGACGGCCGCGCTGTGGTCTTGCGCGGACAGCGTCGGCCACAGCCCAACGGTGGCCCGGTAGAACCCGCGTGCGGCCAGCAGCACCGTCTTGAACAGGTACTTCGGGACGCGGAAGGAGTGGAAACGGGTGTGCCACCAGGTCAACCGCGCCAACGCCTGCGCGTTCGCCTTGATGGATGCCGCGGACCGGGCCCACGCGGGCAGCACCGGGGCGTCGGGCACGGTCAGCCAGTCGGCCAGCGGGTTGTCCGCCCGGTCAACCGCCTCCACCACCGCGGCATCAGCCGCATCGACGGCCGCGGGAGCGTCGGGGGCGGGGCGGTGCTCGTCGAGGTGGTGAACGGTCCCCATCGGGGGTTCCTCCGTCATCAGGTCGGTCATGATGGGTACTTCCTGCTCTCTCGAAAGGGGTGTGGCAGGGGCCCCGGACGGCCGGCGACTTTGCCGGTAGACGGCCGTCCGGGGGTTGGTCAGAGACCGAGCTTCCGCGCGGCCCGCTCCGTGCGCTTGAGCGTGTCCTCAGCGGTCCGCAGAGCCTTCTTCGCGGCGTCACGGCCGGACCGGTCGCTGGTGCGCAGTGCCGTCTTGGCGGCGGCCACGGCGTCCCGGTTGGTGTCCAACTCACGTCGCATGGCTGCCAGTTCGCGGGCGCCGCGCTCCTCAGCAGCGGCGTCGATACGGTCGATCCTCTTCTCGTGGCGCGAGGTGGGCGCGTCGGCCGCGGCCTGACGCACCCCGCCGAACACGGCACGGGCACGCTGACGACGCTCGGAGGTGGTGTAGCTGCGGTAGGTGTCGCTCGACATGAGACGCCCTTCCGGAGCTGGACTGTCCGGCTCCCCTCACCACCCGCACGTGGCGGGCGGATCGGGCAACCGGCAGATCAGCGCCTGCGGAGCGTCTTCGCGGCGGCCTTGCCGTCCGCACCGCCGACCGAGCGGACGACGGTGACGACGGCCCATCCGGTGACGACGACGACCAGCGCGACGACGGCGAGGGACACGGCCATGGACGTGATCGCGGCGACCAGCATCGGCCCGAAGTACACCGAGGCGCCGACCGCGCCGGCGCCGATCCCGGACCCGAGCGCGACGCGCTGCACCGTCCGGTCCGGGGCGGCCTGGTGGATGTGCACGACCTGCGGCCCCGTCTGCTGGGCGGGCAGGGCGTGGGGGTCGATGTAGGCGTGGGTGCCGTCCGGGAGCTGGACGACCGTACGCGAGGTGGGCAGGGATTCCACGGTTCCTCCGTGTGGTGGTCGGGACGGGCGTGCGGTCAGGTCATGCACCATCCGGAGTCGCAGGCGCCGTCTGCCGGGTCGAAGCCGGGCAGGAGGTCGACACCGTCCGGGATGGCCTCGCGCAGTGGGCGGCCGAACCGGGTCAGGTAGACGTGGTCCTTGCCGAGTTCGTCACGGCGGCGGTTGAGGAGTTCTTCGAGCTGGCACGCCTTCTCGAACAGGTCCGGCTGGCCCCGGCGGATGTCGTGCCAGGTCTCGGGCCGGTGGAAGGGGCAGAACCAGCACGAGGACTTCGGCGGTACGGGCAGGCCGGCGTCCCGGATGATCCGTGCGCAGTCGATACGCCGCAGGCCCAGCTCAAGGAGTGGGTAGACGATCTGCTCGTACGGCTCGCAGCGCCGGTTGTTGGCCCGGTGGATCTCATCCAGGCTGATGCCGATCCCGATCGTCGCGGGGGCCTCTTTCGTTGCGCCCCGGCGCTTCACCTCGCGCCCGATGACCTTGATCTTGAAGTCGGCCGTGCACGAGCGGGTGCCGGGGGCCCCGTTCGACATCCGCACAGGGATCGCGAGGGAGCGGGAGCCTTCCTTGGTGAGCTGGCCGTGCAGCGTGCGGACCTCACCGGTGCGGACCATGACCCGGTCCAGCACGGTGAGTTCGAGACCGTGCTCAGCCGCGTACGGGCGGGCGTACTCGTCCAAGTACCGCAGCGTGCCGGGGTTCTCCGAGTCGTCCCCGACGTTGGCCATGAGGAACGTGCGGAAGTCGATACGACCCTGCGCAGCCAGCACCAGGAGCGCCGTCGACTGCACACCCCCGCCGTAACTGATAGACCGCAGAGGCCCGGCGGCAGGTGCGACCGTAGGGGCGCTCATGCCGCCACCTCGCCCGGTCCGGACGCGCGTTCGGCGCGCAGCGTGTCACGCAGTCCGCGAGCCTTCTCCGCCGACGTCCGGACTCCCTTACGGATCGACTCCGCCGTCAGCTCCCCGTCCGACCAGTCGGCCGTCAACTCCCTTGCTTCGGACAGTAGTTGGTCGGGTGTGCGAGTCGGGCGGCGGGTGCGTGCGGAGTCGGGGACCCGACCGGTCGCCCGGCGGGGACGGGTCGACTCAGCGGCGACCGGCGCCAGAGCGCAGGTCGACTCAACCGGCGTGGGCAGGTCGACCACGACGGGCGCGGGAAGGGCTTCCGGGGCGGCGGCGGTGACCGGCTCCGGGGCCGACTCTTCCAGGTCAGCCATCGACCGATTGATGTTCACATCAGTTGTTTTGTGGCTGTTTGCGGTCGGAGCGGGTTGGCGGTGCATCAGCCAGTCCGTGAACCGGCGGGTGATGCCGGTCCGCGCCGGGACGGTCGTGGTCGGTTCGCGCATGGCGTCGGTGAGGGCGGTAGTCGACCGGACCGCGTACCGGTGGAGTTGGGGGGTCATGCCGGGCTGGTCGGTGCCGTGGACGATCGACCACGCGCGGGCCCACGCGTCCTCGGACGGGAGGCTGCCGAGCGGGGCGGCGGACATCAGTCGGTCGGCGAGCTTGGCCACCGTCTTGTGATGACGACGACGGCGCCGGTTGTGCCGACGCCGCTGCCGCTGGTCCCCTTCGCCCGACTTCGCGGAGAGGGTGGCCACCCACTGGCGGACCTCGAACAGGACCGGCCCGAGCAGTGTCACGGCGGCGAGTCCGATACCGGCGGTCGTCGCGTCGGCGTCGGACAGCCCGTCCAGGCCCGTGCCGTACGTGTAGTTGATCCGGGCGGCGAACCCGGCGGCGACGCCGACCAGGCCGCGCAGCAGCCACCGGACCCAGCCCGGCAGACCGCGCTCATCCGCGTACGCGACGCCCGCGGCCATCACCCAGGCCGCGCCCTCGATCGCGAACGGCAGGGGCAGCAGCATCGGGGAGATGTGCATGAAGTGCAGGACCTGCGCCGGCAGACTGCCGAGCGCGGACGCGGTGACCAGCGCGAGCGTGCCCTTGCGGTACACGTTCCCGGCGGTCAGGGCCACGCCTCGCGCGGCCCTGCGGGCAGAGCGGGCATCGACCCGTGCCCGGCGGGCTTCGGCCCGTTCGGCGGCCTGCTGCTCACGGAGCCGGGCGGCGCGCTCGTCGTCCGCCCGCTGCCGGGTCAGACGGCGCTCATCAGCGGCGGCGGCGTCGATCCGCCGCTGTTCCGCATCGGCGGCCTGGTCCGCGCGCCGTTCCTCGCGGTAGTCGCTCATGCCGCACCCCCCGGCACCATCGCCGCGGCGGACCGGTTCGACAGCTCCCGGCGGGTGGTCAGCGCACGGTGGCGGGCGCGGCGGATACGGCGGGTGTCCAACTCGTTGGCCGGCCGGTCCATGGCGGTGATCTGCGCGTCCAGCAGGTCGACGTCCGCGAGGATCGCGGGCATCTCCCGCTCGATCGCGTCCAGTTCCGCACTGGTCGGCTCGATGTCCGGGGCGAAGGCGGTAACGGCATCCTGAACAGTGACGATGTGGTTCATGAGTCGGGTTCTCCCTAGCAGGTGGCACGGCTCGACAGCGGCCCCGGAGTTGCCTCTCCGGGGCCGCGCGCCGTTGGGGTGGGGGTGGGTCAGACGGTGGCGATGATCAGCGCGCCGACCAGCAGCCACACGTGGTGAAAGGACTGGTCCAGCGCGTAGGCGCCGGTGCCGAGGGTCGGGGCGTATCCGCCGCCGGCCGTGGCGGGGGCCGCAGGGTGCGCCGGCGTACCGAGGGCGTAGAACTCGGACTTCCCGGCGACCTTGGCCAGCCAGGCGAGCGTCGTCCGGCGGTCGGCCCACCAGTGGGTCACGGCGTCGACCGTGAACCCCAGGATCAGACCGAGGGCGCTCACGTGCAGGTCAAGCAGTAAGACGACCGGCGCCAGCAGGATCACCTTCGTGAGCGTCAGCCCCAGGACGTGCCGGGCGTCGGCGAGACGGCCGACCCAACCGGGCTTTCCCTTGTCGGCGGCCTGGCAGGACGACTGAACCCAGTGGTCACCTACGGAGTGGCCGACGTACAGGGCGACGAACACGGCGGCGAAAGTGGCAGCGAGCATGGTGGATCTCCTGTCGCACGAAGGATGCGGAGACGGTCCGGCTCCCCTCTACGCCGCTCGTACGAGACGAGCGGCGGAGGCAACCGGCCGCAGCGGCGATGAGCGCTGCGGTGGGGTTGAGCAGTGCGAATGTCCCCTTCAGGTCTGCCGCTCCCGTGTGAGTAGAGCGGCCATGCCTGGCGAAGGCGTATGGGGACGTGACCTTTCGGTCTAAGCCCTCCGGTTAATGCAAAGGCGCCGGGTCGCCTCCCCCCGTCCAACGCGGGGCTCCTGTGGTGTGCAGACCGGAGGGGACTCAACCCACTCCGGTCGACCAGATCGCTGTCCTAGGACTGCGGGCTGATGAGTGAGACTCTGCCGCACAGTCCCAGGACTGTCAACAGTCCTGGGACTGTGTTTGACTTGGGGCTGTCGAGAGGAGTTCTTCATGGCGCCCAAGTGGCGAGAACTGGCCGACCGGATCGCGGACCGCATCAGGAGTGGTGAACGCGGATACGGGCCGGGTGAGCAACTGCCCCATATCCGGGATCTGGTTGAGGCCGGCGAAGGTTCTAAGTCCACAGTCCATGCCGCTTACAGGGCGCTTGAGGCCGAAGGGCTGGTCACCTCATCGCGTGGGCACGGCACTGTGGTGCGGCAGCAGACGCCGCTCAAACGGCTCAGTACCGGGCGGTACGACAAGGTCAAATGGCGAGACGGGGACGAGGTCGCGTTCATTGCTGACCGTGTTGCTTCCGGTCGCGCGTATCGCCGTGACGAGCAGACTCAGGCCATCAGTCTCGGTCCTGCCCCGGTGGCTGCCACGGCCGCTCATGGCCTGGCTCCGGATGCCGAGCTGTACGCCCGAGCGCGTCTCGTGAAGGAAGGTGACCAGCCGACGCACACCCTGACGAGCTACTACCGTCCCGAGCACGTCGAGGGAACCCGGCTGGTCGACCCCACACCCGGACCGGCCGGCCGTGGTGGCGGATTCCGGGTTCTGTACGACGCAGGGTACGAGATCGACCACATGACGGAAGAGTTGTTCGCTCGCATCCCAACGTCAGAGGAGGTGAAGCTGCTGCACCTGCCGAACGGTGAGCCTGTCGTTGAGCTCCACCGGATCACCTACACGGCAGATGGCACGGTTGTTGAGTTCGCCTTGGGGGTGCATGCCGCATCACGCTTTGCGTGGAAGTACGAATTCAAGGTTCCTGACTCCGCACAGGACAGGAGGGAAGGTCGATGATCTCGACGCAGGCCTGGGCAGACGCTCGGAAGCTGTGGGACTTCCATCAAATGCATCATGAGCCGAGACCGTGTTCCGTCGCGGTCGGCCTCGGCAGCCATGACCTGGGAGTCGCTGATACCGCCGTGGACTTCTACCGGCGCGGCATGGTGCCCCTCATTGTCTTCACCGGGGCGACGAGCCGAACGACGGAAGAACGCATGCCGCGCGGTGAGGCTGTCCACTACCGCGAACGTGCACTCGCGCTCGGGGTGCCCGCCGCCGCCGTACTTGTCGAGCCTCGGGCTCGAAACACGGGCGAGAACATTCGCTTCTCGCGGGCACTGCTAGCACAGGCCGACGTGGCAGTGTCTTCCGTGCTGTTGATCAGCAAGCCGTACGAGGAGCGGCGCGCGTACGCGACTGCGCGCAAGCTCTGGCCGGAAGTCGAAATTGTGAGCGCGTCGACGCCAATGACCTTTGAGGCGTACGTGGATTCCATCGGTGATGCGCGTCTTGTGCTCGATATGCTTGTCGGAGCGCTTCAGCGTCTGATGATCTACCCGAAGCAAGGGTTCATGATCCCTCAGCCTGTGGCGAACGACGTGGCAGCGGCCTACGAGCGGTTGCGCCAGGGAGGCTTCACAAGCCGAATCGTGGCGGACGATCCCTCGATCAGTCGTTGATGTTTGAAGGACCAAATTGAGGGCTAGAACGGTGAATCCACTGGACCGCTTGGGTGCTGACGGGTAATTCGCCGGGGTGTGGTCTCAAATCCCTCCCCCCGACAGTCAGTGCAGCAGAGCAGATGGCCATTCGCGATCAAGCGAATGGCCATCTCTCGTGTGGGGGAAAGGAGGCTGAGCAGGCTTCGGTGACGTCCATTTTGTTGGTGCTCGTAAAGATCACGTCCATGAATTCGCCAGAGCGACCGTGTGGCGACTCTTGCGGACCTTGCTCAGCTCAGGACTTAGCTTGGATAGTTTATGAATGCTCCGTTAGGGCCAACGAACCTGTCGTGTCGCCGGCACATCTCGACCAACTCATCGAAGGAGGAGCTAGTTGCGTAATCTCGAACCAATTGGCCGGTAGGATCGACCAAGTTCGTGGCGACAAGGCGCACGATTGTCATAGCAAATTCACTGACGAAGTACGTCTCAATGGGATCCGGAAATACTCCACGATCAAAGTGCTTGATCGTGTTGTAGTTCTTGGAGATTGCGCGAGCCAAAGCGGTAGGAGATTCGGATAGGCGCTGCCAGTCTATGTCAAGAGATAGGATGGCTCGAAGGACGTAAGTGGCCGTAGTTGGATATCCTGAACCGTTGTGGGTTTCTTCTTCACCGGAAATATGGCCAAGCAAACTCCCTGCCGCTTCTAGGCTCATTGAAGCATTTACCACGAGATTCTCAAGCACTGTACCCGGTCGACTCAATACGCTGACTGCTGGCTCAATGAAACGCTTCCATGGTTCATAATTTAGGCCCCACCTCTCCAAACCCTCACCGCCAACCTGTGCTAGATAGAAGACTGGCTGCCTGAATTTTTTCCGCTCGGGTTTAGGTTGAGAGAAGTCTCGAAAGGTTCTATGGCTAATGGCCTCATGGAATGATTTTCCAAGAGTTCTTCCGTTGAGTGCCGTGTCGGCGAATAGATCATCCCGGATCTTATGACGGCGGAAGTAGATAGGCTGTCCGAAAGCCAGCTTCAAGAGCGAAGCCAGCTTTCTCTGTTCTGAGAGGTGCTCTTTCATTGGGCGAGGTGTGGGAAAGGTGCTCTGAAGTGCCACCCATTCGGTGATTTGGAACCCAGGTGAAGAATCAGATGTGGACCAACTTGTGTTGAGCTTCATCTCCGCTTCTCCTTGGGTCCAGGAGACGCCCTCCATGCTTTCGGCGGTGATGGTGACCTTATTTACTCGACCTTCCTCATTCGTCTCTCTTTCGTGGTGAACCGCCCGAAAGCGAGTCCATTCGAACAAAGCATCGAGCTCAGATGTGAATTCCGATACTTTTAGATCTTCGGTGAGATCTCCATCCCTGTTTGCTAGTACGACTTCATCAGGGGTGATGAACCCAGCTGCATGGCCGTGTCCAAAGTTCATGGAGTGGCCCGAGTACCGGCATCCGAAAAGATAGATAACTCCACCGTGAGTTATGAACATGAGATTTTTTGGAGGCGCTCCAGTCTCGAACCATTTCTCAGCATTCGCGAATTGTTCCTGATCTGAGTGGTGAATATATGGCACCTCAAGTCGGACGCCGCGGGTCTCGCTATAGGTCAGTGTTGCGACGACGTATGGCGTCCCCTCGACGCCGTCTACCAGTAGTCCAGCGAGCGAGTCGCCAAAAGTAAGTGTCTTGATTGGCATCATGTCCCCCTTGTCCATACGGGTTCGGCCCTATCGCATGGTACGACTCTAACTATGCGCTTTGGCCTGTTTCAGGCATTTCCTTGTGCACGTGTGGATCACCATCAACAAGCCGGGCGGGGGCATGCGGACGCGGGTGCCGGGCCGTCTCTGGGCCGTCGGGGGATGACCCAGGACGACCAGGGACGACCACCGACAACCGCTATCCCGCAGGTCAGCGCACCATTAGATCGAACAATTCGAAGTCGTCATCCCCACGCGCCAGTTCCTCCGCAACAAGAAGCGCGAGTGGGAGGAGTACCGCTCCGAGGTCACGGCCTTCGAACTGAAGGCCCTGCTGCCGGTGCTGTAGCCCGGCGGGTCCCGGACCGTACGCGGGGGCCCGTCAGGACGTGGGGGCCGTCAAGGGGCCGGGTGTGCCCGGTCATTCGGGAACAGTCCCGCCAGCCGGGCGCGGGTGAGAACCGCGATGGTGAAACCGTCGGTGATCTCACCCCGCCCGATCAGCTCCTCGGCCCGGAGCAGTGGCATGACGACGGCCCGCCGGATGCCCTCCGCGGTGTCCAGTGCCCCGACCGCCGAGATGTGGGCCGCGTACAACTCGGCGTGGCCGCCGAGCAGTCCGGTGTCGGCGTGGACCCTGCCGAGCGGGGTCAGTTCGTCGAGTCGGACGCCCAGCTCCTCCCGGAGTTCGCGGATCGCGTTCTCCGGCGCCGGCGACCCCGGCTCGCCCATGCCGCGGGGTGCCTCCAGGTGCCAGGCACGGGTGGCGTGCCGGTAGTGCTCGACCAGGACGACGTCGGGGCCGTCCGGGCCCGCGCCGATCAGCGGCAGGACCACCACCCCGGCGGCGTCTCCCGCGGGCAGGATCCTCGTGTAGAGGCCCAGCCCGCCCCCGGGGAAGCGGACGGCGTCACGAATGAGCGTGATGAACCGGTCGCGATACACCACGCCTACCGGCTCGTCGGATCCGACGCTGCGCCGGGCCGCCTCGATGTCGACGGGGTCGAGGAGGATCTCGATCCCGTCCGGAACGTTGGCGAACATCTCCGGGCGGTCGCGGCGCAGTTCCTCGTAGGAGGGAGTGGGGCGTTTCACGGTGCGTCAGTACTCCGGTACTTCGTCGGTCTCCTGAATGGTGGTGGAACTGGTGGCGGAGGGGGATCCGCCGTGCTCCGTATATCCCGGAAGCCGGCGGGCCAGCTCATGGAACTGGGCCCACTCCCGTTCGGTGTCCAGCCGTACGGAGGCGATCTCGCGGGCGAATTTCTGCTCCCGTTTCCCGGCCACCCGATTGCGCAGGACCAACTGGACGGAACCGCCGCGCGATCCCATCGTCGCGGCTCCCACACTCGCGGCCACGGCCCATCCCTCGTCACCGGTCACCGCGGTGAAAACGGCTCCGCCGATGGTGAGGACGACTTCGACGACGGGCGACCAGTTGTTCGCCTCGACCGCGGGACCCCGAGCGGCCCCGGCGACTTCGATGATCTCGGAATTGAGCCGGACGTACCGGTCGAAGACGTCACCGACATTCTCGTGGAAAGCCGCCGGATCGCCCGTCAGTGACGTGAACGCCTCCATGTAACGGTGCCAGGCGCCGCTCTGCCGGAGCCGCCAGATGTCCTCGAGGCCCAGGGTGTCGATCGCCGAGGGAGTGAGCCGGTCCTGGACGGTGGAGAACGCCTGCCGCTGGAGGAACTTCACCAGCTGCTCGGGGTCCCGGATGATCCCGTCGGCCGAGCCGGCGCGTACGTCCCGCCACTCCTGGAGCGCCACACGGCGCAGACTGCCGGTCGGAGTGAGCGGATACATGCCCAGGGCGTCGGCGAGATTCACGTTGTAGACGAGGTCCAGCAACTGCTTGATCTCGGCGGCGAAAGGCTTGCCGCGGTCGTACCGGCCCTCGGTGATGGGCGTGCCGTCCACGCACACGAACTTCTGGTACAGCAGATTGCGGGTGACGGCGGCGTCACGTATGCGCTGGTGGTTGCTGTGGTCGACGACCTCACCGATCTTCTCGGCGAATTCGGTGATTCTGTCGTCCGGCACGCCGACCTGGGAGGCGAGCAGCGGAATGTCCTTGGCGGTCAGCCCCTGGACCCTGGCGGCGAACGGATTGATCAGGGCCGATTTGGCGTCCCTGGCGTTCTCCTGGTCGTTCCAGGACATACGCAGGCACGTCACCCGCTCCGTGGCCGGCATCTCCGCCAGAGTGTCGCGCCAGGCGTCGAAAGCGGCCTCGTCCACATCCATTCGCGGACGGTCGGTGGGCTCACGCTCGCCGAGCAGAAAGGGAACGAGGGCGCCGTCGGCGAGTAACTTCTGATGGGCCCGCCGGGCTTCCCCGCCCTCGGACAGGTCGCGGCTGATGGCGGGATTGTTGTAGAAGAACACGCGGTTCACGACGATTTGCCGAGTGTTGATCAGGCTGCGGAAGTATTCGGCACGCACCTGGTCGTTCCGCTGGTCCTGAACATCGCTCAGGGACTTTCCCTTCGCGATCATTCTCCGGGTCAGGTCCGCGCCGACCCACTGATTGTCCAGCGACTGCGCCACGACCGCCCCCGGATCCAGATTCTCCGGACGTATACGGGTCAGTCTCTCTCCGCCGGTCTGATCACCGCTCATGATCTGTCCCCCCCACTCAGTGCCTGATCGAGCACTGAAATATCTGATCACGGACGGGGCCGGTATGTCTCGCCGAGGCGGTGAGTGCCATCGCCTCAGCGCAGGAGGAGTTGGAGGCCGCCCAGGATCGTCGCGCCGATCACCAGCCGCTCGAAGACCCGTTGGTCGATACGGTCCACGCACAGCTTGCCGATGAGGGCGCCGGGCAGGACGAAGAGCACGAGCAGCGCGTCCAGCAGCAGCGACTCGCGGTCGATCAGGCCGAGGCCCACGCTGAAGGGCACCTTGCTGGTGTTGACGATCAGGAAGAACCACGCGGACGTGCCAAGGAAGCCGAGCTTCCGGAAGCCCGCCGACAGCAGGTAGAGCGACATGACGGGGCCGCCGGCGTTGGCGACCATCGTCGTGAAGCCGCCGAGCACCCCGTACGAGCGGGCCTTGACGCGGCCCTTGAGCGAGGCCGTCTCCTCCGGGGTGTCCTCCTCGGGCGCGTAACGCCGCCGCCAGATGGTCACGCCCGCCATCAGGAGCAGGATCGAACCGATCGAGACGCGTACGGCTCCGTCGTCGGCCCACAGCATGAAGACGGTGCCGACCACCACACCCCCGGCGACCGCCGGGAACAGCCGCCACAGGGTGGGCCAGTGCGCGTGGCGGCGGTAGGTCAGGACGGCGATCGTGTCGCCGACGATGAGGATCGGCAGGAGTACCCCGGTCGACTCGCGGGCGGGCAGTACGGCGGCGAAGACCGCGAGGCTGACGGTGTTGGCACCGCTGACCGCCGTCTTGGAGAAGCCGACGAGGGCGGCTGCCGCGGCGAGCGCGACGAATTCCCACATGCTGATCGTGTCCATGGCGATGACCCATGCTACGACCACGTGTCCAGACCACCTCAGGCGAGCCAGCGTGCGCCGCGCGGGTGCCGGTGCCGGCACGGTGATCGGGGACGGTGCATCTCAGGCGAACCGCCAGCGGGTCTGGCTGTACGGGGACTTGGCGAAGCCGAAGGCCGTGCGAGGGGTGACCCCGAAGACCAGTGCCGGGCCCTCGGCGCCAGTGAACGCACCGTCCTTCACGTCGAAGTGCCAGACCGAGCCGTACTTGCACTCCCACAGAGCGGCCAGTTCGCGCAGCCGCGCGTCGTCCGACTCGCGTACCGCCTCGCCCTCGATCACCAGATCGTGGCCCTCATTGAGCGCGTTCGTGCCGGTGGTCAGGACGACCTCCCGGTTCTCGTTCAGGTTCAGGACCTTGCGCTCCCGTTCACCCGAGGAGAAGTACAGCGTGTCCCGCTGCCAGACCGCCAGCAGCGGGGTGACATGGGGACGGCCGTCGGGACGCACGGTCGACAGCCAGAAGATCTCCGCCTCCGTCAGCCGGGTCACCGCCTCGGCCCAGTCGCCCGCGGTGGCCCTCGGGTCGCTGTAGCGGGCGTCCAGGTAGGTGCTGGACGGTTCCTTGTGCGCCATGGCGCGGTCCCTTCGGAAAAGGCTCTACGGCCGTGAACGGGAGTACGCTCACGACCCTTCCGCAAGTGGTGACCGGCCGCGACGCGAAGACTCATCGGTCGAGGTCACAATCCGACCCCGGGGGAGCGCCCCGGCCCTCCGCGACCCCCGGAGTATTAGGCTCGGCCCCGGACCTTGATCGGACGGACGAAAGGCCGAATGACGGTGCAGGGACGCAGGAGCAGTACCTTCACCCGCCTGCTCCGGCACGGCTTCACCGACCCCTCCGCGGCGGAGCGTCTGCTCGGTGTCGACGAGATGGCGTCCGTCCGGGCCGATCCCGTCCTTCTCGACGCGCTCGGCGCCACCGCCGACCCCGATCTGGCGCTCCGCGGCCTCGTCCGGCTGGTCGAGGCGCACGGGTCCGACGGCCGGCACCGTCTGCTGGACACCCTGCTCGCCGCGAAGCCGCTGCGGGACCGGCTGCTGGGTGTGCTCGGGGCGTCCGAGGCGCTCGGGGACCATCTGGCCAGGCACCCCGCCGACTGGCAGGTCCTCGTCACCTACGAGTCGGCCGATCTGCACCCCGGCGTCGCCGAGTTCGAGGCCGGTCTCGCCGAGGCCCACGACGTCGACTCGCTGCGTGTCGCCTACCGCCGCTGCCTGCTCTCCCTCGCCGCCCGCGACGTCTGCGGGACGACCGACGTCGCCCAGACCGCCGCCGAGCTGGCCGACCTGGCGATCGCCACGCTGCGCGCCGCGCTCGCCATCGCGCGCACCGCCGCGCCCGAGGACGCGGCGGTGTGCCGGCTCGCGGTCGTGGCGCTCGGCAAGTGCGGCGGCAACGAGCTGAATTACGTCTCCGACGTCGACGTCATCTTCGTCGGCGAGCCCGCCCACCTGGCGGTGCACGACCGCGGCGGCTCCGGGGACGGCGCCGCCGACACCTCGAACATCGAGGCCGAGGCCGTCCAGGCGGCCACCCGGCTGGCCGCCCACATGATGCGGATCTGCTCCGAGACGACGGCCGAGGGCACCATCTGGCCCGTCGACGCCAATCTGCGTCCCGAGGGCCGCAACGGCCCGCTCGTGCGCACCCTCTCCAGCCATCTCGCCTACTACCAGCGCTGGGCCAAGACCTGGGAGTTCCAGGCCCTGCTCAAGGCCCGCGCCGTCGCCGGTGACATCGCGCTCGGCAAGGAGTACGTGGAAGCCGTCTCGCCCATGGTCTGGCAGGCCGCCGACCGCGAGAACTTCGTGCCCGACGTGCAGAAGATGCGCCGCCGGGTCGTCGACAACATCCCCGTCGGCCAGATCGACCGTGAACTCAAGCTCGGCCCCGGCGGGCTGCGGGACGTCGAATTCGCCGTGCAGCTCCTCCAGTTGGTCCACGGCCGCAGCGACTCCTCGCTCCGCAGCGGCAGCACGCTCGTCGCCCTGCGGGCCCTCGCGGCCGGCGGCTACGTCGGCAGGACCGACGCGGCGCAGCTCGACGAGGCGTACCGCTTCCTGCGCGCCATGGAGCACCACATCCAGCTGTTCCGGCTGCGGCGTACGCATCTGGTGCCCGACGACGACGCCGATCTGCGCCGTCTCGGACGCTCCCTCGGGCTGCGCACCGAACCGGTCTCCGAGCTCAACAGGGCCTGGCGACGGCACGCTTCGGTGGTCCGGCGGCTGCACGAGAAGATCTTCTACCGGCCGCTGCTCGACGCAGTCGCCCAGCTCGCCCCCGGTGAGATCAGGCTCAGTACGAAGGCGGCGGGCCAGCGCCTGGAGGCCCTCGGTTACGCGGACCCGGTGGCGGCGCTGCGGCATCTGGAGGCGCTTTCGTCCGGGGTGAGCCGCAAGGCCGCCATCCAACGGACCCTGCTGCCCGTGCTGTTGGGCTGGTTCGCGGACTCCGCCGACCCGGACGCCGGTCTGCTGGGCTTCCGCAAAGTGTCCGACGCGCTCGGCAAGACCCCCTGGTATCTGCGGCTGCTCAGGGACGAGGGCGCCGCGGCCGAGAACCTGGCCCGCGTGCTCTCCGCCGGCCGGCTCGCCCCCGACCTGCTGCTGCGCGCCCCGGAGGCGGTGGCCATCCTCGGCGACCCCGGCGGCCTGAAACCGCGCGGCGTCAAGCATCTGGAGCAGGAGGTGCTGGCCGCCGTCGGACGGGCGGAGACCGCCGAGATCGCCGTCGCCGTCACCCGCGGAGTACGCCGCCGCGAGCTGTTCCGGACCGCCGCCGCCGACATCATCGGCAGTTACGGCACCGAGGAGAACCCCGCGGAGGAGGACCCGGGCGAGCTGGTCGACCGGGTCGGCGCGGCCGTCACCGACCTCAACTCCGCCACCCTGTCGGGCGCGTTGCGTGCCGCCGTCCGCCAGACCTGGGGCGACACCCTCCCCGCCAGATTCGCGGTCATCGGCATGGGCCGCTTCGGCGGCCACGAGCAGGGGTACGGCTCCGACGCGGACGTCCTGTTCGTGTACGAGCCGCGCGAGGGCGTCAGCGAGCACGAGGCGTCACGGGCCGCGAGCACCGTCGTCTCCGAGATGCGCAGACTCCTCCAACTGCCCACGACCGACCCGCCGTTGATGATCGACGCCGATCTGCGCCCGGAGGGGAAGACCGGCCCGCTGGTCCGCACCCTCGCCTCCTACGCCGCCTACTACCGCCGCTGGTCGCTGGGTTGGGAGAGCCAGGCGCTGCTGCGCGCCGAGCCGATGGCGGGCGACGCCGAGCTGGGCCGGGACTTCATCGAGCTGATCGACCCGCTGCGCTATCCCGCCGAGGGCCTGAGCGACGCCGCCGTACGGGAGATCCGCCGGCTCAAGGCGCGGATGGAGACCGAGCGGCTGCCACGCGGCGCCGACCCCACCCTGCACACCAAGCTGGGCCGGGGCGGTCTCTCGGACGTCGAGTGGACGGTGCAGCTGATCCAGATGCAGCACGCCTGGCACGTGCCGGGCCTGCGCACGACCCGTACGCGCGAGGCCCTGGCCGCCGCGCACGCCGCGGGCCTGCTCTCCGTGGAGCACGCGCAGATCCTCGACGAGGCATGGGTGCTGGCGACCCGCGTACGTAACGGCGTGATGCTGGTGCGCGGCAGAGCGGGCGACACGTTCCCCTCGGACGGCCGTGAACTGGCCGCGATGGGGCGGTACTTGGGCTATGGGCCCGGATCCGTGGCGCCCGGCTCCGGTCCGCACAACGGGCACGCCGGACAGAGCGGGCACAGCGGCGACATGATCGACGACTACCGCCGGACCACCAGGCGCGCACGCGCGGTGATGGAGGAGCTGTTCTACGGGGCCGTGTGAGAGGACGGCTCCGTCCGGCCGGGTGGCGCGACCTGACTCGGTGGCGCGGTCCGGCCGGACGGCGCGACCTGACCAGGCCGCGCGGTCCTCGGGGACGGCGAACTGCGCGGGGACGGTGCGGTCGGGGTGGGCGGCGAGCTGGTGCCGGGCGGCGCGGTCCGCGTCGCCGACACGCTCCGCACGGCCTGTCCGACAGGCTGGCGCTGTGGCCGGGGCACGGTCGGCCGACTCGACGTGACCGGCTTGCGGAGCCACCGGCGTCTGGGCCGGTCGTCCTCGACCCACCGGGGCAGCTGGTGCGGCAGCGCCCGGTACCAGACGTAGGACACCGTGAAACCGAACGCGAGGCAGATCATGCCGCCCACCGCGTCCAGCCAGAAATGGTTCGCGGTGGCGACGATCACGACCAGCGTCATCGCCGGGTAGAGCATCCCCAGGATCTTCGCCCACGGCGCCTTGGCCAGCGCGAGGATCGTCAGCCCGCACCACAGGGACCAGCCGATGTGCATCGACGGCATCGCCGCGTACTGGTTGGAGACGGCCTTGAAGTTGCCCGAGGCCATCGACCCCCAGGTCTCGTGGACCTGCACCGTGTCGATGAAGTTCTGCCCGTTCATCAACCGGGGCGGCGCGAGCGGATACAGATAGTAACCGGCCAGTGCCACAGCGGTGGTCGCGAAGAGGATGAGCCGGCTGGCCGCGTAACGGCCCGGATGTCTGCGATAGAGCCAGACAAGTACCGCGATCGTGACGATGAAGTGCAGCGTCGCGTAGTAGTAGTTCATGGCGACGACAAGCCATGTCACCGAATTCACCGCGTGATTGACGGCCTCCTCGAACCCGAGGCCCATCGAGCGCTCCGCGTGCCAGATCCAGTCCGCGTTCCGCAGGGCCTCGGCCTTCTGCTCGGGCACCGCGTTACGGACCAGCGAATAGATCCAGTAACTCACCGCGATCAGCAGGATTTCGAACCAGATACGAGGGCGCCGAGGTGACCGGATAGGGCGCCGGCGACCGGTGCGTGACACCGGGCCGGACTCGTCGGCCGTCGCACCCGAGGGGGGTGTCGGCGAAGCCTTCGTGCCTTCCGGAATCTTCACGGTCGTTTCACCCATGGAGAGAGAGTCTGCCAGATTTCCGCCCTCGACCGATCATCCCTCGGGTGGGTCCTCGGCGCATGCGCTACGTCCTACGGACTAGTCCGTGACCCTGACTTCCGCCCGGTTTCTCCAGGGGAATTCCCCAAGGGACCGGGCACGGGCCCGGAGGCGGTCGAACCGCGAACCACCAGCTCGGGCATGAAGACGAATTCGCTGTGCGGAGCGGGCGTCCCGCCGATCTCCTCCAGCAGCGTGCGCACGGCGGCCTGGCCCATCGACGGCACCGGCTTGCGGATCGTGGTCAGTGGTGGATCGGTGAACGCTATGAGCGGCGAATCGTCGAATCCGACGACGGACACATCGCGCGGCACGTCCTTTCCGAGCTGTCTGGCGGCCCGGATCGCGCCCAGCGCCATCATGTCGCTCGCGCACACCACCGCCGTACACCCTCGCCCGATGAGCGCCGCCGTCGCCGCCTGGCCGCCCTCCAGCGTGTAGAGGGAGTGCTGGATCAGCTCCTCCGTCTCCTCGGGAGTCAGCTGGAGCTGCTCGCGCACGGTGGCGCGGAAACCCTCGATCTTGCGCAGGACCGGCACGAAACGCTTGGGGCCGACCGCGAGACCTATCCGGCGGTGGCCGAGCGAGACGAGATGCGTCACCGCCAGCCGCATCGCCGCCCGGTCGTCCGGCGAGATGAACGGCGCCCTGACCTTCGGCGAGAAACCGTCCACGAGGACGAACGGCACGCCCTGGGCGCGCAGTTGCTCGTAGCGCTGCATGTCGGCCGAGGTGTCCGCGTGCAGCCCGGAGACGAAGATGATGCCGGAGACGCCGCGGTCGACCAGCATCTCCGTCAGCTCGTCCTCGGTGGAGCCGCCGGGGGTCTGGGTGGCGAGCACGGGGGTGTAGCCCTGGCGCGTCAGTGCCTGGCCGATGACCTGGGCGAGCGCCGGGAAGATGGGGTTCTCCAGCTCGGGCGTGATCAGTCCGACGAGGCCGGCGCTGCGCCTGCGCAGTCTTACGGGGCGCTCGTAGCCGAGGACGTCGAGTGCGGCGAGTACGGATTCGCGGGTGGCCGTGGCAACACCCGGTTTGCCGTTCAGTACGCGGCTGACCGTCGCTTCGCTGACCCCCGCCTGGGCTGCGATGTCGGCTAGCCGTGCGGTCATGGAAGTGGACTGTACCGGGCGTGTGCCGGATTGCCCACCATGTGCATGAATCAGCCACCGGTGCCGACGGGGCGGTCGGCGCGGGACACCTTGCAGCGCCTTGCAGTGGCGACGTTAGCAAAATCTTGCAACACCTTGCGGAACGGGTCCGTCGGAGTGCCGTGGGCGCTCACCGAGCCGGTATCGGCCGACACGTACCGTACTTGCCAGGTCGTACGCGCTTCGTCAAGAACCCTTGCGGCAACTGTGAGGACACGCGAATGTAACGATCACGGTTGCTTGCAGAAATCTTCCGCAAGCTCTTTCGGCCTTCTTTCATCCTTGTTACCTTCACGTCGACCCGGCGCCGCGACGGAGCGGTACGGCAGTTGAAGGAGTTCAGATGCGACGTGGCATAACGGCCACCGCCCTGGTCGCGACCCTGGCGATCGCGGCGACCGCCTGCGGCGGCGACGAGGAGTCCACCGGCGGCAAGTCCAGCTCGGGCGAGCTGACCGGAACGGTCACCTGGTGGGACACCTCCACCGTGGGCAGTGAGGACAAGGTCTTCAAGAAGCTCGCCGAGGACTTCGAGGCCAAGCACAAGGGTGTCGACGTCAAGTACGTCAACGTGCCGTTCGGTGAGGCGCAGAACAAGTTCAAGAACGCCGCCCAGTCCGGCTCCGGCGCCCCCGACGTGATCCGCTCCGAAGTCGCGTGGACTCCCGAGTTCGCCGACCTCGGCTACCTCGCGCCGCTGGACGGCACCGCCGCGCTGAAGGACGAGAAGGACTTCGTCCCGCAGGCCGCCGCCTCCACCAAGTACGACGGCAAGACGTACGCGGTCCCGCAGGTCATCGACTCCCTCGGCATCTTCTACAACAAGAAGCTGTTCAAGGACGCCGGCGTCGAAGTCCCCAAGACCATCGACGAGTTGAAGACCGTCTCGAAGACCATCAAGGACAAGACCGGTAAGACCGGCATGTACCTGCGCGGCGACGACGCGTACTGGTTCCTGTCGTTCCTCTACGGCGAGGGCGGCGACCTGGTCGACGCCAAGGGCAAGACCGTCACCGTCGACAGCCCGGCCGGCGTCAAGGCCATGGAGGTCGTGAAGGACCTGGTCGACTCCGGGGCCGCCAAGACCGACGCCACCGACGGCTGGGAGAACATGCAGGCCGCCTTCAAGGGCGGCGACGTGGCCATGATGATCAACGGCCCGTGGGCGATCGCCGACACCTACGCCGGACCGCAGTTCAAGGACAAGGCCAACCTGGGCGTCGCGCCGGTGCCCGCCGGCTCGGCCGGCCAGGGCGCCCCGCAGGGCGGCCACAACCTCGGTGTCTACGCGGGCTCCAAGAACCTCGACGCCTCCTACGCGTTCGTCGAGTACATGTCCTCCGCCGAGTCCCAGGCGAAGATCACCACCGAGCTGAACCTGCTGCCGACCCGTACGTCGGTCTACTCCCAGCCGGACGTCGCGAAGAACGAGATCGTCGGCTTCTTCAAGCCGGTCGTCGACAAGGCCATCGAGCGCCCCTGGATCCCGGAGACCGGCAGCCTGTTCGCGCCGCTGGTGACCGAGTACACCAAGGTCCTCACCGGCCAGACGACCCCCGAGAAGGGTGTCAAGACGACCGGCGACTCCTACCGCAAGCTGCTCAAGGGCTGGAAGTAAGACGGACCGAGAGGAAGGAAGGCAGGCCGGCTGATGGCTGTCCACACCGGCCAGTCGGTGGCGAAGGCCGCGGGTGACTCGGATGTCGCCCGCGGCCGGAGCCGCGGCACTGGCAAACCCCCCGGCGGGCTGCGGCGTTCGGTCTCGACCCACTGGTACGCCTGGGCCATGGTCGCCCCCGTGGTGGCCGTGATCGGCGTGATCGTCGGGTACCCGCTGGTCCGCGGCATCTATCTGTCGCTGACCGACGCCAACGAACGCAACGTCGAGCGGAACATCGGCGTCAACCACCTGCCCGCCACCTACGAGTTCGTCGGCCTCGACAACTACGCCGACGCCCTGACGGGCGGTCAGTTCCTGTCCACGCTCGGCTGGACGCTGGTGTGGACGGTCTCCTGCGTCGGCATCACCTTCGCGCTCGGCCTCGGCCTCGCGAATATCCTCAATCGCCGGATCGCGGGCCGCTCCGCCTACCGGATGATGCTCATCCTGCCCTGGGCCGTACCGGGCTTCGTGTCCGTCTTCGCCTGGCGCTTCCTCTACAACGAGGACCGCGGCTTCCTCAACAAGCTGCTCGCCGGCGGCGGCATCGACGCCGTGCCGTGGCTGAACGACCCCACCTGGGCCAAGTTCTCGGTCATCGCCGTGAACATCTGGCTCGGTGTGCCCTTCATGCTCGTGGCCCTGCTCGGCGGACTCCAGTCCATTCCGGGGGAGATGTACGAGGCCGCCGAGATGGACGGCGCGGGCCCCTGGCAGCGCTTCCGGCACATCACCATGCCGGGCCTCAGGTCGGTCAGCACGACCGTCATCCTGCTCAGCACCATCTGGACGTTCAACATGTTCCCGGTGATCTTCCTGCTGACCAGAGGCGGGCCCGGTGAGGCAACCCAGATCCTGGTGACCCAGGCGTACAAGTTCTCCTTCGAGATCAGCCCACGCGACTTCGCCCAGTCGTCCACCTGGGGCGTGCTGATCCTCGTACTCCTGATGATCTTCGCCGTGGTCTACCAACGAGTCCTCCGCAAGCAGGGAGATACCTGGTGACCGCCGTGACCGATACGCAGACGCCGAGCGCCGCGAGCTCCACCCCGCGACCGACGGACAGGGTGCGGCGCCGCGGCGACCGCTCCAGGGCCGCGTCCGTGGGCCTGCACGCCACCCTGGTCGTGGCATCCGTCATCGCGGTCTTCCCCGTGCTGTGGGTGCTGCTGACATCGCTGAAGCCCGCCGCGTACGCGACGACGACGGACTTCTTCAAAGAGACGACGTTCGAGAACTACACCAAGCTGCTGGCCGACACGCCGTTCCTCACCTGGTTCGGCAACTCGCTGCTCATCGCCGGACTCACCACCGTGCTGGGCGTGTTCACCGCCGCCACCACCGGCTACGCCGTCAGCCGCTTCCGTTTCCCCGGCAAGCGCGGACTGATGTGGACCCTGCTGATCACGCAGATGTTCCCGATGGCGGTCCTCATCGTGCCGCTGTACAACATCATGTCGAGCCTCGGTCTGCTCAACCAGGCCGCCGGCCTGGTGATCACGTACCTGACGATCGCCGTGCCGTTCTGCGCCTGGATGATGAAGGGCTTCTTCGACACCATCCCGCGCGAGATCGACGAGTCGGGCATGGTCGACGGGCTGACACCGTTCGGCACCTTCTGGCGGCTGATCCTGCCGCTCGCCAAGCCCGGTCTCGCGGTGACCGCGTTCTACTCCTTCGTCACCGCCTGGGGCGAAGTGGCGTACGCCTCCGCCTTCATGGTCGGCGACGAGAACCTCACCCTCGCGGGCGGTTTGCAGAAGTTCGTCAACCAGTACGGCGCCCAATGGGGTCCGATGACAGCGGCGTCCGTGCTCATCGCGATACCCGCGGCGATCGTCTTCCTGTTCGCGCAGCGCCATCTGGTGACCGGTGTCTCCGCGGGCGCCGTCAAGGGCTGACGACGCCTTCCCCCCGCCCCCTCCCACCCAGACCCCCCAGGGACGACATGACCCAGCACCTCGCTGCCCCTTCCACCGGCACGTCCGACGACGCCCCGGGCCACCGCTCCGGCTGGTGGCAGGACGCGGTGATCTACCAGGTCTATCCGCGCAGCTTCGCCGACTCCAACGGCGACGGCATGGGCGATCTCGAAGGCGTACGGAGCCGGCTGCCGTACCTGCGCGCACTGGGAGTCGACGCCGTCTGGCTGAGCCCGTTCTACGCCTCGCCGCAGGCCGACGCGGGCTACGACGTCGCCGACTACCGCGCCATCGACCCCATGTTCGGCTCCCTCCTCGACGCGGACGCGCTCATCCGCGACGCGCACGAACTGAACCTGCGGATCATCGTCGACGTGGTGCCCAACCACTCCTCCGACCAGTACGACTGGTTCCGCCGCGCCGTCCAGGACGGTCCTGGATCGGCCCTGCGCGACCGCTACCACTTCCGCCCCGGCAAGGGCCCGGACGGCGAACTCCCGCCCAACGACTGGGAGTCCATCTTCGGCGGACCCGCCTGGACCAGGACCACCGACCCGGACGGCACCCCCGGCGAGTGGTATCTGCACCTCTTCGCGCCCGAGCAGCCCGACTTCAACTGGGACCACCCGGCCG
This sequence comes from Streptomyces sp. NPDC060366, assembly GCF_042725135.1. NCBI lineage: Bacteria > Bacillati > Actinomycetota > Actinomycetes > Kitasatosporales > Streptomycetaceae > Streptomyces > Streptomyces sp. NPDC060366. Next base: position 532,863 of record NZ_JBHXDC010000002.1, on the reverse strand, counting down.
TCGCCGACGAGTTCCGCTCCATCCTGCGCTTCTGGCTCGACATGGGCGTCGACGGTTTCCGCGTCGACGTCGCCCACGGACTCGTCAAGGCCGCCGGGCTCCCCGACATCGGCAGCGACAGCCAGCTCAAGCTGCTGGGCAATGACGTCATGCCGTTCTTCGACCAGGACGGTGTGCACGAGATCTACCGCAGCTGGCGCACCATTCTCGACGAGTACCCCGGCGAGCGGATCGCCGTCGCCGAGGCATGGACACCCACCGTCGAGCGCACCGCGAACTACGTGCGCCCCGACGAGATGCACCAGGCGTTCAACTTCCAGTATCTGAGCACCTTCTGGGACGCCGCCGCCCTCCGCGACGTCATCGACACCTCGCTCGCCGCGATGCGTCCCGTGGGCGCCCCCACCACCTGGGTGCTCTCCAACCACGACGTCACCCGGCACGCCACCCGCTTCGCCCACCCCGTCGCCCTCGGTACCCAGCTCCGGGACGCCGGCGACCGCGAACTGGGCCTGCGCCGCGCCCGCGCGGCGACGCTGCTGATGCTCGCCCTGCCCGGCTCCGCCTACCTCTACCAGGGCGAGGAGCTGGGGCTGCCCGACGTCACCAACCTCCCCGACGAGGCCAGGCAGGACCCCTCGTACTTCCGCGCGGCGGGCCAGGACGGCTTCCGCGACGGCTGCCGGGTGCCGATCCCGTGGACCCGCGAGGGATGCTCGTTCGGCTTCGGCTCCGGCGGCAGCTGGCTCCCGATGCCGCTCGACTGGGGCGCGTTGAGCGTCGAGGCGCAGACCGGGGTGGCGGGCTCCAGCCTGGAGATGTACCGCGCGGCCATCGCCGCCCGGCGCGCGCACCCGGGGCTCGGCGCCGGATCGTCCGTCGACTGGCAGGACGCGCCCGAAGGCGTACTCGTCTTCGCCCGCCCCGGCTTCCTCTGCACGGTCAACACCACCGGCGCGCCGGTCCGGATCCCGGTGCGCGGCAGCCTGCTGCTGGCCAGCGGGCCCGGCACCGTCACCTTCACGGAATCCGACTCCTCTGCGGCCGACGGCGGCCACGAGGCCGAGCTGCCCGCCGACACCACGGTGTGGTGGACGGTGTGACGCTGCCCCTCCCCAAGTCGTCCGGAGCCGGTACGCCACGGCTCTCGGACATCGCGGGACAGGCATCGGTCAGTGAGGCGACGGTCAGCCGGGTGCTCAACGGCAAGCCCGGCGTCGCGGACAGCACACGCCAACGGGTCCTCGCCGCCCTCGACATCCTGGGGTACGAGCGTCCCGTACGGCTGCGGCAGCGCAGCGCCGGGCTGATCGGTCTGGTGACCCCGGAGCTGATCAACCCGATCTTCCCGGCGTTCGCGCAGGCCGTCGAACAGGTCCTGGCCGGGCACGGCTACACACCGGTCCTGTGCACCCAACTGCCGGGCGGGGCGACGGAGGACGAGCTGGTCGAGCAACTGGTGGAGCGCGGCGTCGGCGGCATCGTCTTCCTGTCCGGGCTGCACGCGGACACCTCGGCCGACCCGTCGCGCTACGCCGCGCTCATCGACCGCGGGGTGCCGTTCGTCATGATCAACGGCTGCAACGACCGCGTCAGCGCGCCGTTCGTGTCCCTGGACGACCGGGCGGCCATGCGGATGGCCGTCGGGCACCTCGCCGATCTGGGGCACCGGCGGATCGGGCTGGCGACGGGACCGCTGCGGTACGTGCCCTCCGCGCGCAAGCGCGAAGGCTTCATCGACGCGCTGGGCGTCTGCCTGGGGCTCTCGCGCGAGGAGGCCGAGGAGCAGGTGTGCTGCACGCTGTTCAGCGTGGAGGGCGGCCAGGTGGCGGCCGGCGCGCTGCTCGACCGCGGCTGCACGGGCATCGTCTGCGGCAGCGACATGATGGCGCTGGGAGTGGTGCGGGCCGCCCGCGAACGAGGGCTGCGGGTCCCGCAGGACGTCTCGGTGGTCGGCTTCGACGACTCGCAGCTGATCGCCTTCACCGACCCGCCGCTCACGACGGTCCGTCAGCCGGTGCAGGCGATGGCGGGGGCGGCGGTGAGCGCGCTGCTGGAGGAGATCGGGGGAAGTCCCGTGCAGCGTACGGAGTATGTGTTCCAGCCGGAGCTGGTGGTCCGGGGATCGACGGCGGGCGCGCCGACGGGTACTGAGAGTCCGTCCGGCGATTGAGGACGAACCGGCCACCGGCCGGATCCGGTTGGGCCGCGAGTGACCGGCCCGGCCGGCCGGGCGCGTGGGGTCCCGGCGTCGCCGGTACCTCCCGTCCGACCGGACCGGAGTCGTGACGAACGTACCCCGGCGCAATCTCTTGCGGAAGCGCTTGCACGTCATCACTCAGATATTTCGCGGGTATTACCCGGTGTTGTCCAGAGGGTTGACCGGGACCGACAGGGCTCGTACGGTCTGCTCCGCGGCAAGCTTTTGCTTTCTTGCAGCAAGAACATTCAGGAGCCTTGAGGGCAGGGCGCGTTGCCGTGCGAGGTCTCTCCCGTCACCCGCACCTCCCCCCACGCAGGAGGAAATATGGCCCGCAGAGCTCCCGCCCTCGCGCTCGCCCTTGTGGCAGGCGCGGCCGCCCTCGTCGCGCCAGGAAGCCCCGCCCAGGCGGCGCCCCCCGGCGAGAAGGACGTCACCGCCGTCCTGTTCGAGTGGCGCTTCGACTCGGTGGCCAAGGCTTGTACCGACAGCCTCGGCCCCGCCGGATTCGGCTACGTTCAGGTGTCCCCGCCCCAGGAGCACATCCAGGGCGGTCAGTGGTGGACCTCGTACCAGCCCGTCAGCTACAAGATCGCCGGCCGGCTCGGCGACCGCGCCGCCTTCCAGTCCATGGTCAGTACCTGCCACGGCGCGGGTGTGAAGGTCGTCGCCGACGCCGTCATCAACCACATGTCGGCCGGATCGGGCACCGGCACCGGCGGCACCTCGTACACCAAGTACGAGTACCCCGGCATCTATTCGGGCGCCGACATGGACGACTGCCGCTCGCAGATCAACAACTACGGTGACCGCGGCAACGTGCAGAACTGCGAACTCGTCGGACTCGCCGACCTCGACACCGGTGAGGACTACGTACGCGGGCGGATCGCCACGTACCTGAATGACCTGCTGTCGCTCGGTGTGGACGGCTTCCGGATCGACGCCGCCAAGCACATGCCGGCCGCCGACCTCGCCAACATCAAGTCCAGGCTGAGCAGTCCGGGCGTGTACTGGAAGCAGGAGGCCATCTACGGCGGTGGCGAGGCCGTGTCGCCGGCCGAGTACCTGGGCACCGGAGACGTACAGGAATTCCGTTACGGCCGAGGCCTCAAGCAGGTCTTCCTGGGCGAGAACCTGGCCTATCTGAAGAACTTCGGCGAGGGCTGGGGCTTCATAGAGAGCGGCAGGTCCGCCGTCTTCGTGGACAACCACGACACCGAGCGCGGCGGCGACACCCTCAACTACAAGAACGGCGCGGCCTACACGCTGGCCAACGTCTTCATGCTGGCCTACCCGTACGGCTCGCCCGACGTGCACTCCGGCTACGAGTTCAGCGACCACGACGCCGGACCGCCCAACGGCGGCACCGTGAACGCCTGTTACACGGGCGGCTGGAAGTGCCAGCACGACTGGCGCGAGATCTCCTCCATGGTCGGCTTCCGCAACGCGGCACGCGGCCAGGCGGTCACCGACTGGTGGGACAACGGCGGCGACCAGATCGCCTTCGGCCGCGGCTCCAAGGCGTACGTCGCCATCAACTACACGGGCTCCTCGCTCAGCCGCACCTTCCAGACGTCGCTGCCCGCCGGTGGATACTGCGACGTCCAGAGCGGCAACGGTGTCACCGTGAACGGCTCGGGCCAGTTCACTGCGACGCTCGGCGCCAACACGGCGGTCGCCCTGCACGCCGGGGCCCGCAGCTGCGGCGGCGGCAACCCGCAGCCCGGCCAGTCCGCGGTGACGTTCGGCGTCAACGCGACCACCCAGCCCGGCCAGAACATCTACGTCACCGGTGACCGCGCCGAACTCGGCAACTGGAACACCGGGGCCGCGCTCAAGCTCGACCCGGCCGCCTACCCGGTGTGGAAGCTGGCCGTGCCGCTGCCCGCCGGTACGTCCTTCGCCTACAAGTACGTCCGCAAGGACGCGGCCGGGAACGCGACCTGGGAGAGCGGCGCCAACCGCACGGCGACCGTGCCCAGCACCACCTCGGGCGGGCTGACGCTGAACGACACCTGGCGCAACTGACCCTTCCCCGACCCGTCCCTGACGGTATTCCGGCACTCCGGCACCCCCCGCACCATCCGGCCGCCCCGGCGACGCGCATCCGACCTCCCCCCGCGCGTCGCCGGGCCGGCCCTCTTCCCGTACTCCGAGGAGACCCTCCCGTGAAACGCCCGCCCCTGCCCGCGCTCCCGCGCAGAACGGCCGTCGCCGTCGTGGCCGCCGCCCTGTGCGCGGCCCTGGTGCCCGCGCTGCCGGCCGTCGCCGCCCGCGCCCCGGCCCCGCCGTCGGACGCCCGGCTCGCCGACGAACCCGCCCGTCACGAACTGACGCGGGAACAGTTCTACTTCGTGCTGCCCGACCGCTTCGCCAACGGCGACCGGTCCAACGACCGGGGAGGACTGACCGGTTCACGTAGCCAGACCGGTCACGACCCCGCCGACAAGGGCTTCTACCAGGGCGGCGACCTCAAGGGGATCACCGATCGGCTGGACTACATCAAGGGGCTCGGCACCACCGCCATCTGGATGGCGCCGATCTTCAAGAACAAGCCGGTGCAGGGCACGGGCGACGACATGTCGGCCGGCTACCACGGCTACTGGATCACCGACTTCACCCAGGTCGACCCCCACTTCGGCACCAACGCCGAGCTGGAGAAGCTGATCGACAAGGCCCACGACAAGGGCATGAAGGTCTTCTTCGACGTCATCACCAACCACACGGCCGACACCGTCGACTACGCGGAGAAGAAGTACGGCTACCGCCCCAAGGGCGCCTATCCGTACCTCGACAAGGACGGCCGGCCCTTCGACGACCGCGAGGGCATCGGCAGGGTCGACACGGACGCGTTCCCGTACACACCCGCCCCCAAGGCGGGCGAGAAGAAGGTCCCGTCCTGGCTCAACGACCCGACGATGTACCACAACCGGGGCGACTCCACCTTCGCCGGGGAGAGCTCCGAGTACGGCGACTTCTCCGGGCTCGACGACCTGTGGACGGAGCGGCCCGAGGTCGTCGACGGGATGGCGGAGATCTATCAGAAGTGGGTCCGTGACTTCGACATCGACGGCTTCCGCATCGACACCGTCAAACACGTCGACCTGGACTTCTGGACCCAGTGGGCCACCGCGCTCGACGCCTACGCCGCGAAGCGCGGCCGCGACGACTTCTTCATGTTCGGCGAGGTCTACTCCGCCGACACGGCCGTCACCTCCCCGTACGTGACGCGCGGGCGGCTCGACTCCACCCTCGACTTCCCCTTCCAGGACGCGGTGCGCGCCTACGCCTCGCAGGGCGCGTCCGCCGAGCGGCCGGCGAAGGTCTTCGGCGAGGACTACCGCTACACCACCGACAAGGCCAACGCCTACGAGCAGGTGACGTTCCTCGGCAACCACGACATGGGCCGGATCGGCACCTTCCTCAAGCAGGACAACCCGGACGCCGGCGACACCGAACTGCTCAAGCGGGCCCGTCTCGCCAACGAGCTGATGTTCTTCTCGCGCGGCAACCCGGTGATCTACTACGGCGACGAGCAGGGCTTCACCGGCCCCGGCGGTGACAAGGACGCCCGCCAGAGCCTCTTCGCCTCCAAGACCCCCGACTACCTGGACGACGACCAGCTCGGCACCGACCGGACGCACGCCTCCGACGCGTACGACCCCACACACCCGCTCTACCGGTCCGTCGCGGAACTGTCGAAGCTCACCAAGCGGCACCACGCCCTGCGCGACGGCGTACAGACACAGCGGTACGCGGCGGACTCGGTGTACGCGTTCTCCCGCACCGACGCGCGCGAGCGGGTCGAGTACGTCGTCGCCGTGAACAACGCCACGACCCCGAAGACCGTGCGGGTGCCGACCGGATCGGCGCGCACCGACTTCCGTCCCCTGTACGGCACTTCGGGCACCATACGCAGCGGCGCCGACGCGAAGATCGAGGTCACCGTCCCGGCGCTGTCGGCGGTCGTCCTGCGCGCCGCCGAACCGCTCGCGACGCCCGCCGCCAAGCCCTCGATCACCCTCGAAGCCCCGGCCGCCGGGGCCACCGGCACCGTCGAGATCGGCGCGGACGTCGACGGCGGGCAGCTCAACCGCGTCGTCTTCGCCGCCCAGGTCGGCAACGGCAAGTGGCGCACCCTCGGCAGCGCCGACCACGCCCCGTACAAGGTCACCCAGCATCTGAACGACAAGGTGGCCGCCGGAACACCCCTGCGCTACAAGGCGGTTGTCGTCGACAGCCGGGGCCGTACCGCCTCGGACCTCGCCTCCTCGACCGCGGGGCAGGCACCCGCACCCCAGCCGCCCACGGCCGTCGAGCGCGAGCACGCGATCGTGCACTACAAGCGCCCCGACGGGAAGTACGACGGCTGGCAGCTCAAGTCCGGTGACAAGGCCGCCGAGTTCACCGGTCGCGACGCGTACGGCGCGTTCGCGTGGGTCGATGTCACCGAGGGCGCGACCACCGTCCCGTACAACGTCGTCAAGGACGGCACACCGGACGGACCCGAGCGCACCGTCGACCTCGCGAAGACCGGCGAGGTCTGGATCGAGCAGGGCGCGGACGGCCAGAGCGAGCAGACCCCCGACGGCGCCTACCCGCCGCAGGACAAGACCAAGGCCGTGCTGCACTACCAGCGGGCCGACGGGAAGTACGACGGCTGGGGTCTGCACACCTGGACCGGCGCCAAGGACCCGACCGACTGGGCGAAGCCGCTGACACCGGTGAAGGAGGACGCGTACGGCGTGACGTACGAGGTGCCGCTCGCCGAGGGCGCCACGTCACTCAGCTACATCCTGCACAAGGGCGACGAGAAGGACCTGCCGTCCGACCAGTCGCTCGACCTCGCGACGTACGGCAACGAGGTCTGGCTGCTCGGCGGCCGGCCGAAGTATCTGCTGCCGACGGCCGGCGCCGTACCCACGCCGGATCTCGGCAAGGCCGAGGCGCAGTGGATCGACCGCGACACCGTCGTCTGGAAGGTGAAGGCCACCGAGGCCACCAGCCAGCAGCTCGTGTATGCGCCCGACGGCGGCATCACCGTCGAGAACGGGGCGCTGTCGGACGAGGGGCGGTGGCTGCGGCTCGCACCGGGCACGCTGACCGACGCGCAGAAGGCCAAGTACCCGCATCTGAAGGACTTTCCGGCGTTCACGGTCGACCCGCGCGACCGGGACAGGGTGAAGGAGTCCCTGCGCGGCCAGCTCATCGCGACGCAGCGGGCCGCGAACGGGGCGCTGCTCGACGCGACCGGCGTACAGGTCCCCGGCGTGCTCGACGACCTCTACAGCGCCGACGCGACACGCGCCTCGCTCGGCCCCGTCTTCCGCAAGGGAACTCCCACGCTGTCGGTGTGGGCGCCCACGGCCCGGCGGGTCGCGCTCGAACTCGACGGGAAGAGCGTGCCGATGCGGCGCGACGACCGCAGCGGCGTCTGGTCCGTCGAGGGAAGCCGGAACTGGACGGGCAAGCCGTACAGGTACGTGGTCGACGTCTGGGCGCCGAGCACCGGGAAGATGGTCATCAACAAGGTCACCGACCCGTACTCGACCGCTCTGACCACCGACTCCGCGCGCAGTCTCGCCGTCGACCTCACCGACCCGAAGCTCGCGCCCAAGGGCTGGTCGGCGCTGAAGAAGCCGGCGGCCGTCCCGATGCGCGACGCGCAGATCCAGGAGCTGCACGTCCGCGACTTCTCGATCGCCGACCGCACCTCCGGCCACCCCGGCCGCTATCTGGCCTTCACCGACACCGGATCGAAGGGCATGAAGCACCTGGCCGAGCTGGCCGACGCGGGGACCAGTTACGTCCATCTGCTGCCCGCCTTCGACATCGGCACCATCCCCGAGAAGAAGTCCGACCAGCAGGAACCGGCCTGCGACCTGTCCGTGTACGCCCCCGACTCCGACGAGCAGCAGGCGTGCGTCGCCAAGGCGGCGGCGAAGGACGGCTTCAACTGGGGCTACGACCCGCTGCACTACACGGTGCCCGAGGGCTCCTACGCCAGTGACCCCGAAGGCACCGAGCGCACGGTGGAGTTCCGGCGGATGGTGCAGGGCATCAACGCCACCGGACTGCGGACCGTGATGGACGTCGTCTACAACCACACCGTGGCAAGCGGGCAGGACCCGAAGTCCGTACTGGACCGGATCGTGCCCGGCTACTACCAGCGGCTGCTCGACGACGGCACGGTGGCGACGTCCACCTGCTGCGCCAACACCGCGCCCGAGAACGCCATGATGGGCAAGATCGTGGTGGACTCGATGGTCACCTGGGCCAAGGAGTACAAGGTCGACGGCTTCCGCTTCGACCTGATGGGCCATCACCCCAAGGCCAACATCATCGCCGTCCGCAAGGCGCTGGACGAGCTGACCGTCGCCAGGGACGGGGTCGACGGGAAGTCGATCGTCCTCTACGGAGAGGGCTGGGACTTCGGCGAGATCGCCGGTGACGCGCGCTTCGTCCAGGCCACACAGAAGAACATGGCGGGCACCGGGATCGCGACCTTCTCAGACCGGGCGCGCGACGCGGTGCGCGGCGGCGGTCCCTTCGACGAGGACCCGGGCGTCCAGGGATTCGCCTCCGGACTGTTCACCGACCCCAACACCTCGGAGGCGAACGGGACTCCGGCCGAGCAGCGGGCGAGGCTGCTGCACTACCAGGACCTGATCAAGGTCGGTCTCAGCGGCAATCTCGCCGACTACTCCTTCACCGACAGCGCGGGCCGCACCGTCAAGGGCTCCGACGTCGACTACAACGGAGCACCCGCCGGATACGCCGCCGCGCCCGGCGACGCACTCGCCTACGCGGACGCGCACGACAACGAGAGCCTCTACGACGCCCTGGCGTTCAAGCTGCCGCGCGCCACACCGGCCGCCGACCGGGCCAGGGCGCAGGTGCTCGCCATGGCGACGGCGACGCTCACCCAGGGGCCGTCGCTGTCCCAGGCGGGGACGGACCTGCTCCGTTCCAAGTCGCTGGACCGCAACTCCTACGACAGCGGCGACTGGTTCAACGCGATCAACTGGGACTGCCGGGACGGCAACGGCTTCGGGCGGGGACTGCCGCCGGCCGCCGACAACGAGGACAAGTGGCCCTACGCCAAGCCCTTGTTGGGGACCAAGGGCATCGCGCCCGGCTGCCCGGAGATCTCCGGCGCCTCGGCCGCGTACCAGGACCTGCTGAGGATCCGTACCACGGAGGCGGATTTCCGCCTCTCCTCCACCGGCGCCGTCCAGTCGGCGCTCTCCTTCCCGCTCTCCGGACCCGACGAGACGCCGGGAGTCATCACGATGCGCCTCGGTGAGCTGGTGGTGGTCTTCAACGCCGGCCCGGACAGCTCGGAGCAGCGGGTCCCGGCGCTGGCGGACCGGGCGTACGGACTGCACCCGGTGCAGGCGGCCGGCTCGGACGCGACGGTCAAGAAGGCCTCGTACGAGGTCAGTTCGGGCACCTTCACGGTGCCCGCGCGGACGGTGGCGGTCTTCCGGGCGGGCGCGTGAGCGAAGGGACACGAGAGGGGCCACGAGAGGTCCCACGGGTGGGCAGGGCCGGTGACGGACCCGACCACCTGACAGAACAAGTCCGATTCTGACCGGTTCTCACCACGGGTGGCAGTCAAGGTCCCCAACTGGGCCAGACTGTCCCCGTGGTGGGACACCTTCCCGAAGAGACGACCAGTTTCGTAGGACGCGCGGCCGAGCTGGTCACCGTCGAACACGCCCTGCGGACACACCGATTGACCACCCTCACCGGCCCCGGTGGCGTCGGCAAGAGCAGACTGGCGCTCCGGGCGGCGGACAGAGCCGCCGAGCGGTTCCCCGACGGTGTCCGGTGGGCCGACCTGTCACCGCTCACCGACGACCGGCTGCTCCTCGTGACCGTCTCCGACGCGGTCGGACTCTCCGACCACACCCTGCGGATGCCCGTCGAAGCGCTCTGCGAATGGCTCGCCGACCGCCGGACACTGCTCGTACTCGACTGCTGCGAACGGCTGGTGAACCCCTGCGCCCAGCTCGTCGCCGACCTGCTCACCGCCGCGCCCGGCCTCACCGTCCTCGCCACCAGCCGGCAACCGCTCGGCACCCTCGACGAGGAGCGCGTCGAGGTGTCACCCCTGCCGCTGGACGGCGACGACGAGAAGGGCCTGGCGCTCGCCCTGTTCCGCGAGCGTGCCGCGACGGCGGCGCCCGGTGTCTCCCTCGATGATCCGGCAGCCGTGGTGGCGGCACAGGAGATCTGCCGCCGCCTCGAAGGCATCCCGCTCGCCCTCGAACTCGCCTGCGCGCGCCTCGGCGAGAACAGCCTCGAGGAGATCGCCGAGCGGCTCACCTCCCGCCTCGACCTCCTGACCGACGGGACGGCCTGGCCCCGGCGCCACCGCGCGCTGCGCACCGCCATCGGCTGGAGCCATGAACTCTGCGCCCCGCTGGAGCGGCTGCTGTGGGCCAGGCTCGCCGTGTTCGGCGGCGACATCGAGGAGGCCGACGCGCGCGCCGTCTGCTCCGGCGGCCCGCTCTCCGCCGACGACGTCACCCGCGCCCTCGCCGGTCTCGCCGACCGCTCCGTGATCCGCCGCGACGGCGCCCGCTACCGGATGCTCGACACACTGCGCGAGTACGGCGCCCTGTGGCTGGCCGAACTCGGCGAGGAACGCGCGCTCGCCGACCGTCACGCCACGTACTTCGCCGCGCTCGTCCGCGAGGCGCACGCCGGATGGCTCGGCCACGACCAGGTCGCCTGGTACGGGAGAATCGCCGACAGCCACTCCGAACTGTGCGCCGCCCTCGACCACTTCCTCGCCACCGACCCTGCGGCGGCCCAGGAGATGGCGGGCCGGGTCGGCTTCTTCTGGACCTGCTGCGGCCACCTCCACGAGGCCAGGATCTACCTGGAGCGCACCCTCGCCGCCCACCACACGCCCGGCCCGGACCGCACACGCACCATGTGGGCGCTGGGACTGACCGTCATGCTCCAGGGCGACCACGAGAGCGCACACCGGCTCGGCGAACGGTGCGTCAGGGCCGCCTGGCGCGACAAGGACCCCGAGTCCACGCTCTCGGCGGCGTACCTCCTCGGCCTCACCTCGCTCATGACGGGCCGCACGCAGGCGGGCCACACCGTGGCCGACCGCGCGCTGCGCGCCGTCGGCGGCGACGGCTTCTCCTACCCCTCCGAACTGCGCTGCCGCCTCGTCCGCGTCTTCGCCCTCACCGGCCTCGGCCGGCTCGGCGAGGCCGGTGAGGAAGCCGCCGCCCTCCGCGAGGAGTGCGCGGCACGCGGCGAATGCTGGACCCGCTCGTACGCCGACTACCAGCTCTCCCTGGTCCACCTCCTGAGCGGCCGCCCGCACGAGGCGGAGACCCACGCCCGCTCGATGCTCGCCGGCAAACACCAGCTGCGCGACAGCTTCGGCATCGCCCTCGGCCTCGATCTGCTGGCGGCGGCGGTCGCCGCCCAGGGCGACGGCGAACGGGCCGCCCGTGTCTACGGCACCGGCCAGGCCTACTGGGACATGGTCGGCCACCCTCAGCGCGGCACCCCGGAACTTGCCGCGGTCCGCGCGGAGTGCGAACGCCGGGCCCGCGAGGCGGCGGGCGACCGGGGATACGAGGACGGATTCCGCCGGGGTCTGTCCGAGAACAGCGCCCACGGTCTGGCGCGGGCGCTGCGCGGACCGCTGCCCTGACCGGCGCGACCTCGCCGCCGCACCGCCAACGCTCGATTCATGCACGGTCGTTGCCGGAACTTGTTGCGGTCCTCGGCGGAGCGTGAACCCCGCCGGACGGGTAACCCGATAGGTATGACGTCCACCGACGTGAAACCAGAACCCGAACAGAGCCAGGGCGGGGCCCCGGCCTCGCGTGTGTCGCGAGCACCCTGGTGGATCAAACTGCCCGTCGGACTCGTGGTGATCGTCCTGCTGCTCGGGATCGGCAGCAGGCTCGATCTCGTGCCCGGCTTCGACGACGTCTTCGGCGAGAAGACGAAGGATCGCACCGGGCCGACGCTTCTCAAGTCCATTCAGGACCTCAGCCGCTACCAGGCGGCGTCCGGGAACTTCCAGGTGGTGGTGGATCTGGAGAAGGACGCCAAGTTCCTCCCCGACACCATCAAGGGAAGCCGCACGCTCTACGTGGGCGCGGGCAGCGTGGGCTCGTACGTGGACCTCGGCGGGATCGGGGACGAGAACGTACAGGTCAACAAGGAGCGCACCACGGCGACGCTGCGGCTGCCGCACGCCCGGCTCGGCAAGGCGACGCTGGACGCCGACCGGTCGTACGCCGTCTCCAAACAGCGCGGACTGCTCGACCGGCTCGGTGACTTCTTCTCCGACAACCCGGCCGACGAGCGCGCCGTCAACAAACTCGCCGCCAAGCACATCCAGGACGCCGCGAAGGACAGCGGGCTGACCGAGCGCGCGGAGAAGAACACCACCAGCATGCTGCAAGGGCTGCTCACCTCCCTCGGCTTCAAGGAAGTGACGGTGGTCTACGGGGAAGCGGGCTGACCGCCGCTGCCGTCGGCGAGGTGTCTACGCGGTGCGCGGTGTCGGCAGGGGCGTCGGCACCGATACCCGCACGTGTACCGGCAGCGCCGCCGCCAGAGCCGTCAGACGGGTCAGCAGATCGCCGAACGGTCCGCCCGGCGGCTCGTCGGCGAGCACCGGCAGCAGGATCCGCGCCATCTCGTCGTCGTACGCCGCGCTCACCGCGGCCAGCGCGGCGAAATCGTGCACCAGCTGCAACTCCAGCTCTCCGCGCGGAATCCGGCGGCCGTCCAGCCACAGCAGCGCCGTCGACTCCGCGAGGGACACCCAGGAGCGCACGACCAGTTCCAGCCGGGGCGGCGGTGACTGGACGGAGAGGTGGGACAGGATCTGCTCGTACGCGGCCTGCCGCACCTCGTCGATCATCGCGTTGGCCGTCGACGAACCCACGGCGGGACCGCCCCGCATCAGCGCGAAGAAGCCGGGGCCGTGCTCGTCGACGAAGTCGAAGAAGCGCGTCATGACCCGGAGCAGCCGGGCGCCGAGCGGCCCTTCGCGCGGTTCCACGAAGCGCTCGGCCAGTTCGTCGGCGGCCCGCCGCAACGCGGCCTCGTACAGCGACTGCTTGCCCGGGAAGTAGTGGTAGACCAGCGGCCTGGAGATGCCGGCGGCCGCCGCGATCTCGTCGATGGAGACGTGATCGGGCGAGCGGTGGCTGAACAGTTCCAGCGCGACACCGATCAGTTGCTGGCGTCGCTCTTCGACGCCCATTCTGCGTCGGACCCCGGTCGTCATATGAACAGCCTAACCGTCGGTGGTCGAACCCTGTCGGTTACGCTCGCCGACCATGAGCGCATCTGACCAGGAAGAGGTCACCGAAACGCCCGAATCGCGGCCGGAGTCGAAGCGGGAGCCGAAGCCGGAACCGGAGGCGGGGTCCGGGGCCGAGGGGACGACGGGAGCCGGGGAGCCGAAGAGGACGGACGCGTCGGCGGGGGACCCGGACACCGGGCCGGAGATCGACCAGGAGAGCGGGCCGGACACCGGTGTCGGCGATCCCGGGGACGCCGGTGTTGGCACGCCGGCGGACGCCGACCACGACGACACCGCCCTCACCCCTCGCCAGGCCCGACGTATCCGTGTCACCGTCGCCTCGGTCCTTCTGGTCGCCATGGCCGCGCTGTTGGCCGTACGGCTCGCCAACCGCAGCTCCGTCCTCGTCGTCGGCGTCTACGGGCTCGCGATGATCCTCTGCGGCGTCGTCATCGAACTCAGCAGGCACGGCCGCACCCGCCTCGCCACCTGGGTCCTCGGTGTCGGCCTCGCCGCGACGCTGGCCACCGACTGGCTGCTCCTGCCCTGAGCCGAACGGCCGCGCCGCCCCGGCCGGGGCGGCGCCACCGGCCGTCACCGCAGCGCGCCCACCCGCGTGCCGTCGGCCAGCCGCCCGTCGAGCTCCGCCCGGTCACCGGGCTTCGCGGGCACCGCGAGGAGCCGCCCCCGCGCGTCGCCCGTGACACCGCCCGTCGTACGGACGGAGCGGAACTCGCCGCCGCCGGCCGCCAGTACGTACCACCGGCCGGCCCGCGACTTCCACAGCACACCCGCCAGCACCCGCGGCTCGCGCGCCCCGCACGCCGCCGTGTCCTGCGCCCGCGCCGCGATCGCGCCCGGCTGCGGAGCCCCGGCCTTCGCCGACGGCGCCTGGAACTGCGCCAGCACCCTGCTGTCCGTACCGCGCCAGGTGTCGGCGCGGGTGCACACCCAGCGCGCGCCGCCGTTGGACTCGGGCAGGGGCTGACTCGCGTACTGCCAGGAGTTCACCGTCCGCACACCGTGCGAACGCATCGCCGGCAGCAGACACGCCGTCCGCGCCCACGCGGCGCGCGCCGCGTCGCCCGACACGTCGGCGGGCGCCGTCGGCGGGCCGGACGTCAGCCGGGCGGGCGTCAGTTCGCCGAGGTCGGTCAGCAGCCGTACGGCGCCCGCGCCGCCGGCCGTTGCCTTCTCCGCCACCTCCAGCACGTCCCACGCCCCGCACTCCCGCTTCGCGCCCGGCGTCGGCAGCGGGTCCGTCACGCCGTCCGCGCCGCGCCGCAGGGGAGCCGCTTCGCCGGCCGGGTCGAGCAGATCGCGTACGGACGTCGCCGTCACCCAGGGCGCCGTCAGATAGCGCACGTTGCCGTCCGTACGCCCGGCGACCAGCGCGTACGTGGCCGGGGCCGCGCCCGGCGCCGTGTCGGCCGCCGCCCCGTCGACGCGGGCGAAGTCCAGCGCCACCGGGCCCGTGCCGGTGCGGGGTTCCGCGTACCGGGCGATCCGCAGCCCGTCGTACAGCAGCACCACCCGCGCCCGGTCCACCTCACCCGCGTACAGCAACTGCGCCGGTCCCATCGGCGGCCCCACCGGCGTGGCCGGCGTCGACGAGACCCGCACCGAGGCGCCCGGTCTCGCCCAGACCGCCAGCGCCCGGCGCAGCAGCGGCCGGTCGGCGGCCAGCGCGCCGCGCGTGGGCCACACGGAGAAGTCGGTACGGGCAGACGCCCGCCAGGCGTTCGCCGGAACGCGCAGCACCTTCGCCGGGTCCAGGGCGGCCTCCGCCGCCGAGTTGCGCGCGTACGAGGGGGCGGCGGCGCCGTTCGCGCCCCAGCCGCCGCCGGGCAGAGCGAGCAGCGTGCCGCAGACGGCGACGGCGGCGACGCCCGCGACCGCGGCGCGCACGTGCTGGCGCCGCCGCAGCAGATCGGTGGGGCGGGCCTGGAGCGAACAGGGGTCGTACTCGGGGGACTCCAGCAGCGCTACACCCTCCGTACCGATGCCGTCCGCCTCCACGAGCGCGGCGTGCGGGTCCTCGACACCGGCGGCGGCGAGCAGTCGGCGCACGTCCGTGTCGGGCAGCCCTTCCAGCCCCCTCAGTACGAAGGCGGCCCTGGCGCCGCCGGAGAGAGTCGACAGACGCCGGTCGAGGGCGAGCTCGTCGGCCCCGCCCGAGCGCGGGAACAGCCGCAGGCCCCACACGTGCGGCAGCAGCGGCGGCAGTTGGGCGCGCCGGGGCCACGCCGCGCGGCGCAGCGTGCGCCCTGCGTCGAGCGCCTGCCGCAGCACCCGGCCTCGTACGTAGTCGTATCCGCTCTCGGTGGTCGCCGCCGTGCGGCCGCGCGGCAGGGAGCGCTGGACGAGGGCGTGCGCGGTCAGCACGCGGCGGTTGCGCCCGAGGGACGGAGGCAGCACGAGATAGGCGAGCCGCGCCAGCCGCTGATAGTGCTCGACGAGGGCGGCCTCGGCCTGCTCGACGTCGATGGGGGCGGCGGCGGGAGGAACCGGGGCGGCGGGGGCGGCCGTGGCGGTGTCGGGTGGGGGCACGTCCAGCAGAACGATCCATTCGTCGGATGGTCACCCAACCGCCGTACGCCCAGGGGCGTTTGTCGACGCCGCCGACCGGACCGCCCACGCGGCCCGGTCGGCGTGTGCTGGAGGGACCGGGCCTACCCCGTCACCGACCACCCGCTGAACTCGACCGTGCCGCGCAGCCCGCTGCTCCCGTTCGTCGCGCTCATGAACAGACCCACGTCCTGTACGCCAGCCGCGCCGGGGACCGGCACCGTGGCCACCGTCTGCCACGTCGAACCGTCGTCCTTCGAGCACGAGCCGGTGAACCCGCTTCCCGCGCGGGCCAGCCGCAGCAGCACCGGAGCCGTGACGCCCGTGACGCGCCGGTAGGTGTCGAGGGTGCCGTCGCCGGTCGTGTCGTACGAGAGCACCACCCCGTTGGACGGCGTCACGGCGAGGTTGATGATGCCCGGTGAGCCGGGCGTCCCCAGGCGGTCGCGGACGATGATCCCCGCGCGGGCCCATGCCCCCGTGTTCTCCTGCGCGTCCACCCGCACCGTCACGCTCACGCCGTCCCTGAACGCGCCTTCTTTGAAGGCCGTCCCGAACTGCGTGGTCGCCCGCCACAGGTCCTGTCCCGCGCCGTTGACCGCGAAGCGCTCGCCGAACTGCCCGAACACCGCCCCGTTGTTGCTGTACGTGCGCCAGCCCGATGTCAGTGGCCCCGCCACGTACACGGCGCCCCGCTGGACGGTCCGCACGCGCTCCTCGCCGCGCGGTCCGTACTCCAGCGCCAGCGAGTACGACAGCGGGCGCAGCGGCGCCGTCAGGGGCTCGTCGGGCGCGGTCACGGACCAGGAGACGGACCCGGTGCCGGCCGGGGCGACGGCGGGCAGCCGCGTGGGGCCGTCCGGCCGGGCGTCGATGCCGGTCAGGGCGAAGTCGACGGGGCCGGTGCCGCGCAGTCCGTTGAGGTATCGGAAGTCGGCCCTGACCGTGCCCTCGCCGCCCGGTGTGAAGGCGAGCGGGTCGGCGGTGACGGTGACGGCGCCCTGGTACGGGGCGGTGGCCAGGGTGTCCCGTACGCGCAGGGCCGTCCGGTAGGCGTCCCCGGTCGCCCGCACCGGATAGCCGCCGCGCGCCCGCGTCCACGCGTCCTCGTCCACGTACCAGTCGAACGTCTTCGGTTCGCGCCCGGCGGCCAGCGCGTCGGCCAGCTCGTCCAGATAGTCCTGCCACTGCGGCAGATGGACATCGGCGAGCAGGCCCTGCCAGTCGCGGTTGGCGTAGTTGCTCAGATGCCCGGCGGCCGATCTGTCGGCCCAGGTGGTGATCAGCGTGCGCGCCGACCACTCCAGTGTCGCGGCCTCCGCCGGACTCGTCGCGAGCCGTTTCGCGTCCTCCAGCCACGGACCGAGCAGGAAGGAACGGTGGCAGCCCGCCATCGTGTCGCTCAGCCGCATCAGTCTCAGCCACAGCGCGGCCAGCGCGCGGAACGTGGCGGCGTCGCCTCCTTGGTAGGCGCCGCGCAACTGCGGCAGCAGCAGCCGGGAACGGTTGGCGAGCGCCTGCCTGGCCAGCTCCGTGACGTCGTGGCGGTACGCGTCCGAGCCGCGCAGCCCGGCCGCCACGTCGAGCAGCGAGCCGAAGGCCTTGTCGAACTCGCCGGTGTCGAAGGCGGTCCCGACGGACGAGGTGAGGGAGGGGCGGCGGGAGAACAGCGAGTCGACGGGGCGGCCGTCGGCCGTCGTCAGCTTGTACGCGGTCGCCGCCAGCACCCCGAAGGCGTCCCGCGCGGCGCTGTCCTCGCCGCCGTAGCGCAGATCCGCGTACGACCGGAACCAGCTCTCCCGGTCCACCGCATCCTGACGCCACGCCAGCTCGCTGAACAGCTCGAAGGCGGCCGGGTCGCGCTCGGCGGCCTCCGGCATGTACGCCGTGCCGACCAGCGCGCTGTCCGGCTTGTCGCGCCAGGCGGTGAACCGCTCCGTCCAGCGGTCGGAGTTGGCGCCCAGCGTCGTACGGCCGCCGAAGTTGGGGATGGTGCCGAAGGCGTACGGCGCGCCGCCCCAGTCCCTTTCGCGGTCCGTGACCGAGTCCAGGTCGGAGAGGCCGTCGACGATCAGCACGCGGTCGGTGTCGATGGCGTCGAGCAGGGCCGGCACGGGGTTGGTCTGCCAGCCGAGGATCACCCATGTCGCGCCGGGGCGGGCCGTGTGGAGCGAGGTCTCGACCGCGCGGGCGGCGTCGGGCACGGGGACGTCCCCCGCGCTGCCGCCCTCGTGCAGCAGGTCCATCTTGAAGTGGTTCACCTCGCCGAAGAGATCGGCCTGGTGCCGGTAGAAGGCGGCGGCGACCTCGGCGAAGACGGGGGTGCGCGGGTCGAGCCAGTCGGGGCGCGGCAGCCCGTTCCAACTGCCCTGCGGCACGGTCCTCGCGCCGGGGTTACGGGCGGCGAAGCCGTCCGGGACGGTGCCGAAGTAGCCGGGCAGTACCGGGGACATGCCCAGTTCACGCATCCGGTCGGTGATCCGCCGGCCGAGCACGGCGCGTGCGTCGATCAGCTCGGGGGAGAGCGGGCCGCCGTACGCGCTCATGTTCTGAAGCAGCCACCACGGCTGGTGCGAGGGCGCGGGCAGCCAGGTGCGGGCCTCGGTGTCGGAGTAGCCGAAGCCGGTCAGCAGCCGGTGGTAGACGGCCTCCTGACCGGTGGTGACCAGCACCTCGTTGCAGCCGTGCAGGGCGAGGACGTCGAGCATCCGCTCCCAGCGCGGCCAGTCGGCGTACGGGGCGGTGTAGCCGTCGTGCGTGTCGTTGAAGGCGAACCGGTGCCTTACGGTCGCCGAGCGCTCCAGCGGGCGGCGGGGCGCGGGCAGCGTGACGGGCAGGTCGAGTTGGCTGCCCGACCAGCTGATGTGGGCGCCGCACGCGTACTTCAGATACCAGTGCACCCCGGTGAGCAGGACGCCGGCGTCGGTGCCCGACACCTCGATCCGGCCGGCGGACCCGGCGACCCGGAACCGCTCGGGGCCGCGCGTCACCCGGAACCGGAACTGGTCGGCGTGGCGGGGCAGCAGTCGCTCCACGGCGGCCCGCGCGGCGGCGGTCGCGGCACTGTCGTCGGACGCGGGGGATGGCGCGGGAACGGGCGCCGGGGCGGACGGCGGCGCGGCGGGGCGGGCCGCGGCGACGGAGTGCGAGGTCAGCGCCGTACCGACGCCGATCGCCCCGGCGCCCGCCAGCAGGACGCGTCTGGATGGGGCGGCGGGCACGGGCGCCGGGGCGGGAGGGGTGGAACTCGGCAGCTCGGTCATCAGCGGTCCTCTGTGACGGGTGTGACAACAGGTGCATGCGGAGCGCACGTTAATGACGGGGAGGGGGGTGGGCAACGATGTGATGCCCCGTTCACCCGCGCGGGGGCTTGTCGAGAGGGCACGATGGCCGAATGCGTACCGAACGACCCCGACTGGCACTGGTGGTGCTGGCCCTGGCCCTGTTGAGCGGCTGCGGCGCGAACGACGACGAGGCCCCGAAGACGCCGAAGACGGCGACCGGGAGCCTCGAACAGCTGGCCGAGCAGGCCACATGCGATCCGAACGTGCAGACCGACGCGGAAGAGTTGCGTCAGGCGAACTGCAAGACCGGTGACGGCAGATACATCCTCACCACCTTCGCGACGGACCGCGGTCTGCGCGAGTGGATCAACGAGGCCAACGACTACGGCGGTTCGTATCTCGTCGGCAGGAGGTGGGTGGCCAGCGGCGACGCGAAGGTGGTCGAGACGCTGCGCGGCCGGCTGGGCGGGACGATCGAGACGGCCCCCGAGCACCACTCGGGGAGCGGTGGCAGCGACGGCAGCGACAGCGACGGCGGCAGCGGCGCCAGTGGCGGCGACGGCGGCAGCGGTGAGAGCGAGGGCGGGGACGGGCACTCGGGTCACCACAAGAAGGGCTGACACGCGCGGGCGCCGGACGAGCGGGAAGCTCGTCCGGCGCCTGCGGATCACGTCATACGGCTAGTTGCATTCCTTGCCGGTGTTGATGCAGTCCACCATCTTGGTCATCACGTTGTCGTCGAAGACATTGATGAAGTCACCGTGGTCGGTGATGGGCTTGTGCAACTGCTCGGGGAACGAGTCCACCGCGAATCCGGGGCCCGGCGGGATGTCGTACACGATCCGCTGCTTCAGCTGCGGAATGGCCTGGAATCCCTCCTGGCACTGACCGTTCTCGTCGGCGAACGCCACATGGGTGCGGTGATTCGCGCTGTCGGTGTTCTGACCGTCCCAGCAGCTCTGGAAGGCGAAGGAACGCACCACCTGGCTGCCCGCGGGGCAGATCGGGTATTTGTCCTTCAGCTGGCGGTCCTCGAATCCGGTGCAGCTCCACGAGGCATTCGCGTTGGCGTCGCCGTTGACGAACGCCTTCGCGTCACCGGTGATGATGCGCAGGAAGCGCGGCATGGCCGTGACCTTGGAAGTGGCGTTGCCGGCGAATTGCAGCGTGACCTCGGACGGTGTCTGGATCTCTCCGACGTTGCCGTCCTTGCCGCCGCCGTCCTCGTTCGCGTCGGCCTCGTTCTGACCGTTCTGGAGGCGGATCACCGGCCAGTAGTAGGTGGACTTGTCACCCTGCTCGTTGCAGGTCGTCTCACCGTTGGCGAGGTCGTCGTCGCTCGCGAATGCGTTGTTGGCCTGGTTGCCCACGTAGTCGTGCTTGTGGTGGGCGCCGTTGCTCACACCGGGCGCGGCGATGACGTTGTCCGAGTTGAAGAGGCCGTTCTCGTTCCGCCCGCATTCGGTGGTGAAGGTGCCGGTCGAAGCCTGCTCCTGCTCCTGCGGCTGCTGGATGTTGGGCTCGATGGACTCGATGTCGACGAAGTCGGAGGCCTCGGGGCCGTTGCCGGGGGGCTGACCGCCGTTACCGCCGTTGTCGCCGCCCTGCCCGCCGTCCTGGCCCGCGTTCTGGCCCTGGCCACCGTCCTGACCGGCGTTCTGTCCGCCGTCCTGGCCGCCGTTCTGACCCTGGCCGCCGTTCTGGCCGCCGCCCGGGTCGCCCTCGTTGGTGCTGTCGTCGGGGCGCATGGTGCAGGGGGCCAGCGAGTCCAGGCTCTTCTGCCAGTGCCCCGCGCGCTTGAGCGCGGAACGGATGCGCTTGAGGCTGGCGAGCCTCTTCTGCTTCAGCGGTTTGAGGATCTTCCGCTCGGTGAGTTTCGGATCTCTCTCCAGTTTTGTCTTGTTGTCGGCGAACCGTTTGTAGGCGGCAGTGATCTGCGAATCCATCCTGGCCAGTTCCCGGTCGACCTGAGCACGGGCGCGCCTCGGCACCTTGGTGAGCTCATTGACGACCTCGGGACAGTCGATGGTGGACATCTGGCGTCCGGCATTCTGGATGCGCTGATCCTGGCCGGAGCCGCCTTCTCCAGCGGATGCGTAGACATTTACCGCTACCAGCCCACCCCCGCCCAGAATCAAGGCTGCCGCGGCCGCGATGGCCCGGTTCGCCACTGTCGAGCGTTTTCTTGACGTGCGTCCCATGGAACTCCTCAAGCTTCGGTGCCGGTTCAGGGGGATCTCCGGCGGGGGGAGGAAGCGCTCCGTTCCATACGGACGTCATTCGCGGCCTGTTCAGCCGCCGGGGGAATTCATAGAAATCTCCATCAACAAACCGGGCGGATGCCCCCAACACACCCCGCCCGGCGGTCCCTTGGACAACACGGGCGCCGAAGCGCCCCGGCCGTCACTACTGCTGTCCCCGGTCCAGATAGGCGATCACCGCGAGCACGCGCCGGTTGTCGTCGTCCGACACCGGCAGCCCCAGCTTCCCGAAGATGTTCGACGTGTGCTTCGACACCGCCCGCTCCGTGACGACGAGTTGGGCGGCGATCGCCGCGTTCGACCGCCCCTGTGCCATCAGCTCCATCACCTCGCGCTCACGCGGCGTCAGCTGGCCGATCGGCTTGTCCTGGGCGCGGCGGGAGAGCAGTTGCTGGATGACCTGGGGGTCCATCGCCGTACCGCCGCCGGCGACCCGGCGCACCGCGTCGATGAACTGGTCCGCGTCGAAGACCCGGTCCTTGAGCAGATAGCCGATGCCGCCGTTGCCGTCGGCCAGCAACTCGCGCGCGTACAACTGCTCCACGTGCTGCGACAGGACGAGGACGGGCAGTCCGGGACGCTCCCTGCGCGCGGCGAGGGCGCACTGGAGTCCCTCGTCGGTGTGCGACGGCGGGAGCCGGACGTCGACGACGGCGACGTCCGGCTCCAGTTCCGCGAACGCCTTCGTCAGTTCCGGTCCGGTCTCCACGGCGGCCAGGACCTCGAAGTCGTACGCCTCCAGCATCCGGACCAGGCCGTCACGGAGCAGGAAGAGATCTTCGGCTAGGACAACTCGCAAGGGATCTCCACGGTGACCATGGTGGGGCCGCCCGCGGGGCTGCTGACGGCCAGGATGCCGTCGAATGTACCGAGTCGGCGCTCCAGTCCGCTCAGCCCGGTACCGGAACCGATCTTCGCGCCGCCGACGCCGTTGTCGCCGACGCTGACCCGCAGCATCGACTCCGCGTAGGTCATGTCGATCCAGACGCGGTCCGCGTTCGAGTGCTTGATCGCGTTGGTGAGGATCTCGCTCACCGCGAAGTACGCGGCCGACTCCACCGGCGCCTCGGCGCGGCCCGGCAGATCCACCTGTACGTCGGTCTCCACCGGCAGCCGCAGGGCCAGCGCCTTCACCGCGTCGCCCAGACCGCGCTCGGCGAGTACCGGCGGGTGGATGCCCCTGACCAGGTCGCGCAGTTCGGTCAGCGCCTCGGCGGAGGACTTGCGGGCGTTGGCGATCAACTCCTTGGCCTTGGCCGGGTTCTTCTCGATGAGCGCCTCGATCGTGCCCAGGTCCATGCCCATGGCGACCAGGCGGGCCTGCGCACCGTCGTGCAGATCGCGCTCGATCCGGCGCAGTTCGGCGGCGGAGGTGTCCACGGCGTCGTGCCGGGTCTCGGTGAGATGGGCGACGCGCTGCGCCAGCTCCTGGTCCTGGTTCGGCGCGAGCAGGGACTTGGCCAGCAGGAAGTGACCGCGCTGCACGTCCTTGGCGTACCGCACGCCCACCGCCGCGATCGCCGCGCCCAGCAGGGCGGCCAGCACACCCGTGAACTGGCTGTGGACGGGGACGAACCCGTACCAGTACGAGCCGCCCTCCTCGAAGACCCGCCAGAGCCCCGCCGCCAGCACGAGACCCTCCACCGGGTAGGCGAACAGCCCCAGGGAGACGAAGGCGACGATCGCGCCCGCCGTCATGTCGACCATCAGCCACGCCAGGTCCCGCCAGGTCGCCGGGTCCTTCAGCATCAGCGTCGTCCGCTCCACCTGGCCGGTGACACCGGAGCGCAGATCGGCGGGCATCGGGCGGTACGGAACCGGGATCCTGACGTCGGACCAGGTCGCCGCCAGCAGCCGGCGCCGGTTGGCGTGCGCCCGCACGGCCCGCAGGACGTGCGGGGTGGTGAAGACGCCGATGCCCAGAATGATGAAGGCGATCGAGAGCACCGAGAGGACGAACAGCGTGACCGAGCCCACGACGGCGGTGACCCCGAGCACCAGCCCCCGGCCCGCGGTCGTCGCCGCCTCCGCGGCTACCCTCTTCGTCCTGTTCATCGTCGTTCCTCTCCTCGTCGCCCGTGCCCCATCGGCCCCCGGCCCTCGGCCCGACCAGCGGGCACGAGCATCAGTCTGCCGGGCGGGGCCCGGCCCACGGGAGCTGGCTCCGCCCCCAATCGGTGGTGTAGCTAGCACCACTCGGGCGCCCCCGGCATCCCCGCCCCCGGCCCTCCCCGCCGCCACCGTCTCCGCGCACCGCAGGAGCACTCACAGACCCAGCAACGCCGCCTCCACCTCCGGCGCCAGCCCGAGCGCCGGGCGGTCCGGGCGCTGCGGGGCCGTGCCGCCGATCGACCGGAGCCAGGCCCAGGTGTCGAGGACGGTCTCCCGCGCCGGCCGGCACCGCAGCCCCGCCGCCAGCGCCTTGGAGACGTCGCCGCGGTGCATCATGTCGTGCAGTTCACCGCGCGGCAGCCAGACCGGCAGGTCCGTCCACGGCTCGACCCCGGCGGCGAGGATCGCGTCCGGATCCGTCCAGCGCAGCTCGGCGTCCGAGCCGGTGGCCTCGGCGCACGCCTCCAGCAGCCCGCCCATCGTGGTGTGACCGGGCGGACTCACCAGGTTGTACGCGCCCCCGAGGCCGCGCGCCGCCGCGTCGAGGGTCCACTCGGCGAGGTCGCGTACGTCGATGTACTGCAACGGGTTGTCACGCGGTCCGGGCGCGAGCACCGGCCCGCCGCGCGCGATCCGCCCCAGCCACCACGGCAACCGCCCCACGTTCTCCCAGGGACCGAGGATCAGGCCCGCGCGCACCAGAAGCGCGCGGTCGCCGAACGCTGCCTCGGCGGCCAGCTCGCCGCCGAGCTTGTCACGCGCGTAGTCACGCTGCCCGGCGTCGGCGGCGGCGCCCTCCACCAGCGGGCCGTCCTCCGGGAGCCCGGCGGGGGTCGGGTACGCGTACACCGAACGGCTCGACACATACGCGTAGTGCCCCGCCCGGCCGGCCAGCAGCCGGGCCGCGTCGAGCACGGCCGACGGGGCGCCCGACCAGGTGTCGACGACCACGTCCCACTCGGGAGCCGCGCCCCCCGTCGTGGCGGTGAGGGCCGCGAGGCCGTCCGGGGCCGTGCGGTCACCGTGCAGGACATCGACGCCCGCCGGTGGCTCGTGGTGCCCGCGGTGGAAGACCGTCACCTGCCAGTCGTGCGCGAGCGCGGCCTCGACCACGGCACGGCCCACGAACTCGGTACCACCCAGTATCAGAAGTCTCATGGGGGAACCCTGCCACGGGGCTGTCCGATTACCGGATCCCTTCTGCTGCGGGCATAGCAGGTCAACGGCGTAAGCACCATCTGCCGCACGCGTCACGGGGATGGCAGCATGAGCGCACCATGACAGATGCCCGGTCGCCGATGCGCGCCCTGCGGGCCGCGATCCTCGCGGCGGTGTGCGTGACACTGGCCGCGGTGGGGCATTCGTCCGTATCTGCCGGGTCGGACCATGAGATTCCGCTCGGTGTGCTCACGGCGGCGTTCGCCGTGCTCGCCGGTCTGTCGTGGCTCGCGGGCGGGCGGCGCCGGGGCATCGGATTCATCGCACCCGCCGTGCTCACCGCGCAGGGCGCGCTGCATATGACGTTCTCCGCCGTGGGGACGCACGGCGCGATGCCGTCGCGGGGCCACGGTCATCCGACGGCGGGCATGGGCGCCGGTGCGGACATGGGGGAGAGCACGGGCGGGGTGAGCGTGGCCGCCGTCCTGGCCGCCGCGGGCGACACCTCGCCGGGCATGCTCGCCGCCCACCTCCTCGCGGGCGCGGGCTGCGCACTCTGGCTGGCCCGCGGCGAGGCCGCGTTCTTCCGGCTCGCCCGGACCGTCGCCGCCTTCGCCTTCACCCCACTGCGGCTGCTGCTCGCCGTGCCCCGGCCGCTCCCCGTACCGCCGCCCGCACGGCCCCGGCACCGCGCCCGTGCGCCGCACCGGCCGCGCGGCGCCGTCCTGGCACACGCGATGTCCCGGCGCGGACCGCCCGCACTCCGGGCGCTCCCGATCCGAACGACGGCCTCCGGGGCCGCCACCGCCATGGTCTGACCTGGGCGGGGCCCGGGGGCCGATTTCCCCGTGCCACGCCAACTCCTAGGACAGCCATGGCCATTGACGACCCCGTACAGGGCGCCGACTCCCCACGCGCCGCCACCGAGAAGCCGAACGACAAGAAAGCGGACGACAAGAAAGCGGACGACAAGAAAGCGGACGACAAGAAGACGAGCGCGAAGAAGGCGAACGGCGGTGGGAAGCCCGCCGCTCCCACGACCACCTGGGGCGCCGTGCGCCCGCTCGTCCTGCGGCTGCACTTCTACGCCGGCCTGCTCGTCGCCCCGCTCCTGCTGATCGCCGCCACCAGCGGGCTGCTCTACTCGCTCTCCTACCAGGCGGAGAAGGTCGTCTACCGCCAGGAGCTGCGCTCCCCGGACAGCGACCGTACGGCCATGCTCTCCCAGCAGGTGGAGGCGGCACGCGCCGAGCACCCCGACGGCAAGGTCACCGCCGTCTGGCCCTCCTCGGAGGACGAGGAGTCCACCCGGATCCTGATGACGATGCCCGACAGCGAGGAGAGCAAGTCGCTGGCGGTGTTCGTCGACCCCCACACCGCCCAGATTCGCGGCGAGCTGGACAGCTACGGCAGTTCCGGGGCCCTCCCGCTGCGTACGTGGCTCTCCGAACTCCACCGCCATCTGCACCTCGGCGAACCCGGCCGCATCTACAGCGAGCTGGCCGCGAGCTGGCTGTGGGTCGTCGCGCTCGGCGGGCTGCTGCTCTGGATCGGTCGCCGGAGGACCTCGAAGCGCGCGCTGCTGCGGCCCGAGCGCGGCGCCACCGGGCGCCGCAGAACACTCAGCCGGCACGGCTCGCTCGGAATGTGGGCCGCGGCGGGATTCCTGGCGCTCTCCGCGACGGGCCTGACCTGGTCGACGTACGCGGGCGAGAACATTGGCGCCGTTCAGGACCAGCTCGGCGGCGCCACCCCCGTCGTCTCCGCCGAACTCAAGAGCGGCGAGGGCGCGGGGGCGGGTGCCGGAGGCCACGAGGGGCATGGCGGCGACAGCGGGGCCGGCGGTGACCACGAGGGCATGGACATCGGCTTCGACAACGCCCTGACCGCCGCGCGCCAGGCCGGACTCGACGGCCCCGTGACCGTGAAACCGCCCGCCGACGGCACGGCGTACGTCGTCGCGCAGCGCGACAGCCAGTTCCCGCTCCGGCTGGACTCCGTCTCGGTCGACCCCGGCACCGGCCTCATCCTCGACGAACTGCGCTTCGCCGACTACCCGTTGCTCGCCAAGCTCACCCGGATCGGCATCGACGCCCACATGGGCCTCACGTTCGGCGTCGTGAACCAACTGCTGCTCGCCGCCCTCGCCCTCTCGCTGATCCTGATCATCGTCTGGGGCTACCGCATGTGGTGGCAGCGCAGGCCCACCCAGGACCGGAGGGCGGGCGTGGGCAAGCCGATGGCACGCGGGGCGTGGCGGAAGGTCCCGCTGTCCGTGCTGCTGCCGCTGATCGCCGCGGCGGCACTGGTCGGCTGGTTCGTACCGCTGCTCGGCATCACGCTGGTGGCGTTCCTGGTCCTGGACGTCGTGCTCGGCGCGGTGGCTCGGGCACGGGCAGCGCGGGCGGGCGCGGCCGCCGGCGGCTAGTCCGTACCGCACACGCGTGAGGCCCCCGCCGGGCGAACCGGCGGGGGCCTCACACATACGGAGCCAAGGGCCGAGGCCCCCGGGGTCTAGGTCGTGTCTTCGAAGTAGCGCCGTCCGCCCGCAGGCCGAGTCCGACAACGCGGCGAGGTGCCGTGCCAGGCGTCGCCGGCCAGGCGGGACTTTGAAGACACGGCCTAGGGCGCGTACTTGTAGCCGACCCGGCGGATCGTACGGATCGTGTGGCGGTGCTCGACGCCCAGCTTCCGGCGCAGCCTCGCCACATGCACATCCACGGTCCGGCCGTCGCCCACGTGTCCGTAACCCCAGACGGTGGTCACCAACTGGTCGCGGGAGTGCACCCGGTGGGGGTGCGCCACGAGATGGGCGAGCAGCTCGAATTCGAGGTACGTCAGATCCAGCGGGCGGCCGTCCACCTCGACGGTCCGCTCGTCGGGGTCGATCCGCACCGGCCCCTCGCCGGCGCCGGGAGCCGGGACGGGCCCCGGTGTGTGCGAGGGGGTGGCCACCGGGTGCTGATCGGCCGGTACGAGCACCAGATAGCCGATCATCGGAGGCCGGCCCGGCAGCGTCGGCAGGGTGTGCGCCGGGGCCGGCAGCCAGGTGGAGCCGGGCGGCAGGAAGTCCGCGAGCCGGTCGGCCGTACCGGCCGTACCGGGCGGTACGACCTCGTCACGGTCGACGGCCCGCAGTCGGTGACGGCCGGAGGTGGCGGGGGAGGCCGCGGTGACGGCGGCGGTGACGGTGGAGAAGGGGCGGGAGTTCGCCATGAGGGGTCAGCTCTTTCGCGCGAAGGATGTCGTCGAGTCGACAGGACGGGACGTACGTCATTCGCGACGGCCGAAGGCCTGGGAAGAGGCTTTAGAGGGCCGGCGCGTTCCTCGCGCGGCAACACACCCGGTCGAAGTCGTGATGCTGCCGGGACGGCCAGAACGGCTCAAGGTCGATGCGACCCGACGCGTCGTGCTGAAGGCTGGCCATGACCTCATTGAAGCAGAAACGCGGGCGCAGCAGGAGTGCTCTCTCACTGGTCGGTACGCGAGGAGAGATCCATTGGCCATTTCATGGGCCGTTCATGGGGTTAACAGCCCGTTCACGGAGCGCGCCCGCGTCGGTCTCGTCCGGGTCCGGCGGCCGGAAGAGGTCCGTCAGCCGAGCCGCTTGCGCCAGTCAAGGTCCTGCACGTCGATCGCGGATCCCGGCGAACCGTCCCATTTCACCGACAGACCCGCGCCCGACAGGGCCGCCGTGACCTCCCTGCCCACCGCCGCCGTCGTCTCCTCCGAGCCGTCGAACCCGCCGTAGTAGAGCGACAGCCCGCCCCCGAGAGCCACCGCCTCGGTGCACTGCGTATGGAAGAAGACGAAGCCGCGCACCGTCCCGGTGTCGCCGTCCTCACGCTCGGCGCCGATCTCCGCCAGGCCGCAGCCGCGACAGCAGGTGAAGTTCTCGCGGGCCACGATGCCCCGCGCGTCCAGCCCCTCGAAGACCGCCGTGATCCGCTCGGGGTCCGTCTCGCCCACCCAGGCCGCCTGCTCATCGACCCGCTCCAGCCACAGCCGGTCCACGATCCGCTGCGCCTGCGCGGCGGAGACGGGCCGCTCGTCCCCGTCGACCAGCCACTCCTCGGCGTCCTCGGTGAGCTGATCCCGTCCGTCGTACCCGCGCTTTATCAGCCCGCGCACGTAGTCCTCCACCTCCAGCCGCGTCGTGTCGTCGAGCTCCGGCACCGGCTCGCGGCTCGGCAGCTCCACCGGATTCCAGACCACGCCCGCGTCCCAGCCGGGCTCCTGCCGGGCCCACGCGACCATGATCCGGGCCACCGACTCCGCGTCCGGCAGCTCCGTGCCGAACATCGCGTCGGCGGAGCCGTCCCGGTGCTCCAGCGTGTAACTCTCGGCGCTGTCCCGCGCCACCTGGATGAACACGTACGGCCGGTCGGGGATCCGGTCCACGGTCAGGAACTGATCGTCGACACCCCCGATCCGCGCGACCAGCTCCCCGAGCCGGTCCGCCGAAATCCGCTCGTATTCCTGCCAGTTCTCCGTCTTCACCCTGATGGCCAGCATGGGAATCACTGTGGCACAGGCCACTGACAACTGCCCTCCGGCCTCCGGCTCCCGGCGGCGGGGGCCGGAGGTCGGCGGCACGGTCACTTCAACAGCGTGCCGAATCCCGCCGCGCGGATCCGGCGCACGATCTCCTCGGGCGTCGTGCCCAGTTGGTCCGCCGTCCGCCGCAGATGCCAGTCGTTGCCCGCCAGGCTGTTCAGCAGATGACCCCGTCTGATCTGCGCCGGGGCCAGCCGGAACGTCTTCAAGTACGCCGTGCGCCCCTTGTGGTCGGTGATCAGCTCACCGATGTGCTGCCCCTCGGAGCCGAGGCGGAACGGCGGCAGGAAGCGGTGCATGTCGAACGACGCCATGCGGTACACCCGCTGGAACGAGTACGACGTGCCGAGCAGTTCACGCGCCATGACCATCTCGTGCGACTCGCGCCAGGCCCGCTCCTGCGCACGCGCGGCGGCCCGCAGTTCGGCGAGCGTCCCGATGTGCCTCCCGTCGCCGAGCCGCGCCTCGAAGTCCCGTACGGGCGCCCCGAAGTGGCCGTACTGGTGGATCAGCTCCCCGTACATGTCCTGGAGCAGTGTCGGGTGCAGGGCGCGGTAGTCGTCGGGGTGCGGCACCACGAAGGCGGCGGCGAGCGCGTCCGCGACGTACACCAGCACCCCGCACTGGCCCGGATGGATCTCGAAGACCCGCAGCGCGTCGGCGAGTCCCGGCACGTCGTGCCCGAGGTAGGCCGCCTCGGAACGGGGCGACAGACCCTGCCTCAGCGACTCCTCCGACCACTGTTTCCACGCGATCGTCGGCCCGCCGAAATGCAGCGCCAGATAACCCTCCATGGCCAGGTGCAGCGGCAGGAACCGGCAGCGCGTGACGGCGCCGCCCTGCTGCCCCTTCTTCTTGGAAGGGCGCCGCTTGACCATGCGGTGATGCCGGCCGACCGTCATGCCCGTGGGCCGCGCGGTGTCCAACTGTGTTCCGTAAGAGGCCGATTGCTCACCCGACCAGTCGGCGACGAGCCCGTGCGGGATGTACGACACGTAACCGATGCCCGGCGACACCAGGACCTCGCCGAACCGGTCGTACACCTCCCAGTGCAACCGCAGCCCCGGCAGCGGCTCCTCGCGCACCAGCGGCACGAGGCGCACTCCGCCCCACACCTGCGCCGGGCACGTCGTCAGCCCGGTGAAGTCCAGCCCGGTCACCGTCCCCCGCCTCCCTCGTACCTGAGCAGAAAGTTCTCGATCCGCCGGTCCAGATACGCCTGGAGCTCGGCCAGTCCGGTACGGCCCTCGGCGAACTGCGCGATCTCCGCCAGCGCCGGAAGGTCCTCCGCGTCCCGGATCCCCGCCGTCGGCACACTCGCCGCCAGCCGGCGCACATCGAAGTCGTCCGCGTCGTACACCGGATTCAGATGCACGACCGTCGTACGCCGCTCCCGGTCCAGGCGCGTACGCCACACCCGCAGGACCTCGCCCGCCAGACCCGGGGGCGCGTTGTCCCAGCCGTCGGAGACGATCACCAGCCGGTCGGGGGCGTACTCCAGCGCGTCGACCACACGCGTGCCGAGCGGCGTCGGGCCCCAGGGGCGTACGAGCAGCGGGTCCGTACGGCCCGAGGTCCACCACACGCCGTACGATCCAGGCGCCGCCAGCGCCTCCAGCAGGAAGTGCGCGCCGAGCGCGACACCGAGCGGACGCCGGCGCTTCTCGCCCGAGCCGGACGAGGAGTAGCTGTCGTCCAGTACGGCGGCGACGCGCCCCCATGTCCCCGCGTACGCCCCCGCCGCCCGGCGCGCGGCCCTGCGCAGCGCGCCCGTCAGCTCCGCGCGCCGGCGTATTCGCTCGTCGGCCGGCAGCGACAGGGCGTAGAGCGCGAGCCTGGTCAGCGGCATGGCGGAGAGGTCGGTCCGTACGGCGGCGCCCTTCTCGTCCGCGCCCGCCTCGCGCTGCGTGCGCAGCCGTTCCTGCCGGGTCATCCGGGGCGCGATCCGCTCCACGAACGCCGAACGCCGCACGCCGTGTTTGGCCGCGAAGCCCTCGGCGACGCTGAACGGCAGCTCGTAGAGCGCGCCCTGCTCGTAGTGCGCCCGGCGGTGCGCGTCGAGGAGCCCGTGTTCGTAGCGCGGTCGTACGCCCGGCGCGAAGAGGAAGTCGCCCAGTTCGCCGGTGGCCGGGCCCGCGCCCGTCGCCGTCTTCAGCGGCAGATGGAAGTGGCGCGCCGCGGTCTTCAGCCCGTCGCGGTACTTCACCGCGTCGTGCCCCAGGTCGGGCCGGGCCGCCAGCCAGTCGCGCAGGATCGCGCGGGTACGGCGGTTGGAGACCTTCGCGGCGCGCAGCGCGCGGAAGAGACGGTAGACGCGCTGCGGCGGCAGCAGCGCCAGCCGGGCGGCGATCAGCCGGCCCTCCGTCCGCTTCTGGTCCGGGCCGCTCTCCCCGGCCTCGCCCGCCGTACGCAGCAACTGCTCGACGACGCGCGCCGCGTTGTGGTCGTTGATGTCGAGCGCGAGCGAAGCGGCGTACACGGTGCGGTAGTTGACCCGTACGTACTCGTGGAGGAAGTCGAGCGAGAGCCGCTGCCGGTAGGCGTCGGAGCGGAACTCGCGCTGACCGGTGGACGTGACGGCGGCGTTGACGAAGAGCAGTACGTCCTCGGCCGCGATCAGGTCGGAGTAGGTCTCCTCCGTCATGATGTCCCCGTCTCCCCGTACGTTCGCGCGTCACGGCTCCGCGCATGCCGAAGCCGGCCGGGGCATGGGGGCGCGATCAGCGAAATTATTGCTTCAGAGGCAAGTCCCGGAAGTCGCACCGGAGGCCCGCGGCCGGCCCTCGAAACGTAGCACCGGGGGTCCGGTACGGCGCCACCCAATTCCCGGGCCGCTCTGGGCCGGGGTGGGTGCGGACGGCACACTGATCCGTATGAGCCAGCTACGCATCGCACTCCTCGGCACCGGCCCCTGGGCCGAGCGCACGCACGCCCCCGCCATCGCGGCGCATCCGGACGTCGTGTTCAGCGGCGTCTGGGGGCGGCGCCCCGAAGCCGCCGCCGAGCTCGCCGCCGCCCACGACACCAAGGCGTACGCCGGTGGCGGTGACGGCGGTACGGGTGGTGCGGGTGGTCTGGAAGGGCTCGACGCGCTGCTCGCCGTGAGCGACGCCGTCGCCTTCGCCCTGCCGCCCGACGTCCAGGCCCCGCTCGCCGCACGCGCGGCGGCGGCCGGCTGCCACCTCCTCATGGACAAGCCGGTCGCGACGACCGTGCCCGGCGCACGCGCCGTCGCGGACGCCGCCGAACGCGCGGGCGTCGCCTCACTCGTCTTCTGCACGCTCCGTTTCGCCTCCGGGACCGCGGAGTGGGTCGAGGAGCAGGCCGCGGTGGGCGGCTGGTTCACGGCACGCGCCCACTGGCTCGGCGCGCTGTACGGGTCGGGCGACAAGAGCCCGTACGCCGACTCGCCCTGGCGCCGCGAGAAGGGCGGTCTGTGGGACGTGGGCCCGCACGCGCTCTCCGCGCTGCTGCCGATCCTGGGCGATGTGACGGGCGTGACGGCCGTACGGGCCGAGCCCGACCTCACGCATCTGGTGCTCACGCACACGTCGGGCGTGACGAGCTCGGCGGTGCTGAGCCTGAGCGCCCCGGAGAAGGGCGCCGGCGCGGGGCTCGAACTGCGGGGCGAGCACGGGACGGCGGTACTCCCCGAGGGCTGGGGCGACCCGGCGGACACCTTCGGTACGGCGATCGACGCCCTGCTCACGGCGGCGCGCACGGGCCGACCGCACGCGTGCGACGTGCGGTTCGGCCTGCGCCTGACGGAGATCCTCGCGGAGGCGGAGGAGCAGATCGGTCGTGGGACGACCGGCTGATTTCCGGCGGCTCTCCGTGGGCCGATCTCAGCCCACGCGTTCGATCCGGGCGTTGCGGATCAGGAACTTGCCCGGCTCACGGACCTGTTCGAACGCCGCGTCGTTGAGCAGCGCGCAGCTGCCCGACGGCGCGGTGACCTGGACCGTGGTGGATTTGTCGTTGTCGAGGTTGGTCACCTTGAGCGTGGTGCCGACGGGGAACTCGTTGCTGGACGCCGCCGGGGCGCCCGCCTCGCCGGACAGCGTGACGGTCGATCCGGCGCAGACGACCTCGCCCGCCCGGCCCGGATCCGAGCCCGCGCCGGTGCCCGTACCTGTACCTGCACCGGTGCCTTCGCCGACGTCTTCCCCGTCGGCGGGCGGCGCCGCCTCGGCCGGGGGTGCCTCGGCGGGGGGTGCCGCGCCCGAGTCGCTCGGGCCCACCTCGCAGCCGGACGCCGCCTGCTTCCGCCTGATCTCCTCGATCACGTCCTGCCGGTTCTTGATCCGCGCGTCGGACAGGGCGTCCGGAGCGGCCCGCTGGCCGTCGATGAAGCGCTGGTTGTTGGAGAGGGCCGTGTTCAGCCCGTCGCACTCCACCGAGGCCTGGCTGGTGCCGGTCATCGCCACCGCCGTACCGCCCACCAACGCGACCGCGCCGACGAGCAGGGCGATCTTCTTCTTCCGGCTGAAGGATTTCTTGCGCGACACGTGGGGCTCCTGTTCCCGGCCGCGAAGGGCGGCCGGCTGGGTTCCGTGTGCCGTTACGTACGGGTGGGGAGCCGGTTCCGCTCAAGCGTCGCGGCAGCAACTTCCGCGACACCGGAGACAGTTCGCCGTCCGGTCCCGCGCCATGCCTCCGGACATCGCGTGCGACTGCCGCCGAATCTCCCTCAAACACCGTCTGGCCAGGGGCGATTGTCAGTGGGGGGCGGTAGAATTGTAAGTGTTCGTGAGGGTTCCACCACCGTGCCGGGAGGTCGCCGATGGCCGTTGCCACAATCACGACGAAGCTCTTCGACATCACACAGCCAGCAGCAAGGACCGTGCAGCGCAAGCCACTGCCCGCGGGACAGCCCCGTGAGTGGTACGAGACCCACAACCGCCGCCTTAAGGCCATGCGCCTCGCCATCGCCCTGCTCGACTCGGGGGTGTATCACCCGGCGAGCGCGACCAACCGGAAGATACGTGCGACGGCGTCGCTGACGGGCATCCATCCGCCGTCGGACACGACCTGCCGCATGGTGCGTGCCCTGATCCGCTACGGGCGCTGAAGGAACCGACCGCGCCGACGGGCGGGGGGCGGTGAGATAGCGAAACCCCGGTACGGAGTTGGTGGAGGCACCTGTTCCGTACCGGGGTTCTGCTCGGTCCCGCCGATGACCGGCGGGGGCGGCTGCCAGGCCGGCCGACGCGTCCGGCATGCTGAGGCCGGTGACCTCTTCCGAAGCCGGGCACATACACATACGCGCAGGCACGCGCCGGTCGTCAGCGACGGAGCCGCCCCGAGCGTCGACCCGTGCGCGGACGCGATGAACGCCGTCCTCTTCGGCTTCCTGCCCATCTGGGTGATCACCGGCCTCGGTTGGGTGGCCGCGCGCCACGACATCCTCGGGGGCCAGGCCCAGCACGTCCTCGGGCGCTTCGCCTTCACCTTCGCCATGCCGGCCCTGCTCTTCCTGGCGATGGCCGGGGCCGACGTGACCGCCCTGCTGAACGTCGGCGTCCTCGTCTTCGCCATCAGCCTGATCGTCGTCTTCGCCGCCGGGCTGCTGATCAGCCGCTGGGTGTTCCGGCGCAGCCGGGCCGAACAGGCCATCGGCGCGATGGCGGCCGGTTACGTCAACTCCGCCAACCTCGGTATCCCCGTCGCCGTACACGTCCTGGGCGACACCTCCTTCGTCATCACCGTGGCCCTTTTCCAGATGCTCTTCATCGCGCCGGTGGTGCTCGTCCTTCTCGACCTGGACGTACGGCGCGAGACGCGCGGGCGCGCCGCCCGGATGCTCCAACTGCCCTTCCGCAACCCGATCATCGCGGCCTCCCTCGCCGGAGTGGCCGTGTCGGCGCTCGGCCGGCCTCTACCCGCCGAGGCGACCGCACCGCTCGAACTGCTCGGCGACGCCGCCGTCCCGGCCGCCCTCTTCGCGCTCGGCATGTCCCTCAACACCCGTGTGCGGTCGGACTCCTCCGCACGCGCCGAACGGGCTCTGCTGGTCGCCCTCAAGATCGTGGCCCAGCCGCTGCTCGCCTACGCCGTCGGCCACTGGCTGTTCGGGCTGAGCGGACACACCCTGTTCGCCGTCGTGGTCTGCGCGGGACTGCCGACGGCGCAGAACGCCTTCATCTTCGCTTCCGAGTACCGGCTCAACACCGACCTCGCGAGGGACACCGTCATCCTGTCCACGCTCTGCTCGATGCTGTCCCTGTCGGTGATCACCTGGCTCCTCGTCTGACCCACCGCACCTCGCCGTCGTGCCACTCGTCGGTGGGCTCCAGACCGGCGGCGCGCGCGACGGCCCCCGACGCCGCGTGGTCGGGGTGGACATGGGCGGCGATGTCGCGCACCGAGCGCTGCGCGAGCCGGGCGACCAGCCCCCGCGCCGCCTCGCTCGCGATGCCCCGCCCCTGGAAGGCGGTCCCCACCACCCAGGCGATCTCCGCGACGAGCTACGGCTCGGGCCCGCTTTCCGGCGGGACCGCCGGGCCGGACGGACTGATCGTCGCCTGGACCGTTCCCGTCAACGGGCCCTGCCCCTCTTCGCCTTCCCGGAGTCGGATGACCCAGTTGCACCAGGACTCGGCCGGATCGGCAGGTCCGGCGGCCATGCGCGCGTAGCGCGAGCGCAATTCGTCGGCGGTCGCGGGCGCGCCCCCTATGAACGTGTGCAGCGCCGGGTCGGACAGCACAACGGCCATCTCCCGTGCGTGCTCCACCCGCTGCGGCACCAGCACCAGCCGCTCCGTCCGGATGACGTCCGCCTCGATACGGCTCATCGCTCGGCCTTCCCGCCCCAGGTTCTCCATGTGACTCATAGTGACATCGACCACTGACAACCGGCCACCGACAATCGGTCGCGGACCGGGCGCATCCGGCGCACGGGGCGGACCGGGTCAGAGCCACCGCGCCGGGTCGGTGCCCCACATCGACGGCGGGCCGGCCCAATCGTCCGGCCCGCCCTCGTAGTTGACCGGCGACCTGACGTACCGCAGCCGGCCGTACGGCGAGGGTGTCTCGGCCATCCACACCTCGGCGCCGTTCGCCTCCGGGAGGCCACCCTCCGCACGGTCACTCGCGGGCTCCGGCCGGATGTCGTGCATCAGCCACGACGCGGTCCCCGCGAGCGAGAGCCGCAGATGCCGTCCCTCGCCGTCGTCGCCACGCTCGGTGAGCGCGCGCAGGATCGCCGCCGCGAGGAGATAGCCCGTGCTGTGGTCCAGAGCCTGTGCGGGCAGTACGCCGGGCCGCCCGTCCGCTCCCCGCTCGATGAGGGAGATCCCCTTCGCGGCCTGCACCAGCGAGTCGAACCCACGCCGCTCCCGCCACGGCCCCGTCCAGCCCCACGCGTCGAGTCCCGCCACGATCAGTCCGGGGTACCGCTCCAGCAGGGTGTCCGGAGCGAGTCCGTACCGGTCGAGCGTGTCGGCGCGGTAGCCGAGGACCACGACATCGGCGGAGCCGAGCAGTTCCTCGAAGACCGCCAGATCGGCCGGGGCGTTCAGGTCCAGCCGGGTGGAGCGCTTGCCGAAGCCGGTGTCGGCGTGGGCCTTCGGGTCCTCGGGCAGTCGAGGCGGGTCGACGCGCAGCACGTCGGCGCCCAGCAGTCCCAGCGTGCGGGTGGCCACGGGCCCCGCGATGACCCTTGTCAGATCGAGAACCCGCACCCCGTGCGCGGGCAACGCCCCTTCCCCCGGCGGACGACGACGAGCGGCGGCGCGGCCCTTACCGCCCGCCACCCGCCGGCTGTCGATCAGCGGCCACCGGTCAGTCGCGGGCTCCGCCACGGCCACCGCCAGCCCGCCCGCCGCGTACACCGTCTCCTCGACCCACCGGGCGGGGCGCGTCCGCAGCTCGTCGGCGAGCCGCTCACGCGCCGTGCCGTCGTCGTCCGTGCCGTCGTCGGGGATGCCGAGCGAGGACAGCAACCGGGCCCGGTGGTGCGGGTAGTTGGCATGCGTCCGCACCCAGCCGTCGGCCGTGGGCCAGAACGAGGAGAGCGGGGCGAACGGGGACCACGCCCGTCCGTCGATCCGCAGATGCCGCTCGCTGACGAACGCCGCCCCGACGGCCGCCTCGTGCACCCGGACCGCCGGTGCCTGCCGCCCGGACCGCCGCGCGACCAGTTCGGCGGCGGCCAGGGAGCAGACCCCCACGCTCGCCCGCGCCAACTGCCGTACGGGCAGCCGTGACGGCAGCACACCGGGAGCGGGTACGTACGTCACCCTCCCCGCCGACTCGGGGTCGCCCCCGAGAGCGCTCCAGGCGTGCGCGGTCGCCGTGTCGACGTCCTGTGTCACGAGCGGGTGTCCTCTCCGTCGCGCTGAAGGCGGGGTTGTCAGTGGCAGGTGCCAGAATTCCCATCATGTCTCTCGCCGACCTCACTTTCGACCGCTGGCGCGCCCTGGACCGGGACGCCGCGCACCGTCTCGCGCGTGAAGCCGCGCGGTCGGCGGACGGCCGGCTGGTGGAGTTCGACGGCGCGCCCCAGCCGGGTGGTGTCCCGCACCGCGCGGTGATCGAGCGCGGGGGACAGCGGTTCGCCCTGGTCCCCGGCGGCGAGGTGACGGTCGGATTCGACCTGGAGAGCTGGCGGCCCCTGCCGGAGCAGCTCGACTCCTACCGGACGGAGAGCCTCGCCGGTGGATTCGGCTTCGACGACGACCTCGTTGCCCATCTCGCGCGGTGTCTGACACCGAGGCGTACGGCCACGGTGCCGACCGTGCTGATGGCGGTGGAGCCGCGGGAGCTTCCCGAGGACGCCGATTCCGTCACGGAATTCCTCACGGACCAGGGACTGCGGCTGCCCGCTCCGGACGAGTGGGAACACGCCTGCGGGGCGGGCGCGGAGACGCTGTTCCGCTGGGGCTCCGCCTGCCCGCTGGACCGGGCGCCGTACGGGGATTACGACGACCCGGCCGGCCATCGGCGCCGGCCGAACGCCTTCGGGCTGCGAATAGCCCGTGACGTCTACGAGTCGGAGATGACGTCCGACCCGGGATCCGTCTACGGCGGGGACGGCGGCGAGGCGGTCTGCGGTGGTTACGGCGCCTTCGTCGCGTGGCTGCCCCTGGCGACCGCCAACCGTAACCCCGGCATGGCCGAATTCCTCAACGGTCCCGAGGGCGAGGACATGGGCGACGAGTTCGGTGTCCGCCCCGTCCTCGACCTCGGCTGAGCGGGACGCACCCTCAGCCTCGCGCGAAGATCCGATCAATCCTGGTGGCCGATTTCCCTCCCCGGTCGCCCTGTTGGGCGCTGTCTTCGCCAGGAGAGAGGTCAAGGGGGACATTTTGTCATGGAGGAAAACTAATCTTCGGATAGTTCAGCGCCGACCCTTGACCCCCCTATACCTCCGATGTTCACTACGCCTGACGACGCCGCCGCCTCGTCGAAGATCAGCCTCGGATCAGCCCTAGATCAGCTGTAGATCACCCGTCACCGCTTCGCTCAGCCAGCGCCCCCGGGGCGCCCCGAGAGAGGACCGGATAGTGCGCTTTGTGTCCCGCGCCCTGATCGCGCTCGTCCTGGCGGCCATGTCGCTCGTCGCCGTACCACAGGCTCCACCGGCCGAGGCCGCGCCGACGCCCGCGACCGCGCCCGCTTCGGCGCCCGCCCAAGCGGCCCCCCGCGCCGCCGCCGCGCCGCTGACCAAGGTCCTGGTCTTCTCCAAGACCGCCGGATTCCGGCACTCGTCGATCCCGGCGGGCATCTCCGCCGTCCAACGGCTCGGCGCGGCCAACGGGTTCACCGTCACCGCCACGGTGAACGCCGGCGCGTTCACCGCCGCCAACCTGGCCCAGTACCAGGCGGTGATCTGGCTCTCCACCACCGGCGACGTCCTCAACGCCGCGCAGCAGACCGCCTTCGAGTCCTACGTCGCCTCCGGCGGCGGCTACGTCGGCGTGCACGCCGCGTCCGACACCGAGTACGACTGGCCCTGGTACGGCGGTCTCGTCGGCGCGTACTTCGCCTCCCACCCCGCCACCCAGCAGGCCACCGTCAAGGTCGAGGACCGCGCGTCCGTCTCCACCTCGCATCTGCCGCAGCGCTGGACCCGTACCGACGAGTGGTACAACTACCGCGCCAATCCGCGCTCGGCCGTCAAGGTGCTCGCGAGCCTCGACGAGACGTCGTACACCGGCGGCACCATGGGCGATCATCCGATCGCCTGGTGCCAGGACTACCGGGGCGGACGCTCCTGGTACACCGGCCTCGGCCACACCGAGGAGTCGTACGCCGACCCGGCGTTCACCACCATGCTGCTCGGCGGCATCCAGACGGCGGCGCGCGCCAAGGCCGCCGACTGCCGCCCCGAGACCGGTTACACGC
The DNA here is from genome assembly GCF_042725135.1 of Streptomyces sp. NPDC060366. Lineage (NCBI taxonomy): Bacteria > Bacillati > Actinomycetota > Actinomycetes > Kitasatosporales > Streptomycetaceae > Streptomyces > Streptomyces sp. NPDC060366. The sequence goes on along the minus strand of NZ_JBHXDC010000002.1, from coordinate 493,074 downwards.
CGCTGTTCGACGGCAGCCAGGCCAGTCTCGACAAGTGGCGTCAGGCGGGGGCCGGCAGTTTCAGCCTCGCCGACGGCACGCTCTCCTCGGTCGGCGGCATGGGCCTGCTCTGGTATCCGGTGACACCGTTCGCCAACTACTCGCTCAAGGCCGACTGGATGATGCCGGGCGACGACAACGGCGGTGTCTTCATCGGCTTCCCCGACCCGCAGGGCGACCCGTGGAAGCCGGTCGACCTCGGCCACGAGATCCAGATCGACGCCTCCGACGGCGACCCGACCCGTACCACCGGCAGCGTCTACAGCTTCAAGGCACCCGACACGGCGGCACGCGCCGCCGCGCTCAACCCGCCCGGGACCTGGAACAGTTACGAGATCGCGGTGCACGGCCGCCACGTCGAGATCTTCCTCAACGGCGTGAAGATCAACGACTACACCAGCGCCCGTGACATCGCGCTCGGCCACATCGGTCTCCAGAACGACGGCGCCGGTCTGGACATCAACTACCGCAACGTCCGCATCAAGCAGGACGGGGCGCAGACCGCCGATCTGGCCCGCGGCAGGCCGGTCACGGTCACCAGCGTCGAGCCCGGCAGCACACACGTGGGCGCCAACGCCGTGGACGGTGACTCCACGACCCGCTGGGGCAGCGCGTACTCCGACCCGCAGTCGATCACCGTCGACCTCGGCGGCGTCCGCACCCTCCAGCAGGTCCGGCTCAACTGGGAGACCGCCCACGCCTCGGCGTACACGGTCCAGACATCGACGGACAACGCCACCTGGCGCACCGTCGGCACGGTCACGGCGGGCAACGGAGGTCTCGACGAGATCGCCGTGAGCGGCACCGGACGGTACGTACGGGTCCAGGGCACCGCGCGCGCCACGCAGTACGGCTACTCCCTCTGGGACCTGAACGTGTTCGGCACCACTCAGTAACCAGCAACGAGTCACCCCTCGATCGACCGCCCGGACGACCTGGTGCGCGACAGCCGTCGCGCGCCGGGCCGTCGGGGCGCCCCCACACCCGCGATCGCCCCTGGAGGTCCCGTGTTGTCGCGCGCTGTCGCCTACCTGACCGCACTGTTAACCCTGTCCGCACTGCTGCTGGCGCCGAGCGCCGTGGCGGCCGACCCGGACGCCGGCCAGAGACCCGCCGACCGGCAGACGGCCCGGGAAACCACTCAGAAAGCCGACCGGAAAGCCGCCGCGCCCCCGCCCACCAGCGGCTTCGAGAAGGTCAAACTCGACGGCGGGCTGGGCATGGGGGAGCCGATCGAACTCGCCGTACTGCCCGACGGCAAGGTGCTCTACATCAACCGCGGCACCAGCGCCGCCGGCGGCCAGGTCCGCCTCTACAACCCGGCGACCAAGTCCACGACGGTCGCGCTGACCGTCCCGCTGGACGCCCGCTTCGAGGACGGGCTGATCGGCATCACCCTGCACCCGAGGTTCGCCACCACCGGCTGGGTGATGCTCTTCTACTCGCCCAAGAGCACCCCGCTGGTGAACCGGATATCCCGCTTCACCTTCAGCCAGAGCACCAACACGATCGCCCCGTCCAGCGAAGACATGATCATCGAGTGGCCGACCGAGCGTGAGATGTGCTGCCACTCGGCCGGCTCCATGTCCTGGGACACCGCGGGCAACCTCTACTTCGCGGTCGGCGACAACACCAACTCCGGCGGCGACGCGCAGGGCATGGCCCCGATCGACGAACGCCCGTCCCGGCACGCTCAGTTCGACGCCCAGCGCACCTCCGGCAACGCGAACGATCTGCGCGGCAAGATCAACCGGATCCATCCGGAGGACAACGGCACCTACACCGTCCCGAACGGCAACCTCTTCGCCAAGGGCACCGCGGGCACCCGCCCCGAGGTCTATGTGATGGGCGTACGGAACCCGTACCGCGTCTGGGTCGACAAGAAGGCGAACAACACCCTGTACTGGGGCGAGGTCGGCCCCGACGCGGGTGCTACCATCCCCGCGCGCGGCCCGGCGGCGTACGACGAGTTCAACCGCGCCACCGGCCCCGGCAACTACGGCTGGCCCTACTGCGGCGGCCCCAACGTCGCCTACAACGACTGGGACTTCGCGGCCAACCAGCCGCGCGGCTGGTTCCCCTGCGGCGGCAGCACCGGTCCGGTCAACAACTCCCCGCGCAACACGGGTATCCAGCAACTGCCGCCCACCAAGACCTCGTTGGTGTGGGAGCAGCACGGCGGCAGCAAGGAGTGGCCGCAGCTCGACAATCCGGGCGGCTGCGGTTCCCCGAACCACACCGAGGTCTACCACTACGACGCGAATCTCAACTCCGACGTCAAGTGGCCCCAGTACTACGACAACAAGCTGCTGATCTCCGAGTACTGCCGCAACTGGATCAAGGAGGTCCAGTTCAACAACGGTGACGCGAGCACCGGTACGCCGACAGCCATCGAACCGGTCCTGGACGGCATGAAGCTCGTCCACCCGATCGACATGGAGTTCGGCCCGGACGGCTCGCTGTATCTCCTCGAATACGGCAGCGGTTACTTCTCGGGCGCCGAAGACGCCGGGCTGTACAAGATCAACTATGTGCAGGGCGGCCGGTCACCCCTCGCCAAGGCGTCCGTGAACAGGGACAACGGACTCGCGCCGCTGGCCGTCACGTTCTCCGGCGCGGGCAGCAGCGACCCGGACGGCAATCCGCTCAGCTACGCGTGGGACTTCACGGACAACGGCAGCACCGACTCCACCGCCGCCAACCCGTCCTTCACCTATCCGTCGAACGGCAACTTCCAGGCCAGACTCACGGTCAGCGACGGCACCGGGAGATCCGGCACGACGACCCTCCCCGTCGTCGTCGGCAACAACCGCCCCACGCTGACGATCTCGCAGCCACCGGCGGGCGGTGTCTTCGAGTGGAACGAGAACGTCACCGTCACGGCGTCGGCGACCGATCCGCAGGACGGCCCGATCGACTGCTCGAAGGTGATCGTACGGATCGCCCTCGGCCACCAGGAACACGCGCACGAGGTCGCCGAAGGCACCGGATGCGGCACGACGTTCAACACCGGACCGATCCACTCCGGACTCGACGCCACCCAGTTCTACGTGGTGCGGGCCAGCTACACGGACAAGGGCGCCGCCGGCACCGTGGCGCTGACCGGTGAGAAGGAGCTCAGCCTGTGGCCCAAGAAGTGGCAGGCGGAGCACTACGCGCAGCTGACCGGGCCGCAGATCATCAACGCCGCCGGAGCCGAGGGCGGCAAACGTCTGGGCGACGTGCAGAACAACGAATGGGTGAAGTACCACCCGGTGAGTCTCAAGGGCGTCACCGGACTCAGGGCGCGCGTCTCCTCCGACAAGGCGGGGAACGTGGCGACCTTCCGGTACGACTCCGTCACCGGACCGGTGGTCGCGCGGGTGACCGTGCCCAACACCGGTGGCTGGGAGACGTATTCGGAGATCAATGTGCCCGTCACGGGCGCGGTGGAGCAGCCGCGCGATCTCTTCGTGGTCTTCACCGGCGGCTCCGGCGCCATTCTCGACCTCGACAGCTACACCTTCACCGGGCCCGGCATCAGCCGTCCCGCCACCGTCAACGGCCGTGGGAGTGATGCACAGTGACCACCGCGAGACTCTTGAGAACCGGCGCTACCGCCGGGAGAGCGAACGTGTTCGCCGGCGGGAGAACCCGGACCGCACGCCTCCTCGGCGCGCTCCTCGTGCTCGTCTGTGTGGTGAGCGGCCTCTCGGGCGTGTCACCGGCCGCGGCCTCGCCCACCGACGCCGCCTTCAACTCCTCGACCGGCGCTCTGAACGTGGACTACGCCAAGTACATGTCCAAGCACGACCTCGTCTACAACCGGCCGACCACCGAACCCCAGCACGGCCTGACCGTGGGCAACGGCCGTACCGGCGCGATGGCCTGGCAGAACAACGGCCTCAACATGCAGGTGTCCGGCGTGGACACCTCCCAGCAGACCGCCTTCGGCGCCGGGCTGATCAACCTGTCCACCACCCCGGCCATGGACAGCGGCTACTCCACCTTCCAGCAGCGCCTGTCCCTCTACGACGGCACCCTCACCACCAAGTACGACAACAACCGCACCGTCACGGTGATGGGACAGCCCAACTCCGAGGTCATGGGCATCCATGTGGAGGACTCCCGCTCCGGGGTCTCCGCGATCACGCTGGACCTGAGCCTGTGGGACGTCGCCAACCTCGGCAACAGCGGTGACGTGCCGAACATCGACACCTGGCGGACGGTGTCCACGTACGCGGACTCCACCGGCGCCGGACTCAGCCGCGGCCAGTCGGACCCGCAGAACTTCGGCTACACCCTCGGCGCGACCGTGGAGGGTGCCTCGTACACCGCGCGTGTCGTCGACGGCCGCAAGGTGCGGCTGTCGATCACACCGGACTCCAGCTACACCATCTGGTTCACCGCGAGCAGCCGGCTCAACGCGCCGAGCCACAACTCGGTCGCCGAGGCGAAGCGCGCCCTGGCGGCGGTCAAGGCCACCGGATACACGAGCACCAACACCGCCTATCTCAACTGGTGGCACGCGTTCTGGCAGAAGTCGTTCGTCCAGTACTCCAACGGGTCCCGTGAAGCGGACTACATGGAGAACGTCTACTACCTCTCCACCTACATGATCGCGGCGGCCGGATACGGCAACTATCCCGCCCACTTCATCAACGGCGTCTTCCGGGCCACCGGGGACGCCACGAAATGGAGCAACGCGTACTGGTACTGGAATCAACGGGACATCTACAACTCGTTCCTCGCCTCCAACCACACCGATCTCATCGCCGGGTTCAACAAGCTCTACAGCCGGAATTTCGACGCGCTGAAGGCATATACCCGCACCCGGTACAACGTGGACGGCATCTGGGTGCCGGAGACGATGGGCTGGGACGGCAACGCGCGGGGCACGGTCAACAGTGACTACACGAACAACATCTGGTCGACCGGCACCGAGGCCGCGTACAACATGTACCTCCAGTACACGTACACGAACGACACCAACTACCTGCGGAACACGGCCTATCCGTTCATGCGCGAGGTCGCCAAGTTCTACCAGGCGAAGCTGTCGTTCAACAGCTCGACCGGCAAGTACTACGTGGCCACCTCCCACTCGCACGAGACGTACTGGAACGTCCCCAACGCGATCACGGACCTGGCCGCCGTACGCACCCTGTTCCCCCTCGCCATCAAGGCGAGCAACCAGCTCGGCCTGGACGCCTCCCTGCGTCCGCAGTGGCAGAACATCCTCGACAACCTGATCGCGTATCCGTCCGACACCAACGCCAACACGTATCTGCCGCACACACCCCCCATCGCGCAGACGCGCAACAACGAGAATGTCGCCGCCGAGATCATCTGGCCCTACGACCTCACCGGCATCGGATATCCCGACCAGCAGAAGGCGATCAACACCTGGAACGTCAGGCCGTTCCCGTACGGAAACGTATGGGCCAACGACGCGATCCAGGCCGCCAGACTCGGACTCGGGAATCAGACGCTCCAGGGCTTGAAGACGATGCTCCAGAAGTACCAGAACTATCCGAACGGTATGACCAGCAACACCAACGGCGTCTTCGAATATCTCGGTGTGCACCTGGCCGCGACGAACGAATCGCTGCTCCAGTCGTACAACGACAAGATTCGGGTCTTTCCCGCCGTCCCCACCGACTCCACCTTCGTCGGCAAGTTCAGTCTGCTGGCCAAGGGCGGATTCATGGTCAGTTCGGAGAGGGAGGCCGGTGAGGTCAAATACGTCGGACTCAAGAGCCAGTTCGGCAACGCCGCCCGCGTCGTCAATCCGTGGGGGACGCAGGAGGTCAGGGTCCGCAGGACCTCCGACAACGCCGTCGTGACGACCTCCAGCAGCGCCGAGATCACCTTCAACACCGGGGCGAACGAGGTGTACGTGGTCGAGCGGACCGCCAAGCCGCTCAGTTCCTACACCTCGACGCAGCTCACCGGCACCGCGAACCAGGGCATGAAGTCCCTGGCCGGCACCAGTTCCACGCTGGGGTCGAACGCGACCTCCGACCCGATGGTGAACAACACGGCGCTGACCTACGACAGCAACTGGCATCTCACCAACAGCCGCGGATACGGCGACTTCAACGACGACACGCACCACAGCAACACCGTGGACGCGGTCGCGTCGTACACGTTCACCGGCACCGGGATCCAGTATCTGTCCGAACGCAACGGCGACATGGGGACGGTCGACGTCTATCTGGACAACGTCTTCCAGGCGACGGTGAATCTGAAGGCCGACGGCGCGAGACAGGTCCAGCAGGTCGTGTGGCAGAAACAGGGGCTCACACGCGGGTCGCACACGATCAGGATCGTCAACCGCAGTACGTCGGTGGGAATGGTGGACGCGCTGCGCATCACCCCATGAGCCCCATGAGCCCCATGACCTGAGGGTCATCACCTGAGCGCGCCGGACGGGACGCCGGCGCGGGCGTGGCCCCGAACGGAGAACTCCGTTCGGGGCCACGCGCGTTGCCGATCCGGACTCCGGACTCCAGGCTCCGGACTCCTACCAGGGGGAGGGTGCGGGCGGTGCGACCACGGGCGGGCGGTCGTCACACGTGATCGTGTTCGGCAGCAGCCACGGCGCCAGCCACGTTTCCGTACCCCGGCCGCCGTCGTTGCCGCCGAGGTCGGTCAGCGCGAACTCGGACCCGGCGGGCGTGAAGTTGAAGGAGCCGCAGTTGTTGACGCCGACGGCGCCCACACCACGCGCGTCCACGTTCTCGAAGGACGCGGACCCCTTCACCCGGGCGCTGACCGCCGACGTACCCGTCCCGTCGATCCGGACGTCCTTGAAGCGGACGCCGTCGATCGCGTACAGGTCCTTCACCGCGTAGTCGCTGACCAGCATGATCGCGTTGTACGTGCTGTCGAGATAGTGGTCGCCGGTCACCCGGACGTCCGCGTCGATGTCCTTGTCGAGCGCGTAGAGCCAGATGGCACCCAGCCCGATGTTCCAGTTCAGCTCGTAGGTCCCGGCGCGCACCGTGGTGTTGTCGGTGAAGCTCAGCCGCCCCGCGAACTTCTCGGCACCGAAGCGGGATCCGGCGTGCAGGGCGCTGCCCTCCCGGACCGGGTCGGCCACGAGATTGTCCGAGACGGTGTTGTCCGTACCGCCGTAGATCGCGATGCCGTTGGCCAGGACCGGTGACTGCACGGTGTTGCGGGTGAACGTGTTCCGCGCGTTGGCGGTCTTCTCCGACCACATCGCGAGACCGTCGTCGCCGGTGTTACGGACGAAGTTGTCGGACACGACCGAATTCGTCACGCCCGTATGGAAGTTGAGGGCGTCGGCGATCTGGTCGACGATGATGTTGCCGGTGACGCGGACGTTCGACATCGGTCCGTCGAACCACAGTCCGACCTTGGTGTGCCGGATGTGCAGCCCCTTGATCGTCGAGTCGCTCATCGCCCCGCCGACGCCGTTGACCTGGTCGGTGTCGATCCTCTCCCGTACGTCGCCCTCGATCGCGAAGCCGGACAGATGGACGTTGCGGCTGCCCCCGTCCGCCGCGTCCTTGCCGTAGAAGCCGACGCCGGTGTGGACCGAGCCGTCGGGCGCGGGCTCGTCCAGGGCGATCTGGCGGCCCTTGATGACGGTGTGCCAGTTGCCAGCGCCCTCGATCGTGACGTCGTCCACCAGGATGTGACGGTTCACCTGGTAGGTGCCGGGCGGGATGTAGACCTTGAGGTGCTTGCGCTTCGCGTAGGCGATGGCCCGGTCGAAGGCATCGGCGGAGTCACGCCGACCGAGTGGATCGGCGCCGAACAGAGCCACGTTCGCGGCGACGAGCCGCACATGGGGCGCGCCGACCAGCTCCGAGTCGAGCAGATCCACCACCGTCCAGTCGGCCTCGCTGCCCGCCGGAACGGTCAGCCGGACCTTGTCCCCGGCGCGGTAGGTCTTGCCGAGCTTCAGGCGCTGCTCGTCGTAGAAGTGGCTCGGGCGGAACGGCTTCGTGATGACGGGTGCGGGGGTGGTCGCGGCGGGCACGCACGCGCACTCGGTGATCCACCAGTCGGGGTGCAGCAGGTCGGCGCCGGGATCGTTGGAGAACGGGTACTGGTTGTAGAGCCAGGCGTACTGCGAGGTGAGCGTCATGGTCCTACGGGCCTTGCCGTTGACCGTGACGTCGAGGGGCGCGGTGATACCGCCGCCGCCGGGCGCGTCCGGGATGCTGTAGCGGACCGTGATCGCGTCGGCCGGGCCGGGCAGGGTGAACTCGACGTACTGCTTCGGCGCCAGCTTCACCGCCGTACGGCCGGAGGCCTCGGAGGGCAGCGTGTACGCGGTCCGGTCCGGCCCGATGACCGCCCCGTTCGTCGCGGCGTTCTCCGCCTCCTGCTCGGCGAACCCGACGCGGGCGCCCCGGCCCGCGACGAGCGCCGGGTCGAGGGCGGCTCGGGTGACGACGGGCCCGGTGGACCGGCTGTCCGGCGCGGCGAGGGCGGTGCCGCCACCGCTGAGCAGGCCGATACCGACGGCGGCCGCGGTCACCGCGGCCACCACCTGGGCACGTCTGCGGGCACGTCTGCGGGCACGTCTGCGGGCAGGTCTGCGGGCGCGTTCGCGTGCGCCGGTGAGACTCCACGACATCTGGGGCTCGATTCTCTTGGGGAGGACGAACGAACGCCTGTGGGGCCGACGTTCGGGAGAGCGGACGCCGTGGGGGTGAGGTGGACATTAGGACCGTGACGCCTCGTGCCACAAGACATCTGCGAGTGGTTTTCGTACATCCGTGGCTCAACTGCGGCTGTGGGTCGACTTCTTGCGTTTACGGGCGTGATCGTTTACGGATGGGAGAGGTCCGCGTGAGTGCTTCCCGGCGCCCGGCATAGTGAGGGCCTCTCCCGCGCGTCAGCACGGGTAGGCAGGGCCGGCCGGTCCGCCGGGAGAAGAAGGTGACGATGGATGCCACAAGCCAGGAAAACTTCCTGGAATTCGTACGGAACAGATCGACCGCCCTGCTGAGAACGGCCGTGCTGCTCAGCGGCGGCGACCGCCACGCGGGCGAGGACCTGTTGCAGAACGCGCTCATCAAGGCCGCCGGCCGCTGGCACCGGATCGACGAACCGGAGGCGTACGTACGGCAGATCCTCTACCGGCAGCAGATCAGCCGGTGGCGGCTGAAGGGCCGGCGCAAGGAACTCACCGTCGCCGAACCGCCCGATCCCGGCGCCGACGCACGGACCGCGTCCGCCACCGACGCCACCGGCGCCGCCGAACTGCGCCTCGTGATGCGCGACGCGCTGTCCCGGCTCACCGCGCGGCAGCGCGCCGTACTCGTCCTGCGCTACTTCGAGGATCTGCCGGAGGCGGACGTCGCCCGTCTCCTCGGCATCTCCGTCGGCACGGTCCGCTCCACCACCCACCGCTCACTCGCCCGCCTGCGCGCCCTCGCGCCCGAACTCTCCCTGCTCGATCCGTCCGACGGCGGTCAACAGCAGCCGCCGTCGCGTGACTTCGCCCCCGTGGAGGTACGACCGTGAACGTCGAGGAACTCGTACGGGCGTCGCTGCGCGAGCAGGCCGCCGACCACGTGAGCGCCCCCGCCGATCTGGCGGACCGGGTCCTCGCGGGCCGACGCCGCCGCCGGGCACGCACCCTCGCCGGGGCCGCGGCCACGACCGCCCTGGTGATCGCCGCCGCGGTGGCCGTGCCCGCCGCGCTCGACCCGGACGGCGGGGCCACGCGACTGGCGAGCGAGGTCTCCCGCGGCAAGACCCTCACGCACGTCGATCAGTCGCCGCCGCGCGACCTGATCGCGGTCGGCGACCAGGCGCTCGCCGCGTACTACACGGTCCGCATGGACAAGCAGCCCAACCGCGACGAGATCATGACCCGCACCTATTCGGTGCTGGACCAGAAGACCGGGAAGTACGAGGTCGACGCGCGCTGGGCCTATCTGGCGGTCGCGCCCGGCATGCGCACGGCGGCGGTCCTGGAACGCCAACTGCCCGCCGAACGCGTGGGCATCCTGGATCTGCTCACCAAGAAGGTCACGCGCTGGATCCCCGTCGAGGGGGGCGTCGGCGCGATCGAGTTCTCGCCGGACGGCGAGCGGCTGATCGCCACGACGTACGACAAGAACCCGGACCACTACTACTGGTCGAAGAAGGTCCAGGTCAACGACACCTTGGAGCCGCAGCGCGTCTACTCCCGCACGGGCTTCGCGATCGTCGACGTCGAGTCGGGCGAGTCCGACTGGCACGAAGTGCCCCCCTACAAGATGCCGGGGGACATCGAGGGTCTCGGTTCGGGCGAGAAGCTGCGGTTCAACAACGACGGCACGCTGGTCTACGAGTTCATCAACATGGACCCCGGCCGGATCTTCCGCGACCCGCGCGGCAAGCAGGTGGCGGCGCCGCCGAAGGAGAAGCACGTCGACCTCGTGATGGCCCCCGCCGGGCTCTCCCCGAACGGTGAACTCGTCGCGGGCGGCTTCGCCGGCGGAGCGCGTACGACGGCCACCGAGGTCCTCGACCCCGGCACCGGCGAGCGCGCGGCCAAGCTGAAGGGCCAGGAACTCCTCGCCTGGGCCGACGACAAGCGCCTGATCGCCTGGGACATCGCCCCCGGCGGCAACGAGTTCGAGAACCGGCTGGTGCTGATCACGATCGGCAGCGACAAGGTGGTCTCGCTCAGCGGAGCCCGCACCCCCAAGGACTACTCACCGGGGCGCTGGGAGCCCATCTTCGCCAGGCGCTGACGCCAGGATCCTCGGGACCGGGACCGCCGGGGGGCGGTTCCGGTGCCGGTGGTGCGGCAGTCGGCGCAGCAGCGCGGGCAGCCAGGGGGCGGCGCCGACGACGAGCAGCAGAGACAACAGGGGCACACGCCACCAGAACGAGAGATGCGCCGGAGGCGGGGCCGGGGTCTCCGCGACCCACGGCCGGGCCGTCTTCGACCACGCGACGAACGCGTCACCGATCGGGATCAGCCCGAAGGCGTAACGCTTCGTCCACGGGGTGCCGACCGGCATGCCGAGCAACTCACCGTGGTTCGCGATCCCTTCGGCGAGCGGGGCGTCGCCCTGGACCTGGGCCGCGCCGAGTGTGACGACCGTCGCGGACAGACTCATACCGAGGGGGAGCGGCCCGGAGTCGACGTCGGCCGGGCCGTCCATGCCCTTGGGATACTCCCGCGTCGTCGGCCCGAGACCGAGCGGGGTGACGACGTAGCGGTCACGGAAAAGCAGGTACTGCTCACGGGCGAAGTCCGAGTCGATGTCGAGAAGGAACCGCTGGATGATGCTCTGCGAGGTGCCCCTGGCGACCTCGACCGGATCACCGGTGTCGGGGGCGACGCGGTGCGGCAACAGCCCCGTACGCGGGTCGAGCCGCTGCCGTACGCCGTCCAGCCACCGCTCCACGGTGCCGGTGAACCGGGCGGGACGCAGCGTGTCGTGCAGTCGCAGCGAGGCCATCGCCACGGTCGAGTCGACCGGCCACGCCTGCCCCGGATACGCCGCCAGATACGGCGACGCGGAGTCGTCGAAGGCCGCGCCGAGAGCCGCGGAATCCGCCGCGAACCGCCGCACCTCCGAGCTCTCGCGCTCACCCTCCGGCAGCAACGACAGCACGCCGCCGCGCAGCCAGTTGGTCCAGCCGCGGTAGAAGACCCCGTACGACGGCGCCAGCTCGGCACTGAACGCGGCCCGCCCGTCCGCCGAGTCCAGCCGCTTCAGCGCCCACCGCGCCTCCCGCACCGCCTCCGCCCGCGCCTCACCGGCCGGCTCCCGCATCCCCAACTCGACCCAGCTCAGGCCGTACAGGGCGTGCAGGAAGAAGTACCCCTCCGGGAACTGCTGTTGAGCCTCGGCTCCGGCGCCGTCGTCCAACGCTCCCCGTATGAAGGCGAGTTGATTGCGCACCCCACCGGGCTCACCCTCCGTGCCCCCGGTGGCGGGCGCCACGAGCCGCACCGCCCCGAGCAACGCGCACCCGCTGACGAAACGGCGACCACGAGGCGTGCCCATCGCAGCACGTGACGGGCGGGTGCGGACGGCTGCTCAGGCATCCGCCGATCCTATGGGCGGATGTACGGGCCGTGCGTCGTGCATGTGCCGTTCACCCGGTGGCGGGCGCGAACGACCGTACGCGCGAGCACCGAAGTTCGGTTCCCAGCCGGGAAACCGCCGCCCTACCTGGCGTCGGCGGCGCACAGTTGCTGGTCGATCAGGGCGTTCTTGGCCTGCTCCGTGGAGAGGTCGCTCGTCGAGCCGTCGCCCGTCGCCTCCAGTACGACGACGCTGCGGCCGTCCGCGCTGACGCCGTCGCGGGTGCTGTAGCCGGGGAGGTCGCCGGCGTGGCCGTAGTACGTGCCGCCGCAGGTGAGCGGGGACTCCATCAGGCCCAGACCGTAGCGGGCGCCGGGCCAGACCGGGTCCAGCTCCGTCGCCCGTACCGTCGTCCGCATCTCCGTCAGCTGCGCGGGCTTCAGCAGCCGGCCGCCCAGGAGCGCCCGGTAGAACCTGGTCATGTCGCCGGTGTCGCTGATCATGGCCCCGGCGGCGCCCGCCCCGCTCGGATTGAACGCGGTGATGTCGATCCCGCGACCGCCCTCGCCGAAGGCGGAGTAGCCCTTCATGTGGGAGCCGGGGATACGGGGGGACGTGGTCGGGGCCAGGGTGTTCCGCAGGCCCAGCGGCCGGATGACGCGCTTGGTCACCTCCTGCTGCCAGCTGTGCCCCGTGACCTTCTCGATGATCATCCCCGCCAGGGTGTAATTCGTGTTGGAGTACGACCACTTGGCGCCCGGCTCGAAGTCCGGCGCGTGGCGCATCGCGATGCCCACCAGCTCGGAATCCGTCCATGTGGTGTACCGGCCGGCCTCGTATGCCTCGGCACTCGCCAACGCGGGGAAGTCGGCGGTGTAGTTGAACAGGCCGCTGGTGTGGTTCAGCAGCTGCCGTACGGTGATCTTCGCGCCGTCGTTGCCGTTTCCCGACACCACACCGGGCAGCCAATCCTCCACGGTGTCGTCCAGGGAGAGCCGTCCCTCGCCGACGAGTTGCAGGACGACCGTGGAGACATAGGTCTTGGTGGCGCTGGCGATCCGGAACTTGTCGTCGGCACGCGCGGTGCGCCCGGTCCCGGCGTCGGCGACCCCGGCGGTGGCGTACCGCGTGCCGTGCGGGCCGGTCGACCGGACGAGGACACCCACGGTGCCGGTCTTGTGGACCGCGTCCACCTGCCGCTGGAGCCGCTCCTTGGCCGAGCCGGCAGCGGCCGTCGCGCCCGTGGCCTCCGTCGCACCCGACGCCGGCACCGCGAGCCCCAGGCCGGCGAGCGCCGTGACGAGCGTGGTGGTCACGATGCGGGAGGTGGTCCTGCGATACGTCTTGGTCGCCATGATCCGTCGGCCCTTTGGGAGTTGATGGTCACCGCGCTGTGCGGTGTGATCACCAACCTAGAAATTCCGCCCGCCCGCGACGATCCGGCCAGCAGGCCACTGTGGGGTAGGGCCTGCTGTACCCGTCCTGGGGGCTCAGGTACATGACGGCAGATCAGATGCGGCGGCGGACGTCGTCGAGGTAGCGCAGCACCGCGGCGACCCGGCGGTCCGTCCGGTCGGTGGGCGACAGGTCGAGCTTGGCGAAGATGCTGCGGATGTGTTTGTGGACGGCGCCGTCCGTCACGACGAGCCGTTCGGCGATGGCGGAGTTGCCCAACCCCTCGGCCATCAGGGCCAGTACGTCGCGTTCACGCGGACTGAGCCGCTCCAGCCGGGTGTCGTCGCGGCTGCGGGTGAAGAGTTGCGCGACGACATCGGGGTCGATTGCGGTCCCGCCGTCCGCCACCCGGTGCAGCGCGTCCAGGAACTCCTCGACGCGCCCCACCCGTTCCTTCAGGAGATAGCCGACGCCGGTGACACCTCCGGTGAGCAGGTCCGTGGCGAAGCTCTGCTCGACGTACGCGGACAGGACGAGCACGGCCAGGTCGGGACGGCGGCGCCGGGCCTCGACCGCCGCGACGATCCCCTCGTCGGTGTGGGTCGGGGGCATCCGTACGTCGAGGATGGCGACATCCGGCTTGTGCTCGTCGATGGCGTCGAGGATCCCGTCGGCCGTACCGGCAGTGGCCACCACATCGAGACCCTCCGCGCGCAACAGCAGGGCGAGCCCTTCGCGCAGCAGCGGGTCGTCCTCGGCTATCACGATCCGCATGGGAGTTCCACCTTCAGGGTTGTGGGCCCGCCGGGAGGACTGGCCACGGTGAGAGTGCCGTCGAGCGCCGCGATACGGCGGCGGATGCCGACGAGTCCGGATCCGCCGTTCTCGTCCGCGCCGCCCCGGCCGTCGTCGCTGATGCGCAGATGCAGTCTGCCGTCGCCGTTCCCGTCGCGCACGGTGACGGTGGCCTGTTCGGCATGGCTGTGCTTCGCGACGTTCGTCAGCGCCTCGGCCACCACGAAATAGGCGGTCGCCTCGACGGACGCGGCCCGCCGCGCGGGTGCGTCGACATCGATCCGGCACGGCACCGGACAGGCGGCGGCCAGCCCGGTCAGCGCGCCTTCGAGCCCGCGGTCGGTCAGCACGGGCGGCAGGATGCCGCGGGCGACCGTACGCAGCTCGGCCAGCGCCTGCTCCGCTGAGCTGTGGGCGCGTTCGAGGAGTTCCTCGGCACCCGCCGGATCGCGGGCGACCATGCGGCGCGCGGCTCCGAGCAGGACAGTGACGGTGACGAGCCGGTTCTGGGTGCCGTCGTGCAACGAGCGTTCGATGCGCCGCAGTTCGGTGGCGTGCGCGTCCAGGGCGGCCGCGCGGGTGGCGGTGAGTTCCGCGATGCGCAGCGACAGGTCGGCGTCGGGTCCGGCGGACAGCAGCCGTCGGCCCGGTTTCGCCTGGAGCCCGGCCATCCCCGGTGTGAGACCCAGGATGATGGCGATCCACCCGAGGCCCAGCAGGGCCACGGCGACGACGTCGGACCATGCGTGCGCGTATCCGAGCCCGATGGATGTGCTGGTGGCGCCGTCGGGCAGCAGTTGCCAGTACAGCGGGAAGGTGGTGTCCCGGATCGCGCAGATCGGCAGCAGTACGCCGATCAGGCCCAGGAACAGCCCGAGCGTCGCGTGGCGGGTCAGCCAGCCCAGTTCGCGCCGGGTGGTGGGGTCCGTGAGGGCGGGGCGCAGCCGGGTCGGGGCCGGTCCGGGCGCGGCCAGTTCGGGGCCCCACCGGTTCAGCCTGCGGCGTTCACGGGCGGCGACGGCGTGCAGGACGCGCAGGGCGAGGGGCGCCATGAGCAGTCCGACGCCGACGAGGCTCAGTACGGCGGTGACGGCCAGCCAGATCAGGGCGAACAGCGCGAGCAGGGCCGTACCGAAGCCACCCGCCAGCCGTTCGACCGCCACGAGGGCGGCGCCGGCGGCCCGGACGATGATGTCCCGCACGCTGTCGTGTCGGACGCCGTCGTCGCGCGCGCCGTCGTCCTGCACGCTGTCGTGTCGGACGTCGCTGTCTCGGCTGTCGGAGGCCCGTCTGCCGGTGCCGGGGGTGTCTTGTTCGCCGTGTCGGGTCGACATCAACCTCTCCTTCGGCGGCGACCCTATGCGGCTGATCGGCCGGGTCGCCAGTTGGAGGGCCGACAAGTACAGCCTGCTGTACCAACAACAGGGCGGCAGACGGGCTCGGCGACGGGGGGCGGTGATTCATAGCGTCGGTGACGACAGCGAGACCCCCGAAGCAGGCAGAGGAAACACACCATGACCTACACCGATCCCTACCGTCCGCCGACCGGTACCGACGGGCGCCCCGACGCGCTGCCGAGCGACATCACCCGCGCCGGAGTGGCGCGCACGCTGCTCTGGCTCGTGCTGGTGATCAGCGCGGTCGGCAACATGGTGGCCTCGTACAGCGGCTCCGGCACCCCGGCCCACCTCGTGTGCGGCGCGGTCACCGCGCTCTGCGTGACGGCGCTCGTCGTTCAGCGGCTGCGGGGCCGGCGATGAGGGCGGTGGTCCGGAGGTCCGGGAAGCGGCCGGCCGACAGCGCTACCGGCAGAGACTCCGGCCACGCGCCCGCGATGGCGCCATCAGTCCCGCCCGCGGTCCCGCCCGCCATCGAACTGGCGAACCTCAGCAAGACGTACCCGGGCGGGGTGACGGCGCTGAACGACGTGTCACTGACCGTGGAACGCGGCACGTTCCTCGCCGTGATGGGACCGTCCGGGTCGGGCAAGAGCACGCTGATGCACTGCGCCGCGGGGCTCGACGCCCCGACCGGCGGAAGCGTCCGTATCGACGGCCAGGAGATCGGCGGCCTGAACGAGAACCGCCGGACCGAACTGCGCCGCGAACGCGTCGGGTTCGTCTTCCAGTCGTACAACCTCGTTCCCTCGCTCAGTGTCGCCGACAACATCACCCTGCCCCTTCGCCTCGCGGGGCGGGCCCCGGACCGGCAGTGGCTGCACACCCTGACGGAGCGGGTCGGGATGGCCGACCGACTGAGCCACCGGCCGGCCGAACTCTCCGGTGGTCAGCAGCAACGCGCGGCGATCGTGCGGGCGTTGGTGGCCAAACCGGCTGTCGTGTTCGCCGACGAACCGACCGGTGCGCTGGATCTGCGCAGCGCCCACGAGGTGCTGAACCTGCTGCGTGAACTCGTCGACGAACTCGGCCAGACGGTGGTGATGGTCACGCACGACCCGGCCGCCGCCGCGCAGGCACACGAGGCACTGGTGATGGCCGACGGCCGGGTCGTGGACACCCTGAACGCGCCGACCGCTCCCCAACTGGCTTCCCGGCTCGTCGCGTTGGGCGGGAATTGATCATGCTGCACATCGCGGTACAGATGGCCAGGCACCGGATCAGCGCCCTGCTGGCGGTGGTCTGCGCGGTATTCGGCGGAGCGGCGCTGATCACGGGCACCGGCGTACTGGCCGAGTCCGGACTGCGCTCCGAACTGCCGCCGGGCCGGCTCGGCGGCGCGGACATCCTGGTGTCGGCCGACCAGACCTTCCGGCTCGGCGGCCCGGACCTGCCCATCGCACTTCCCGAACGCGGCACCGTGCCCGCCTCGTTGGTCGCACGGCTGGCCCAACTGCCGGGCGTCACGGCCGCGGTCGGGGACGTCAGCTTCCCCGTCGGCGTCCTCGACGCCCGGGGCCGGGTCGTACCCGTGGGGGAGGACCCCCGGACGGCCGGACACAACTGGTCCTCCCACACGCTCCTGGAGTTCCCGCGCGGCGACGGCCCGGGTGGCGACGGCCCCGGCATCGAGGGCCGGAAGCCGGCCGGTTCCGGCGAGATCGCCGTGGACAGCGCCGTCGCCGCAGCGGCGGGTGTGAAGCCGGGCAGTGGGATCCGCGTGGTCGCGGCCGGGCGCCCCGCCGCCGAGTACCGCGTCTCCGCGGTGATCGACGCGCCCGGTGCCGGTGTCCTCTTCGCCGACCGGACCGCCGCCGATCTGGCCGGCCGCGCCGACGGCTCCCGTTCCGGCCCCAGTTCCGGCCCCCGTTCCGGGTCCCGAGCCGGGACGGTCGACCTGATCGGGCTCCGTACGGAGCCGGGCACCACCGACGCGGTGGCCGCGGCCGTACGCGCCGAACTACGAGACTCCGAGCCACGGGACGCCCAATCGCAGGACGCCCAACCGTCCGACACCGGGTTCGTGGTGGCCACGGGCGCGGAGCGCGGTGACCTCGTGGCGCCGGACGCCGTGGCCGCCCGGTCCCTGCTGATCCTGCTCGCCTCCTCACTCGCGGGCATCATCCTGCTGATCACCGGTTTCGTCATGGCCGGCGCCCTGGGCGTGGCGATCGCCGGGCAGCGACGCGAACTGGCCCTGATGCGCGCCGTCGGCGCGACCCCGAAACAGATCCGCCGGATCGCCGCCTCCCAGGCCACCGTCATCGCCGCCGCGGCGCTCGTGCCCGGCATACCCCTCGGCTATCTGCTGGCCGACCGGTTCCGCGTGCTGCTGGTCGACCGCGGCGTACTCCCGGAAGCCCTTCCATTGACCTTCGGCCCGCTCCCCGCGCTCGCCACAACTGTGCTGCTGGCCCTGGCGGTTCAGGTCTCCGCCCGTGGCGCCGCCTGGCGTACGTCCCGCATGCCCGCCACCGAGGCGGTCGCCGAGTCGCGCAGCGAACCGCGCGTCCCCTCACGCCTGCGGACCCGCGCCGGTCTCCTGCTCGTCGTCGCCGCGACGACCCTCTCGGTCGTGCCGCTGCTCTCCCGGACCGCGCTCGGAGCGACCGCCACCTCCATCGCCGGCATCATCGCGGCGATCGGCCTCGCCCTGGCCGGCCCCGCCCTGATCCGGCGCGTCAGCGACACGCTCGCCCGGCGACTGCCCGCCGGTGCCTCGCCCGCCACCTGGCTGGCGATGTCCAACGTCCGCGGTTACGCGATCCGTATCGCCGGAGTCGTCAGCACCCTCGCCATGGCCGTCGTCTTCACCCTGACCTACACCCTCGCCCAGACCACCGTGCTGACCGCCACCACGGACGACGTCGGAGCCGGCACCCTCGCCCAGGAGCGCCTGAGCGCGCCGGGCCTCGGCGGTCTGCCCGAGGGCACGCTCGCCGCCGTACGGGACATCTCCGGCGTACGGGAGGCGGCTCCCGTCACCAGCACCACCGTCCTGTGGCCGTACGAGCAACTGGGCGACCCGATGGTCGAGTCGGCGTCCGCGATGATCCTCACCCCCGACGCGTCGGACGTGCTCGACCTGGACGTACGCTCCGGCAGCCTGGCCCGTCTCACCGGCGACACCGTCGCGGTCGGCGGCGACGTGGCCCGCGCGCGCGGCGCCACCGTCGGACAGCGGATCCCGCTGATCGTCGGCGACGGCACACATGTCACCCCGCGGGTCGTCGCCGTCTACGGCCGCGACCTCGGCTTCGGCCCGGTCGTCCTCTCCCGCGATCTCGCGATGGAACACACCACCACGCGCCTCGACCAGAGCATCCTCATCCGCTCCGATGCCGACGCCGCCGATGCCGCCGACGCCTCCGCCGACGCCTCCGGGGCGGTGCGCGACAGCCTCGCCGCATTCGTCGCGGCCCGCCCCGGTCTGGCTCTCTCGCCCGCCGACACCACCGGCGCCGGCTTCGACGACGCCCCGCCCGAGGTCTGGATCAACCTCGCCACCATCGTCGTCCTCCTCGGCTACCTCCTCCTCAGCATCGCCAACAAACTCACCGCCACCACCGCCCAACGCCGTACCGAGATCGCCACACTGCGGCTCAACGGCACCACCCCGCGCCAGATCCGCACCATGATGCGGCGCGAAGCGGCCCTGATCGCGACCGCCGCACTCACCGCGGGCCTCGCGGTCTCCGTGATCCCTCTCGCGCTCCTGGGCGTCGGCTTCCTCGACCGGCCCTGGCCGGCGGGACCGCTCTGGCTGCTCCCGGCGATCGCGCTCACGATCGTGACCATCTCCTTCCTCACGATCGAACTCCCCACCCGCCGGGCACTGCGAACGGCACCGGCCGAGGCCCTCGCCAACCGCGAATAGCGAGCGGGGGAGGGGCCGCCGTAGGGTGACGGCATGCGATCTCCCGGCCGGTCCGTCGGCTCATGTGCGGGCGGGACCCGCGCATGAGCACCGAGACCAGATCGCTGCCGGCGCTCGCGCCGGGCGGGACGGACGCGACGTTCGTCATCGCGGGTTACGACGAGGTGGTCACTCACGACACCGTCTGGGACGAGCACTCCCACCCCTTCCACGAGTTGCTCTGGAACGAGCGCGGGGCGTCGTCGGCGGTGGTGGGTACACGGGTCTGGACCGTCACCCCGGCGCTCGGGCTGTGGATGCCCGCGGGCACGATGCACTCCGGGTCGGCGGTCGCGGGCACCTGGTTCCGCGCGAGTTTCTTCGGCTTCCGCACCACGTCCTCCATCTCGCCCGCACCGGTGGCCGTCGAGATCACACCGCTGCTGCGGCTGTTGCTGGAACGGCTCGGCGACCCGGCTCTCTCCGCCGGTTCGCGAGCGGCGACCGAGGTGCTGGTGCTCGACGTGCTCGCGCCGTCGCCCCGCGAACTGCTCGTACACGTGCCCACCTCCGCCCTGCTGCGGCCGATCGCCGACGCGGTGCGCGAGGATCCGGGCGACCCGCGGACGCTGACGGAGTGGGCGTCCGCGCTCGGTGTGAGCCCGCGCACGGTCACCCGGGCGTTCAACACCGAGACCGGCACGAGCTTCGCGCGCTGGGTGGCGGCGGTACGCGCGCAGCACGCGGTCGCCCTGCTCGCCCGGGGCTGGGACGTCGAGACCGTCGCGGAGCAGGTGGGCTACCGGTCGGCGAGTGCGTTCGGCGTGGCCTTCCGGCGTACGACCGGGCTCACTCCGGGGACCTTCCGGCTGCGCTGAGCGCGGCGTTCATGTCCCGATCGCTACAGCCCCTGTCTCAAAGGGTTGATTGCGACAGAGTGGCGCTCTCTCATAAAGTACGAAGGTAAGCCTTACCTAACCGGGTGTTCGGCGTGTCCTCATGTGACGCGTCCGGCTGCCCGGCCGTGCGAGGACCGCACCCCTGATCTCCCGAAAGCTGAGTACGGACCCATGTCTTCACACCGTCTTCGCCCGCTCGTCGTGGCAGCCGCCCTGTCGAGTCTCGTCGCCTGCGGCGGCCCCGCCGACACCGGGAACAAGAGCGAGAAGAGCACTTCGAGCGGGTTCCCCCTGACGGTCGAGCACGCCCTGGGGAAGACCACCATCCCGGCCAAGCCCAAGCGCGTCGCCACGGTCAACTGGGCCAACGACGAAGTGCCCCTGGCGCTCGGCGTCGTGCCGGTCGGCATGGCCGCGGCGAACTTCGGCGACGACAACGACGACGGGGTCCTGCCCTGGACCGCCGAGCGGCTCGACGAACTGAAGGCGGACACGCCGGTGCTGTTCGACGAGACCGACGGGATCGACTTCGAGGCCGTGGCCGACACGGAGCCGGACGTCATCCTGGCCGCGTACTCCGGGCTCACCGAGCAGGACTACGACACGCTCAGCGAGATCGCGCCCGTGGTGGCGTACCCGGAGGCGGCGTGGGCGACGCCGTGGCGCGAGATCATCCGGACGAACAGCAAGGCCATCGGGCTCGCCGACGAGGGCGAGAAGCTGATCACGGACCTCGAGGGCGACATCGCCAGGACAGTTGCCAAGTATCCGCAGCTCAAGGGCAAGTCGGCGATGTTCATGACGCACGTCGACCCCAACGACGTGAGCGAGATCGGCTTCTACACGGCGCACGACACACGGACCCAGTTCTTCGAGGACCTCGGCCTGGAGATCCCGGGCAGCATCGCGAAGGCGTCCGAGGGCACGAAGAAGTTCGCCCTGACGCAGAGCGCCGAACAGATAGACGTGTTCGACGACGTCGACATCATCACGGGTTACGGCGACGAGTCGGGCGAACTGCTCGCGTCGTTCCGCAAGGACCCGCTGCTGTCGAAGATCCCCGCGATCAACCGGGGTTCGGCCTACCTCCTGCCCGGCGACGCGCCCCTGGCGACGGCCGCGAACCCGACGCCGCTGTCGATCTCCTGGGTGCTGGACGACTACGTCGCGGCACTCGCCGAGGCCGCGGACAAGACGAAGTGACACCACCGTCCCCCGCCGATCCCGGCCTGCTGCCGGCCGGGACGGCCGACCGGCCGGGTCCCGCGTCGGAGGATGCGCGACCCGCGCCGGCGTCGGCCGACCCCTCCGCC
This sequence comes from Streptomyces sp. NPDC060366, assembly GCF_042725135.1. Classification (NCBI taxonomy): domain Bacteria; kingdom Bacillati; phylum Actinomycetota; class Actinomycetes; order Kitasatosporales; family Streptomycetaceae; genus Streptomyces; species Streptomyces sp. NPDC060366. The sequence continues at coordinate 471,384 of NZ_JBHXDC010000002.1, read as the reverse complement.
CCGGCCGACCCCTCCGCCCCGGCCGACCTTTCCGTCCCGCCCCCGCGGCAGACAGCCGGTTCGCGGGTGCTGTGGTTGCTCCTGGGCGTCCTGGTGTTGGGGGGCGTCATGGTCGCGTCTCTCGCCTTCGGGTCGCGCGATGTCGCCTGGGGTGACGTCTGGGCGGCGCTCGGGGGCGCGGACGGGACGCTGGAGCAGGCCGCCGCCACGAAGCGGGTGCCGCGTACGGTGCTCGCGGTCGTGGTCGGCGGGGCGCTCGGGCTGGCCGGGGCCGTGCTCCAGGGCGTGACCCGTAACCCGTTGGCCGACCCCGGCATCCTCGGCGTCAACATGGGCGCCTCGCTCGCCGTCGTCACCGCCGTCGCCTTCTTCGGGCTCACCTCACCGACGGGGTACATCTGGGTCGCGACCGCGGGCGCCGCGCTCTCGGCCGGATTCGTGTACGCGGTCGGCACGCTCGGACGGGGAGGCGCCACACCCCTCAAACTCGCACTCGCCGGCGCCGCCACATCCGCCGCCTTCGCCTCGCTCGTCAGCGCGATCGTCCTGCCGCGCAACGACATCGCGGGAAGCTTCCGGCTCTGGCAGATCGGCGGCGTCGGCGGCGCGTCCTTCGACCGTATCGGGCACATCCTGCCGTTCCTCGTCGTGGGCTTCGCCCTCTGTCTGCTCTCGGCGCGCGCACTGAACTCGCTCGCGCTGGGCGACGAACTCGCCGCGGGACTGGGCGAACGCGTCGCCGTCGCACGGGCCGTGGCGGCACTCGGCGCCGTCCTCCTGTGCGGCGCGGCCACCGCGGTCGCGGGCCCGATCGCCTTCGTCGGCCTCGTCGTACCGCACGCCTGCCGCCTGCTGGTCGGTGTCGACCACCGCTGGCTGCTGCCGTTCTCCGTGCTGCTCGGCGCGGCGCTGCTTACCGTCGCCGATGTGGTCGGACGGGTCGTGGCGCGCCCCGCGGAGATCGACGTGGGCATCGTGACGGCCCTGATCGGCGCCCCGTTCTTCATCTACATCGTCCGCCGCCAGAAGGTGCGTGCCCTGTGAGCGCCGAGATCCTCACCCGGCCACCGTCCGTCGAGCCCCCTGCCCGCGACGCCGTCGAAGCCGTCGCCCGTGGCCGGGTCCGCCGCGCGTCCCGGCGCCGCGTCGTCGTGCTCGTGCTCGCCGTCCTCGTCGTCGCCGTGTTCGCCCTGACCCTGATGGCCGGGCGGACGTTCTACCCGCCCGGCGACGTGATCCGGGTGATCCTCGGCGAACAGGTGCCGGGAGCCTCCTTCACGGTCGGCCGGCTCCGGCTGCCACGCACCGTCCTCGCCGTGGTGGCGGGATTCAGCTTCGGTCTGGCCGGCATCACCTTCCAGACGATGCTCCGCAACCCGCTCGCCAGCCCCGACATCATCGGCATCAGCTCCGGCGCGAGCGCCGCCGCGGCGATCGCGATCGTGACGCTGTCCCTCGGCGAGACGCAGGTGTCGGTCCTCGCGATCGTCGCGGCCCTCGCCGTGGCGATCCTGGTGTACGGCCTGGCGTTCCGGGGCGGTGTCGTCGGCGCGCGGCTCATCCTCATCGGCATCGGGATCTCCGCGATGCTCGAGAGCACCACCTCGTACGTACTGTCCCAGGCCGCCGAGTGGGACCTCCAGGAGGCGATGCGCCGGCTGACCGGCAGCCTCAACGGCGCGACCTGGGACCAGACCGTCCCCGCCCTCGCCGCCCTGGCCGTACTGACACCGGTGCTGCTGGCCAGGTCCCGCGACCTCTCCGCGATGCGGCTCGGCGACGACACCGCCGCCGCTCTCGGCGTACGAGTCGAACGCACCCGCGTCACGGTGATCGTCGCCGCCGTCGGGCTCATCGCCTTCGCGACGGCGGCGGCCGGACCCATCGCGTTCGTGGCGTTCCTCTCCGGACCCATCGCGGCCCGCGTCGTGGGGGCGGGCACCTCCCTGCTGGTGCCCGCTGGGCTGGTCGGGGCCCTGCTGGTCCTCGTCGCCGACTTCTGCGGCCAGTACGCCTTCGGTGCCCGCTACCCGGTCGGCGTCGTCACCGGCGTCCTCGGCGCCCCCTACCTCGTCTACCTCATCATCCGCACCAACCGGGCGGGAGGCTCGCTATGACCACGACCCACTCACTCGCCGCCGAACATCTCACCCTCGGCTACGGCGACCGCACCGTCATCGAATCCCTCGACCTGACCGTGCCGCCCGGCAGGATCACGGTGATCGTCGGCGCCAACGCCTGTGGGAAGTCGACGCTGTTGCGCTCGATGTCCCGTCTGCTCGCACCCCGCGAGGGCCGCGTCGTGCTGGACGGCAAGGAGGTGCACCGGCTGCCCGCGAAGCAACTGGCCCGTACGCTCGGCCTGTTGCCGCAGTCGCCGCTCGCCCCCGAGGGCATCACCGTCGCGGATCTCGTCGGCCGGGGCCGGCACCCGCACCAGAGTGCCTTCTCCCGCTGGAAGAAGGAGGACGACGAGGCCGTGGCGTCCGCCCTGGCGGCGACGCGCACAACATCCCTCGGGGACAGGGCGGTTGACGAGCTGTCAGGGGGCCAGCGCCAGCGCGTGTGGATCGCGATGGCGCTCGCCCAGCAGACCGATCTGCTGCTGCTCGACGAGCCCACCACCTTCCTCGACGCGAGCCACCAGATCGAGGTCCTCGATCTGCTGACCGACCTGAACGAGGCGCGCGGCACCACGATCGTGATGGTGCTGCACGACCTCAACCTCGCGGCCAGGTACGCCGACCACCTCATCGCGCTCGCGGCGGGCCGGCTCCACGCGTTCGGCTCCCCGGCCGACGTACTGACGCAGGACACCGTCCGCACCGTGTTCGGCCTCGACAGCCGCATCATCGAGGACCCCGTCTCGGGGAGACCGCTGATGCTGCCGATCGGCCGCCATCACACCGGTCAAGCAACTAAGGTTAGCCTTACCTGAATCGATTGAGGGGATTCCATGGCCGCGCGGCACGACGGACAGAACAGTGGCGACGACGAGGCGGCGCGCACGGCCGAGTGGGAGGCACGCGGCACGGTGTCCCGGCTCGTACTCGGACAGATGGCCACCCAAGCCCTGGGCACAGCCCTGCGGTTGGGGATCTTCGACCGGATCGGTACGGACGCGCTCACCGCCGACGACCTGGCCCGCACCCTCGCCACCCAGCCGCAGGCCACCCTGCGCCTGCTCCGCGCGCTGGCCGGGCTGCAACTCCTCCAGGAGTCCGAGACCGAGCCCGGCGTCTTCCGCACGACCCGCGCGGGCGACCTCCTGCGCTCGGACACCGACGGCGGCATGCGCGCGATGGCGGGCATGTTCACCGATCCCGTCATGCTCCGCGCCTGGGACCTGCTGGAGGAGGGCGTACGTACCGGAAAGACCACGTTCAGTACGGTCTTCGGCACCGACTTCTTCGGCCACCTGAACCAACACCCCACGCTCTCCGCCGACTTCAACGCCGCGATGAGCCAGGGAGCCCGCTTCGCCGCCGAAGCGGCGCCGCACCACTACGACTTCGGCCGCTTCACCACCGTCGTGGACATGGGAGGCGGCGACGGCACCCTGCTCAGCGCGATCCTCACCGCCCACCCCCACCTGCGCGGCATCCTCCACGACACACCCGAGGGCCTCGCCCAGGCCCCCGAACGCTTCGCCCGCGACGGCCTCACCGACCGGGTCGAGCTGCGCACCGGCGACTTCTTCGAATCGGCCCCGAGCGGGGGAGACCTCTATCTCCTCAAAAGCATCATCCACGACTGGAACGACGAGCAGTGCGCGACGATCCTGCGCCACATCAGAGAGGTCGTCCCCGCCGACGGCGCCCTGCTCCTGGTCGAACCGGTACTCCCGCCGACCGTCCCCACGGGCAGCCACAACCAGGTCTATCTCAGCGACCTGAACATGCTGGTCAACGTCGGCGGCCGGGAACGCACGGAGGAGGACTTCACCGCCCTCTGTACGGCCTCCGGCTTCACGCTCCGTACGGTGACACCACTGCCGAGTCCCAACGTCTTCCGTCTCATCGAGGCGACGCCGGGAACATAGACCTCGGGTCCTACCGCTGTGGGACCACGGCCACGGGGGCGCGGCAGCGGTGCAGGACGGCATGGTTCAGGTGCCCGATACGGGCAACTCCCCGCCGGTGACGCCGAGCCCCGAGCACCACGAGTGCCGCCCCGGTACCGGCTTCCGTCAACTCCCGTGCGGGCTTGCCGATCGCGGGGCATTCTCGAACGGCGACATCCGGATAGCGCTCGAACCACGGAGCCAGAGAGTTCTGAAGCATCTCTTCGTCCCGCGCCGCTGGACGGTGCCGGCCGTGAATCACGTCGAGCCGTGCCGAGCGCAGTGAAGCCGCTTCGAAGGCGAACCCGAGCGCCTCGTCGCCCGGCCGGTCGAGATCGACGCCGACCACCACCGGGCCGGGACACGCGTAGCCCCCGGACGCGTCCTCGCCACGTTCCGCCGGCCGACCGCCGGAACCGACAAGGACGACGGGCCGCTCGGCGACCGAGACCGTGGCGGACGAGACCGACCCTCCGAGGAATCCGGCGCGTCTGCCGAGCCCTCCGACGCCGATGGCCAGCAGCCGGCTCTCCGCGGCGGCGTGGCGCAGCATCTCCGGGGGAGGCCCCGTCAGCCGCTCCGTCGTGATGTCGAGGCCGGGGTAACGGCGGCGAAGCTCGGCCGCCGTCTCCAACGGGACCCGGCGCGACCACTGCTCGGCCATCTCGTTCGAGGTCAGCGACGCCCGCGAATAGGGCTGCCATTCCCATGCGCTGACAAGTCGCAGGGGCGCGTTCCTGAGCGACGCCTCGTGCGCACCCCAGTACGCGGCTCCGACGCTTCCGGCCGTGTTGTTCATGCCGACGGTCACGGGACGTGTCATACGGCGCCTGCCTCACTCCCGGTCCGGGACGATCGCTACGGGGCAGGGCGCGTAATGGAGCATCGCGTGATTGACCTGCCCGAGTTGCAGGCCGACGGCCCCGTGACGTCGGCGAGCACCGACGACGAGAAGATCTTCGGGGCCCGCCGCCTCCAGCAGTGTCTGGTGGGCCGTTCCCCGCACGACCTTCCGCCGGACGGCCACCCTGGTGAGGTCCCCGCCCACGTCGGCCAGGGCGGTGTCCACGTACTCGTCCGCCTGCCGCTGATACGTCGTCAACCGATCACCGTTGGAAGGGGAATGGGGCACGGCCGGGTGACGCGGACCGCGCCAGGCACGTACGGCTACGAGTTCACACCCCCTCGACCGGGCCTCGCGGAACGCGAAGCGCACCGCCGCGAGGCTCGCGGCGGTGTCGCCCACTCCGAGAACGACCCGCCCGTGACCCGGCCGCGGTGGCTGCTGTGTGTCCGCTCCCCGGCCGCGGACCACGACGACCGGGCAGCGCGCCCGCGCGGCGACGGACAGGCTCACGGATCCCAGGAGCATGCCGGCGATCGGGCCGCGCCCCCGGGAGCCCATCACGAGCAGAGCGGCGTCGTCCGCCTCCTCCAGAAGCGCGGGCACGGGCTCCTCGGGCCGGATGTCGGTGGTCACCTTCACCTCGGCGGACAGACTCCGCGCACGCTCCTCCGACACGGCGACGAGATTCTCGGCGAGCACCTGCTCGGAGGGACGGTCCACGGCGAGGCCGGGCCGTACTCCTTCGAAGTGCTCCCAGACGGACGCGTGGACGATTCTCAGCGGCAGGCCGCGGCGCGCCGCTTCGGACACCGCCCACTCAAGCGCCCTGAGACCGCCTTTTGATCCGTCGACTGCCGCGACCACCGGAAGCTCCATCACTCCCACGACCTCTCCTCCCGTGTCCCGGCGGCGCTCCGTACCGGTCAGCCCTCGAACGTCAGCACCTCATGGACGGACCGGCGTGGTGTCCGGGGCTCTCGCGGCCCGTACCCCAGCCGCAGGACCATCTGGACATGCCCCGAGCCCGAGACCGGATCGCGCAGCAGCCACCGCAGGTCGGACCATTCGAGCGCCTGGGTGGCGAAGGAACTCGTCAGCCCGTGCCGGGTGGCGACGAGGAGCAGCCGTTCCAGTGCCTGGCCCGCGCGCAGCCAGTCGGCCGGCTCGTCCGCCGCCGTGCTGAGCAGCGCCAGTTGGGGCCGGTCCTCGAAGTCGGCCATGGGGCGGCCCTTCACCGCGTCGAGCCCGGCGTAGTCGCGGGCGGGGGCGCTTCCGCCGCGCTTGCGCGGCCCGAACGCGTAGTCCGGCACCCCGTCGGTGGTGACGTCGGCCCTGGAGTTCCTGGTCCACCCCGCCCTCTCCGCGTTCCGGTCGGGGTCCATGAGGCTGTAGCCCTCGGCGTCCGCGATCAGGTCCAGCACGGACCGCAGGTGCGGGCCGGAGAGAAACGTCAGCTCGGCGCCTTCGAGGCCGGCGGCGCCCCCGAGTGTGTCCCGGAGAGCCGGAGGGATCTCCCGCTCGGCGAACGGAAACCGGCTCGTGTGCCGTTCGCGAATCGCCGGATACAGCTCCGCGAGCGCGTCCGTGGCCGTGGGGGAGCCGATCCGTACGGTCGCCAGAAGACCGGGAGCCGACGGATCGGGGAGCAGCGTCGTCTCGCAGCGCCGCCCGAGGTGGGCGAGCGCCACCCGCAGATTGAGGAGCGCGGCCCCGCACCCCACATGCAGACCCCTTCCGTCCCGGTCCTCGTGCGGCATGGCGCGCGACAGGTCCGCGGACATCGTGATGATGCGCGTGCCCGGGGCGTACCGGAAGAGCCACGGCTGCGCGTTGTGCATCGACGGTGCGGCGGTGGCGTCCGACACGAGCCCCGTCACGGTCAGCTCGTCGATCGTCTGTACGGACACGGCGCCTCCCGGGCTCGTCGTGCTTCCAGCGTGGCGGCGCGAGGAGTTCCGGGGCAGGGGCCGACCGTCCCCTTCCCGGAGCCCTGTCGACCCCTTGTGGCAGACGGCCCCAGGGCCTGTCGTCGCTCGATAGGGCTGAGTGGCACCTGCTGCGCCGTGTCCACCGGAGTCACGCTTGATTGTGTGGACCGGTCGTCGGCCACACCCTGGAAGGGGGCGGTCATGAACCGTGTGGTCACCGTCGGCCTCGACGGCACGCCCGAATCACTCACCGCCGCCCGCTGGGCCGCGCGTGAGGCGGAGCTGCGCGGGGCGACCCTGCGGATGATGCACGCGTGGGTGCTGCTCTCCGAGGAGTGGGACCGGCCGCCCGCCGAGGACGACGACCCGAACTACTGGCCGAAGTGGATCGTCGAGCAGGCGCGGAGAAGCGTCGAGCCGCTCCACCCCGGACTGCCCGTGGTCGAGGACCTGGTGGCGGAGGATCCGGTGGACGCGCTGCTGGCGGCGGCGGAGGAATCGGAGCTGCTGGTGCTCGGTTCGCGGGACATGGCACCCATGGCGAGCTACTTCCTCGGCGACATCGGACTGGTGCTCATGGTGCGGGCGCGGGCCCCGACCGTGTTCGTGCGGGCGCGTGACGACTCCGTACCGGCCACCGACGAAGGCGATGTGGCGGTGGCCCTCGGTCTGCACGGCCCGTGTGACGAACTGCTGGAGTTCGCGTTCACCAGCGCGGCCAGGCGCGGTGCCACGCTGCGCGCCGTGCACGGCAGGAACCTGCCGGCCTCCGCCTACACACGGGGCGGCATCGTCGCCGACCCGTATCTCCCCGGCGTGGTCATCAGGGGCGCCCAACGGGAACTGGCCGAGACACTCCGTCCCTGGCGCGAGAAGTACCCGGACGTGCGGGTGGTCGACACCGTACGGGCGGAGAGCCCGGCGCGGGCCCTCGTACGGGGAGCGGCGGGCGCCGGCCTCCTCGTCGTCGGCCGCCGGGAGAAACACCCGAGGACCGCGGTACGCGTGGGCAATGTCCTGGGGGCGGCCGTCCACCACGCACCGTGCCCGGTGGCGATCGTCCCGCACGGCTGACGGGTAGACACCCCTAGGGAGGCGACCACGATGACCGGCACCGAGCCGGACCACGGGTTCCGGCCCGACGCCCCCGTACCGCACCGGTCCGATCTGGGCCGCCGGGTGGCGGTCCGGCGCCAGGAGCTGGGGCTGACCCGTGAGGACGTGGCGGTGCGGGCGGGCTCGGCCCCCGGCTACATCCAGTACCTGGAGGAGTGGGCGGCGGCGCCCGGGACGGGGTTCCTGCTGCGCCTGGCCGACGCGCTGGAGACCACGGTCACGGAGCTGGTCGGCGGGACGGCCGACCTTCCGCCCGGCCTGGGGGCGGCGGGGAACGCGCCGGAGCTGACCGCTCTGGACGGGGACGAGTGCCGACGACTCCTGTCCACCCACGGAGTGGGCAGAGTGGCCCTGACCCAGCACGGTGCGCCCGCGGTGTATCCCGTGAACTACACGGTCGACGACGACCTGGTGGCCTTCAGGACATCACCGGAAGCGGCGCCCGCGGCTGCCCGTGACCAGGCGGTCGCGTTCGAGGTGGACCACATCGACGAGGCGTTCAGCCAGGGCTGGAGCGTCCTCGTCATCGGTGACGCCCACGCGGTCACCGATCCCGACCGTGTACTGCGCCTGGAAGAACGGGCCCACACCACCCCCTGGGCCGGCGGCGACCGCGGCCTGTGGATCGGCGTCACTCCGACCGAGATCACCGGGCGCCGGATCCGGCAACGGCGGAACCAGCGGCCGGTGACCCCCGTGCCCCCGGCCGGAAGCGGCCCGCCCGCCTGAGCCACGCCCGCCTGAACCCGTACGCCAGAGCCACGCCCCGGGCGCCGGGGGCGTCCCGGGATGCGATGACGGACGCAGTCGCTACCGTGGAAATGCGGCCTCGTGGAGGCCCGACGGCAGGACTGCCCCGACGGAGGTCTCGTGGGCGACGGCGACGACACGGGCAGGAACGGCGACGACGTACGACGCCGGCAGGACGTCCTGCCCGCCGAGCTGCGGGCGCAGCTCGGCGCCGTACAGCACGGCAATCCCGAATCGGTGCAGAGCCTGCTCCAGGCCGTGCTCTCCGTCGGACGGGAGCTGGACCTGTCTCAGGTGCTGCGGCGCATCGTGGAAGCCGCGGTGGTGCTGGTGGACGCCGAGTACGGAGCACTGGGCGTCGTGGAGGAGGACACGCGCCTCTCCCAGTTCCTGACGGTCGGCGTGGACCCGGACCGCGCAGCCGCCATCGGACACCTTCCCCGTGGACACGGCATCCTGGGCGAACTCATCCGCCACCCGAGGCCGTTGCGGCTGTCGGACCTGACGAGTCATCCGGCGTCCTACGGGTTTCCGCCGAACCATCCCCCCATGCACTCGTTCCTCGGCGTGCCGATCAGGGTCCGCGACACCGTGTTCGGCAACCTCTACCTGACCGAGAAGCGCGGCGGCGGAGATTTCGACGACGACGACGAGACCGTCCTGTCCACACTCGCCGTGGCCGCCGGGGTGGCGATCGAGAACGCACGGCTCTACGAGACCGCGCGGGACAGACAGCGCTGGCTGCGGGCCAACGCCGAGGTCGTCGCCGATCTGCTGTCCGGAGCGGACGAGACACAGGTCCTGCGGCTGATCGTCGACCAGGCCCGGCACATCCTCTCCGCCGACCTCGGGGTGCTGGCCCTCCCCGACAGGGACGGCACGTCTCTGCGTGTCGCTCTCGCCGCCGGGGTCGACGCCGACGCGCACCGCGATCTGCTGCTGCCCCGGCGGGGTTCGTTCGTCGGCGCAGCTCTGCACGCCGGAAAGCCGCTCATCAGCGCCGATGTGGAGCACGACCCCAGGATCACGGCGGGGCCGCCGAGGTGGGGCGGTCTGGGACCGGCCGTCGCGGTGCCGATGATCGCCAGCGAGGAGGTGCGGGGAGTCCTGCTGCTGGCCAGGCTCCGCTCGGGCGCGCTGTTCACCCGGACCGAGACGGCGCCCCTCCAGACGTTCGCCGCGCAGGCGGCACTGGCTATGGAACTCGCCGAGCGCCGGCGCGCCTCCGAGCAGATGACCGTGCTGGAGGACCGTGACCGTATCGCCCGTGATCTGCACGATCTGGCGATCCAGCGGCTCTTCGCCACGGGGATGACCCTCCAGAGCGTCGTCCGGTTCGTCGACCACCCCGGTGCGCAGGAGCGACTGCTGCGGGCCGTGGACGACCTCGACGAGACCATCAAGATCATTCGCTCGACGATCTTCGGACTGCGTGTCCGTGAGGCGGGACGTTCCAACCGGGGGCTGCGGGGGCGGGTCACCGACACGGTCCAGGAGGCGGTGCGCCCGCTCGGCTTCACGCCGTCCCTGCGTATGGAGGGCCTGCTCGACACGGATGTTCCTCCGGAGGCCGCCGAGCATGTCGTCGCCGTACTCGCGGAGGCGCTCAGCAACGTCGCGCGGCACGCGCGGGCCGCCTCCGCGTCGGTGTCGCTGGTGGTCCGCGGCGGCGTCCTGACGCTGTCGGTCTCGGACGACGGGGTGGGAATCGGGGCGGAGAGCCGGAGAAGCGGACTGAGGAACCTCGCCAAGCGGGCGGACGGGCTCGGCGGCGCCATGACGCTCGAAGCACCGGGGGACGGAGGCACGCGGCTCGTGTGGACGGTGCCGGTCGTCCCACGGTGATCCCGTCGCGCGGTGTTCCCGTCACATGGTGATCCCGTCTCGCGGTATCCCGGACCCCCGCTCCGGAAAACGGGTCCGGGGTCCGGAAACGGCGAACGGGCCGTTCGGGCCCACCCCCGATGCCGGACGGCCCCTGCCCGTGCCGGGTCACGGCAGGCAGTCTTGGATGACAAGACCCGTCCGGCGAGGTGGTGGGACCGTCGCCGGAGCGGACCCGGGAGGTACGGCCATGACCATGACCCTGCTGAACGCTCTGCCCGGTCAGGGACGGGAGCGTCTGATGAAATGCTCCCGTCCGGTGTCCTTCGCGGCAGGCACCCGGATCTTCGAGGACCGCGGTCCGGCGGACCGGTTCTGGGTCATCCGTACGGGCGCGGTGAATCTCGATCTGCACGGGCCCGGCCAGAACGCCGGCACGCTGGAGATGCTGGGCCACGGTGACCTGCTGGGGTGGTCGTGGCTGGTGCCGCCGTACACCTGGCGGCTGGGTGCCGAGGCCTTCAGCATGGTCCGGGCGGACGAGTTCGACGCCTACGCCGTACGGGCGCTGTGCGACGAGGACCCCGCCCTCGGACTGGAACTGACCCGCCGGGTGCTGGAAGTGGTGGCGGACCGTCTCCAGGCGACCCGTGTCCGTCTGCTGGGTGTGTACGCGCCGCACGGCAGCGAAGCCGCGTTGCCCGTCGAGTGAGACGGCCGGTGCCCGCCCGTCGAGTGAGACCGGCCGGTGCCCGTACGGCTCGTCCACGGCTCGTCCCGGTGCGGCGGAATCCCCCTGATCAGCGGCCTTCGCCCGCGATGCCGTCGGACCGGACCACGCCGTCGGACCGGGCCACGTGGCCGTCCGCCCGGGAAGCCGCCTGCGTGGCGAGAACGGCGGCCTGGATACGCCGCTCGACGCCGAGTTTGGCCAGCAGCCGCGAGATGTGGTTCTTGACCGTCTTCTCGGACAGATAGAGGCGTCCGCCGATCTCACGGTTGGTGAGTCCTTCCCCGATCAGCACGAGGATCTCCCGCTCACGGGGGGAGAGCTGCGACAGGGCGTCCTGCTCCGACGCCGTCTCGTCCTCCTCCCCGCGAAGACTCTTCATCAGCCGGGTCGTGGTCGCCGGGTCGAGCATGGACTGGCCCGAGGCGACCGTCCGTACGGCCGCGACCAGGTCAGACCCCTTGATCTCCTTCAGCACGTACCCCGCGGCCCCCGCCATGATCGCGTCGAGGAGAGCGTCGTCGTCGTCGAACGACGTGAGCATCAGGCACGCGAGGTGCGGCATGAGCGAACGCAGCTCCCGGCAGACCGTGATTCCGTCACCGTCCGGGATACGCACGTCGAGCACGGCGACATCGGGGCGCAGGGCCGGGCCCCTGGCCAGCGTGTGGGCGGCCGTGCCCGTGTCGCCGACCACCTCGATGTCGGGTTCGGCGTCGAGAAGGTCCTGTACGCCGCGCCGGACGACCTCATGGTCGTCGAGCAGGAAAACCCGGATCGGGTTCGTCGGCGAGAACTCCCGCACCTCGCTCATTTCGGCCCTTCCGCCGGTCGTGGACCAAGCACCGACTCCATCGTGGCCCACCTCTCGGAACCCGGCCAGGGCCGAACGGGCCCACGCTCCGGCCGGAGGACTCCGGCTCTCCGTCCGGGGTACATGCCTCGTCCGGCCTCCCGCGCGCGGCCAGGGCCCGCGGTGCGTTGGCCGGGAGCGTCCGTCGGGGGGAGGCTGGAATACGGCGCCCGGCTCCACGACGATCCGGAGGAACCGATGCGAGACGCGAATACGTCGGTGCACGACCCGGCCACCGGCTCTGCGACCAGCCCGACCACCCACCCTGCCACCGGCCCGGCCGGCGGCCCGGTCACCGACACGGAACTGGCGAACCTGGTGGCGCACTGGAGGGCCGCCAACTACCTGGCGGTCGGCCAGATCTATCTCATGGGCAATCCGCTCCTCGACGAACCGCTGCGCCCCGAGCACATCAAGCCCAGACTCCTCGGCCACTGGGGCACCTCGCCGGGGCTGAACCTCGTCCACACCCACCTCAACCGCGTCATCAAGGCCCGGAACCGCGACGCCCTGTGCGTCTGGGGGCCGGGCCACGGCGGCCCGGCGGTGCTGGCCAACTCCTGGCTGGAGGGAAGCTACTCCGAGACGTATCCGGACATCGGGCGGGACGCGGACGGCATGGCCCGCCTCTTCCGCCAGTTCTCCTTCCCCGGCGGGGTGCCCAGCCACGTGGCACCCGAGACACCCGGTTCGATCCACGAGGGCGGCGAACTCGGCTACTCCCTCTCCCACGCCTACGGCGCCGCGTTCGACAATCCCGATCTGTTGGTCGGATGCGTCATCGGTGACGGTGAGGCGGAGACCGGCCCACTGGCGGCGTCGTGGCACTCCAACAAGTTCCTCGACCCGGTCCGCGACGGCGCGGTTCTCCCGATCCTCCACCTCAACGGCTACAAGATCGCCAATCCGACGGTGCTCTCCCGTATCCCCGAGCAGGAGCTGGACGAACTGCTGCGCGGTTACGGTCACGAGGTACTGCACGTCACGGGAGACGAGCCGTACGCCGTCCACCGCGCCATGGCCGATGCGATGGACACCGCGCTGGACACGATCGCCCTCATCCAGCGCACCGCCCGGGAGGACGGTGTCACCGAACGCCCGCGCTGGCCGGTGATCGTCCTGCGTACGCCCAAGGGCTGGACCGGACCGGCGACCGTGGACGGACTGCCGGTCGAGGGCACCTGGCGGTCCCATCAGGTGCCGCTGTCCGCCGTACGCGAGAACCCCGACCATCTGCGGCAGTTGGAGGCATGGCTGCGTTCCTACCGGCCGGAGGAACTCTTCGACGGTGACGGCCGCCCGCTCCCGCGTGTGCTGGCCTGTGTCCCCGAGGGCGCGCGCCGGCTCGGCGCGACCCCGCACGCCAACGGCGGCCTGCTGCTGCGAGATCTGCCCGTACCGGCCCTGGAGCCGTACGCCGTGCGGGTCGACCGCCCCGGCGCTTCCCTGCACGAACCGACGCGGGTGCTGGGCGACTTGCTGGAATCGGTCATGGAGGCCACGAGCGAGCGCCGCGACTTCCGCGTCGTCGGCCCGGACGAGACCGAGTCCAACCGGCTCCAAGCGCTGTACGGAGCGACGGGAAAGGCGTGGCAGGCCGAGGCCCTGCGCGTGGACGAACACCTCGACCGGCACGGCCGCGTCATGGAGATCCTTTCCGAACACACCTGCCAGGGCTGGCTGGAGGGCTACCTCCTCACCGGGCGGCACGGGTTCTTCTCCTGCTACGAGGCCTTCGTGCACATCGTGGACTCGATGGTCAACCAGCACATCAAGTGGCTGAAGGTGTCCCGCGCCCTGCCGTGGCGCCGGCCGATCGCCTCCCTCAACTACCTGCTCACCTCGCACGTCTGGCGCCAGGACCACAACGGCTTCTCCCACCAGGACCCCGGCTTCGTCGACCACGTACTCAACAAGAGCCCCGAGGTCGTACGGGTCTATCTGCCGCCGGACACCAACACCCTGCTCTCGGTCGCCGAGCACGTACTGCACAGTCGTGACTACGTCAACGTCGTCGTCGCCGGCAAGCAGCCCACCTTCGACTGGCTCACGATGGACGAGGCACGCGCGCACTGCGCACGCGGGGCGGGCGTCTGGGACTGGGCCGGCACCGAACGGGAGGGGGACGAGCCGGATGTGGTGCTCGCCTGTGCCGGAGACGTCCCAACCCAGGAGGTGCTCGCCGCCTCCCAGCTGATCCGTCACCATCTTCCCCAACTCGCGCTCCGTGTGGTCAACGTGGTCGACCTGGCCAGACTGCTGCCCGAGACGGAACATCCGCACGGACTGTCCGACAGCCAGTACGACGCCCTGTTCACCCGCGACAGGCCGGTGATCTTCGCCTACCACGGCTATCCGTGGCTGATCCACCGGCTCGCCTACCGCCGTACCGGCCACCCGAATCTGCATGTACGCGGCTACCAGGAGACCGGCACCACCACGACCCCGTTCGACATGGTGGTGCTCAACAAGATGGACCGGTACCAGCTCGTCATGGACGTCATCGACCGTGTCCCCGGGCTCGCGGTCCGGGCCACGCGGGCGCGCCAGGCCATGGAGGACGCCCGCCTCCGGCACCACACCTGGATCCGGGAGCACGGGACCGACCTTCCCGAGGTGGCCGACTGGACCTGGCACCCGGTCACCCACGGCGGCGACGGGCCCTCGCGTTGAGCCCCGCGCGGACGGACAGGGGCCGGACCGCGCACGCCTGGACATGGACGTACGAGGGATACGACCCGGAACGCGAACGCCTGCGTGAAGCCCTGTGCACCCTGGGCAACGGCTACTTCGCCACCCGCGGAGCGGCGTCCGAGACGTCTGAGGGCCCCTCGCACTGTCCGGGCACCTACGCGGCGGGCTGTTACAACCGGTTGACGTCGTCCGTCGCCGGCCGCCAGGTCGAGAACGAGGACATGGTCAACCTCCCCAACTGGCTGCCACTGCGCTACCGCGTACGCGTCGAAGGGGCGCGCCCAGGACCGTGGCTGTCGCCCGACGGGCCCGAGTTGATCGAGCACGGGCAGACGCTGGATCTTCGGCACGGCACACTCACGCGGCGGTCGGTGTACACGGCGAGGGAGGGCGGCGGCCGTCGGTTGCGCGTCGAACAGCGACGGCTGGTTCATATGGGCGAGCCGCATCTGGCCGCGCAGCGCACCTCGTTCACCGCCGAGGGCTGGACGGGCGAGGTGGAGGTCGAAGCGGCCCTCGACGGCGACGTACGGAACGCGGGGGTCGATCGCTACGCGGACCTCGCGAACCTGCATCTGACGCGGTGGCGCACCGGCACGGCAACCGGCTCCGGGACCGGGACCGGATCCGTAACCGGGACCAGAACCGGGACCGGATCCGCAACCGGCTTCGAGCGGAGCGACACGGTGTGGCTGTGCTGCCGCACGCTCAACTCCCACATTCGTATCGCGCTGGCCGCGCGGACCCGGGTGGTCGGCCGCCGTGGCACTACGTCTCGTCCCGGCACCCCGTCGCGCCCCGGCATTACGCCTCGTACTCACCTCACCGCCCGGCAGGCCGTCCAGGCCCTGACGATCCCCGTGGAGAGCGGCGAGACGGTGGTCGTCGACAAG
Source organism: Streptomyces sp. NPDC060366 (assembly GCF_042725135.1). Classification (NCBI taxonomy): domain Bacteria; kingdom Bacillati; phylum Actinomycetota; class Actinomycetes; order Kitasatosporales; family Streptomycetaceae; genus Streptomyces; species Streptomyces sp. NPDC060366. The sequence continues at coordinate 455,686 of NZ_JBHXDC010000002.1, read as the reverse complement.
ACGGTCGCGTTGTACACCTCCCACGACCCGGCGATCAGCGGTCCCCTCACGGCCGCGATCGAGGCCGTACGGCGGGCGCCGGACTTCCCCCGACTGCTCGCCTCGCACCACCGCGCCTGGGAGCACATCTGGCGCCGGGCGGCCCTCGACGTACCCGGGGAGGCGGGCGTGATCCTGCGGCTGCACCTGTTCCACGTACTCCAGACGCTCTCCCCGCACACCGCCGACCTGGATGTCGGGGTACCCGCGAGGGGACTGCACGGCGAGGCGTACCGCGGACATGTCTTCTGGGACGAACTGTTCGTCCTGCCCTATCTGAACCTGCACTTCCCGGAGGTGTCCCGGGCGCTGCTCCGCTACCGCTACCGGCGGCTGCCCGCGGCCTGCCGCGCCGCACGGGACGCCGGACGCGCGGGGGCGATGTACCCCTGGCAGAGCGGGAGCGACGGGCGCGAGGAGTCGCAGGAGCTCCATCTGAATCCGCGCTCGGGCCGCTGGCTGCCCGACCACTCCCGCCTCCAGCACCATGTCGGATCGGCGGTCGCGTACAACGTGTGGCAGTACGCGCAGGCGAGCGGCGACACACGGTTCCTGTACGGCGAGGGCGCGGAGACGCTCATCCAGATCGCCCGTTTCTGGGCGGACGCGGCGGTCTGGGACCCCTCGCTGGAGCGGTATCGCGTCCGGGGTGTCGTCGGTCCCGACGAGTACCACGACGGCTATCCGGACTCCCCGGCGCCGGGACTCGACGACAACGCGTACACGAACGTCACCGCCGCGTGGGTACTGACACGGGCTCTGGAACTCAGCCGCGCCCTCCCGCCCTCGCGCGGACAGGAACTCTTCGAGCGTCTTCGGCTGGATCCGGCCGAGCCGGACCGCTGGGACGACATCGCGCACCGTCTCCATGTGCCGTACCACGACGGCGTCATCAGCCAGTTCGACGGATACGCGGACCTCGCCGAACTCGACTGGGACCGGTACCGCGGGCAGTACGGCGACATCCGCCGGCTGGACCGGATCCTGGAGGCCGAGGGGGACTCGGTCAACCGGTACAAGGCGTCGAAGCAGGCGGACGTGCTGATGCTCGGCCATCTCTTCCCCCCACGGGAACTCGCGGGTCTCTTCCGGCAGCTCGGCCACCGGCTCGACGACGAGTCGTGGCGCGCCACGATCGACTACTACCTGCCGCGCACCAGCCACGGTTCGACGCTCAGCGCCCTGGTCAGCGCGTGGGTGCTGGCCAGGGCGCGCAGGGACGAGGCATGGGCGTACGCCGAGGAGGCCCTCATCGGGGACGTGGCGGACATCCAGGGCGGCACCACGGCGGAGGGCATCCACCTGGGTGCGATGGCGGGCACCCTCGATTTCGTACAGCGCTGTCTGACCGGGCTGGAAGCCCGCGACGACGGACTGTGGCTCGACCCCGCGCCACTGCCCCAGCTGTCGAAGTTCCGGGTCGGCGTCCGTTACCGCGACCACTGGGACGTGGACCTGCGGATCCGGGCGCAGCGGGTGCGGGTCGGCGTACCGGAAGCGGCGGAGGGTCCCGTACGCGTCGTGCTCGGCGACAGCGAGTCCGCCGTCGCGCCGGGTACCTCCCGCTGGCTCGATCTGCCTCGGGGCAGAGTCAGTCGGGCACGAGCACGGCGGCGCCGTTGACCCGGTCGCCCGCGAGATCGGCGAGCGCCTGGTCCGCCCGGCTCATCGGGTACGGACTCACGGTGACCCGGATACCGATCCGTTCGGCGAGGGCCAGGAAGTCGCGTCCGTTTTGGCGGGTGTTGGAGGTGACGCTGCGCAGGTCCCGCTCCTGGAAGAGATGGTGCTGGTAGTTCAGCGAGGGGATGTCGGAGAGATGGATGCCCGCGACGGCGAGCGTGCCGGACCGGTCAAGTGCCTCCAGAGCCACCGGCACCAGGTCGCCCACGGGGGCGAACAGGACGGCCGAGTCCAGTGGTTCGGGCGGGCGGTCGTACGCGCCGCCGGCCGAAGCGGCACCCAGGCTCAGCGCCAGTTCACGTGCCCGCGCCGATCTGGTCAGCACGTGGACGGTGGCGCCCTCGGCCAGGGCGACCTGGGCCGCCAGATGGGCCGAGGCGCCGAAGCCGTAGATACCCAGACGCCCGCCCTCGGGCAGCGCGCTGCGGCGCAGCGCGCGGTAGCCGATGATCCCGGCACAGAGCAGGGGCGCGAGTGAGGCGGCGTCCTGGGTCTCCGGGAGGGGGTAGGCGAAGTCCGCCGGGACCAGCGTCAGATCGGCGAAGCCGCCGTCCTCGTCCCATCCCGTGTAGGTGGACCGGGGGCAGAGGTTCTCCCGCCCGGCCAGGCAGTAACGGCACTGCCCGCACGTGGAACGCAGCCAGGCGCCGCCGACCCGATCGCCGACACGGAACGAGGTCACCGCCTCGCCGACGGCGACGACGCGGCCGACGATCTCATGGCCGGGGACGGCCGCGGGCCGCCGGGGCTCCAGATCCCCTTCGGCCAGATGCAGATCCGTCCGGCACACACCGCACGCCTCCACCCGCAGCAGCAGGTCACCGGGTCCGGGGTCGGGCGACCGCCGCCGTACGCGGGTCAGAGGCCGGGTGCCGATGGGTCCGGGCCTCTCGACGGCCCAGCCGTGCGTGGTCCGCGCGGAGGCTGTGAACGTCATGCCTCCAGCGTGCGGCGGGTGCACGGCCGGGGCAAACGGATCAGGACGTCAGGGCCGCAGCTCCGAGGAGAAGACACCCATCGCCGCGGCCCGCGGCCCCACCAGGTCGCACTCGACATCCACCACACCCTCCACCGCCCGCACCAGCCGGGCCGCCACCGGTACGAGAGCGGTGTCCCGAACCCTGCCGCTGAGCGTGACGACCCCGTCGGCGACCGTCACCCGCACGTTCTCGCGCGACACCAGGAAGAGACGCTCGACCACCTCTACGCGTACCTCCTCCGCGAGATCGGCGTCGGACCGCAGGAACACCTTGAGCAGATCGGACCGGCTGACGATCCCACGCAGCATCCCGGAGCCGTCGACCACCGGCAGCCGCTTCAGCCTCCCCTGCGCCATGGTCCGCGCGGCCTGAGCCAGAGTCGCGTCCTCCCGTACGGTGACGGCGGGCGCACTCATGAGCTCCCCGGCCGTCACGGCTCCCGCCTTCCGCAGATCATCGAGCCGCCGCAGCTGCTCCAGCCGACTGGGGTCGGCGTCCCGGAACTCCTCCTTACCGAGCAGATCGGCCTCGGACACCACCCCGGTGACCCGCCCATCCCCTTCAAGAACCGGAACAGCGCTCACATTCCACTGCGCCAAGGTCTCGACAACCTCCTTGAACCCGGCCTCCGGACGAACCGCGACCACAGGATTCGTCATCACATCGGCAACGAGATGCGGCGCATGACGCATGATCCCTCCTCGAACATGCCCCCTCCACTTCCCAGTGTGCCGCCACGAACCTGCACCGAGGAGGGGCCGACGGGCCCTGACCGGGGGGCCCGAAAGGCCAATGACGCGGCACCCCTCCGCCGCCCTGGGCGCACCAACGGGGGCCGCTACACCGGCAATGGGCGTAGCGGCCCTCGTAGTGCTTCTGCCATCACGTCAGGGAAAGCGGTCACAGGCCCCACGAGGCAGCGGGAATCGCGCGTCCTTTCTGCGGGATCCTCGGCTTCATGGCCTCTGAGACTCCTTTACAGCCTGGTCCGATCCTGGCGCCTCCCCACGCGCCCATGTCCGGTAACGAGTCGTTCTCCGGGCTGGAGGCAACGCTGTCGGACTTCTGGCGGTTCGCTATGTCCGATCTTCGGACCAACACGGTGCGCGGATACCTCGCGGAATTCCTTGTCGCGCGGGCGATGGGAGTGGAAACGATCCGGGTGGAGTGGGACTCCTAGTGCGAAGGTCCGCTGAGGCCTGAGACCGCGTGAGAGCGACTTCAGCTGTCACATGCTCCAGCGAGGCGCGAGGATGCTCCAAAAAAGGGCCGTCGGCCGCGTTCCTCAGTGAGTGAGGAACACGGCCGACGGCCCACAGACGGCCCAGGCGAGCGGAAACCCGCTCTGACCTGCGGCCTTCCTAGATGTCGAAGTACAGCTCGAACTCGTGCGGGTGCGGGCGGAGTTGGATCGGGGCGATTTCGTTGGTGCGCTTGTAGTCGATCCACGTCTCGATCAGGTCCGACGTGAACACGCCGCCCGCCTGGAGGTACTCGTTGTCGGCCTCCAGGGCCTCCAGTACCGCCGGGAGCGAGGTCGGGACCTGGGCCACGCCCGCGTGCTCCTCCGGGGCCAGCTCGTAGAGGTCCTTGTCGATCGGCTCCGCCGGCTCGATCTTGTTCTTGATGCCGTCGAGGCCCGCGAGGAGCAGCGCCGAGAAGGCCAGGTACGGGTTGGACGACGGGTCCGGGGCGCGGAATTCGACGCGCTTGGCCTTCGGGTTGGAGCCCGTGATCGGGATGCGCATCGCGGCCGAGCGGTTGCGCTGCGAGTAGACCAGGTTGACCGGGGCCTCGAAGCCGGGGACCAGGCGGTGGTACGAGTTCACCGTCGGGTTCGTGAACGCCAGCAGCGACGGCGCGTGCTTGAGGATGCCGCCGATGTAGTAGCGGGCGGTGTCCGACAGGCCCGCGTAACCCTGCTCGTCGTAGAAGAGCGGGTCGCCGCCGGTCCACAGGGACTGGTGGACGTGCATGCCGGAGCCGTTGTCACCGAAGATCGGCTTGGGCATGAAGGTCGCGGTCTTGTTGTTGCGCCAGGCGACGTTCTTCACGATGTACTTGAAGAGCATCAGGTCGTCCGCCGCGGCCAGCAGCGTGTTGAACTTGTAGTTGATCTCGGCCTGGCCGGCGGTGCCGACCTCGTGGTGCTGGCGCTCGACCTGGAGGCCGACGGCGTCCAGCTCCAGGGAGATCTCCGCGCGCAGGTCGGCGAAGTGGTCGACCGGCGGGGCCGGGAAGTAGCCGCCCTTGTAACGGACCTTGTAGCCGCGGTTGTCCTCGGTCGAGCCCGTGTTCCAGGCGCCGGCCTCGGAGTCGATGTGGTAGAAGCTCTCGTTCGACGTCGTGTTGAAGCGCACGCTGTCGAAGACGTAGAACTCGGCCTCCGGGCCGAAGTACGCGGTGTCCGCGATGCCGGTGGAGGCCAGGTACGCCTCGGCCTTCTTGGCGATGTTGCGCGGGTCGCGGCTGTACTGCTCACCCGTGATCGGGTCGTGGATGAAGAAGTTGATGTTCACCGTCTTGTCGCGACGGAAAGGGTCCACCCGAGCGGTCGACAGGTCCGCGCGAAGCGCCATGTCCGACTCGTGGATGGCCTGGAAACCGCGGATCGACGAGCCGTCGAAAGCCAGCTCGTCCGCCGGGTCGAACGCCTTCGCCGGGATCGTGAAGTGCTGCATCACGCCAGGCAGGTCGCAGAAGCGGACGTCTACGAATTTCACGTCCTCGTCCGCGATGAACTTCTTGGCCTCGTCGGCGTTCTGGAACATCCAGCTCCTCCTCCTCCCGTCCCGGGGAGGGGCGGGGGTTTATCGCTACTGGTCGTGCGGCCAGTGCGGTGGCACACGCAGGACCCGACCATAGGTAGGCGGGATTTCTCAGGCATGACCCGTTTGTTTCGCCGAAGTTAACCGGCCTGGGTGTGTGCCGTTCCACAGACAGGCCACCGCGGCCGGAAACGACCGGCGCGGTGGGTGGCCCGGCGCGCGATCCGTCTCGTGTCCCTCCGCTACCCCGTGGCCCGTCCCGTACCCCTGGACCCCGTACGCGGACGCCCGCGCAGTACCGTGTTCTGGTGGACAACAGGGAAGCAATCGGATCGTGGCTCTCCGGACCGCGTGCGGCGGCCGAGGAGATGGGTGCGGACTTCGGGTACCGGGGCGAGCGCCTCGGGCTGCCGAAGGAAGGCCCCGGTTCCGCCGCCCCTATCGGGCGGCGCTTCGGTGCGCTCTTCGTCGACTGGGCGCTGTGCCTGCTGATCGCGTACGGGCTCCTCGCCGACAGCCCGCAGTCGGCGAGCAACTACGCGATCGGCGTTCTCCTCCTCATGAACATCCTGACCGTCGGGACGGTCGGCTCCACGATCGGCAAGCGGCTCTTCGGGCTGCGGGTCGTCTCCGAGGGCCGCGACCGGCTCGGCTTCGGGTGGGCCGTGGTCCGCAGCGTGCTGCTGTGCCTCGCCGTACCGGCCCTCATCTGGGACCGGGACGGACGCGGGCTGCACGACCGGCTCGGCCGCGCCGTACAGGTACGGATCTAGGGCCTGTCATTCGGATCTTGCCGGGCTCGCGGTCCCTGGCACGCACGCCCGCCGCGTTGTCGTCGGTCGCCAACGCTCCGCGTTGTCTCCCTCCTCCGCCTTGCGACCGCACGCACCAGACCCCACTCCCTGATCCGGCCTGATCCAAACGACAGGCCCTAGCCCCCGCGCTTTCTCGAAGGTCGGAACATAGGAGAGGGCGGCGGGAACTCGCGTTCCGCGCCGCCCTCACATGTGTCCGAAGACCGGAGAATCCGGTCAGCGCATCTTTCCGCCGCGCGGCATCCGCATGCCCTTCGGCATCGGGCCCTTCGGCAGCGGCATGTTGCTCATCAGGTCGCCCATCGCCCGCAACCGGTCGTTGGCCGCCGTCACCTGCGGGCCGGAGAGCACCCGAGGCAGCTTGAGCATCGTCGTACGGACCTTCTTCAGCGGCACCTGACCCTCGCCGTCGCCGACGATGATGTCGTGCACCGGTACATCGATGACGATGCGCGCCATCTTCTTCTTCTCGGCCGCCAGCAGGCCCTTGAGCCGGTTCGGATTGCCCTCCGCCACCAGCACGATGCCGGCCTTGCCGACCGCGCGGTGGATCACATCCTGGCTGCGGTTCATCGCGACCGCCGGGGTGGTGGACCAGCCGCGGCCCACGTTCTCCAGCACGGCCGCCGCCGCTCCCGGCTGGCCCTCCATCTGCCCGAAGGCAGCACGCTCGGCGCGGCGTCCGAAGACGATCGCCATCGCGAGGAAGGCCAGAATGAAGCCCAGAATGCCCAGATAAATGGGGTGACCGACCAGAAAGCCGATCGCGAGGAAGACACCGAAGGTGACGATTCCCACACCCGCGACGACGAGACCGACCTTCTTGTCGGCCCGTCGGGTCATCTTGTAGGTAAGAGCGATCTGCTTCAGTCGCCCAGTTTCCGCAGCAGTGTCTGCGTTTTCCTTCCTCGCCATGAACGGAAGTTTACGTGGCCCGGGAAGTGCGGCCCGACACGGCCTCCAGTACGTGCTGCGCCTCGACCCGGTCCTTGGCCCTGCGGCGGTCCTCGAGGACGGCCGTCCAGGCGTTCCTGCGGGCCGTGCGCTGGCCGCTGCTGAGGAGGAGTGACTCCACGGCGCGCAGGGCGTTGGAGACGGAGGGCAGGGCGGTGGGGCGGGTGGCTGCCGCCATCACCTGGGTGACGGGTCGTACCGGCGCGGCCTGCATGGTGGCTGTTCCCCCTAGGAACGAGTGCGAGTGGCGGTGCGGGAGTGGTTCGGGCCCGGTGCCGGGACCGGTGCGAGGTCCGGTACGGGAGCCGGTGTGCGCGGTGCGTAGTACTGAGGGTTACCCACCGGTGTTACCAGTGCGTGACCAAGCGGTCAAACGGCCGTGAATGCCCGAAGCCGTACCGCCGAACAGCGCCGCGGCCCGTACGCGGTCCCCGACCTGCGGGGAGCGTACGGGCCGCGGCGGTGCGGCCGTTACTGTTGAGTAGTCGCTTGTGCTCGGATTCACACGGCGGGCGCGCCGGGCGAGTGGGCGGAAGCCGCCCGGTTCACACCGTCTGGCGCACGGACTCCGTGCCCCGGCGCTCCATCGCCTGCTGGAACAGCCGTCCCGCGCGGTACGAGGAGCGGACCAGCGGCCCCGACATCACGCCGGAGTAGCCGATCGCGTCGGCCTCGTCCTTCAGCTCCACGAACTCGTGCGGCTTCACCCAGCGTTCGACGGGGTGATGGCGCGCGGAGGGCCGCAGATACTGCGTGATGGTGATGAGCTCGCAGCCCGCGTCGTGCAGATCCCGCAGCGCGTCGCTTACCTCTTCGCGGGTCTCGCCCATGCCGAGGATCAGATTCGACTTCGTGATCAGACCGGCCTCGCGGGCCTGGGTGATGACGTCGAGGGAGCGCTCGTAACGGAAGCCGGGACGGATCCGCTTGAAGATCCGCGGCACCGTCTCGACGTTGTGCGCGAGCACCTCGGGGCGCGAGGAGAAGACCTCGGCGAGCGCGTCGGCCTCCGCGTTGAAGTCGGGGATGAGGAGCTCGACCTTCGTACCGCCCGCCTGGCGCTGCGCGGTCTGCGCGTGGATCTGGCGCACGGTCTCCGCGTACAGCCACGCGCCGCCGTCCTCCAGGTCGTCGCGCGCGACGCCGGTGATCGTGGCGTAGTTCAGGTCCATCGTGACGACGGACTCGCCGACCCGGCGCGGCTCGTCGCGGTCCAGCGCCTCGGGCTTGCCCGTGTCGATCTGGCAGAAGTCGCAACGCCGCGTGCACTGGTCGCCGCCGATGAGGAAGGTCGCCTCACGGTCCTCCCAGCACTCGTAGATGTTGGGACAGCCGGCCTCCTGGCACACGGTGTGCAGACCCTCGCTCTTCACGAGCTTCTGCATCGCGGTGTACTCGGGCCCCATCTTCGCCCGGGTCTTGATCCACTCGGGCTTGCGCTCGATGGGGGTCTGGCTGTTCCGGACCTCCAGGCGCAGCATCTTGCGTCCGTCGGGTGCGACAGCGGACACGTCCGGCACCTCTCTCTGCTGGCGCGGCATTCGAATCTTCGGCGAAGACCAGAGTACGCCCGTTGATTGCTTGGTACTACGTGGCCATGGCGTCGCATGGCACAGGGACAACCGGTGGCCGGTGAAGGGCATTCCCCCTCCGGGCGCGACCGCGCGCCCTGGTGGCCACCGGGATCAGGCGCGCGCCGGCTCGACGGCCTGGGCCGGGGCCTGCGCCCGGGCTTCGGCCTCGGCGTCGCGGGGTTTCGGCTCCGCGTGCTCCAGTACGTCCCGCAGATGGTGCTCCACCACGGGAAGCACCTCCGCGACGGTGAGGTCGTGGCCCAGTTCGTACGACAGCGACGTCACGCCCGCGTCCCGGATCCCGCACGGCACGATCCTGTCGAACCAGGTGTTGTCCGGGTTCACGTTCAGCGAGAAGCCGTGCATCGTCACGCCCTTGGCGACGCGGATGCCGATCTGGGCGAGCTTGCGGTCCTCGCGGCGCTGGCCCGCGTTGGACGGGGCGTACTCGGGGCCGTTCAGACGGGGGTCGAACTCCCCGTCGTTCACGCGGGGATCGAAGTCCAGCGACAGACCGCCCACGGACCGGCGCTCCTCCACCGGATCGCCGAGCACCCATACGCCGCTGCGGCCCTCCACCCGGGTCGTCGCCACGCCGAAGTCGGTCGCCGTACGGATCAGCGCCTCCTCAAGACGGCGTACGTGCGCCACCACGTCCACGGGACGCGGCAGCTTCAGGATCGGATAGCCCACGAGCTGGCCGGGACCGTGCCAGGTGATCTTGCCGCCGCGGTCGACGTCCACGACAGGAGTGCCGTCCAGGGGGCGCTCACTGTCCTCCGTACGCCGCCCCGCCGTGTAGACGGGCGGATGTTCGAGCAGCAGGCAGGTGTCGGGGATCTCGTCCGCGAAGCGGGCCGCGTGGACCTCGCGCTGCTTCTGCCACGCCTCCCGGTATTCGACGGCGTCGCCGCCGAAGCCCAGATGGACGAACCGCAGCTCACTCACGGCATTGCCTCCCTCGCTCTGTGCCCGGGATCCGGGGGGTGTCCCCATGACAACCGGGCACGGTGCACGTGTCGCGCCCCAGCCACTGTACGACCGCGCCCTCCGGAGCGATCCGGCAGGCCCGAAGGGCTCCGAGGGCCGTACCGGGCCCGTATACGCGGCTCGTCAGCCAAGGCCGCAATCCTCACACGATCGGATGAATGTGGGACGAACGTGACGGTGCGGGCAGCTGTGACCGCTAAATTCGCGCCGTTCCATGAGGGCTGCTCCCGGGGCCCGGAAGGCAGGAGACCGTACAGCTGATGTCGGAACGACCTCCGCAGCGCATCCCCAACCGCCAGCTCGCCGCACTCATCGCAGAAGCCGGTTTCTCCAACGCAGGTCTCGCCCGCCGGGTGGACCAGCTCGGGCTCGAACACGGCCTCGACCTGCGGTACGACAAAACGTCCGTGACCCGCTGGCTGCGCGGCCAGCAGCCGCGTGGCACCACACCCGCACTGATCGCCGAGGTCTTCACCCGCCGGCTCGGCCGGCGGCTCTCCGCCCAGGACCTGGGTCTGGACGCCTGCGCGCCCGTTTACGCCGGGCTGGAATTCGCCGCGACCCCCGAGGAAGCCGTCGACATCGTCGGCGGACTCTGGCGCAAGGACTCGGGGAGCCATGCGGAGCTGCGCAAGATCGCGTTCACCCCGGCGGGGCTCGTCGTGCCGAGCCGCGACTGGCTGATCGGCCGCGCGGACGAACGGGTCGGACACGACGGTTCGGCCGCGACGACGGCCGCCGGACCGGCCCGGATGCCCGGACACGGGACCGGCCGAGGGGCGGCGCAGGTGCCGGGACAGCCCACCGGTCATCAGCTCGCCGGCGCCACGGGCGCGGGGCCGGGGACGCCGCCGTACGGCACGCGCTCCTACGGAGGCGGAGGCGCGGACGGCGGTGGCGGCGGTACGAGCCGCGCGGCGGACGCCGCGGGCGTCCGGGTGCCCGCCCAGGGCCGCGCCACCGTGCCCCGTCAGTCCGCCGCCGTCCCCGCCGGTGTCCCGCCGGCCCGGCAGACGGACCGCGTCGCCGGACAGCGGGTCGGCGGTGGCGACATCGCGGCCCTGCGCTCCGTCAGCGAACTCTTCCGCACGCTCGACCAGGCGTACGGCGGCGGCCACGCCCGGCAGGCGCTCGTCCGGTACCTGGAGCACGAGTGCGAGCCGATGCTCCGCGGTGTGTACGGCGAGACCACCGGGCGCCGGCTGTTCGCCGCCGCGGCCGACCTGACCAGACTGGCCGGCTGGACCTCGTACGACATCGCCGCGCACGGGCTCGCGCAGCGCTACTTCGTGCAGGCGCTGCGGCTGTCCCAGGCGGCGGGCGACCGGGCGTACGGCTCCTTCGTCCTGATCACCATGAGCCGCCAGGCCGTCTACCTCGGACACGGCCGGGAGGCGGTCCAGCTCGCCCGCGTCGCCCAACAGGGCGTCGGCTCGGCCGCGCCGCCCGTGGTGCAGTCGCTGCTGCACTCCGTCGAGGCGCGCGGGCACGCCGTGCTGGGCGAGCCGCGGGCCTGCACCGCCTCGCTCGTACGGGCCGAGCGCGCCCTGGAGTCGGCCCGGCCCGGCGACGAGGTGCCGCACTGGGCGCGATCCTTCGACGAAGGGCAGCTCGCCGACGAGTTCGGGCACAGCTACCGCGATCTCCAGCAGTACCGCGCGGCCGTCCAGCACGCGGAGCGCTCACTTCAGTTACGGGCGCCAGGGTTCGCGCGCAGCAGGCTCTTCTGCCGGGTGGTGCTCGCCTCCGCCCGGCTGGGACTCGGCGAACTGGACCAGGCGTGCGCGCTGGGTGCGGAAGCGGCGCAGCAGGCGACGGAGATCCGGTCGGCACGTGCGGTGGACTACGTACGGGACTTCGAGCGGCGACTGGAGCCCTACCGGGACGCGGCGGCCGTGCGCACCTACCGCGACCGGATCGCGGCGTTCGGCTGAGCGGCGGCCAGGAGGGGCGCCACGGGCCCGCTACGCCGCTGTCGGGATCTGGACCGTCCCTTGGTCCGGGCGCACGCCCAGGTCGTCCAGGATCGCGTACGCGGCCCTGCGGCCCGAGGAGAGCGCGCCCTGGACGGTGCTGGTGTCGCGGTGGTCCCCGCATACGTACAGCCCCGACAGCAGCCGCACCTGACGGCGCAGATCGTGCGGCGGCGGCATGGCGGGGACCGCCTCCGGGTCGTGCTGGACGGCCAGCAGCTCCCAGTCGGCGGTCGACGCGCCGTACAGCGTGGCCAGATGGGCGCGGACAGCGCCGTCGAGTTCCGCCTCGGGGGGCGGCGTACGGAGCCCGAGCACCGTCGAGGAGATCAGCGTCCGGCCGGCCGGGGCGCGCGACGGGTCCACCGCGCTCATGACCGTCGTGTGCGCCACCGGGCCGCCGCGCCGGTCCCCGTCCAGGAGCAGAGCCGGATCGGTCATCGGGGGCGTGGGGGCCGTGTGGTGAAGGACCGTCACGGGATGGAAGCCCGGCACCCGCAGGCCCGGCAGCAGTTCGGCGGCGGCGCGGGCGCCCGTCGCCACGAGCAGTGAGCGGCAGGTGATCTCGCCGTGCTCCTTCGTACCGACGGAGCTGATCGACGCGTCCGTCACGCACACGCCCGTCCGCACCGTGCCGGGCGGCAGCGTGGCCGCCAGCAGCTCCGGCAGGGCGGCGGCGCCGCCCTCGGGGACGCACAGCCGGCCCCGGGCGAAGCTGCGCAGAGCCAGGTCGGCGCAGCGGCTCGACGTGGTGAGGTCCGGGTCGCAGAGCAGTGCGGACAGCAGCGGGCGTACGAAGCCGTCGACGGTCCGCGCGGGGAGTCCGCGCGCGGACAGCGCGGCGAGCGCGGGGCGTTCGGGGCGGGCCAGCAGCCGGGTCACCGGGGTGGTCGCGAGGCGGCCGAGGGCCGCGTGGAGACGGGCCTGGTCGAGCGCGTTGCCCAGCGGGGGGCGGGAGCCCGGACGGGTGGCGGCCCTGGCCCCCTGGACGCGGCTCATTACGGCCCTGGTGCGTGGGGCGCTTGCCAGGGCGCGTGCGGCGGTGAGTGCGCCCCGTGCGCTCCCCGCTGTGACGGTGACGCCCGCGCGGTGGCGCCGGCCCTCGCTGTGGACGAGCACGCCCGGCGAGAACGTCCGTAAGGAGGCGTTGCGGAGCGCCGGGGTGCGGATCAGCTCCGGGTACGAGGTGTTGAGCAACTGGCCGATGCGGTCGAGCCGGAAGCCGTCCAGGTTCTCGGTGGCCATCCTGCCGCCGATGTAAGGGGCGGCTTCCAGGACGGTGACTGTTACGCCCGCGCGGGTCAGCTGGTGAGCTGCCGACAGGCCGGCGATTCCGGCGCCAATGATGACGACGTCCGCGTGATGTTCGGTGCTGAGCACGGGCCCCTCCCGGAGGTCGGCGCGGCTGTGCGGTCCTGGGCTGATGCCCCGGCCCCACTCAGGGAATACCCGAGTGCGGCTCGAGACTAGGAAGGGAACCGGCCGTTCGCAGTCGCGCAGTGGGGGCAGCACGGGTGCGTGTGGGGCGCACGGATTGCCGTCCGGCGGGGTGCGGGGGCCCTCCGGGGGTGGGGCGGTTGCGGGTTCGTTGTCGTGGTCGGGGTTCGGGGTCTCCGGAGGGGTGTGTCCGGACGGCGTGATTTACGGCGCGTGCAAGGTTCGTTGGACCCGATGACCCGGCTTGTTCACGCGCCACAAATCAGCCTGAGTGTCCGAACACCCCCCTCCTGCGACCCCGCCCCCCTCGCACCGTCACGACACCGGCACAGGCCCCCGCCCCGGCCCCCGGCCCGCACCAACCGAGCCCGGCCGGCGATTGAGGCCACAACCCGCCGCCACTAGACCCGCAACGCCGCCAGGATCGACTCGTCGATCTTTGGGAACGCGAACGTGAAGCCCGACTCCAGCAGCCGCCCCGGCAGCACCCGTTGGCTCCCCAGTACGTCCTCCGAGAACTCACCCAGCGCCACCTTCAGCGCCACCGACGGCACCGCGAAGAGCGTCGGCCGGCGCAGTACGCGGCCCATCGCCGCCGTGACCTCGCGGTTCGTCACCGGTTCGGGGGCGGTGAGGTTCACCGGCCCCGACAGGGTCCGCGTGTCGATCAGATGCCGCAGCGCCGCCACATGGTCGTGAAGGGAGATGAAGCTCCAGTACTGCCGTCCGTCGCCCAGCCGGCCCCCCAGCCCCGCCCGGAAGATGGGGAACAGCCGGCCCCACGCGCCGCCCTCGCGGGCCACGACGAGCCCCGTGCGGGCGAACACCGTCCGTACGCCTGCGTCCGACGCGGCGGACGCGGCGTCCTCCCACTCGACGCACACGGAGGGCAGGAACCCCTCGCCGGGCGGCGCCGACTCGTCCACCGGGCGGTCGCCCGTGTCGCCGTAGAAGCCGATGGCCGACCCGCACACCAGGACCTTCGGTGGGGTGTCGAGGGACGCGACCGCCTCCGCGATCGCCGCCGTACCGAGGACGCGGCTGTCCTTGATCTCCTTCTTGTACGCGTCGGTCCACCGGTGGTCCGCGACCCCCGCGCCCGCGAGATGGACGACGGCCTCGCAGCCGTACAGCCCGCTCACGTCGACGTACTGGCGGGACGGGTCCCACTCGACCTCGTCGCCCGCCCGGGAGGGGTGCCGGACCAGGCGGACCACCTCGTGCCCGTCCGCTCGCAGGGAGCGCGTGAGCGCCGTGCCGATGAGCCCGTTGGAGCCGGTGATCGCGATCCTCATGAAACCCATCCTGCCCGCACCCGCCCACGTGGGACAGTTGGTGCCATGCCGGAACCGCACATACGTGGCGCTCTCCCCTCGGACGACGACGCCCTGAGCCGCCTCGACCACGACACCTGGTCGTTTCTGCACGCGGTGACGCCCAGGCAGGAGCCGCCGTTCGAGCCGTTCTTCGACACGCGGCACCGCCCCGGCGACTATCTGGTCGCCGAGGCCGACGGCCGGATCGCCGGCTATCTCCGGCTGGTGGCGCCCACCCCGCTGGCCTGCAACGCGCACGTCCGGCAGATCCAGGGGCTCGCCGTGCACGAGTGGGCGCGCGGCCGGGGTGTGGCGCGGCTGCTGCTGCGGGCGGCGATGGAGCGGGCGCGTGCCGACGGCGCGGTGCGTATGACGCTGCGCGTGCTCGGGCACAACGAACCGGCGCGCGCGCTCTACGAGTCGGAGGGGTTCGTGGTGGAGGGCGTACTGCCGGGGGAGTTCTTCCTCGACCGCGGTTATGTCGACGACGTGCTCATGGGGCGTTCGCTGGACGCCTGACGGTGGAACAGCGGCGCGACGGTCAGTCGACGCCGAACCGCTCCCAGAGGCGGGGCAGCCGGTCGGCGAGCGCCTGAGAGTCCTCGAAGTCGACGGGTGCGCCCTCGGGCTCCGGGGCCTGCGGGGCGACCCCCAGATCGGGCGCGACGGCGCCGGTGAGCTGCTCGTACGCCTCGTCGGCCGCGTACCCCAGCTCCTCGCCGTCGCCGTCGATCTCCTCGTCGAACTCGCCGATGAGTTCGGCGAGGCTGTCCGGCTCGTGCACGGCGCCCTCGAAGATCTCCCGGCCCTGGCCGATGAGCCAGCAGCGGAAGTAGTCGAACGCGTCGTCGCTCGCGCCGCCGAGCAGGATCGCGGCGGCCGCCCACAGGTCCCAGTGGTACGCGCGGTTGTAGCGGGTCTCGAAGTGCCGGGCGAAGTCCAGGACCGAGTCGGGGTCCAGTTGGAGCAACCGCTCCACGAGGAGATCGGCGTGCTCGTCGGGGTCGCCACCGGCCGCCTCGCGCGTGGCGTCGATGATCTCCCAGAACTCCGTCTCGTCGGTCACGGGTACAGCATCATGCTTGGCGCGGGGCGGCGCACGCGGAGTGCGGAATGCGGGGGATCTCCGCCGCGCGCGGCGATGAAGCCGGACAGAAGATGTCTCCTTTCCGTGGAACGATCACCGGGAGAGATCGACAGAGAGGGAGCCGGCCCATGACCGACAACCACGACAAGCCACTGACAGGAAAGATCGCACTGGTCGCCGGGGCCACCCGGGGCGCGGGCCGCGCGATCGCCGTGGAGCTCGGCGCCGCCGGGGCGACGGTGTACGTGACGGGGCGCACCACACGGGAGAAGGTCAGTGAGGTGGGGCGGTCCACGGAGACCATCGAGGAGACCGCCGAGCTGGTCACCCGCGCGGGCGGCGAGGGCATCGCCGTACCGACCGACCATCTGGAGATCGAGCGGGTACGGGCGCTGGTCGAGCGGATCGACCGGGAGCAGGGCCGGCTGGATGTGCTGGTCAACGACGTGTGGGGCGGGAACAAGCTCCTGGACTTCGACACGCCGGTGTGGGAACTCGATCTGGAGCGCGGCCTGCGGATGCTCGATCTGGGGGTGAAGACCCATCTGATCACCAGCTCCGTCGCGCTGCCGCTGCTGGTACGGCACCCGGGCGGGCTGGTCGTCGAGGTCACCGACGGAACGGCCGAGTCGAACAGGACGCCGCGCAACAACCTCTACTACGACCTCGCCAAGAACGCCCCGATCCGGATGGCCTACCTGCTGGCCGAGGAGTTGAGGAGCGTGGGCGGCACGGCGGTCGCGGTCACCCCCGGCTTCATGCGCTCCGAGGAGATGCTCGACGGCTTCGGCATCACCGAGGAGAACTGGCGGGACGGAATCAAGGTCCACCGGCACTTCGCGCTCTCGGAGACGCCCGTCTACGTGGGCCGGGGCATCGCGGCGCTCGCCGCCGACCCGGAGCGGGACCGCTGGGCGGGACAGGCGCTCTCCAGCGGGCAGTTGGCGAAGGAGTACGGCGTCACGGACGCGGACGGCAGCAGGCCGGACGTATGGGCGTACATGGCGGCCGAGGCGGCGGCGCCCGGCACGGAGGTCCCCATGGACGGCTACCGGTAGAGACGCGCCGTGCGGTCGGCGGAGTCGGCGAAGCGGGCGCGCAGCTCCGCCGGCTCCACCACCTCCAGCTCCGGGCCGAAGGCGAAGAGCTGGGAGAACGCCACGTCGGCAGACTCCACCGGAAGCGTGAGGGTCGTCCAGCCTTCGTCGTCCGGCGGGCCGGCCGCCTCCACCGCCTCCTGGGCCGAGGCCCGGTCGGTCAGATACGGCAGCTGGCGCAGCCCCTCCGGGGAGAGCCGCAGCACCACCTCCGTACGGAGGATCGACCGGGTGAACTGCGCGGCCCGCTCGTCCCAGAACGCGGGCAGGTCGAAGGACTCGTCCCGTTCGAAGCGCTCGTCCGAGAGCGTGATCTCCGTGAAGCGGTCGATCCGGTAGACCCGGAAGGACGTGTCGACGCGGGCGCAGAGATACCAGACGCCCGCCTTGAGCACGAGTCCGTACGGTGCCAACTCCCGCTCCACCTCGGTGTCCTGGCGCCGGTAGCGGGCCACGACGGTGCGGTCGTCCCACACGGCCTCGGCGACGGCCGGCAGCAGCTCCGGCGTCTCCGGCTCCTTGTACCAGCCGGGCGCGTCCAGGTGGAACCGCTGCGCCGCCGAGTCCGACGCGCCCCGCAGGGAGGGCAGCAGCGCCGCCGACACCTTCAGCCGGGCGGCGGACGCCGCGTCCTCCAGGCCCATCTCGCGGAGCGCGTTCGGCAGCCCGGACAGGAACAGGGCCTCCGCCTCGCCGCGTGCCAGGCCCGTGAGCCGGGTGCGGTAGCCGCCGACGAGCCGGTAGCCGCCCGAACGCCCGCGGTCCGAGTAGACGGGCACTCCGGCCTCCGAGAGGGCCAGCGCGTCGCGTGTGACGGTCCGCTCGGACACCTCCAGCTCCCGTGCCAGCTCGGCCCCGGTCATGGAGGGCCGCGCCTGGAGGAGCAGCACCATCTTGATCAGCCGGGCAGCGCGCATGGAGCCATTGTCCTGTACGCCGCGACGCGCCCGGACCGACCGTGCTACGCCAGGGGTTCCTGGATCTCCGTCACCCACTTCTCGCGGTCCGGCGGGCATTCGAGAGCGACCTCGCGCGGGTATCCGGCCGAGACATGGCCGCCCGCGTCCTTCCAGGCGGCCAGAATCTGTTCGGTACGGAGCATGTCGCCGACCGCCGCGTCCATCGGGCCGCGGTGCACGATCGTCGCCGCGCGCTCGACGGGTGGCAGGTCGACGATCCGGAAGCCGTGGCCGGGGTCGGGTTCGGCACGGACCGTGAGAGCGGCGTGCACGACGACCGCGCCGTCGCCGTCCGGCACGTCCTCGTAATAGGCGATGCCGGGCCCCGTCCCCGCGACTCCGGCCGCCTCCAGGCGCCGGAACAGCTCCTCGTACAGAGGGCCGATGACGGGGCCGATGTCCTGTGGTTCGAAGCTGGCGGCCACGGCGGACAGTTCGGCCACCCGTACCGCGGGGATGCTTTTGACGACGACGTCCTCGGTGGGCATACGCCCCTCACTCTCGATCGACCGGAGCCTCGCCTCGACCTGGCCCAGCCTGGCGGCGGCCGCCGCCATCGCCGCTTCCAGCTCGGCCCGCCGCAGCGTGAGCATCCCGCGCAGCTCGTCCGGGCTCACGCGGTCCTCCAGGATCTCCCGCACCTGCTGGAGCGTGAAGCCGAGATCCTTGAGGGCGATGACCCGGTTGAGCTCGGCGAGCTGCGCCGCCGTGTAGTAGCGGTACCCGCTGAACGGGTCGGTGCGGGCGGGGCGCAGCAGCCCGATCGCGTCGTAGTGACGCAGCATGCGGGCCGACACACGGCCGTGCCTGGCGAAGTCTCCGATGGTGAACATGACGTCCCCTACTGCACGGGTTCACACGGTGTCAGGGTCAAGCATGCCGTGGACGTGACCCCACAAGGACCCCCACAACGCCCCTCACAACGACCCTCATGAGGAAGCGGCTCCCGCCGGCCACTAGGGCCGGCGGAAGCCGCTTCCTTACGGATGACGCGTCGTTCAGAGGCCGTAGCGCTCCCGCGCCTCCTTGACCGCCGACGCGGGCACCTCGCCGCGCCGCGCGAGCTGCGCCAGCGCCGCGACCGTGATCGAGTGCGCGTCCACACCGAAGTGGCGGCGGGCCGCCTCACGCGTGTCGGAGAGGCCGAAGCCGTCGGTACCGAGCGAGGAGTAGTCCTGCTCGACCCACTGGCTGATCTGGTCGGGCACCTGACGCATCCAGTCGCTGACGGCCAGCACCGGGCCCGGCGCCCCGTCCAGGGCCTGTGTCACGTACGGCGTGCGCTGTTCGCCCCGCAGCAGCGCCTCGTCGGCCTCCAGGGCGTCCCTGCGCAGCTCGCCCCAGGACGTCGCCGACCAGACGTCGGCCGTGACACCCCACTCGGCGGCGAGCAGTTCCTGGGCCGCGAGGACCCAGTGGATGGCCGTGCCGGAGGCGAGCAGCTGGAGCCTCGGCGAGTCCGCCTTGGCGGGCACGCCCTCCTTGAAGCGGTACAGGCCCTTGACGATGCCCTCCTCCACGCCCTCGGGCATGGCGGGCTGCGGCATCGGCTCGTTGTAGACGGTGAGGTAGTAGAAGACGTCCGAGTCCTCGCCCGGGGCGGCCTGGCCGTACATCCGCCGCAGGCCGTCCTTGACGATGACCGCGATCTCGTACGCGAACGCCGGGTCGTAGTTGAGCGAGGCGGGGTTCGTCGCCGCGAGCAGGTGCGAGTGGCCGTCCGCGTGCTGGAGGCCCTCGCCCGTCAGGGTCGTACGGCCGGCCGTCGCGCCGACGATGAAGCCCTTGCCGAGCTGGTCGGCGAGCTGCCACATCTGGTCGCCCGTGCGCTGCCAGCCGAACATCGAGTAGAAGATGTAGAACGGGATCATCGTCTCGCCGTGCGTCGCGTACGACGTCGCGGCGGCGATGAAGTCGGCCATCGAACCGGCCTCGGTGATCCCCTCGTTGAGGATCTGGCCGTCCTTGGCCTCCTTGTAGTACATGATCTGGTCGCGGTCGACCGGGTCGTACGTCTGGCCCAGCGGCGAGTAGATGCCCGCCGACGGGAACAGCGCCTCCATGCCGAACGTACGCGCCTCGTCGGGGACGATCGGGACCCAGCGCCGGCCGGTCTCCTTGTCCCGCATCAGGTCCTTGACCAGCCGGACGAACGCCATGGTCGTGGCGACCGACTGCTTTCCGGAGCCCTTGTAGACGGACTGGAACGTCTTCTCGGAGGGCTCGGGCAGGGCGACGGCATGCACTCGGCGGGCCGGGGCGGGCCCGCCGAGCTCCGCACGCCGCTCCTGCAGATAGCGGACTTCGGGGGAGTCGGCGCCGGGGTGGCCGTACGGCACCAGCTCGTCGTTCAACTTCGAGTCGGGGATGGGAAGTTCGAGCAGGTCCCGCATGGTGCGGAACTGGTCGCCGGAGAGCTTCTTCATCTGGTGGTTGGCGTTGCGCGACTCGAAGCCGGTGCCGAGCGTGTAGCCCTTCACCGTCTGGGCGAGGACCACGGTCGGCGCGCCCTTGTGGGCGAGCGCGGCACGGTAGGCCGCGTACACCTTGCGGGCCTCGTGGCCGCCGCGCGAGCTGTGGAAACACTCGTCGATCCTGGCGTCGGTCAGCAGCTTCGCCAGCTCGACGAGCGCGGGCTCGGCGCCGAAGAAGTGCTCACGGATGTACGCCACGTCGCGGGTCGCGTACGTCTGGAACTGCGCGTCCGGCACCTCGCGCAGCCGCCGTACGAGGGCGCCCGTGGTGTCGAGCGCGAACAGCTCGTCCCAGGCGGAGCCCCACAGCGACTTGACGACGTTCCAGCCCGCGCCGCGGAACTGGGACTCCAGCTCCTGCACGATCTTGAAGTTCGCGCGGACGGGGCCGTCGAGGCGCTGGAGGTTGCAGTTGATGACGAAGGTGAGGTTGTCGAGCCCTTCGCGGGCCGCGAGGGCGAGTGCCGCCGTCGACTCGGGCTCGTCCATCTCGCCGTCGCCGAGGAACGCCCATACGTGGGAGGCGGAGGTGTCCTTGATCCCGCGGTTGGTCAGGTAGCGGTTGAAGCGCGCCTGGTAGATCGCGGAGAGCGGGCCGAGGCCCATGGAGACGGTGGGGAACTCCCACAGCCAGGGCAGCCGCCGCGGGTGCGGGTAGGACGGGAGGCCCTTGCCGCCGGCCTCCTGACGGAAGTTGTCGAGGTGCTCCTCGGTGAGCCGGCCGTCGAGGAACGCGCGGGCGTAGATGCCGGGGGAGGCGTGGCCCTGGATGTAGAGCTGGTCGCCCGAACCGTCCCCCTCCTTGCCGCGGAAGAAGTGGTTGAAGCCCGTCTCGTAGAGCCACGCGGCCGAGGCGAAGGTGGCGATGTGGCCGCCCACGCCCAGGCGCGAGCCACGGGTGACCATCGCGGCGGCGTTCCAGCGGTTCCAGCCGGCGATCCGGGTCTCCATCGCCTCGTCGCCGTCGAAGGCGGGCTCGGCGGGGGTCGGGATGGTGTTCACATAGTCCGTCTCCAGCAGAGCGGGCACGGGAACCCCGCTGCGCTCGGCGTGCTGGAGCGTGCGCCGCATCAGGTACGCCGCACGGTGCGGGCCCGCGTGCTCGGTGACGGCGTCGAGTGAGGCCGCCCACTCGGCGGTTTCCTCGGCGTCGCGGTCCGGGAGCTGGTCGAGCTCGCTCGGATGCTTGCCTACGGGGTCGGGCATGGTCGCCGCCTTCCGGTCACACAGGAGGGGGTGGAGAGAGAGTGGAGAGAAGCCTTGTCTGGCAGGACAGGGCGAAGGGCTGGGGTACAGCCCGCTAACGACTGTAAGTCGCTGATCGATGATCGATCAAAGAGTTGACGGCAAAATTTCATGATCTGCAGAAATTGGCATCCAGTGCCGGTGGGCGGGGCACGCGGTGACGCCGTAAAGCGGTATGAATCGGGCGGCCGATCAGGCGCGCGGTGCGCATCCGAGCACGTGGTCCTTCACCAGTGCGCCGATGAGCGGATCCCGGCGCCGGAACGCCTCCACCAGTTCCTGGTGTTCCTCCGCGTACGACTTCTGGACGGTGCCGAGCCAGCGGATGGACAGCGCCGTGAACACCTCGATGCCGAGCCCCTCCCAGGTGTGCAGCAGGACGCTGTTACCGGCGGCGCGCACCAGCTCGCGGTGGAAGTCGACCGTGTGCCGCACCTGCGCGGTGCCGTCGGCCCGCCGGTCGGCCTCGTACAGCGCCGTCACGTGCGGCTCCAGGGCGGAGGTGTCGGTGGCCAGCCGCTCGGCGGCCAGCTCGGCGGCGATCTGCTCCAGACCGGCCCGCACGGGGTAGCTCTCCTCGAGATCGGCGGCGGTCAGATTCCGCACGCGTACGCCCTTGTTGGGCGCGGACTCGATCAGCCGCAACGACTCCAGCTCGCGCAGCGCCTCACGTACGGGCGTCTGACTGACCGCCAGCTCGGTCGCGATCCGCCGCTCGACGATCCGCTCACCCGGCTTCCAGCGTCCGCTGACGATGCCCTCCACGATGTGCTCGCGGATCTGCTCGCGCAGCGAGTGGACGACGGGCGGGATCATGACGGGGCTCCTTCGGGTGGCCGTGGCCGAGGTTACCTCTCCCGGGCGGGCGGCCAGGGGGATCATGACTGAGGGACAACGAGACCTTTACGCGACGGCGCCCCCGGCCGGATCTCTCCGGGCGGGGGCGCCGTCGTGACATACGGACGTGCCGTACGGATGCTGACTACAGACCCAGCTCGACCTCGAACTCGCCCGCTTCCAGGATCCCCTTGACCGCCGTCAGGTAGCGGGCGGCGTCCGCGCCGTCCACCAGCCGGTGGTCGTAGGAGAGCACGACGTGGACCATGTCGCGCACCGCGATCGTCTCGCCGAGGTCCGGGTGGTTGATGACCACCGGACGGCGGACCGTCGCGCCGATGCCCAGGATGGCGACCTGGTTCGGGGGCACGATGATCGTGTCGAACAGGGCGCCGCGCGAGCCGGTGTTGCTGATGGCGAAGGTCGCGCCGGACAGCTCGTCCGGTGTGATCTTGCTGCCGCGGACCTTGCCCGCCAGCTCGGCGGTCTTCTTGGCGATACCGGCGAGGTTCAGGTCGCCCGCGCCCTTGATGACCGGCGTCATCAGACCCTTCTCGGAGTCCACGGCGATGCCGATGTTCTCCGAGTCGAAGTACGTGATGGTGCCCTCGGCCTCGTTGATACGGGCGTTGACCACCGGATACGCCTTCAGCGCCTGGGCCGCGGCCTTGACGAAGAACGGCATCGGGGACAGCTTCACGCCCTCACGGGCGGCGAAGGATTCCTTGGCCTGCGCACGGAGCCTCATCAGCTTCGTGATGTCGACCTCGATGACCGACGTCAGCTGGGCCTGGCCGTGCAGCGCCTTCATCAGGTTGTCGCCGATGACCTTGCGCATGCGCGGCATCTTGATCGTCTGGCCACGCAGCGGGGAGACCTCCAGCTTGGGGGCCTTCGACGCGGCGGGAGCCGGAGCGGCGGCGGGCGCCGGGGCCTGGGCGGCGGCCTTGGCGGCCTCCGCGGCGGCGACGACGTCCTGCTTGCGGATGCGGCCACCGACGCCGGTGCCCTTGACCGAGGCCAGTTCGACACCGTTCTCGGCGGCGAGCTTGCGCACGAGCGGAGTCACGTACGCGCCCTCGTCACCCGAAGCGGCGGCAGGTGCCGCGGCGGCGGGAGCGGGAGCGGCGGGGGCGGACGGGGCCGGAGCCTGAGCGGCCGGAGCGGGCGCCGCCGGGGCGGGCGGAGCCTGCGGGGCCGGTGCCGGGGCCGGAGCGGCGGGAGCCGGCGCCGGGGCGGCCGGAGCGGGGGCCTCCTGCTTCGGAGCCTCCTGCTTCGGCGCGGCCGGAGCCGGTGCCGGGGCAGCCGCCGGAGCGGCACCTTCGGCGCCGATCACGGCCAGCTTCCCGCCGACCTCGGCGGTCTCGTCCTCGGCGACGACGATCTCCAGCAGCACACCGGAGACCGGGGCCGGGATCTCGGTGTCGACCTTGTCGGTGGAGACCTCCAGCAGCGGCTCGTCGGCCTCGACCGAGTCGCCGACCTCCTTGAGCCAGCGGGTGACGGTGCCCTCGGTGACGCTCTCGCCGAGCGCCGGGAGGGTGACGTCGGTGCCCTCGGCGGAGCCGCCGCCGGCCGAAGCCTCGGCGGTCGGCGCGGGCGCCGGGGCCTCGGTCTCGGTGGACGGAGCGGCCGGAGCCTCCTGTGCCGCCGGAGCCTCCTGAGCGGGCGCCGGCGCGGGCGCGGCCTCGGCCGGAGCCGCGGCCTGCTGCGGCGCCTCGGCGGCGGCCTCGCCGCCCGAACCGTCGTCGATCACGGCGAGTTCGGCGCCGACCTCGACCGTCTCGTCCTCGGCGACCTTGATCGAGGCCAGGACTCCGGCGGCCGGCGCCGGGATCTCGGTGTCGACCTTGTCGGTGGAGACCTCCAGCAACGGCTCGTCGGCCTCGACGCGCTCGCCCTCGGCCTTCAGCCAGCGGGTGACTGTGCCCTCGGTGACGCTCTCGCCGAGCGCCGGCAGGGTTACGGAAACCGCCATGGTCTCAGTTGCTCCTAACGGTGGGATCTCCCCAGCTTGCGCGGAGCGCCGAGCGAGGGGAAGTGCGGTAGTGGTCGTCGCGCCCGGACTGACGCATCAGTCGTGGGAGTGGAGCGGCTTGCCGGCCAGGGCCAGGTGGGCCTCGCCGAGGGCTTCGTTCTGCGTCGGGTGCGCGTGGATGAGCTGCGCGACCTCGGCCGGCAGAGCCTCCCAGTTGTAGATCAGCTGAGCTTCGCCGACCTGCTCGCCCATACGGTCACCGACCATGTGGACGCCGACCACGGCACCGTCCTTGACCTGGACGAGCTTGATCTCGCCCGCGGTCTTCAGGATCTTGCTCTTGCCGTTGCCCGCCAGGTTGTACTTCAGAGCGACGACCTTGTCCGCACCGTAGATCTCCTTGGCCTTGGCCTCGGTGATACCGACGGAGGCGACCTCGGGGTGGCAGTACGTCACCCGGGGCACGCCGTCGTAGTCGACGGGGACGGTCTTCAGGCCCGCCAGCCGCTCCGCCACGAGGATGCCCTCGGCGAAGCCGACGTGCGCGAGCTGGAGCGTCGGGACGAGGTCGCCGACGGCCGAGATCGTCTCCACGTTCGTACGCATGTATTCGTCGACGAGCACGAAGCCGCGGTCCATCGCGACGCCCTGCTCCTCGTAGCCGAGGCCCTGCGAGACGGGGCCGCGGCCGATCGCGACCAGCAGCACCTCCGCGTCGAAGGTCTTGCCGTCGGCCAGCGTGACGCGCACACCGTCCTGCGTGTACTCGGCCTTCTCGAAGAAGGTGCCGAGGTTGAACTTGATACCGCGCTTGCGGAAGGCACGCTCCAGGAGCTTGGAGCTGTTCTCGTCCTCGACCGGTACGAGGTGCTTGAGGCCCTCGATGACGGTGACGTCGGTGCCGAAGGACTTCCACGCCGAGGCGAACTCGACGCCGATGACGCCGCCGCCCAGGACGATCGCCGACTCCGGGACGCGGTTCAGCTTCAGCGCGTGGTCCGAGGAGATGATCCGCTCGCCGTCGATGTCCAGGCCGGGCAGCGACCTCGGTACGGAGCCGGTGGCGAGCAGGACATGACGGCCCTGGACACGGCGGCCGTCGACGTCGACGGAGGTCGGGGAGGAGAGCCGCCCCTCACCCTCGATGTAGGTCACCTTGCGGGAGGCGACCAGACCCTGAAGTCCCTTGTAGAGGCCGGAGACGACCTCGTCCTTGTACTTGTGGACACCCGCGATGTCGATGCCCTCGAAGGTGGCCTTGACCCCGAACTGCTCGGACTCGCGCGCCTGGTCGGCGATCTCGCCGGCGTGCAGCAGAGCCTTCGTGGGGATGCAGCCGTTGTGCAGGCAGGTGCCGCCGAGCTTGTTCTTCTCGATCAGGGCGACGTCCAGGCCCAGCTGCGCTCCGCGCAGCGCCGCGGCGTAACCGCCGCTACCGCCGCCGAGGATCACTAGGTCGAAAACGGTGCTGGCGTCGTTCGCCACGTCACGTCCTCCATGCATGTGCGCCGGGCGCGGTCGATGACCGGGCGGCGGCTGGTGTTCGGCCGCTGTTTCGTCGGCCCTGTGGTGGGGGCCCTGTCCTGCCGAGAACCCATCTTCGCACTTGTCGGAGGGCGGCGGGACGCGGGGCCGGGGTCTGAGACGGCCGGTCGGCCGCGATCAGGGGTTACTGACTCGTACGGTGTCGCACGCGTGCCCGTGCGGATGCCCGAACGTGCGCCGTACACACGTCGTAAGCACATCCGGGGTGCGACGCCGGGACGTGCGGTGCGCACGCACGGGTTTCGCCGGAGGCGGAAGGGCCCGCCCCGCGAGCCCCGGTACTCGACCGGAACCCACGGGGCGGGCAACACATTCCCGGCGGCGGCCGAGGTGCCGGCCGCCCTCCGGTCAGCCCAGGTCGCCCGCGGCGGTGCGCTCGGCGAGCCTGACCAGCGTGCGGATCGAGGAGCCCGTACCGCCCTTGGGCGTGTAGCCGTACGGCGCGCCTTCGTGGAAGGCCGGACCGGCGATGTCGAGGTGCGCCCAGGTGATGCCCTCGCCCACGAACTCCTTGAGGAACAGTCCGGCGACCAGGCCGCCGCCCATGCGCTCACCCATGTTCGCGATGTCGGCGGTGGGGGAGTCCATGCCCTTGCGCAGCTCGGTCGGGAGCGGCATCGGCCAGGACGCCTCGCCGACCTCCTCGGCGATCTCGTGCAGGGAGGTACGGAACGCCTCGTCGTTCGACATGATGCCGAACGTCCGGTTGCCCAGCGCCACGACCATGGCGCCGGTCAGCGTCGCCACGTCCACGATCGCGTCGGGCTTCTCCTCGGAGGCGCGGGTGATCGCGTCCGCGAGGACGAGCCTGCCCTCGGCGTCGGTGTTCAGGACCTCGACGGTCTTGCCGCTGTACATGCGCAGGACGTCGCCGGGGCGCGTCGCGGTGCCCGACGGCATGTTCTCGGCGAGCGCGAGCCAGCCGGTCACATTGACCTGGAGACCCAGCCGGGCCGCCGACACGACGGCGGCGAGGACGGCGGCGGCGCCGCTCATGTCGCACTTCATCGTCTCGTTGTGGCCCGGCGGCTTGAGCGAGATGCCGCCCGAGTCGTAGGTGATGCCCTTGCCCACGAGGGCGATCGTCTTCTTCGCCTTGGCGTGCGTGTACTCCAGGCGTACGAGGCGCGGGCCGTGCTCCGAGCCCTGGCCGACGCCGAGGAGACCGCCGTAGCCGCCCTTGACGAGCGCCTTCTCGTCGGTGACCTGGACCTTGACGCCGTGCTCCTTGCCGGCCGCCGTCGCGATCGCGGCGAACGTCTCCGGGTAGAGGTCGTTCGGCGGGGTGTTGATCAGGTCGCGGGCGCGGTTGATCTCCTCGGTCAGCGAGATCGCGCGCTCGACCGCGGCCTTGTGCGCCTTGTCGCGCGGCTTCGCGCCGAGCAGCGTGACCTCACCGAGCGGCTGCTTCACACCGCCGTCGCCCTTGTCGCCGGCGGACTTGGCGGACTTCTCCGTGCCGCGGTAGACGGTGAAGGCGTACGCGCCGAGCAGCGCGCCCTCCGCGACGGCCTCGATGTCCTCTGCCCCCTCCAGGGGCAGCGCGAACGCGGCCTTCTTGGCACCGGAGAGCGTGCGGGCGCCGACACCGGCGGCGCGGCGGAGGGTCTCGGCGCCGTACGCCTCGTCCTTCTCCGGGACGGTGCCGAGACCGACGGCGATGACGATCGGGACCTTGAGGCCGGACGGTGCGGGGAGCTTGGTCGCCTCGCCCTCGGCACCCGTGGCGCCGAGGGACTCCAGGACGGAGGCGAGCTTGCCGTCGTACGCCTTGTCCACGGCCTCGGCGCCCGGCGCGACCGTCGGGCCCTTGGCGCCCTTCGCGACGCCGACGACGATCGCGTCGGCGCGCAACGTCGCAGCGCCGGCTGTGCTGAGAGTGAGAGCAGTCACGGTGGTGAAATCTCGCTTCCATAGAAGTTCTTCGGCGGAAGCCGGTCTTTCGCAGGCCCGGCCGTGCCCGCCGCATCGTAATTCGGCCCGCGGAACACCTGGAACGAGCCTACGCGCGGTGCACGCCCTCCCTCACGGCGGCGGTCGTGCTCGGCCGGAACCGTATGTGTCCGTATGCGGTCCGCCGCGTGTGATCTGCTGAGGCGGGCCCCGGCCCGACGATCATGAACCGAGCACGAAGGACCCGCGACAGCCGTGAAGACCCCGCTCCCACTTCTCCTCCTCATGTCGCTGCTGCTCGTGGGCGGCTGCGCCGGTGGCGCCCGGCCGGGTGCCACCCCCGGGCCGGACGGCGACGGTGCGAGCGCGAGCGCGGGGGAGCGCTGGCGGCCGGAGCCGGGGCTCGACTGGCAGTGGCAGCTCAGCGGCGCGCTGGACCCCACCGTGGACGTCCCCGTCTACGACATCGACGGCTTCGACCATCCCGCGTCGGCGGTCGCCGATCTCCACAGCCGGGGACGCAAGGTCATCTGCTACCTCTCCACCGGCGCCTGGGAGGACTTCCGGCCGGACGCCGCCAAGTTCCCCAAGTCCCTGCTGGGCAAGGGGAACGGCTGGGAGGGCGAGCGATGGCTGGACATCCGCCGTACGGACGTCCTCGAACCGTTGATGGCCGAACGGATCGACATGTGTAAGAAGAAGGGCTTCGACGCGGTGGAGCCCGACAACATGGACGGCTACCGCAACTCCACCGGGTTCCCCCTCACCGCCGCCGACCAGCTCCGCTACAACCGGCTCGTCGCCCGCCTCGCCCACGAACGCGGGCTGTCCGTCGGCCTCAAGAACGACCTCCCCCAAATCCCGGAGCTGGTCGGGGACTTCGACTTCGCGGTCAACGAACAGTGCGCGCAGTACGAGGAGTGCGCCGAGCTGACGCCGTTCATCGAGGCGGGCAAAGCGGTCTTCCATGTGGAGTACGAGCTGCCGACGCGGCGGTTCTGTCCCGAGGCGAGGCGGCTGAAGCTGAGCGCGATGCTGAAGGAGTACGAGCTGGGGGTCTGGCGCAAGGCCTGCTGAGGGGGCCTCAGTTGAGGGGCCGCCGGCCGGGAGGCCGTCAGCCGGTCAACTGAAGGCCCGTCAGCCCAGGGTCAGGACGACCAGGGCCGCGGTGGCCGCCGTCTCGGCGAGCCCGCCGAAGACGTCCCCCGTGACACCGCCGAAGCGGCGTACGCAGTGCGCGAGAAGCCACTGCGCGGCCCCGAGGCCGGCGGCCAGGGCCAGGGCGTGGTGCAGGGCGCCGTACCAGCCGAACAGGCCGCCGCACGCCGCAGCGGCGACCGCCGTCACCAGCAGCGCGGCGAGCGCCGCCGTCCGCGCGGGCACGGAGCCCGCGACGGCGGCGCCCAGACCGTCGGGCCGCGCGGGGGGCACGCCGCCGCGCGCGGCCAGCGTGAGGGCGAGCCGCGCGGTGACGGCCGCGAGGGCGGCGGCGACGGCGCCGTACGCCCAGCCCTCGTCGTACAGCTCCGTCAGCGCGGCCACCTGCGCCAGCAGGACGAGCAGCAGAGTGATCACACCGAAGGGGCCGATGTCCGACCGCTTCATGATCCGCAGTGCGTCCTCGGCCGGTTTCGCACTGCCGAGGCCGTCGGCGGTGTCGGCCAGACCGTCCAGATGCAGCCCCCGGGTGAGCACGGCGGGGACGGCGGTGGTGGCCACGGCGGCGAGCAGCGGGCCCGTGCCCGCCAGGAGCAGCAGCCCGCCCACGGCGGCCGCGCACAGGCCGACGACGAGGCCGGCCAGTGGCGCCGCCAGCATCCCGGCGCGGGCGGCGTCGCGGTCCCAGCGGGTGACCCGGACCGGGAGCGCGGTGAGCGTGCCGAAGGCGAACCGTATGCCGTCGGCCGCCGCGTGCGTGGAACGGGGGGCGCTCATCGCGCGAACAGTAGCCGGGAGGGGGTGGGCGGGCGGACGGGTGCTCAGACGATAGGTTGCCCATAGTTGTGCAAAGCGTGCCAAAACGGAGGCGGGTGGCATGGGTTCCTGGTTCCACCAGAACTTCGTCGAGCCGGGCAAGGTGCCCATGCTGCTCGCGCTGGTCTCCTTCGTACTGACCTTCCTGATCACACGGATGATCACCCGGCTCATCCGCGCGGGGAAGGGGCCGTTCCGCAACGTCCGGCCCGGCGGGATGCACATCCACCACGTGGTGCCCGGCGTGGTGCTCATGGTGATCGGCGGCTTCGGCGCGGTCGGCAGCGACAGGCACGGGGTCGGGGCGGCGGTGTGCGCGGTGATCTTCGGGATGGGCGCGGGTCTGGTCCTCGACGAGTTCGCGCTGATCCTGCACCTGGACGACGTGTACTGGACCGAGCAGGGCCGGCGGAGCGTGGAGGTCGTTGTCCTCGCCGCCGCGCTCGCGCTCCTCGTACTGAGCGGCTTCTCGCCGCTGGGCGTCGACTCGCTGTCGCCGGAGGAACGGCAGGACCGGGTTTCGCTGCTGCTGAGTCTGGTCCTCAGCTTCGTCTTCGTACTGATCGCGCTGTCCAAGGGGAAGCTCTGGATGGCGCTCGTGGGCACGCTGGTGCCCCCGGTGGCGATCGTCGCCGCGCTGAGACTGGCGCGGCCGGGGTCGCCCTGGGCCCGCCGGTTCTACCGGCGCCGCCACCGGGCGCGCGCCCGGATGACGCTGCGCGCGTACCACCGCGACCGCCGCTGGTCCGCCCCACGCCGCCGCGTGCAGGACTGGATCGGCGGCGCCCCGGACGACGAGCGGAAGCGGGACGCGACACCCGCGCCCCCGCGCTGAGCCGCGTCCGTCGGCGCGCGCACCGCGGCGGTCAGCAGGATCGCGGCGGACGGTCCTGCGGGCAAGGGCATCGGGATTTACGGCTCCGAGCCCGACCCCGGTCGCCACCGGGGGCCGCGCCGTCCCTCCCGCCCGCGCCGTGGCCCCGCGGCCCGATGAACGCCCGCTGGCACCGCCCTAGGGCCTGTCGTTTGGATCAGGCCGGATCAGGGAGTGGGGTCTGGTGCGTGCGGTCGCAAGGCGGAGGAGGGAGACAATGCGGAGCGTTGGCGACCGACGACAACGCGGCGGGCGTGCGTGCCAGGGGCCGCGAGCCCGGCAAGATCCGAACGACAGGCCCTAGGTGACGTCCTCGATGCCGGCGCTCTCCGCCTCGGACTCCGGCGCCGCGCCGTCGGGATCCGGCGTCTCCGGTCGCTCCGGCAGTTCCGCCGCCAGCGCCGCGGCGGCCCGCACCATCGGCAGCGCCAGCAGCGCACCCGTCCCCTCGCCCACGATCACCCCGTGGTCGAGCAGCGGATTGATCGCCATCCGGTCCAGCGCCTTGCCCTGCGCCGGCTCCCCGCTCACCTGGCCCGCCAGCCACCAGTCCGGTGCCCGGAACGCCGCCCGCTGGCCGACCAGCGCGCACGCCGCCGACACGACGCCGTCCAGGATCACCGGCATCCGCCGCACCGCGCTCTGGAGCAGGAACCCGGTCGTCGCCGCCAGATCCGCGCCGCCCACCGTCGCCAGCAGCTCCAACTGGTCACCGAGCACCGGCCGCGCCCTGCGCAGCGCGTCCCTGATCGCCGCGCACTTGCGCATCCACGCGAGGTCGTCGATCCCCGCGCCGCCGCGCCCCGTGACCACGGAGGCGTCCGTGCCGCACAGCGCCGCGATCAGGGCGGAGGCCGCTGTCGTCCCGCCGACACTCAAGTCACCGAGGACGACGAGATCCGTGCCGGAGTCGGCCTCCTCGTCGGCGATCGCCATGCCGAGCCGTACGGCCTGCTCGGCCTCCTCGATCGTCAGCGCGTCCTCGACGTCGATACGCCCGCTGCCGCGCCGCACCCGGTGGCGTACGACCTCGGTGGGAAGCAGCTCCGGATCGCAGTCGAGACCGGCGTCCACGATCCGTACCGGCACCCCCGCGCGGCGCGCCAGCACGGCCACGGGGCTCTCGCCCTCAAGTACCGCGCGCACCAGCAGATGCGTGCTCCCGGCCGGGCGCGCCGAGACGTTCAGCGAGGCGACACCGTGGTCACCGGCGAAGATCACCACGCGCGGCTGCTCGATGGCCTTGACGGGCACGGTCGCCTGGGCGGCCGACAGCCACTCGGCCAGTTCGTCGAGCCGGCCCAGCGCGCCGGGCGGGACGATCAGCCGCTCGCGGCGTTCCTCGGCGTCACGCCGCAGACCGCCGTCGGGGCGCTCGATCAGATCGGAGAAGTCGTCGAGATTCAGCGAGCTCATTCGCCGAACAGTACCGGCAGCGCCGCCGCTCGTACCGGCCCGCCCGCCGTCAGCCGCGCAGTGTGAGCGCCTGCCCGGCGACGACCAGCAGGACGTGTTCGCACTCGGCGGCCACGGCCGCGTTCAGCCGCCCCAACTCGTCCCGGAAACGCCTGCCTGAGGCCGTCGCGGGCACCACGCCCGAACCGGCCTCGTTGGTCACCAGGACCACCGTGCGGCGCGTCGCGCGTACGGCGCCGACCAGCTCGCCCGTCCGCTCCCGCAGCGCCTCCTCGCCGCCCGCCGCCCACGCCGCGTCGTCCCAGGCGCCCACCCGGTCCATCGCGTCCGTCAGCCACAGCGACAGACAGTCGACGAGCAGGGGCGGGCCCTCGTCGGCCAGCAGAGGCGTCAGGTCGCAGGTCTCGGCGGTCCGCCAGGACCCCGGCCGGCGGTCGCGGTGCGTGGAGACCCTGGCCCGCCACTCCGGGTCGCCGTCCCGCGCGCCGCCGGTCGCCACGTACAGCACGCCGGGGAACGCGGCCAGCCGCCGCTCGGCCTCCAGGGACTTCCCGGAGCGCGCGCCGCCCGTCACCAGCGTGCGGCGCGGCAGATCGGGTACGGCGTGGTACTCACCGACCGTCAGCGTCGTCCCGTCCGGCACGGCCCGCGCGCCCGCCGCCGCCAGCCGGCGGTCCAACTCCTCGCCCGGCGGCACGTCGTGACCGATGTGGACGGCGATGACATCGGTGGTCGGGCCGACCGATCCGGCGGCGCGCAGCCGGGCCAGTGCGTCGGGGCGGCCGATCACATCGGCGACGAGCATGTCGTACGGCGCGGGCGCGGCGTCCCGCGCGGAACGCGCGCCGCCCCGTCCCGTCCCACCACCGGCGGGGTCGCCGTTCCCGTTGCCGGTGGGGAGTCCCGCGGGGGCACCGCCCGGCGGCAGGTACAGCAGCCGTTCGCCGCCGGGGGCCGTCACCTCGTAACCCGTGCCGGGGGAGTCCATCGGCACGGCCCGCACCCGGTGTCCGCTGATCAGCGTCAGCACCCGCCCGTCCGCGACCCGTCCGGCCGTCGGCAGTCCGGCGGGCAGCTCCACGGGCGGGCCGTCGTGCGGATGCGTGAGCAGCACCTGCCGTACGCCGGTCAGCGAGTGCCCGGCCCGCGCGGCGGCGAGCGCGGCACCGGGGGTGAGGTCGAGCAGCACCGCACCGTCCACGAGCAGCGCGGTCGCCGCCCGCGCGAGGGGGCCGCGGGCGGTGGCGCACGCGGCGCAGGGGCAGTGGGGGCGGGGGAGCCCGTCGGGGGCTCCGGTGCCGAGCAGAGTCAGTTCCACGCGGTCGATCCTCCCGTGTCACCGCGCTGGGTGCGCGCCCGGCTACGCTGCGGGCAGCAAACAGATCATTTCGGCGGGCCCCTGGAGGCGGACATGGCGTGGACGTGGCGGTTCGAGAAGGCCGACGGGACGGAAGTCCAGCCGGCCGTGGAACCGGAGGAGTTCACCACACAGGGCGACGCCGAGTCCTGGATCGGCGAAGCCTGGAAGGACCTGCTGGAGGGCGGCGCCGACCAGGTGTTCCTCTTCGACGACGGCACCAAGATCTACGGGCCGATGAGCCTTCAGGCCGACCCGGAGACCCAGCCCGACGAGGCCTGACAGCGCGGGTCCGTGTCCGTCCGCGAGCGCCGGTCGCCCGCGGACGGGCCGGCCGGCCGATCGGATCGGCCGGCTGTCGCCGTCACCCGCGCACACCGCACAGGTGCAGCAGCGCCGCGACCCTCCGGTACGGCTCCGTACGGCCCGCCCGGTCCTCGGCGGCGAGCAGCCGCTCCAGTTCGGCGGGCGGGGGCAGCTCGGAGTCGTTGGATATGTTGTCGGAGAAGACGCGCACCCCGTACCAGGTGTGCAGCGGTGCGGCGATCCCCGCGAGCGTCGCCGTCAGCGCGGACAGCCGGTCCGCGCGGACCGGCAGACCGATCCTGTTCGTGTACGAGGGGGAGTCGAAGGCGTCCAGCGCCCCCGCCCAGTCCCCGGCGATGCCCGGCCGCAGGGCGAGCGCGTCCGCGTTCCGTACGAGCAGCGAGAGCAGCCCGCCGGGTGCCAGCATCCTGGCCAGACCCGCGAGCATCGCGTCCGGCTCCTCGACATACATCAGCACGCCGTGGCAGAGCACCACGTCGAAACTGCCCGGCAGGAAGTGCACACCCGTGTGGAGGCCGTCTCCCTCGACCAGCCTGACCCGCTCACGGATCCCGGCGGGCTCGACCTCCAGCGATTCGCGGGCCGCGGCCATCATCTCGGGATCGGACTCCAGCCCGGTCACCGTGTGCCCGGCGCGAGCCAGACGCAGGGCCTGGGTGCCCTGGCCCATGCCGACGTCCAGGACCCGCAGCCGCTGTCCGACCGGATAGCGCGAGGTCAGCTGTTCGTCGAGCTGCCGGGAGACCAGCTCCTGACGGACGACGTTCCGCAGCCCCGCCAGTCCGGCCAGCCAGTCGGCCGAACCCCCCGCGAAGCCGGATGCCCCAGTGCTCAGGGCCGGTCCCCGCGCTTGACCTGCGGCTTGGGCAGACGCAGTCGGCGCATCTGGAGCGTACGCATCAGGGCGTAGGCGATGGCGCCGCGCTTGGGCTCGTTCGGGAAGCGGATGGCGAGCTGCTTCTTCAGCCGGATCCAGATGCCGATGGAGTCGACGACGATCAGCACGATGATGCCCAGCCAGAGCAGCAGCGCGATGTTCTGGAGCTGACCGACGCGGACCATGCTCAGTACGAGGATGATCACGGCGAGCGGCAGGAAGAACTCGGCCATGCAGAAGCGCGCGTCCACGTAGTCGCGGACGAAGCGCCGCACCGGGCCCTTGTCACGGGCCGGCAGATAGCGCTCGTCGCCGCTGGCCAGCGCCTGACGCTGCTTCGCCAGATCGATACGGCGCGCCTCGCGCTGCTTCTTCATCGCCGACTTGCGGTCGGTCGGCGTCGTCGAGGCACGGCGTCGCTGCGTCTGGGCCTCACTGCGCTTGGGGGTCGGGCGGCCCTTCGGGGCCTGCGGGTCACGGGTCTGCGTGGAGAGGTCCGCCGTCACCTTGCCGGTGGGGGCCTTCTCGTCCTTGGAGCGGCTACGGAACACAAAGCCCAAGGGTACGGGGTTCCCCTGCGGCGCCCCACCCCCGAGGGGAACGATCCGGCAACGGACGACGTCCTTACTGGTACAGAGGGGACTTAGCCCCCTCCGCCCCCGAAGATCACCTACTCCCTGCGCCGGACCGGAGCGGGGGTCAGTCGTCCTTGGGGATGAGCCCATCCGTGCCCGAACAGTGCGGTAATAGAGGCAGGGCCCGTACTGTGGGTTCTGTAGGAGTGCTGGATCCGGAGTCCGTCAGAAGGGGGCGCGCGAAGCCCATGAGCGGTGTGATGAAACGTATGGGAATGATCTTCCGCGCGAAGGCCAACAAGGCCCTGGACAGGGCTGAGGATCCGCGCGAAACCCTCGACTACTCGTACCAGAAGCAGCTTGAGCTGCTTCAGAAGGTACGGCGCGGTGTCGCCGATGTGGCCACGTCGCGCAAGCGCCTGGAACTGCAGCTGAACCAGCTCCAGGGCCAGTCCACCAAGCTGGAGGACCAGGGCCGCAAGGCACTGGCGCTCGGCCGCGAGGATCTGGCGCGTGAGGCGCTGTCCCGTCGCGCCGCGCTCCAGCAGCAGGTCAGCGATCTGGAGACGCAGCACACCACGTTGCAGGGCGAGGAGGAGAAGCTCACTCTCGCGGCCCAGCGTCTCCAGGCCAAGGTCGACGCCTTCCGTACGAAGAAGGAGACCATCAAGGCCACCTACACGGCCGCGCAGGCGCAGACCCGGATCGGGGAGGCCTTCTCGGGCATCTCCGAGGAGATGGGCGACGTCGGCATGGCCATCCAGCGTGCCGAGGACAAGACCGCGCAGCTCCAGGCGCGGGCCGGCGCGATCGACGAGCTGCTCGCGTCCGGCGCCCTGGACGACCACTCGGGGCTGGCGAAGGACGACATCGCCGCCGAGCTGGACCGGATCTCCGGTGGTACGGATGTAGAGCTGGAGCTTCAGCGGATGAAGGCCGAGCTGGCGGGCGGATCGTCGTCGCAGCAGGCCATCGAGGGTGGTGCGGCCGACCGGCAGGACGACGCGCAGTCCTCGGGTACTCCGAACAAATTCGACAAGAGCTAAGGGCGCGTCATGATCGTACGGATCATGGGGGAGGGCCAGGTGAAGCTCGCGGACAGCCACCTGGCCGAACTGGACAAGCTCGACGACGAACTCCTCGCCGAGATCAACGCGGACGACGGGGACGGCTTCCGCCGGACCTTCCACGCGCTTCTCGATAAGGTGCGCGAACTGGGCGACCCGGTGCCCGACGACTCCCTGGAGCCGTCGGGGCTGATTCTGCCCGCACCGGGCGCCACGCTCGAAGAGGTGCGCGCACTGCTCAGCGACGACGGTCTGATCCCCTCTCCCTGACCCTCCGGTCGTCCCGCACCCCGCTCTCCGGCACTCCCGATGCCCCGTGCCCCCGCGCACGGGGCATCGTGCTGTGCCGTCACAACCGGCCACCGGCGTACCGTTGCCGGTTGTGACGTCACTCGGAACCGGCTTCGACCGCATAAGAAGCTGGCTGCGGGCCCACCCGCTCGCGTTCGACGCCGGGCTGGCCGCGGCCGTACTGGTCTGCATGGTGGCGGGCGCGTTCGCCGAACCGCGCCCGCGCCATGACGCGTTGCCCGCCTTCGACCAGGAGGTGCCGGGGCTGCGCAGCGTGCTCCTGATGGTCCTCGGTGCGGGCGCGCTCGTCTTCCGGCGCCGCAACCCCTTCCCGGTCCTCGTCTTCACCGGAGCCGTGAGCGTCGCCGAACTGCTGATGAACGACGCGGTGTCGCCGGTCGCGATGAGCTGTGTCATCGCCCTCTACACCGTCGCCTCGCGCACCGACCGCCCCACCACCTGGCGGGTCGGCCTGGTAACGATGGCCACGCTGACGCTCGCCGCGATGCTCTCCGGACCCACCCCCTGGTACGCGCAGGAGAACCTGGGGATCTTCGCCTGGACCGGGATGGCCGGCGCCGCGGGCGACGCCGTGCGGAGCCGCCGCGCCTTCATCGACGCCATACGCGAGCGTGCCGAGCGCGCGGAACGCACCCGCGAAGAGGAGGCGCGCCGCCGGGTCGCCGAGGAGCGGCTGCGGATCGCCCGCGATTTGCACGACGTCGTCGCGCACCACATCGCGCTGGTCAACGTCCAGGCGGGCGTCGCGTCGCACGTCATGGACAAGCGCCCCGACCAGGCCAAGGAGGCACTGGCGCACGTACGCGAGGCCAGCCGCTCCGCGCTCAACGAACTGCGCGCCACGGTCGGGCTGCTCCGCCAGTCCGGCGACCCGGCGGCCCCCACCGAACCGGCCCCCGGTCTCGCGCTCCTCGACGAACTCGTCGGCACCTTCCGGCACGCGGGCCTGCCCGTCGACGTGGCCCGCGGCGACCCGGACAGCCGGCTGCCCGCCGCCGTCGACCTCGCGGCGTACCGGATCATCCAGG
The DNA here is from genome assembly GCF_042725135.1 of Streptomyces sp. NPDC060366. Classification (NCBI taxonomy): domain Bacteria; kingdom Bacillati; phylum Actinomycetota; class Actinomycetes; order Kitasatosporales; family Streptomycetaceae; genus Streptomyces; species Streptomyces sp. NPDC060366. The sequence continues at coordinate 418,235 of NZ_JBHXDC010000002.1, read as the reverse complement.
AGGCACTGACCAATGTGCGCAAGCACGCGGGCCCCGGCGCGAAGGCCGAGGTGAGCGTTGTACGGGTGGGCCCGACCGTCGAGGTCACCGTCCTGGACAACGGCACGGGCACCGGCGAGCCCGCCGACGGCAGCGGCCACGGACTCCTCGGGATGCGTGAGCGCGTGACCGCCCTCGGCGGCACCCTCACCGCGGGCCCCCGCTACGGGGGCGGCTTCCGCACGCAGGCGATACTTCCGGTCAAGGTCCGCACGGCGCGTACGGGCCGGACGGGGGAGGACACATGACGATCAGGGTGCTGCTGGCCGACGACCAGACACTGCTGCGCAGCGCGTTCCGGGTACTGGTGGACTCGGAGCCCGACATGGAGGTCGTGGGGGAGGCCGCCGACGGCGCCGAGGCCGTGGCACTGGCCCGCTCCGAGAAGGCCGACGTCGTCCTGATGGACATCCGCATGCCCGGTACGGACGGGCTCGCCGCCACCCGCATGATCAGCGCCGACCCGGAGCTGGACGGCGTCAGGGTCGTCATGCTGACGACCTTCGAGGTCGACGAGTACGTGGTGCAGTCGCTGCGCGCCGGCGCCTCCGGTTTCCTCGGCAAGGGCGCCGAGCCCGAGGAACTCCTCAACGCCATCCGGATCGCCGCCGCCGGCGAGGCCCTGCTGTCGCCCGTCGCGACGAAGGGCCTCATCGCCACCTTCCTGGCGCAGGGCGACAGCGCGGGCGACAGGCCGGACTCGGCCGCGTACTCCCAGCGGCTCGCCGCCCTGACGGTGCGCGAGCGCGAGGTGCTCGTGCTCGTCGCAGGCGGCCACTCCAACGACGAGATCGCGGAGCGGCTGGTGGTCAGTCCGCTCACCGTCAAGACCCATGTCAACCGTGCCATGGCGAAGCTGGGCGCGCGGGACAGGGCCCAATTGGTGGTAATCGCATATGAATCGGGCCTGGTACGTCCAAGGGTGGAGTAGGCACCCACCGCTGCGTACTACAGGCGCGGTATGCGGAGCCTAAGGAAATCGACCTGGGGTCGCCCGATCGGCCGTGTCGGATGGCAGATCGTATAGAAGGGCCCCTGCGCCCTTCTGCACGCGTACACCACAGAAGAGAGACCCCATGTCCTGGCTGTCCAGATTCAGCCTCGCGCAACGGGCCCTGATAGGGCTGATATCGATCATCGCGCTCGTCTTCGGAGCGATCGCGATCCCCCAGCTCAAGCAGCAGCTGCTGCCCTCCATCGAACTTCCGATGGTCTCGGTTCTCGCCCCCTACCAGGGCGCTTCGCCCGACGTGGTCGAGAAGCAGGTCGTCGAGCCGATCGAAGCCTCCATCGAGGCCGTCGACGGCATCACGGGCGTGACCTCCACGGCGAGCGAGGGCAACGCCGTGATCATGGCCAGCTTCGACTTCGGCGGAGATGGCTCGAAGCAGCTCGTCGCCGACATCCAGCAGGCCGTGAACCGTGCCCGTGCCCAGCTCCCCGAGGACGTCGACCCGCAGGTCGTGGCCGGCTCGACGGACGACATCCCGACCGTCGTCCTCGCCGCCTCCTCCGGCGAGGACCAGCAGGCGCTCGCCGACCGGCTGGAGCGCACCGTCGTCCCGGCCCTCGAGGACATCGAGGGCGTCGGCCAGGTCTCCATCGACGGAGTCAGGGACCTCCAGGTCTCCGTCACCCCCGACGAGAAGAAGCTCGCGGCCGCGGGCCTCAACACCATGGCGCTCTCGGAGGCGCTGAAGGCCGGCGGCGCGACCGTCCCGGCGGGATCGTTCTCCGAGGACGGCAAGAGCCGCACCGTGCAGGTCGGCGGCGGCTTCACCGACCTGAAGCAGATCGAGGACCTGCGGGTCGGCGGCCCGCAGGCCGGCGCGCCCGAGCAGGGCGGCGGGCAGGGCAGTGGCCCCGTACGCCTGGGTGACATCGCCACCGTCGAGCAGGAGCCGTCCCAGGCGACGTCCCTGACCCGTACGAACGGTGAGCCCAGCCTCGCCGTGATGGCCACGATGGACAACGACGGCAGCGCCGTCGCCATCTCCGACGCCGTCAAGGACAAGCTGCCGGATCTCCGCAAGGACCTCGGCGAGGGCGCCGAACTGACCGTGGTCAGCGACCAGGGCCCGGCCGTCTCCAAGTCGATCTCCGGCCTGACGACCGAGGGCGCGCTCGGTCTGGTCTTCGCGGTTCTCGTGATCCTGGTCTTCCTGGCCTCGATCCGCTCCACCCTCGTCACCGCGGTCTCCATCCCGCTCTCCGTCGTCCTCGCGCTCATCGTGCTGTGGACCCGCGACCTGTCGCTCAACATGCTCACGCTCGGCGCGCTCACCATCGCGATCGGACGCGTCGTCGACGACTCGATCGTCGTCCTGGAGAACATCAAGCGGCACCTCGGCTACGGCGAGGAGCGCGAGTTCGCGATCACCTCCGCGGTCAAGGAGGTCGCGGGCGCGGTCACCGCCTCCACGCTCACCACGGTCGCGGTGTTCCTGCCGATCGGCCTCGTGGGCGGCATGGTGGGCGAGCTGTTCGGCTCGTTCTCACTGACGATCACGGCGGCCCTGCTGGCGTCGCTGCTCGTCTCGCTCACCGTCGTCCCCGTGCTCTCGTACTGGTTCCTGCGCGCCCCGAAGGCCGTACGCGGGCTGGACGCGGACGAGGCCCGGCGGATCGCGGAGGAGAAGGAGTCCAACAGCCGGATGCAGCGCCTGTACGTCAAGGTGCTGCGCTTCGCGACCCGGCGCCGGATCACCAGCATCGTCCTGGCGTTCGTCGTCCTGCTCGGCACGTTCGCCATGGCGCCGCTGCTCAAGACCAACTTCTTCGACCAGGGCGAGCAGGAAGTCCTCACCGTCAAGCAGGAGTTGGCGCCGGGCACCAGCCTGGAGGCGGCCGACACGGCGGCGAAGAAGGTCGAGAAGACCCTCGCGGGCTTCGACGAGATCAAGGACTACCAGGTCACCGTCGGCTCCTCCGGCTTCATGGCGGCGTTCGGCGGCGGTACGGGTGCCAACCAGGCGTCCTACCAGGTGACCCTGAAGGACTCGGGGACGTACGAGAAGACCAGCGACGCCATCGACAAGGCCCTCGGCGAGCTCGACGGCATCGGTGAGACGACCATCGCGGCCGGCGACGGCTTCGGCAGCCAGGACCTGAGCGTCGTCGTCAAGGCGTCCGACGCCAAGACCCTGGCGAAGGCCGCCGAGCAGGTACGGGACGAGGTCGCCGGTATCGACGACGTCACCGACGTGCAGAGCGACCTGGCGCAGAGCATCCCGCGCATCTCGGTCAAGGCCAACGAGAAGGCCGCCGACGCCGGGTTCAACGACGCCACGCTCGGCATGGCCGTCGGCCAGGCCGTACGCGGCACCCCGTCGGGCAAGGCGATCCTCGGTGACACCGAGCGCGACGTGTACGTCACGTCCGCGAAGCCGGCCACGACGATCGCCGAGCTGAAGGCGCTGCCGCTGGGCGGTGTGAAGCTCGGTCAGATCGCCGAGGTGAAGCTGGCGCCGGGTCCGCTGTCGATGACCCGGATCGACGGCTCCAGGGCCGCGACGATCTCGGCCAGGCCCGTCGGTGACAACACCGGCGCGGTCGGCACCACGCTCCAGACGAAGATCAGCGCGCTCGACCTGCCGGAGGGGGCGACCGCCTCCATCGGCGGCGTGTCCGAGGACCAGGACGAGGCGTTCCTCCAGCTGGCGCTCGCCATGCTGGCGGCCGTCGCGATCGTCTTCATGCTGCTGGTCGGCACGTTCAGGTCGCTGGTCCAGCCGATGATCCTGCTGGTCTCCATCCCGTTCGCGGCGACCGGCGCGATCGGTCTGCTGCTCGTCACCGGTACGCCGCTGGGTGTGCCGGCGATGATCGGCATGCTGATGCTGATCGGCATCGTGGTGACCAACGCGATCGTGCTGATCGACCTGATCAACCAGTACAGGTCGCAGGGGCTCGGTGTGGTCGAGGCGGTCATCGAGGGTGGCAGGCACCGTCTGCGGCCCATCCTGATGACCGCGCTTGCCACGATCTTCGCGCTGCTTCCGATGGCGATGGGGATCACCGGCGAGGGCGGCTTCATCGGACAGCCGCTGGCCGTGGTGGTGATCGGCGGTCTGCTGACGTCGACGCTGCTGACGCTGCTGCTGGTGCCGACGCTGTACTCGATGGTCGAGCTCCGCAAGGAGCGCCGCGCCAAGAAGAAGGCGGCGAAGCGGGCGGCGAAGTCCGACGGCGGGGACGACGGGAAGGGTGGCGGCGAGACGCCGCGCCCCAAGCCGTCGCCGGAGCCGGTCAACGCCTGACCGGGCGGATGAGTGAATGAGTAAGGGGCGCCCGCCAATGGCGCGCGCCCCTTACCGCTGTTTCCTTCACGGCCTTCACGGCCTTCACGGCCTTTACAGCTTGTGCGACCTGTCGGCTACGGCAGCGCCAGCATCCGCTCCAGCGCGAGCTGGGCGAGGTCCGCCGTCTCCTTCTCGACCTGGATCCGGTTGATGTCCTTGCCCTCGGCGAGCGATTCGAGCGTCCACACGAGGTGCGGCAGGTCGATGCGGTTCATCGTCGAGCAGAAGCAGACCGTCCTGTCGAGGAAGACGATCTCCTTGTCGTCGGCGGCGAATCGGTTCGCCAGGCGCTGCACCAGATTCAGCTCGGTGCCGATCGCCCACTTCGAACCTGACGGCGCCTCCTGAAGCATCTTGATGATGTACTCCGTCGAGCCCACGTAGTCGGCGGCGGAGACGACCTCGTGCTTGCACTCCGGGTGCACCAGCACGTTCACCCCGGGGACCCGCTCGCGGACCTCGTTGACGGAGTCCAGCGAGAAACGGCCGTGCACGGAGCAGTGCCCGCGCCACAGGATCATCTTCGCGTTCCGCAGCTCCTCGGCCGTCAGGCCGCCGTTCGGCTTGTGCGGGTTGTAGAGGACGCAGTCCTCCAGCGACAGCCCCAGGTCCCGTACGGCCGTGTTGCGCCCCAGGTGCTGGTCGGGGAGGAAGAGGACCTTGTCGCCCTGCTCGAAGGCCCAGTTGAGTGCGCGCTCGGCGTTGGACGAGGTGCAGATGGTGCCGCCGTGCTTGCCGGTGAACGCCTTGATGTCGGCGGAGGAGTTCATGTACGAGACGGGGACGACCCGCTCGGCTATGCCGGCCTCGGTCAGCACGTCCCAGCACTCGGCGACCTGCTCGGCCGTCGCCATGTCCGCCATCGAACAGCCCGCGGCCAGGTCGGGCAGGACGACCTTCTGCTCGTCGGCCGTCAGGATGTCCGCCGACTCGGCCATGAAGTGCACGCCGCAGAAGACGATGTACTCGGCCTCGGGGCGCGCGGCGGCGTCCTTGGCGAGCTTGAACGAGTCCCCGGTCACGTCGGCGAACTGGATGACCTCGTCGCGCTGGTAGTGGTGGCCGAGGATGAAGACCTTCTCCCCGAGCTTCTCCTTCGCCGCGCGGGCGCGTTCGACCAGATCCGGGTCGGACGGCGACGGCAGGTCACCGGGGCACTCCACGCCGCGCTCGCTCCGGGTGTCGGCCTCGCGGCCGAGCAGGAGCAGTGCGAGGGGCGTGGGCTGTACAGCGAGATCCTGACGGGCTTGGGCCGTGGTCACGTCACGCACCCTTTCTTCTCTGCGGAGGAGCCTTTTCGTCTAATTGACGTTATCTATCATAACCGCTTCACGTCACTTTGACGATGTCGATAGCGTCGATGTGACGCATTCCCGGGAACGGCGGTCGGTGCCGCTCCGGAGCCGGGTGTGCGAGCATGAAGAGAAGAGCGACAGACGAGGCGAGCGGCGCGCCCGGAATGATTCCGCGGCCGTGACGGTTGTAGCTGTCGGCAATGAGTCCGTTCTTCCCCTGCTTCGGCGGGGAGGCCCCACCCCGGGAGAGAAGCAGATGTCCGTATCGGACGAGACCACCACCGTGAGCGACGGCATCCTCCTGTCCGACGCCGCCGCGGGCAAGGTCAAGGCCCTGCTCGACCAGGAAGGCAGGGACGACCTCGCGCTGCGCGTCGCGGTCCAGCCCGGCGGCTGTTCCGGTCTCCGTTACCAGCTGTTCTTCGACGAGCGTTCGCTGGACGGCGACGTCGTGAAGGACTTCGACGGCGTCAAGGTCGTCACCGACCGGATGAGTGCCCCGTATCTGGGTGGCGCCTCCATCGACTTCGTCGACACGATCGAGAAGCAGGGCTTCACGATCGACAACCCCAACGCCTCCGGTTCCTGCGCCTGCGGCGACTCGTTCAACTGATCGCCGTTCCGCGACCCGAGTCGTACGCCCCGTAACGGGACAGCGAAAGGCGGCGGCCCCCCACCAGGGGCCGCCGCCTTTCGCGTGCGTGATTCCCGCGCCGCTACTTCTCGGCGTGCGCGGCTACTTCCGCAGCGGCACCGCGTCTCCCGTGACCGCGTCCACGACCTTCCGCTCCCCGAGCGGCCGGTCCAGCGTCACCTTCTCGGTGAAGGCCTTGGCCATCGCGATGCAGACACCACCCGGCGGGGCGGAGTCGACCACCTCGACCTTCACCGTTGACCCGCTCTCGTCCGCCCGCACCGAGTACTCGCCGCACACGCCGCCCGTGAAGCGCACGCTCAGCGTGCTCCCGTCGGCGCTGTACGTCTCGACAGGCGACCCCTGCTCGTCGCTGTCCGGGCGGTCCGCTCCGTCGCCCGCGCCGTTGCCCGTGCCCGCGTCCGTGCCGTCGTCGCTCCCGCCGCCCCGCGTCAGATACTCGGGAAGCACCGCCGTCCGGGTGACGAACGACGCCGGTCCGGCTCCGGTGCCCGCGACCTCGAACCACCACGACGGTACGAGGGCGGCCCGCCCCTCCACCTGACGCGACGCCAGTCCGAAAACCGCCTTGCCCACGGCCACCCGAGTGGGCTCCGCGCCCTTGCCACCCGGCTCGCACGGAGCTGCGGGCTCCCGGCCGTCCTTGTGGGGCACCGCGGACGCGCAGCCGCCGATCCCGCTCGTGCCCCGGTCGCCCGACGCCCCGTTCAGCAGCTCCAGCGCCTCGGCGGCGCCCACCACCGGATACTCGGAGCCCTTCGCCGGCTCCTTCAACTTCCCGCTGCCGGCGACCACTTGGCCGTCCGCGCCGATCTGGATGCCGGTCGACCAGCCGTACGTCGGCAGCCCGCCGACCACCGGGGCGGCGTTCACCACCCGTACGGCGCCCATCAGCCGGCCCGCGTCGAGCGCGGCGTCCTCCTGGCCCAGCGCCTTCAGTACGGGCGCGGCGGCCTTCTTCGCGGCCTGCTCGCTCACCGGGCCCGCCCCGTCGCCGGGTACGACGGGGTTGCTCCCACCGCCGCCGCTCGGGCACTCCTTGCCCTTGAGGCAGTTGTCACCGCCGGGCGCCGGCCCGAAGCGGCCGAACGTCCAATTGCCGGGCGCCTGCTCGTCGACACTGAGCAGCGGCCCCGAACCGTCCTTGTGGCCCCCGACCTTCCAGGCCGTACCGGAGAGTTCCGGAGCGCCGGGCACCCCCAGGGCCTCGGCCAGACGCGCCACGTCGGCCGCGGCGACGGTTCCCTCGGGGCGATGCACGGCGGCCGAATCCGGACCCTCGGGCAGCTTGCCCGAGGCGCGGTACTCGACTCCGTACGGGCTCGGCTCACCGGGCGCGATGCCGAGACCGGGATCCGTCCCCGCCGCACCGTCCGCCTCCGCGCCGAGCGTCAGCGGCGGCGGATCGAGGTCCCCCGCGCCGCGCGCTGCGGCCTTTCCGTCACCGGCGCCGTCCGACGAGGCGGTGGCGAAGTAGGCGCCGCCGCCCCCGGCGAGCAGGACGGCCGCCGCCACCGACACGACGGCGAAGGGGGAACGCCGCCGCCCGGCCCGTTCGCCGTCGCTGTCCTTAGGTCGTTCCGTACTCGTCACCGTCTGCTCCTTCGACCGGATCGCCCCGCCGGGCCGGGACACCGGTGGGACGGCCGACGCGAGCGCTCGGTTCCCCCGAGGACGACTAGTCCCCGTATTCCGACATGCCGTCGATCAGCCGGGCCGAGGCCGGCGGGACCGTGACGCCATGGATCAGCGACGGAGGGACGGGGGCCGGAGCGGCGGTGGCGGGCCTCACCCAGTGCGGCGCCATCCGCGCGCAGTCTCCGCGCAGTTCGGCCAGGCTGGTGTCGGACTCATGTACGGCGCGCTCGCGGGAGACGGTGTGGTTCCTCATGTACGCACCGTAAGCACGGACCGGTTGAGAGAAAAGCCCTACTATCGGGTAGTTCTGCTCCATCGATGCGCGAGTGCCGACCAGATAGCGTGAGCTGTCCATTGTTCTCCTCCACAGGAGCAGTCACGCCGTGAGAATCGCAGTCACCGGCTCCATCGCCACTGACCACCTCATGACCTTCCCCGGTCGCTTCGCCGACCAGTTGGTCGGGGACCAGCTGCACACGGTCTCGCTTTCCTTCCTCGTAGATAACCTCGACGTACGCAGAGGCGGTGTCGGCGCCAACATCTGCTTCGGAATGGGCCAGCTCGGCACCGCGCCGATCCTCGTGGGCGCCGTCGGCCCCGACTTCGACGAGTACCGCGCCTGGCTCGACCGGCACGGTGTCGACACCGCGTCCGTCCGGGTCTCCGAGGTCCTGCACACCGCACGCTTCGTCTGTACGACGGACGCCGACCACAACCAGATCGGCTCCTTCTACACCGGTGCCATGAGCGAGGCCCGGCAGATCGAGCTGAAGTCGGTGGCCGACCGGGTCGGCGGCCTCGACCTGGTCCTCATCGGCGCCGACGACCCCGAGGCGATGCTCCGTCACACCGAGGAGTGCCGCACCAGGTCCATCCCGTTCGCCGCCGACTTCTCCCAGCAGATCGCGCGGATGGAGGGCGATGAGATCAGGCTGCTGCTCGACGGCGCCACGTATCTGTTCTCCAACGAGTACGAGAAGGGGCTCATCGAGTCCAAGACCGGCTGGACCGACGCGGAGATCCTCTCCCGGGTCGGCCACCGGGTCACCACGCTCGGCTCCCGCGGCGTCCGGATCGAGCGCGTCGGCGACGACCCGATCGAGGTCGGCTGCGCGGAGGAGACGGCCAAGGTCGACCCGACCGGTGTCGGTGACGCCTTCCGTGCCGGCTTCCTGTCCGGACTGTCGTGGGGCGTCGGCCTGGAGCGGGCCGCGCAGATCGGCTGCATGGTCGCGACCCTGGTGATCGAGACGCTCGGCACCCAGGAGTACACGCTGCGCCGGAACAACTTCATGGATCGCTTCACCAAGGCGTACGGCGACGAAGCGGCCACCGAGGTCCGCGGCCACCTGAGGTAAGGAGCCGTCGTCGGGACGCGCCGCCCACCGGAAGTCCGGTGGGCGGCGCGCTCCCGTACGCGTACGGGAGCGCGCTCAGGCGAGGCGGCGCACCAGGAACGCGGTGCCGCTCCGGCCGCCGTACTCGTGTCCGCGCATCTCGCACCAGGCCGGGATGTCCAGGCGGGCGGCCTCGTCGTCGGACAGGACGGTCACCGTGCCCCCCACCGGTACGTCCCCGATCACCTTGGCCAGCTCGATCACCGGGATCGGGCACAGCTTGCCGAGCGCGTCCACGACCACCGAGGCCGCCGCGTCCGGCGCCGTGCCGCCGCCACCCTCCCGCGCCGCCGCCGGAACGCCCAGCCGCTCCCGTACGCCCGCGACCACCCCCGGCAGCACCTCCAGGAACCGCTCCACCTCCGCCTCTTGCGTACCGGAGGGCAGCGAGACCCTGACATTGCCCTCCGAGAGCACCCCCATCGCCCGCAGCACATGGCTGGGGGTCAGCGTGCTGCTCGTGCAGGACGAACCCGACGACACCGAGAACTCCGCCCGGTCCAGCTCGTGCAGCAGAGTCTCCCCGTCGACATAGAGACAGGAGAAGGTGACGAGATGCGGGAGCCTGTGCACCGGATCGCCCACCACCTCGACGTCGGGCACCAACTCGGGCACCCGCGCCCGGATCCGGTCCACCAGCACCCGCAGCCGGGCCGCCTCCCGCTCGGCCTCCGACCGCACCGCCCGCAGTGACGCGGCGGCGGCGACGATCGCCGGCAGATTCTCGAAACCGGGTACGCGTCCCGACTCCCTTTCGTCCACCGGGCCTTGAGGAGCGAACCGCACCCCCTTGCGCACGGCGAGCAGCCCCACCCCGGCCGGCCCGCCCCATTTGTGCGCGCTGGCGGTCAGCAGCGACCACCCCCCGTCCACCGGACCCCACCCCAGCGACTGCGCGGCGTCCACCAGCAGCGGCACCCCGGCCGCCCGGCACGCCTCGGCGACCGCCTCGACCGGCTGCACGGTGCCGACCTCGTGGTTGGCCGACTGGAGGCAGGCGAGCGCCGTGTCGGGGCGCAGGGCCGCCGCGTACGCCTTCGGGGACACCGCCCCCGTACGGCCCACCGGGACCTCCGTCACGGCCGGGCCGTCCCCGTCCGCCCCGCCCGGCCGCGTGTGCGCCCCGTGCAGCACGGAGGAGTGCTCGACCGCCGAGACCACCACATGGGCGCCGACACGCCGACGGCCCGCGAGCGATCCCGCCATCGCGGAGTGCACCGCGTACGTCCCCGAAGGGGTGAAGACCAGTTCGTCGGGGCGGCAGCCCACGGCCTCGGCGGCGGCCTCGCGCGCGGCGTCCAGCAGCAGCCTGGCCCGCCGCCCCTCCCGGTACAGCCTGGCCGGATCGGCCCAGCCCTCGTCCAGGGCGGCTCGCAGCGCCTCGTGTGCGACAGGGTGCAGCGGTGCGGAGGACGCGGAGTCGAAGTAGGCCACGTCACCACGCTAAGCCTTGCCCGGACCACCCGGACGGCACCCCCGACCGCCCGGGGCGGCGACAGCGTCCGGAAGGGCCGTCAGAAGTGCCCCGGAGCCGACCATTCCACCCCTTCGAGGTGCCGGGCGGCGCGTTGGGCACCCTCCATGCGCGACCCCAAATTGCGTCCAGTAGGGTTTGGTCCGCATAAACATCCAAACCCCTGCCCGCGTCGGGCCGGCGACCGACCGTGACGGCCGCAGCCGGCTGTGCGGGCGAGACTCTCGGGAAGGCGCTACGTGAGTCCCAACGGCTCCGACCGCTCGTCGCGGCGCCCGATGCGGCGGAAGCTGCCGCAGGTGCTGACTGCGGGCCTGATCCTCGCGACCGCCTCCGGTTGCACGTACAAGGATTTCCCCCGCCTCGGAATGCCCACTCCGGTGACCGAGGAGGCCCCCAGAATCCTCTCCCTCTGGCAGGGCTCGTGGGCGGCAGCGCTCATCACGGGCATCCTGGTGTGGGGGCTGATCGTGTGGAGCGTCATCTTCCACCGGCGCAGCCGCACCAAGGTGGAGGTACCTCCGCAGACCCGTTACAACATGCCCATCGAGGCCCTGTACACGGTCGTTCCGCTCATCATCGTCTCGGTGCTCTTCTACTTCACCGCGCGTGACGAGTCGAAGCTTCTGTCTCTCGCCGACAAGCCCACCCACACCGTGAACGTGGTCGGCTATCAGTGGAGCTGGGGCTTCAACTACGTGGAGGACGTGGACGGCGACGCCGCCACGGGTGCCGAGGTTCCCAAGGAACTCGGTGACATTCCGCAGAAGTACCAGGACGACTTCCCGGCCGGTGCCGAAGGCGTCTACGACGCCGGAATCCCGGGCACGCGGAATCCCCAGAACGGCAACCCGGGTCCGACCCTGTGGCTGCCGAAGGGGGAGAAGGTCCGCTTCGTCCTGACGTCCCGTGACGTCATCCACTCCTTCTGGGTCGTGCCGTTCCTGATGAAGCAGGACGTCATTCCGGGGCACACCAACGCCTTCGAGGTGACTCCCAACCAGGAGGGCACCTTCATGGGCAAGTGCGCCGAGCTCTGCGGCGTGGACCACTCCCGGATGCTCTTCAACGTCAAGGTCGTCTCCCCGGAGCGCTACCAGCAGCACCTGAAGGAGCTGGCCGAGAAGGGGCAGACCGGCTACATCCCGTCGGGCATCGGACTGACGGACCCGGCCAGGAATGCGGAGAAGAAACAACTGTGAGCATCCTCAACGAACCCAAGGGTGCCGCCGCAGCAGCTGACGACTCGTACGAGAACGAGCTGCCGGTACGGCGCAAGCAGCCCGGCGCTGTCGTCGTCAAGTGGCTGACCACCACCGATCACAAGACGATCGGCACGCTCTATCTGGTCACGTCGTTCGTCTTCTTCTGCATCGGTGGTGTGCTCGCGCTGTTCATGCGCGCCGAGCTGGCCCGTCCCGGCACGCAGATCATGTCGAACGAGCAGTTCAACCAGGCGTTCACGATGCACGGCACGATCATGCTGCTGATGTTCGCGACGCCGCTGTTCGCCGGTTTCGCGAACTGGATCATGCCGCTCCAGATCGGCGCGCCCGACGTGGCGTTCCCGCGGCTGAACATGTTCGCCTACTGGCTCTACCTGTTCGGCTCGATCATCGCGGTGGCCGGTTTCATCACCCCGCAGGGCGCGGCCGACTTCGGCTGGTTCGCGTACTCCCCGCTGTCGGACGCGGTCCGTTCACCGGGCATCGGCGCCGACCTGTGGATCATGGGCCTGGCCTTCTCCGGCTTCGGCACGATCCTCGGTTCGGTCAACTTCATCACCACGATCATCTGCATGCGCGCGCCCGGCATGACGATGTTCCGGATGCCGATCTTCTGCTGGAACGTGCTGCTGACCGGTGTGCTGGTCCTGCTCGCCTTCCCGGTGCTGGCCGCCGCGCTCTTCGCGCTGGAGGCCGACCGGAAGTTCGGGGCGCACATCTTCGACGCCGCCAACGGCGGCGCGTTGCTCTGGCAGCACCTGTTCTGGTTCTTCGGGCATCCAGAGGTGTACATCATCGCCCTGCCGTTCTTCGGGATCGTGTCCGAGATCATTCCGGTGTTCAGCCGGAAGCCGATGTTCGGTTACATCGGTCTGGTCGCGGCGACGATCGCCATCGCCGGCCTCTCGGTGACGGTGTGGGCGCACCACATGTATGTGACGGGCGGCGTACTACTACCGTTCTTCTCGTTCATGACGTTCCTGATCGCCGTGCCAACGGGTGTGAAGTTCTTCAACTGGATCGGCACGATGTGGAAAGGCTCGCTGTCCTTCGAGACACCGATGCTCTGGACCATCGGCTTCCTGGTCACCTTCACCTTCGGTGGCCTGACGGGCGTCATCCTGGCCTCGCCGCCGATGGACTTCCACGTCTCCGACTCGTACTTCGTCGTCGCGCACTTCCACTACGTCGTCTTCGGCACGGTGGTGTTCGCGATGTTCGCCGGCTTCCACTTCTGGTGGCCGAAGATGACGGGCAAGATGCTCGACGAACGGCTCGGGAAGATCACCTTCTGGACGCTGTTCATCGGATTCCACGGCACGTTCCTGGTGCAGCACTGGCTGGGCGCGGAAGGCATGCCACGCCGTTACGCGGACTATCTGGACGCCGACGGTTTCACCGCGCTGAACACCATCTCCACGATCAGCTCGTTCCTGCTCGGCCTGTCGGTCCTGCCGTTCTTCTACAACGTCTGGAAGACCGCCAAGTACGGGAAGAAGGTCGAGGTGGACGACCCCTGGGGCTACGGCCGTTCACTCGAATGGGCGACTTCCTGCCCGCCGCCGCGGCACAACTTCGTCACGCTGCCGCGCATCCGCTCCGAATCCCCGGCGTTCGACCTGCACCACCCGGAGATCGCGGCGCTCGAACACCTTGAGAACGACGGACAGAAGGACGCCGCTCTGCTCGGTGGCAAGGAGGTCGGCAAGTGAAGGTCCAAGGCTGGATGTTCCTCTGGCTGAGCCTCTTCATCCTCGTGGTCGCCGCTGTCTACGGCGTCTGGTCGAAGGAGCCGGTCGGTACCACCGCACTCTTCCTGGCCTTCGGCCTGAGCCTCATGATCGGCTTCTACCTGGCCTTCACGGCCCGGCGGGTCGACGCGATGGCGCAGGACAACAAGGAGGCCGATGTCGCGGACGAGGCCGGCGAGGTCGGGTTCTTCTCCCCGCACAGCTGGCAGCCGCTCTCGCTGGCCATCGGCGGAGCGCTCGCGTTCCTCTCCGTCGCCATCGGCTGGTGGCTGCTGTTCTTCTCCTTCCCGATCCTCCTGATCGGCCTGTGGGGCTGGGTCTTCGAGTACTACACGGGTGAGAACCAGAACCAGTAGGCACAACGGCGGCGACACGCCGTTACGAGAGACAAGGGCCCGGATTCTCCTCACTCCTGGGGAGGATCCGGGCCCCTCGTTTGCAGTCACACAGCGCGCCGTAACCGGACATTCTTCTTAACGTGTGCTTATGAACCACACGCCGCGCTTTCGCACCGTTCTCGGCTGCACGCTGCTGGTCCTGTCCCTGGGGGCCGTGGCGACCGGCTGTGGGGATCCGGATCGCCATCCGCTGTCCGGCAAGCCCTACGACGCAGCCGACCAGGTCTCCCTGAACGCCCCCAAGGGCGACGCCAAGGCGAACCCCGACAAGCCTCTGGAAGTCGTCGCCAAGGGCGGCGACGGGCGGATCACCGATGTGACCGTCACCGACAAGGCCGGCCACCACCTCGCGGGCGAGCTGGCCGCGGACGGCGCCCGCTGGCACTCCACGGCCCCACTGGCCGCGGGCGCGCGCTACACCGTCAAGGTCTCCACGGAGGACGAGGACGGCGCTCCTGGCAGCCGTACGCTCGACTTCGAGACGTCCTCGGTGAAACGCAACCTGAGCGTCAAGTTCGGCCCGCAGGCGGGCAAGTACGGCGTCGGCCAGCCCATCACCGCGGAGCTGAGCTCGCCCGTCAAGGAGAAGGAAGCCAGGGCTGTCGTCGAACGCGGTCTCAAGGTCCGCTCCAGCCCCGCCGCCGAGGGCGCCTGGTACTGGGTCGACGACAAGAAGCTGCACTTCCGGCCCAAGGAGTACTGGCCCGCGAACGCGACCGTCAGCGTCACCAGCACCCTCGACGGCATAAAGGTCGGCAACAAGCTCTACGGCGGCCCGGCGAAGCCCCTCAAGATCACCACGGGCGACCGCCTCGAAGCCGTCGCCGACGCCGGTACGCACCACATGACGGTCATGCGCAACGGCGACGTCATCAAGACGATCCCCGTGACCACCGGCAAGCCCGGCTTCTCGACCCGTAACGGCACCAAGGTCATCCTGGAGAAGCAGCAGTTCGTACGGATGCGCGGCACCAGCGTCGGCATCGCGGCCGGCAGCAGCGAGTCGTACGACCTGCCCGTTTACTGGGCGACGCGGGTCACCTGGAGCGGTGAGTACGTGCACGCCGCCCCGTGGTCCGTCGGCTCACAGGGGTCGGCGAACGTCAGCCACGGCTGTGTCGGCATGTCGACCGACAACGCCGAGTGGTTCTTCGGCGCCGTCCGCCAGGGCGACATCGTCAAGGTCGTCAACAGCGGCGGCGAGGACATGGACCCGTTCGGCAACGGCTTCGGCGACTGGAACCTGGACTGGGCCAAGTGGCGCCAGGGCAGCGCGCTGACCGACGGGACCGGGGCCGGGGACGGCACAGGACCGGTCGAGGCCGCCCGGCTGCGCCCGCAGGTCTGACACACGCGACACGGGGGCCGGGCGACCGGCCCCCCTCCGGTGGAGCCGTCAGGCTTCCACGGCGAGCCTGGTGCGCAGCAGCGCCGCCAGGGCGTCGGGGAAGCCGACCGGCTCCACCGGCAGTGTCACGGCGGACTCCGCACGGCTCCAGGTGGCCAGCCAGGCGTCCTGCGGGCGGCCCATCAGCAGGAGCACGGGCGGGGAGTTGAAGATCTCGTCCTTGATCTGCCGGCACAGGCCCATGCCGCCGACGGGCGTCGCCTCACCGTCGAACACACAGGCGTCGACGCCGCCCCTGTCGAGCTGCTTCAGCACGGCGTGCATCGTCGCGCACTCGATGTACTCGACCGGCGGCAGATCGGCGGCCGGCCTGCGTCCCGCGGCCGTCCGCACCTGCTCGCGGGTGCTCGCGTTGTCGCTGTAGATCAGGACCGTGGCAGTCGGCTGCATTGTTCCTCCGTGACATCCGTCGTGACATCCGCACATCCGCGTCTGCGAGGGCTTCAGAGCTTGGGGCTCAAGACCCGCTGCGCGGATGCTACTCCGTCGCACACCATGTCAGCACGGGTCCCGGCCCTCCCGCGATGGGCCGTTCGGTCCTTCCCCGCGTCCCGTCCGAAGTGGCTGACACTCCGAATGGGACCCCCGGGAGTGAGGGCGGGATAAGCGACCGACATAATGTCGGTCGTGGCGACAGCAACGACAGTAGAAACCGGGCACGCGCACCCGACGGTCAATCGGCCGAACCTCACCAGTGTCGGAACGATCATCTGGTTGAGCTCCGAGCTGATGTTCTTCGCGGCCCTCTTCGCGATGTACTTCACCCTGCGGTCGGTGACAGGGGATGCGTTCTGGTCGGAGAAGGCCGATTCGCTGAACATCCCGTTCTCCGCGGTGAACACCACGATCCTGGTGCTCTCCTCACTCACCTGCCAGCTCGGCGTCTTCGCCGCGGAGCGGGGCGACGTGAAGAAGCTCCGATCGTGGTTCGTGATCACGTTCGTGATGGGTGCGGTCTTCATCGGTGGTCAGATCTTCGAGTACACGGAGCTCGTGAAGCACGAGGGCCTCTCGCTCTCGTCCGACGCGTACGGCTCCGCGTTCTATCTGACCACCGGCTTCCATGGTCTGCACGTGACAGGCGGTCTCATCGCCTTCCTGCTGGTTCTCGGCAGAACGTACGCGGCCAAGAGGTTCACCCACGAGCAGGCAACCGCCGCCATCGTCGTGTCCTATTACTGGCACTTCGTCGATGTCGTCTGGATCGGCCTCTTCGCCACGATCTATCTGATCAAGTAGCGGGCCACGCGCCCGACGCGCTCGCGCACAGTCCAGAAGCACCGACGCAGAAGATCCTGACACCGGGGTAATCCGTGAAAAAGCTCTCCGCACGACGACGCCATCCGTTGGCGGCGGTCGTCGTCCTACTCCTCGCGCTGGCGGCCACCGGGGGGCTGTACGCCGCGTTCGCGCCCGCGGGCAAGGCACAGGCAGACGACACCGCCCAGTCCCTCGCCATCGACGAGGGCAAGAAGCTGTATGCCGTGGGCTGCGCCAGCTGCCACGGCGTCGGCGGTCAGGGTACGTCCGACGGCCCCTTGCTGACCGGCGTCGGCGCCGCCGCCGTGGACTTCCAGGTCGGCACCGGCCGGATGCCGGCGCAGCAGCCCGGTCCGCAGGTTCCGAAGAAGAAGGTCATCTACGACCAGAAGGAGATCGACCAACTCGCGGCGTACGTCGCCTCGCTCGGCCCCGGGCCCTCGGTCCCGACCGCCAAGCAGTACAACCCGGAAGGCGCGGACTCCGCCAACGGCGGTGAGCTGTTCCGCTCCAACTGCGCCCAGTGCCACAACTTCGGCGGTGAGGGCGGCGCTCTGACGAACGGCAAGTATGCGCCGGGGCTTGAAGGGGTAACCCCCAAGCACATGTACGAGGCGATGCTGACCGGTCCGCAGAACATGCCCTCGTTCCCCGACTCGACGATGCCCGAGCAGGAGAAGCGGGACATCATCGCGTACGTGGACGCGGTGAACGGCGACGAGTCGTCGAATCCCGGCGGTCTCAAGCTCGGTGGCATCGGGCCTGTCAGTGAGGGCCTGTTCTCCTGGATCATCGGTCTGGGCGCACTGATCGCAGTCGCCATCTGGACCGCGGCGCACACCGCTAAGGCCAAGAAGTCATGAGTAGCAACCGGATTTCAGACGAGAACCTGCCGAGTGGGCAGGAGTCCGCGCACGGCGAGGTGGAGCGCGCGCAGGACCCGTTCGCCGACCCCGGACTGCCGGCCCACCGGCCGCGCATCCAGGACATCGACGAGCGGGCGGCCAAGCGCTCCGAGCGCGCGGTGGCCTTCCTCTTCACGCTGTCGATGCTGGCCACGGTCGGCTTCATCGCGTCGTTCGTCATCTTCCCCGTCGACAAGATCGTGTACATCTGGCCGTTCGGTCATGTGAGCGCGCTCAACTTCTCGCTGGGAATGACGCTCGGGGTCGCCCTCTTCGCCATCGGCGCGGGTGCGATCCACTGGGCGCGCACGCTGATGAGCGACGAGGAGATCGTCCAGGAGCGCCACCCGATCGAGGCGACCCCCGAGGTCGCCGCGCAGGCGAAGAAGGACTTCCTGATCGGCTCGGCGGAGTCCGGCTTCGGGCGCCGCAAGCTGATCCGCAACACGATGTTCGGCGCGCTGGCCATGGTGCCGCTCTCCGGCGTGGTCCTGCTGCGTGACCTCGGCCCGCTGCCGGAGGACAAGCTCCGCAAGACGTTCTGGAAGAAGGGCTTGCTGCTCATCAACCAGAACACGAGCGAGCCGCTGCGTCCCGAGGACGTCACCGTGGGGTCGCTGACCTTCGCCCAGCCCGAGGGGCTGGACGAGCACAATGAGAACTTCAACAATGAGATCGCCAAGGCGGCTCTCATGATCGTTCGCATTCAGCCCGAGGACATCAAGGACAAGCGCGAACTCGAGTGGTCGCACGAGGGCATCGTCGCGTACTCCAAGATCTGCACCCATGTCGGCTGTCCCATCAGCCTGTATGAGCAGCAGACGCACCACGTGCTCTGCCCGTGCCACCAGTCCACCTTCGACCTCTCCGACGGCGCCCGCGTCATCTTCGGCCCGGCCGGTCACGCGCTTCCGCAGCTGCGGATCGGTGTGAACGGCGAGGGTTACCTCTACGCGCTCGGCGATTTCGACGAGCCCGTCGGTCCGTCCTTCTGGGAGCGCGGATGAGTACTGCGTCTGACGAAAAGAACCGCAAGGCACCCGCTGGAGAGCGGGTCGCCGACTGGGCCGACGGCCGCCTCGGGATCTACGGCGCGGCCAAGGGCATGCTGCGGAAGGTCTTCCCGGACCACTGGTCGTTCATGCTGGGCGAGGTCGCCCTGTGGAGCTTCGTCGTCATCATCCTCACGGGTGTGTATCTGACGCTGTTCTTCCACCCGAGCATGAACGAGATCGTGTACGAGGGCAGTTACGTACCGATGCAGGGTGTCCGGATGACCGAGGCGTACGCCTCGACGCTGGACATCAGCTTCGACGTCCGCGGCGGTCTGCTGATCCGGCAGATCCACCACTGGGCCGCGCTGATCTTCGTGGCCGCGATGTTCGTGCACATGATGCGCGTCTTCTTCACGGGCGCGTTCCGCAAGCCCCGTGAGATCAACTGGGTGTTCGGCTTCCTGCTGTTCTTCCTGTCGCTGTTCACCGGACTCACCGGTTACTCGCTCCCGGACGACCTGCTGTCCGGCACCGGTGTCCGCTTCGCGCAGGGCGCGATCCTGGCGACACCGATCGTGGGCACGTACATCTCGATGTTCCTGTTCGGCGGGGAGTTCCCCGGCCACGACATCGTGGCGCGGTTCTACTCCATCCACATCCTGATTCTTCCGGGCATCCTGCTCGGGCTCGTGGTGGCGCACCTGATCCTGGTCTTCTACCACAAGCACACGCAGTTCGCGGGCCCCGGCAAGACCAACAACAACGTGGTCGGCGCGCCGTTCCTGCCGATCTACATGGCCAAGGCCGGCGGGTTCTTCTTCCTGGTCTTCGGTGTCATCACGATCATCTCGGCCATCGCCACGATCAACCCGGTGTGGGCGATCGGCCCGTACCGGCCGGACCTGGTCTCCACCGGAGCACAGCCGGACTGGTATCTGGGCTTCTCCGAGGGCCTGATCCGGGTGATGCCCGGCTGGGAGATCAACTTCTGGGGCCATACGCTCGTCCTGGGCGTGTTCATCCCGCTGATGATCTTCCCGCTGGTTCTGGTGGCCCTCGCGGTCTACCCGTTCATCGAGTCCTGGATCACCGGCGACAAGCGCGAGCACCACATCCTGGACCGGCCGCGCAACGCGCCGACCCGGACCGCCTTCGGCGTGGCGTGGCTGACCCTGTACGTCATCCTGCTCATCGGCGGCGGGAACGACATCTGGGCCACCCACTTCCACCTGTCGATCAACACGATCACCTGGTTCATCAGGATCGCGTTCTTCGTCGGCCCGGTGATCGCGTTCGTGATCACCAAGCGGTTCTGTCTGGGACTTCAGCGCCGCGACGCCGAGAAGGTGCTGCACGGACGCGAGTCCGGCATCATCAAGCGGCTGCCGCACGGTGAGTTCGTGGAGGTCCACCAGCCGCTGAACCAGAGCGACCTGCACACGCTGACCGCTCACGAGCAGTACAAGCCGGCCGAGATCGGGCCGACTGTCGACGAGAACGGTGTCGAGCGCAAGACCTCACCGGCGGAGAAGCTGCGGGTCAAGCTGAACAAGGGCTACTACGGCGAGGGAAGCCAGATCCCCAAGCCGACGGCCGAGGAGTACACGGAGATCACGAGCGGCCACGGCCACCACTGATCGAGCACCACCGTACGTTCAGGGCCCCGGCCCGGTCCCCTTTCGAGGGACCGGGCCGGGGCCCTCGTACGTGGGAGTACGCAGGGAGCATGGGCCGGCCGGCCCACGCTCCGGCAGCCACGCTGTCCGTACTTCGGGCGGCGGGTCTTGGATCGCGGGCGGCGCGGATAGGCTGACGCCTGGCAGCACGGGCAGCACGGCGGTGCGCCCGTCCACAGACCCCAGGAGCGAGCATGAGCAGCGCTGTTACACCGGCCGGAGGCGACACCCTGGCGGCGCGTTCCTGGCCGGGGGTACTGAACCCGCTGCTGCGTGGTCAGGACCTCGACGCCGGCGACACGGCGTGGGCCATGGACCGCATCATGAGCGGCGAGGCCACGGACGCCCAGATCGCGGGCTTCGCCGTCGCGCTGCGCGCCAAGGGCGAGACCGTGGACGAGGTCTCGGGACTGGTGCGCGCCATGTACGAGCACGCCAACACCATCGAGGTGCCCGGCGCCACGGTCGATGTCGTCGGCACCGGCGGCGACCTGGCCAAGACGGTCAACATCTCCACGATGGCGGCGATCGTGGTGGCCGGGGCGGGCGGCAAGGTCGTCAAGCACGGCAGCCGCGCGGCCTCCTCCGCGAGCGGTGCCTCCGACGTGCTGGAGAAGCTCGGCGTCAATCTGGAGCTGACGCCGCAGCGGGTCGTGGAGGTCGTCGAGGAGGCGGGCATCACCTTCTGCTTCGCGGTGAAGTTCCACCCGGCGCTGCGTTACGCGGCCAAGGCCCGCAAGGAGCTGGGCGCGCAGACCACGTTCAACATCCTGGGGCCGCTCACCAACCCGGCGCGGGTCCGCTCCCAGGCGGTCGGCGTGGCGGACAGCCGGATGGCGCCGATCGTGGCCGGGGTGCTCGCCGAGCGGGGCAACTCCTCGCTCGTCTTCCGCGGCGACGACGGTCTGGACGAGCTGACGACGACGGCCACTTCACACGTATGGGTGGTTCGGGACGGCCGCGTCACCGAGGAGACCTTCGACCCGAGGGACATCGGCCTGGAGCTGGTCCCGATCGAGGCGCTGCGGGGTGCGGACGCCTCGTACAACGCGGATGTCGCGCGCCGGCTGCTCGACGGCGAGACCGGCCCCGTACGGGACGCGGTCCTGCTGAACGCGGCGGCGGCGCTGGTGGCGCTGGAGCGGGGCGACGGCACGCTGAACGACCAACTCGCGGCGGGAATGGCGCGGGCGGCGACCGCGGTCGACTCGGGCGCGGCGAAGGCAACGCTGGAGCGCTGGGTCTCGGCGAGCAACTTGTAGCCGCCGGGGTTCGTCCTCAATCGCCGGACGGGCTGCATTTGCAGCCCGTCCGGCGATTGAGGACACCAACGTCCCGTATCGCGGACGCCGTCTGGGCCCGTGGCGTATCCGTGGGGTAATCTCAGCCCAGGTCATGAGTGACAGCGACTACGGCCCCGGCCCGCTGTCCGGCAACCCTCCGTCCGTGGCGGGGTGCCCCGGGTGAAGACCAGGCCGCAGGCAGCGAGGTCTGCGGCAAGCGCGGACCCCTGGACATCGTTCGGATGTCGTCATCCCTGGGGTCCTGGTCCTCGAGGGAGCAGTCTCGTGAGCAAGCGAATGCGATAGGGCCTTCGGCCCGCTCCCGGTGCGATCCGCGCCGGGCACAGGGCCAGAGCCCTCTTCAGTGAGTCCCACACCGCAGGCGCACCCGCACGCCGTCACGGCATCCGCCGTCGCGTCGTCGCGTCCGCCTGTCGGGTCCTGATGCCGTTTCCGCCTCGTCCTGCCGGGAGATACCGCCATGTCCGTACCCACCGACGCCCTCGACCGCACCAGCACCGGCCAGCCGCTGCCCGTACTCGGCTGTGACGTCACCGTTCCCCTGGTCACCGGCGGCGAAGTCAGCTACGCCGCCCTCGACTACGCGGCCAGCGCCCCCGCTCTGCGGCGGGTCTGGGACGACGTCGCCGCCTACGCCCCGTACTACGGCAGCGTCCACCGCGGCGCCGGATACCTCTCGCAGCTCTCCACCGACCTCTTCGAGAACAGCCGCCGTACCGTCGCCGGTTTCCTCGGCTGTCGTGAGGACGACCAGGTCGTCTTCACCCGGTCCACCACCGACTCGCTCAACCTGCTCGCCGCCGCGCTGCCCGCCGGCTGCGAGGTGTTCGTCTTCGAGACCGAGCACCACGCGTCGCTGCTGCCCTGGCGTGACGCCCGCGTCAGCTACCTCGACGCGCCGCGCACCCCCGCCGAGGCCGTCGCCACCCTGGAGCGCGCCCTCGCGGGCCGCGACCCGAAGGGCCCCGCTCTGGTGTGTGTCACCGGCGCGTCCAACGTGACCGGCGAGCTGTGGCCCGTGACCGAACTGGCCGCCGCCGCGCACGCCCACGGCGCGCGCATCGTCCTCGACGCCGCGCAGCTCGCCCCGCACCACCCCGTGGACATCGCGGAGCTGGACGTGGACTGGGTGGCCTTCTCCGGGCACAAGCTCTACGCGCCGTTCGGCTCCGGTGTGCTCGCGGGCCGCGCCGACTGGCTGCGGGAGTCGGAGCCGTACCTCGCCGGTGGCGGCGCCAGCCGGAAGGTCGCGCGCCGCGCCGACGGCGGTGTGGACGTCGAGTGGCACACCACCGCGGCCCGGCACGAGGCCGGATCGCCGAACGTCATCGGTGTGTACGCGATCGCCTCGGCCTGCAAGGCGCTCACCGAGGCGGGTTTCGACCGGCTCGTCGAGCGCGAGCAGGAACTCGTCGCGCGGGTGCGCGCGGGTCTCGCCGAGGTGCCCGAGGTGCGGGTGCTCTCGCTCTTCGGTGACGACGCCCCCCGGGTGGGCGTCATCTCCTTCGTCGTCGACGGCTGGAACAGCTCGCACTTCGCCGCCGCGCTCTCGGCGGAGTACGGCATCGGCGTACGGGACGGGCTGTTCTGCGCCCACCCGCTCGTGCGGACCCTGCTGGGCGGTGACGCGGGGGACCCGGGGGAGTGCGGCGCGCCGGACGCCGGTCCCGGTGAGAGGTCGCTCAACGCCATCCGGGTCAGCTTCGGGGCCGGTACGCCGGACGAGCACGTGGAGCGGTTCACCGGCGCGGTCAAGGAACTCGTACGGGACGGGGCGCGCTGGAACTACCGTACCGAGGACGGCCGTTGCGTCCCCGACCGCGGCTGACGCGCGGACCGGGCCTGCCCCCGGGGCAGGCCCCGCCCGTTACGCGTCGAGGCCGATCGCGAAGGCGGCTTCCAGGTCGTGCTGGGAGTACGTACGGAACGCGACGTGCGTGTCCGTGGCCTCGACGCCCGGGATCTTGCTGATGCTGCCGGGAATGACGTCCGCCAGATCGTCGTGCCTGGCGACGCGGACCATGGCGATCAGGTCGTAGGTACCGGTGACGGAGAAGACCTCGCTGACGCTCTCCAGCGCCGCGATCGACTCGGCGATCTCGGGGATCCGGTCGACGCTGGTCTTGATGAGCACGATCGCGGTGATCACGGTTGACGTTCTCCCTCGGTGGCCGCGGAACGGGACTTCACTCTAGCCGTCCGGCGGAAAAGCACCCACGCGGCGACGAAGCCGAGCGCGAAGCCCACCAGATGCGCCAGATAGGCGACGCCAGGGCCCGGCTTCGCGTTGTGGGCCGCCAGCCACTGGAGGGCGAACCAGAAGATCAGGACGATCCAGGCGGGAAAGCGCAGCGGCAGGAAGAAAAGGAACGGAAAGAGGCTGGTGACGCGCGCACTGGGAAGGAGACAGAGGAAGGCGCCCAGCACACCGGAGATCGCGCCCGACGCACCCACCAGGGTCTGGTCGGAGTCCGCGTTCGCCGCCGCGTAGGCGAGCAGGGCGAGATAGCCGCAGACGAGATAGAAGAGGGTGAACCGCACCCGTCCCATCCGCTCCTCGGCCATCGCCCCGAAGACGTAGAGGAAGAGCAGGTTTCCCAGCAGATGGAGCCAGCTCCCATGGACGAAGAGCGCGGTGAGAGGGGTGAGGAGCGCGTGGGAGTCGCCGCTCATCAGTTCGTCGGGGATCACGCCCCAGCGCTCGAAGTACGCGCTCTGCGCGGCGAGCAGCGCGTCGCCCGTTCCGTACGCGGGGGTGAACCCCGAGAGCGGGCTGGTCAGGAAGGCCAGGGCGCACAGGCCGATCAGACCGTAGGTCACGACCGGCGCACCGGCCGCCGCGCGCCAATTGATCATCCAAGGATCATCTCGTACGCGGACAGACAGGTACGGACCGCCTCGCCGCGACATGGGATACGCGGGAGGCCGTAGGGTTACGGGCGCGTCTTCCCCGCTCCGGCGCCGCACCGGGGAACGGCGCGGCAGGCTCGACAGCACGACATCAGCCCTCGACGAAAGAGGACGGCACGATGACGACGGTTCCCTTGCCGACGGATGCCACCCGGTGGCGCTGCACGCTGTGCGGCAATCTCACCCGGTTCGACGTCACGCGGTCCTCCAAGGTGGTGGAGTACGTCCATCTGGACCTGGCCGGGGAGTCGAAGATCGAGGAGCGCGACGTGGTCAGTGAGACCATCGAGTCCGTCCGCTGCCGCTGGTGCAACGCGGTGGATCAGATCGAACTGGTTGACAGGCCGGGCGCCGGTTCCTGAGGGAGCCGCCCGAAAGGGTAGTGGGGTGACGGATCGTGGAGCAGCCCGCAAGTGGCGCTGAGCCGGCCGATGCGGCCGGCGGTGACGCCGAGGCGCTCGACAGGCCGCTGCCCGAGGGAGTCCGGCGCCGGGTCGTGGCGCTGGTCTCGGACGCCTTCGGCGGTCTGACCGTCACCGAACTGCCCGCCCAGCTACGACAGTACGCGCGCTTCACGCCGAACAGACGCGCCCGGTTCGCGGGCAACGCGATGGCGGCGGCCCTGGAGAGCGACGCGATCTTCCGGCAGCGGATCGGTGAGCGGTTCGCCCAGGCGGATCCCGAACTGGCCTCGGCCGTGGAGTCGGGCTCGCCGCCACCGGCCGCCGACCCCATGGACGTGGCCGCCGCCGCGTACATCCTGCGCCCCGTCGGCTGGGTGAAGCTGGTGGCCGCCGCGGGCGAGGAGGTCCAGCGCGCCGACGCCGAGCGCGCCGACGAGGAGAACCGCCGCGAGCTGGAGCGGCTGCGCGAGGAACTGGCACAGGCCCGCGCCATGACGAAGGCCGAGACGGAGCGGCTCCGCACGGAGCTGGACGCCGCCCGCAGGGAGGCCGAGTCCGCGCAGCGCAAGTTGCGCGGTGCCCTGAGCGATGTGAAGCGCGGCGAGGCCGCCCTGCGCCGTACGGCGGCCGAGATCGAGACGGTCCGCGCGGAGGCGGCGGCCCAGGTGTCCGCGGCGGAGAGCGAGACACGGCGCCTCAAGGCCCGGCTCACGGAGGCGGAGTCAGCGGTGGAGTCGAGCCGCCGGGCCGCCCGTGAGGGGCGCTCGGTGGAGGACATGCGGCTGCGGCTGCTGCTGGACACCGTCCTGGAGTCGGCGCAGGGGCTGCGGCGCGAGCTGGCGCTGCCGCCGGCCGCCGCGCACCCCGCCGATCTGGTGGACGCCGTGGAGCCCGGCAGGCTCTCTCCCAAGGACGTGGCGGCCCGTGCGCTGTCCGACATGGATCCCGCGCTGCTCGACCAGTTGCTGGCGCTGCCGCAGGCGCATCTGGTCGTGGACGGCTACAACGTCACCAAGACCGGCTATCCGACGATGCCGTTGGAGAAGCAGCGGCTGCGGCTGCTCGGCGGGCTCGCGATGCTCGCGGCGCAGACGGGCGCCGAGATGACATGTGTCTTCGACGGGGCCGAACTGGCCGCTCCCGTACTGCTCGCGCCGCCGCGCGGAGTGCGGGTGCTGTTCTCCAAACCGGGCGTGACGGCGGACGAGTTGATCCGGCAGCTCGTACGGGCGGAGCCGCCGGGACGTCCCGTGGTGGTCGTCTCCACCGACCGGGAGGTCGCCGACGGGGTGGCGCGGGCCGGTGCGAGACCCGTGGCGTCCGCCTTGCTGCTGAAGCGGCTTTCGCGCGTCTAGTAACTCCTGTGACCATTGCGGCATTTGCTCCCTCCATGTCACATCACAGCGTCAATTGTTCGTCACTGTCAGTGCGATGTATGTGAAGAAACCACTCCGCGGTGAAATTTTTTCCCTTCAGGATTTGAACTGATCACAAGAAGGTCACTAAGGTCGGGCCTCGAACCTTCGCGCGGTTGATCACCCATCCGGGGTGGCGGCGAAGGAACCGCCGAATTCGTGTAGTTCAGTCCGGGTCGTACCGGATTCCCGGTCCGCCGGGAAGCTGACTCACGGAGCCGGGGATTCACTCCCCGAACCCGGTAGGCGGCTCTGAGGAAGAAGGAGATCGCCTTCGTGGCGTCCCACCGTCGTCCCAAGCAGCCGAGCCGCGCCCGCGTGACCGTGCTCTCCGCGACCGCAGCCGCAGCTGTCGCCCTGACGTCCCAGGCCGCGCAGGCCGACCCCAAGCCGTCCAAGGAAGACGTCAAGGAAAAGGTCGACAAGCTCTACCACGAGGCCGAGGCGGCGACCGAGAAGCACAGCGGCGCCGAGGAGAAGGAAAAGAAGCTCGAGAAGCAGGTCGAGTCGATCCAGGACAAGGTCGCCCGCGGCCAGGACGAGCTCAACGAGCTGCGTACCGGCCTCGGTTCGATGGCCAGCGCCCAGTACCGCTCCGGCGGCATCGACCCGGCGCTCCAGCTCTTCCTCTCCTCGGACCCGGACGACTATCTGGACAAGGCCTCCGTGCTCGACCAGATGGGCACCAAGCAGGTCGGCGCGCTGGAGAAGATCCAGACCAAGCAGCGGACCCTCGCGCAGCAGCGCAAGGAGGCGTCCCTCAAGCTGAAGGACCTCGCCGACACGCGCACGGAGCTGGCGAAGAAGAAGAAGGACGTCCAGACCAAGCTCAACGCGGCGAACAAGCTCCTCAACACGCTGACCGCCGAGGAGCGCGCGCAGATACAGGCGGACGACGCCGAGCGCGCCGCCCGCGGCAACGAGCGTGCCAACCTCGGCAACGAGACGGCCTCTTCGGGCCGTGCCGCCGCCGCGCTGGCCGCCGCCAAGACCCAGCTGGGCAAGCCGTACATCTCCGGCGCCGAGGGCCCCAACTCCTACGACTGCTCCGGGCTGACCCAGTGGGCCTACGCCCAGGCGGGCGTGAGCCTCACCCGGACCACCTACACGCAGGTCAACGACGGCGTGAAGATAGGCCGCGGCGAACTCGCCCCGGGCGACCTGGTCTTCTTCAGCGGACTGAGCCATGTCGGGCTGTACGTCGGCAACGGCCAGGTGATCCACGCCCCCAAGCCGGGCACCGTGGTGCGGTACGAGGCCATGGAGTGGGCCGGCAGCTTCCAGTTCGGCGTCCGCGTCTGACGCGTCCTCCGTACGGATGCGCAGAGGCACGTAGGAACATCTCACGGAGGTGACCGCGACCGCCCGTTCGGGCGAACTCCGGTTACTCCCGCTGACGCACGCCCCGCCGGTGACCTGTGATCTCCGGCGGGGCATCACTGTGTGTGCCCGGCGCGGCCTTTGGTCACTCCGTGTCCGCGCGGTTACTCTCTGCTGCGCCGCAGCTCCGGCCATGGTTCCGCCCGTCGGGCGGCAGGGGCTGCGTGGTTGCGTCCAGCGGAAGGAAGTGCGGCTTCCTGTGGTGTCCCACCGTCGTTCCTCACACCCCGGCCACAGCCGCGGCACCCGGGTCACAGTCCTCTCCGCCGCCGCGGTCACGGCGGCGGCCGCCCTCGGGACCGCGCCGGCGAGCGCGGACCCGCGGGACACGACCGAGGCGACCCGGTCGACCGTCGACCGGCTGTACGAGGAGGCCGAGAAGGCCACCGAGCGGTACAACGAGGCGGACGAGCACGCCGACGTGCTGCGCGCACGGGTGGACCGGCTGCGGGACAGCACCGCCCGGGGCCAGGAACGGGTGAACCGCATGCGCGGCGCGCTCGGTTCGATCGCCGGCGCCCAGTACCGCTCCGGCGGCATCGACCCGGCGCTCGCGCTGCTGCTCTCCTCCGACCCGGACAGCTACCTCGGCCGGGCCGAGGCCCTGGACCGGATGAGCGACCGGCAGGCCCTGGCGCTGCGCGACATCGGGCAGGTCCAGCGCAAGCTCGGCCAGCAGCGCGAGGAGGCCACCAAGGACCTCGCCGAGCTGGAGCGCAGCCGGGCCGCCGTCGCCCGCCACAAGCGCACCGTCGAGGCCAAGCTGGCCGAGGCGCGGCGGCTGCTGAACTCGCTGCCCGACGCCGCGAGGGACGCCGACCGGGCCTCGCGCTCGGGGCGCGACGGCGCCGCGATGTCGTTCGGCGACCAGGCGCCCGCGTCCGCCCGCGCGGCGGCTGCCGCCCGCGCGGCCCGCGGAGCCGTCGGCCTGCCCTACGTGTGGGGCGCCAACGGCCCCTCGGGATTCGACTGTTCGGGCCTGACCCAGTGGGCGTACGCGCAGGCCGGGGTCTCGCTGCCACGCACCTCGCAGGCACAGCGGTACGCCGGACAGCAGGTGCCGCTCTCCGAGGCGAGACCGGGCGACCTGGTCGCCTACCGGGACGACGCCAGTCACATCGGGATGTACATGGGCAACGGCCAGGTGGTCCACGCGCCCTACCCCGGCGCCTCGGTCCGCTACGACCCGGTGGGCATGATGCCTGTCTCGTCGGTCACCCGCGTCTAGGGCCTGTCGTTCGGCGGGTCCGGGCTCGGCCGGGCTCGTGTGCCGTGGCACGCACGCTTTCCGCCTTGTGATCGCACGCACCGACGTGACATCAGCAGCCCGGCGGCGCGGACGCTGCCCGATCCGCCGGACGGGCTCCGGCCCCGGTACCGACGCATTGTCGGGATTCGTCCTCGCGGCTCCACGTACGATCGGCCGGGTGGCAGGTCAGGGACGTACGACCCGGAGACGTGCGGCGGGTCGTGGACGTACGACCCGCCGGGGCGCGGTGCGCCGCCGCGCGGTGATCTCGTTGCTCGGGTGTCTGCTGGTCGCCTCCGGGTGCTCCGCGCCTCCCGCGGCCGACGCCGCCACCGGCGATATCCAGCGGACCCTCGACCGCCGGGCCGACGCCCTGCTCGACCGTGACGAGAGCGGCTATCTGGCCGCGGTGGACCCCGCGGCCGGTGACCTCCTCGCCGTCGAGCGGCGGACGTATCAGAACCTCGTCGACGTGCCCGTGCGGTCCTGGGAGTACCGGCTGCGGGACGTCGAGCGCTCCGGCACCCGCGCGACCGCGCGGGCCGAGCTGCGCTACCGGCTGGAGGGCTACGACACCGCTCCCGTCACCTCGTCCCGCGCGCTGGAGCTGACGGAGCGGGACGGGCGCTGGTACGTGACGGCCGACCGGCCCGGCGACAAGGGCGTGCAGCAGCTCTGGCAGCAGGGCGCCGTCGAGGTCGTCCACGGCCGGCGCAGCCTGATCCTCGGCGTCGGCCAGGACAACGCCCGGCTCCGCGAGATCGCCGCCGCCGCCGACGAGGCGGTGCCCGCCGTGGACGAGGCGTGGCCGGGCGAGTGGTCGGGCCGGGTCGTGGTGCTGGTGCCCGAGTCGGTGACGTCGATGGCCGGTCTGCTGGGCGCGTCGGCGGGGAGCTACCGGGGCATCGCCGCCGTCACGACCGGCGAGACGGGACCGAAGGGCTCCTCGCCGGCGGACCGGGTGATCGTCAACCCCGACGCGTACGGGGTGCTCGGCGACTTCGGGCGCCGGATCGTCCTCACCCACGAGACCACCCATGTCGCGACGCGCGCGGCCACCTCCGAGGCCACCCCGATGTGGCTGTCGGAGGGCTTCTCCGACTGGGTCGCCTACCGCGGCAGCGGCCGTACGGACGGACAGGCCGCGCCGGAGCTCGAACGGTCCCTGCACCGGGGCGCGCTGCCCGCCGAACTCCCCGAGGACGCGGACTTCGCCTTCGACGCGGAGGCGGACGAACTGGCGCGCGCGTACGAGGGCGGGCGCCTCGCGTGCGATCTGATCGCCGAGCGCTGGGGCGAGACGAAACTGACGGACCTCTACCGGGCGGTCGGCGAGCGGGAGCACCGCGAGGGCGCAGTCGAGAGCGCCATGAACGACGTGCTGTCGGTGACGCCCGACGAGTTCGGCGCGCTGTGGCGGGACTACATGCGCGAGCGGCTGCGCTGAGCGGGGCGGGGGCGCGACAGCCCCCAAAGGCCCCCATGGCGCCCGTACGGGGCTGTGCCGGGCCTCTGCCGGGCCGTCAGGACCCGAGGAGCCGGTAGGTGTCCTCCTTGTGCTCCTTGCCGTCTCGCGCGCCCACGGCCCCGCCGGGGGCCGCGTCCGCCGTCTCCTGGCGTTCACGCTGTCGTGGCGCGGGCACCGTCCCGCGCCACAGCCGGCCGCACGCGGTCAGCGCCGCGGCGACCAGCAGCCCGTTGCGTACGACGAGCAGGGTCACGCCCAGCGGGTCGCTCGCCGTCACGTGCGAGAAGAACAGCGGGAATTCGAGCGCCGTGACCGCGGAGGCCACCACCACGAGCACCGCGGGCCGTGTCATCGGGCTCGACCGCGCCAGCAGGCACACGGCGGCCAGGCCCACCAGCCAGATCATGTACTGCGGGCTGATCACCCGGCTCGTGACGGTGAAGAGCAGGACGGCGACGAACGCCGCGTCGCACAGGGTGCTCGGCGTGAACGTCCGCGCCCTCAGCCGCCAGACGAGCAGCCAGCCGAAGGAGGCCATGCTGAGGACGAGAGCGAGCGCGCTGACGAGCGGGACGTACGGCCCCCGGAACTCCACCGAGCCGTAACTGAACATCACGGCGCCGTCCCAGCCGAGATGCCGGGCCACATGGAAGA
This sequence comes from Streptomyces sp. NPDC060366, assembly GCF_042725135.1. NCBI lineage: Bacteria > Bacillati > Actinomycetota > Actinomycetes > Kitasatosporales > Streptomycetaceae > Streptomyces > Streptomyces sp. NPDC060366. The sequence goes on along the minus strand of NZ_JBHXDC010000002.1, from coordinate 387,033 downwards.
CCAGCGCGCCCAGCGACTCGACCTCGGTGCCGCGGTCCCGCTGCGCGGTGAGGAAGTCCAGCGCGCCCGGCAGCGCCGCGGACACCACGGCCAGCAGCGCGAGGGCCGTCGCGACGGCGGCGGACCAGGACAGCCGGGTGGCCCGGCCCCGCGGCGTACCGATCAGCAGCAGTACCGGCCACACCTTCAGCAGCGCCCCGAACCCCGCGAGCGCGCCCAGCAGTTGGGGCCTGCGGATGCCCACGAGGAGCGCGCAGACGGCGACGGCGGTCACCATCAGGTCGTAGCGCGCGTAGACGGTGGGCCCGAGCAGAGCCACTCCGGCCACCCACACCCACACGCCGCGCGCCGAACGTCCCGGGCGCCGGCTCGCGCGCAGCAGCAGTCCGAAGACCAGTGCGTCGCAGAGCAGGCACAGGGTGAAGAACGCGGTGGCGTAGCCGAGGAAGGGCAGCAGGGCGGGGGAGAGGATCGCGAACGCGGCGGCGGGCGGGTACTGCCAGGTGACGTCGGAGCGGGGGAAGGTGCCGGTGCGCAGGATGTCGTACCAGCCCTGATAGGTCACCGAGACGTCCGGTGTGACATCGACGCCCGGCGCGAGCAGGATCTTGAGGACCCAGAGCATCAGTACGGTCCTGGTGAGCAGCCATACCGCGATCGGCCCGAGCACGGTGAGCGCGCCGGCCCCGCCGGATCCTCCTGCCGACCCGGCCGCTTCGACGTGGGTGTGCGTCCTGTCCCCGACCGCCATGACCACCTGCCCGTTTTGTCAGATATATGGATATGCGTGGCGGGAGCCATCATGCGGGGGCACGGGCGCGGGAGCGATGAGGCGGGGCCGTTCGGTACTGTCGGCGACGATGCACAAGACCTTGATCGTGACGAACGACTTCCCGCCCCGGCCCGGTGGCATCCAGGCGTTTCTGCACAACATGGCGCTGCGGCTGGACCCCGGGCAGATCGTCGTCTACGCCTCCACCTGGAAGCGTGGCGCCGAGGGCGCCGAAGCGACGGCGGCCTTCGACGCCGAGCAGCCCTTCACGGTGGTGCGCGACCGTACGACGATGCTGCTGCCGACCCCGAGGGTGACGGAGCGGGCGGCGGGACTGCTGCGTGAACACGGCTGCGAGTCCGTGTGGTTCGGCGCCGCGGCCCCGCTCGGTCTGATGGGGCCCGCGCTGCGCCGGGCCGGCGCCCGGCGGATCGTGGCCACCTCGCACGGCCACGAGGCGGGCTGGGCGCAACTGCCCGCGGCACGGCGACTGTTGCGCCGTATCGGCGAGGGCACGGACACGATCACCTACCTCGGCGAGTACACCCGCTCACGCATCGCCGCCGCGCTCACGCCGGAGGCGGCCGGGCGCATGGTCCAACTGCCGCCCGGCGTCGACGAGAAGACGTTCCATCCGGCGTCGGGCGGTGACGCGGTGCGCGAGCGGCTGGGGCTCGCCGGGCGGCCCGTCGTCGTCTGCGTCTCGCGGCTGGTGCCGCGCAAGGGGCAGGACACGCTGATCCTCGCCATGCCGGCGATCCTGGCGAGGATCCCGGACGCCGTGCTGCTGATCGTCGGCGGCGGGCCGTACGCCAAGGAACTGCGGAAGCTGGCGGCCGACACCGGAGTCAGCGACTCCGTACGTTTCACGGGCACCGTGCCCTGGTCCGAACTGCCGGCCCACTACGGCGCGGGCGACGTCTTCGCGATGCCCTGCCGCACCCGTCGGGGGGGCCTCGACGTGGAGGGCCTGGGCATCGTCTACCTGGAGGCGTCCGCGACGGGGCTCCCCGTGGTCGCGGGCGACTCCGGCGGCGCGCCGGACGCGGTGCTGGACGGCGAGACGGGCTGGGTGGTGCGGGGCGGCCCCGCCGCGGTCGCCACAGAGGAGTCGGCGGACCGCATCGTGACGCTGCTCCAGGACCCTGAACTGCGGCAGCGGATGGGCCGCCGCGGCCGCGAATGGGTCGAGGAACGCTGGCGCTGGGACCTCCTGGCGACAAAGCTCCGCACGCTTCTGTAGGAGCCGACGCGTCCTTGATCGTCGGACGGGCTCTAAAAACAAGCCCGTCCGACGATCAAGGATGAACGTGCGGCCCGACAGACCTGTCCTCACCGCGGAACGGCTGCAAATGAAGCCCGTCCGGCGTTTGAGGACGGACCTCCGGCCGGACGGACCCGTCTCCATCGCGGAACCGCTGCAAATTCAGCCCGTCCGGCGATTGAGGACGAAACCTGCCGCCCGACAGACCCCGCGCCTCCTACGGACGTAACTACGCGCGGTAGATCGACTCGATCTCGTCCGCGAAGTCCTTCGCCACCACGCCGCGCTTCAGCTTCAGCGACGGCGTGATGTGCCCCGCGTCCTCCGTGAACTGCGCGTCCAGGACGCGGAACTTCCGTACCGACTCCGCCTTCGAGACCGCCGCGTTGCCGTCGTCCACCGCCTGCTGGACCGCCGCCAGCAGATCCGGGTCGTCGTGCAGCGACGCCACCGTCGAGCCCGCCGGTTTGCCGTGGTCCTTGGCCCAGTGGGCCAGGAACTCCTCGTCGATCGTCACCAGCGCGCCCACGAACGGACGGCCGTCGCCGACCACCATGCACTCCGCGACCAGCGCGTGCGCGCGGATCCGGTCCTCGATCACGGCCGGCGCGACGTTCTTGCCGCCCGCCGTCACCAGGATCTCCTTCTTGCGGCCGGTGATCGCGAGATACCCGTCCTCGTCGAGCGTGCCGATGTCGCCGGAGTGGAACCAGCCGTCGGCCAGCGCCTCCGCCGTCGCCGCCTCGTTGTTCCAGTACCCCTTGAACAGGTGCTCGCCGTGCAGCAGCACCTCGCCGTCGTCGGCGATGCGGATCACCGAGCCGGGCAGTGGCTGCCCGACGGTGCCGATCTTCTGCCGGTCCCACGGGTTGAAGGCGGTGGCCGCGCACGTCTCCGTCAGGCCGTACCCCTCCAGCACGGTGAAGCCGATGCCGCGGAAGAAGTGCCCGAGGCGTTCGCCGAGAGGCGCGCCACCGGAGATCGCGTACTCGCCGCGGCCACCGAGGACCGCGCGCAGTTTGCGGTACACGAGCGCGTCGAAGACCTTGTGCCTGATCCTGAGGCCCACGGACGGACCCTGCGCGCCGCTCAGCGCGCGGCTGTACTCGATCGCCGTGCTCGCCGCGCGGTCGAAGATCTTGCCCTTGCCGTCCGCCTGGGCCTTCGCCCGCGCCGAGTTGTAGACCTTCTCGAAGACGCGCGGCACCCCGAGGATCAGCGTCGGCCGGAACGAGGCCAGCTCCTTGGTCAGATCCTTGATGTCCGGTACGCAGCCGAGTTTGATCGGCGCCATCACGGACGCCACCTCGACCAGCCGTCCGAAGACGTGCGCGGCGGGCAGGAAGAGCAGGACGGAACACTCGCCCGTACGGAACAGCGGCTTCAGGCGCTCCACCACGTTGCCGCACTCCGCGAAGAAGGCACGGTGCGTCAGCACGCAGCCCTTCGGGCGGCCGGTGGTCCCCGACGTGTAGACGATCGTCGCCGGGTCGTCGGCCTTCGCCGTCGCGCTGCGCTCGTCGACCACCGCTTCGGTGATCTCCGCGCCGGCGGCGGTCAGTTCCGCCACACAGCCCTTGTCGATCTGCCAGACGTGCCGCAGTTCCGGCAGCCCGTCCGAGACGGACTTCACCGCGTCGGCGTGCGCGTCGGACTCCACGACCATGGCGGCGGTGCCGGAGTCGCCGAGGATCCACTGGACCTGCTCGGCGGAGCTCGTCTCGAACACCGGCACGGTGACGGCGCCCGCGCTCCAGATCGCGAAGTCGAGCAGCACCCACTCGTACCGGGTGCGGGACATCAGGGCGACCCGCTCACCGGGGCGGATGCCGGACGCGATCAGCCCCTTGGCCACCGCCCGCACCTCGGCGAGGAACTGGGTGGCCGTGACGTCCGTCCACACACCGGCGACCTTGCGGCCAAGGACCGCGACGTCGGGATGCTGAGCGGCGTTGCGGCGGATGAGATCCGTCAGGTTGCCGTCCGAGGGGACCTCGTACAGGGCCGGAAGGCTGAACTCGCGCAAGACTGCTGCTCCTCGTCGGGCGCCGGGGGCACGGCACTGTGCCGAACCGGCTGCGGTCCACATCGGGCAGGTGCTCTCGGGGGTGAGCACGATTGGACTGCCCGGACGTTACCCATCAGTACTCGGTTCCGGATAGGGGGGCCCGGCCAGATGTTCCCCGCGTCACACGTTTTTTGACGGTCCTTCGCGCAGAGTAGTCCACGGTTGTACGGACGTGTCAGTAACCGCAGGTCCGGACCCCTCTACACAGCGGGAAGGCGGCGATCTAGGGTGAGCGGCATGCGCGGTGGCGGGAACAGCGGCGGAAACGGCGGCAACGGCTCAAAGAGCGGCTCGGGCGCCGACACGCTCGCCGAGCGCGGCGTACCCGGTGGGAACGGCCGCGCACGCACCCGTGTCCACGTCGTCAGCGACGTCCACGGCAACGCCCGGGACCTCGCCACGGCCGGCGACGGCGCCGACGCCCTGATCTGTCTCGGCGACCTCGTCCTGTTCCTCGACTACGCCGACCACTCCCGCGGTATCTTCCCCGACCTCTTCGGCGAGGAGAACGCCGACCGGATCGTGGAGCTGCGCACCGCCCGCCGCTTCGACGAGGCCCGTGAACTGGGCCGCAGCCTCTGGGCCGGGCTGGCGACCGACCGGGACACCGCCATCGAATCGGCGGTGCGCCGCCAGTACGCCGAACTGTTCGCCGTCCTCCCCAACCCGACGTACGCCACCTACGGCAACGTCGACATCCCCGCCCTCTGGCCCGAGTACGCCGGACCGGGCACGACCGTCCTCGACGGCGAGCGGGTCGAGATCGGCGGTCGGGTCTTCGGCTTCGTCGGCGGCGGCCTGCGCACCCCGATGCGCACCCCGTACGAGATCTCCGACGAGGAGTACGCGGCCAAGGTCGAGCGGCTCGGCGAGGTCGACGTGCTCTGCTCGCACATACCGCCCGAGGTGCCGGAGCTGACGTACGACACCGTCGCCCGCCGCTTCGAGCGCGGCAGCCGCGCGCTGCTGGACGCCATCCACCGGACGAGACCGAGGTACGCACTCTTCGGCCATGTCCACCAGCCGCTCGCCGCCCGGATGCGCGTCGGCTCGACGGAGTGCGTGAACGTCGGGCACTTCGCGTCCACCGGACGGCCCTGGGCCATGGAATGGTGACCGGCGGGCACGCGATAACCTGCACGCTGCACGGCCGGTACCGGCAAGCGTGACCGTCGCCCCGCTTCGCCGGGGGGACACCATCTGGAGGAGCACGTCGATGGCGGAACACACCAAGTCGAGCATCACGATCGAGGCGGCACCCGCCGACGTGATGGGCGTGATCGCCGACTTCGCCCGCTATCCCGAGTGGACCGGCGAGGTGAAGGAGGCCGAGGTCCTCTCCACCGACGCCGAGGGCCGGGCGGAGCAGGTCAGGCTGGTGCTCGACGCGGGCGCGATCAAGGACGACCACACCCTCGCGTACACCTGGACCGGCGGTGACGAGGTCAGCTGGACGCTGGTCAAGTCCCAGATGCTGCGCTCGCTCGACGGCTCCTACCACCTGGCACCGGCGGGCGGCGGCGAGCGAACCGAGGTCACCTACCGGCTGACCGTCGACGTCAAGATCCCGATGCTCGGCATGATCAAGCGCAAGGCGGAGAAGGTCATCATCGACCGCGCCCTGGCCGGTCTGAAGAAGCGCGTCGAGAGCGCCCCCGGCGGCGGCGCCGGAACCGCCGGAGCGGCCGAGACGCCCACCGTCTGATGCCGGAGCGCGCGCGAGGCACGGGACCGGCCACCGGCACCATGCGAACGGTCCTGGTCACCGGACCCGGCGGCGCGGGCCGCAGCACCGTCGCGGCGGCGACCGCCCTGGCCGCCGCCCGGCGCGGCAGCCGCACGCTGCTGCTCTCCGCCGACCCGGCGGGCCCCGGCGCCGTACTGGGCGCGGACACCGCCCTCGCCGTGGAACCGGCCGAGGTGACGCCCGGCCTCTGGGCCGCCCGCGTCGACCCCGCCGACTACTTCCGCACCGAATTCCTCGCCCTCCAGGACCGCGCCGCCACCGCGCTCGACATGCTCGGTGCCCGCCGCCTCGACGGCGAGGAGCTGACGGAGCTGCCCGGCAGCGAACAGTTCGCCCTGCTCCAGGCGCTGCGCCGGGCCTCGGCGGGCGGCTGGGACGTGCTCGTCGTCGACCTGCCGCCGCTGCGCGACGCCCTGTCCGTGCTCGCCCTGCCCGAGCGGCTGCGCCGGCTGCTGGGCCGTCTCCTGCCTGCGGAGCGGCAGGCCGCGCGGGCGCTGCGGCCGATGATGGCGCAGCTCGCGGGCGTACCGATGCCCGCGGGCTGGCTGTACGGCGCCGCCGCCCGCAGGGACGAGGAACTGGCCGCCGTCCAGGCGCTGATCGGGGCCGGCAGCACGACCGTACGGCTCGTCGCCGAGCCCGGCCCGGCTGCCGGGGACGCCCTGCGCGTGGCCCGCGACGGGCTCAGTCTGTACGGGCTGCGCGTCGACGCCCTCGTACCGAACAAGGTCCTGCCGACGGATTCGTCCGACGCCTGGCTCGCGACGCTAGCCGCCCAGCAGCAGAAGTGCCTGGACGGATGGAGCGAGGAGTACGGCTCCGCGTGGCCGCTGCGCGCGGTGCGCCACCTGGGGCGGGACCCGCGCGGCCTCGACGACCTGGGAGTTCTCGCGGATCCGGCCGGTCTCGCGGAGCTGGGGCCGGACGCGGATCCGGGACCGTACCGCGATCCCTGGCGGGTCGAGGACCGGCGGGAGGAGGACGGCCTGCTGGTGTGGTCCCTGCCACTGCCCGGCGCCGTGAAGGCCGACGTCGGACTGGTGCGGCGCGGCGACGAACTGCTCCTGACCGTGGGCCCGTTCCACCGCATCGTGCCCCTCGCGGCCGCCCTGCGGCGCTGCACCGTCTCGGGCGCCGCGCTCACGGAGGGTGTCCTGAAGGTCCGTTTCACGCCGGAGCCGGGCCTCTGGCCGCGCACACCCTGAACGTCCCACCCGGGTTCAGGTACCGTCGAAGGTACACAGCCTCCGGTCCGCCCCGGACGAGGCGCCTTGCCCGATGCGGGAGTAACCCATGAGTGATGCCACCGAGCGTCCCGCCGCCGACCCGGACGCCTGGGCCACGGCCTGCGCCGAGGATCTGGCCGCCGAGAAGGCGCGCCGCCGCTCCGTCCACGGGACGGCGCCAGGCTCGGCCTCCGAGGAGCTGCGCCGATTCGTCGACGCCGTGGCCGACAAGGTGTCCTCGTTCCAGAGCCCGCTGCTCGGGATGGCCGCACAGGGCGCCGTCCAGCAGTTCATCAACCAGGCCAAGTCCGCCGTCGAGCCGGTGATCGACCGCAACCCGGATATCTTCGACCATCTCGCGGCGGCCGGGAACGAGCTTCTCGCGGCTTACCGCTCCGCCGTCGAGGGCGACGAGCGCCGCTGGACCCGGGGACCGGACGTACCGCCCGACATCAACCTCAAGAAGTCGGACGAAAAGGCCAACGACCCCTCGGATCCCCGCGATGAGGGCCCCACCCCCGGCAACCGCATCGACCTGGACTGACCAGCAGCAGGCTCGCCCTCGGGTACGGTTGGCCGCAGCGGGGCTCGACCGAAAACTGAGGGACACATGGGACTCACCATCGGCGTCGACATCGGCGGCACGAAGATCGCGGCGGGCGTGGTCGACGAAGAGGGCACGATTCTCGATACGCACCAGGTGCCCACCCCGCCGACTGCCGAGGGCATCGTCGACGCGATCTGCGCGGCCGTCTCCGGCGCCGGCAAGGGACACGAGATCGAGGCGGTCGGCATCGGCGCCGCCGGCTACGTCGACGACAAGCGTGCCACCGTCCTCTTCGCTCCGAACATCGACTGGCGTCACGAACCGCTCAAGGACAAGGTCGAGCAGCGGGTCGGAATGCAGGTCGTCGTGGAGAACGACGCGAACGCCGCCGCCTGGGGCGAGTACAAGTTCGGGGCCGGACAGGGTCACGAGGACGTCATCTGCATCACGCTCGGCACCGGCCTCGGCGGCGGCATCATCATCGGCAACAAACTGCGCCGAGGACGCTTCGGCGTGGCGGCGGAATTCGGCCATATCCGGGTCGTTCCCGACGGGTTGCTGTGCGGCTGCGGCAGCCAGGGGTGCTGGGAGCAGTACGCGTCGGGGCGCGCCCTCGTCAGATACGCGAAGCAACGCGCCAACGCCACACCCGAGAACGCGGAGATCCTGCTGCGCCTCGGCGACGGCACTCCCGACGGCATCGAGGGCAAGCACGTCAGCGCCGCCGCCCGCGAGGGCGACCCGGTGGCCGTCGACTCCTTCCGGGAGCTGGCCCGTTGGGCCGGCGCGGGCCTGGCCGATCTGGCCTCGCTCTTCGACCCGTCGGCGTTCATCGTCGGCGGTGGTGTGTCGGACGAGGGCGAACTGGTCCTCGACCCGATCCGCAAGTCCTTCCGCCGCTGGCTGATCGGCGGCGCGTGGCGTCCGCACGCGCAGGTCCTCGCTGCCCAACTGGGCGGCAAGGCAGGGCTGGTGGGCGCCGCGGACCTGGCCCGCCAGGGCTGAACCGTACGGCCCGCACGGCGGCGTACCCGTTACGCACCCGGTGCCCCGGTATCCGGACGATCACGCCCGCCGCGCCCCTCAGGGGTGCGGCGGGCGCCGGTCTATCGTGGTCCGGTGACAACTCCGGTGAGTGGACTGGGTGGACCCGTCCCGACGATTTCGCTGCCCGACTCCCGTACCGAGCCGGACGGTTCGGCCGTGATCCGCGTGCTCAGCTACAACATCCGCTCCATGCGCGACGACACCGAGGCGCTGGCCCGGGTGATCCGGGCCTGCGAGCCCGACCTGGTCTTCGTCCAGGAGGCGCCGCGGTTCTTCCGCTGGCGCAAACGGGCGGCGTGGCTGGCCGCCAGGACCGATCTCGTCGTCCTCAGCGGCGGCGGTACGGCCTCGGGCCCACTGCTCCTGTGCTCACTGCGCGCGACCGTGGAGCGTACGGAGGACGTCCTGCTGCCGCTGACGCCGGGTCTGCACCGGCGGGGGTTCGCCACGGCGGTCGTACGGATCGGCGGCGCCCGTATGGGGCTGCTGAGCTGCCATCTCAGCCTCCAGAGGGACGAGCGCCTCGCCCAGACCGGGATGCTGCTGGACCGGGTCCGGGCGATGGACGCACCGCACACGATCGTGGCCGGTGATCTCAACGACCGGCCCCAGGGGCGTTCGTTCCGCCGGCTGGCCAAGGCGCTTCAGGACGGCTGGGCGGTCAAGCCGTGGGGGAGCGAGTACACCTCCACACCCGCCGCCCCGCACCAGCGCATCGACGCGATCTTCGCCACCGAGGGTGTCGAAGTGCTCGGCTGCGGAGTGCCGTTGGGCCTGCCGGGCATCGAGGAGAGCGACCTGCGGGCGGCCACGGATCACCTTCCGGTGCTGGCCGCCCTGCGCGTCCCCGCGTCCTGAACCCGCCTTACGGAAGGCGAGGTTGAGGACGCGTCAGGTCTGATAGCGCGTCAGACCACCGCTCCGCGGCCCGGGTCGTCGTCCTCCTCGTCACCGTGCTGCATCCGCGCCACCAGAGTGACGAAGCCGCCCAGGAAACCGCCGATGCAGACCGTCGTCAGCCACCAGGTCATCTCCCACTGCAACAGCACGGCGAGGAGCATGAGCACCGGGCCGCCGATCACGGCGAGCCAGGCGAACTTGGCAGTGACGTCGGCCTCGGGCAGCGGCGGCGGCTCCGGCGGTACGAAATGGCCCTCGTCGCTGTCGTCGAGGTCGTCGTCCTTCGGCTCCTGCGTCACATAGTCGCGGGGGCCGGCGCCGCCGACGCCGGGCGCGAAGACGATCGAGCCGCCGAGCGACGGCTTGTCGGGCTTGGCGTCCGGCTCGCGCTCCCGATCGGGCTCCGCGACGGCCTCGGCATCGGCTCCGGCATCGGCCCCGGTCGTGTCCGGCGCCCCGGTGGTGGCCGGCCCGGCGTCCGACCGGTTCACCGGCCCCAGGTCCGCCTTCGTGGTCCCGGACTCCTTGTCCTTGGGCGGCGACGGCTCGGACCTGTTCCGGTCGCTCTCCAGGAGCGCCAGGTCCTCGACCGACTTGAAGGGCTTGGCACCCGGCGGATCGGCCGGCTCCTCCCCGTAACCCGCGACGATCGCCGCCCAGGCGGCGTCCTCGTCGATCGGCTGCGGCTCGCGGTCCGCGTCATGCTCAGCCACCGGTTGTGCTCCCCTTCTTCCCGACGCTCGGAGCGAGTCGGCCGATGAACGCGTGACTCTCTTCGAAAATCCGCTCCGCATCGTGGTCCAACGTCGCCACGTGGTAGCTCTGTTCCAGGACGACCTCCCGGATGTCGGTCGACGAGACACGGCCGAGGATCCTGGCCGAGTCCGCCGGGGGTACGACATGGTCGCGCGGGCTGCGCATCAGCAGCAGCGGCTGGGTCACCTGGGGCAGCTCCCCGTCCACCAGCCGGAAGAAATTCCGCAGCGAGTGCGCGGCGTGCAGCGGGACCCGGTCGTAACCGACCTCCTCGCTGCCCGCCAGCGCGATGTCGCTGCGCAGGCCCTTCGTCGTCCGGACGAGATGGCGGGCGACCGGCAGGGCGTACGCCGAGAGGCCGTGCACCTTGTTCGCCGGGTTGACGACGGCGACACCGGTGACCGCGTGCCCGTGCTTGGCCGCGAGCCGCAGCGCCAGCGTCCCGCCCATGGAGAGACCGAAGACGAAGACCCGCTCGCACCGCTCGCCGATCTCCCGCAGCGCCCGGTCCACCTCCGCGTACCAGTCCTGCCAGCCGGTGATCTGCATGTCCTCCCAGCGGGTGCCGTGTCCGGGGAGCAGCGGCAGTGACACGGTGAGGTCCCGGGCGGCCAGATACTCGGCCCAGGGGCGCAGCGACTGCGGGGAACCGGTGAATCCGTGACAGAGGAGGACGCCGACATCTCCGCCCTCGTGGCGGTACGGCTCGGCTCCAGGAAGGACCGGCACAGGGTCTCCTGTTCGTGAGTCTCGAAGTGGTACTTCACCGTACGCGACCGGGCCGACACCGACCAGAGCCGTCGGCGCCCCGTGACGGAACCCGCGCGCCCCCCTCGGGTTAAGGTCGGGCGACAGCACACAGGAGGCACCCGAGTTGATCTACGGCGCGATGAAGTTCTCCATCGGAGGATCGCTCAAGCTCGCTTTCAGGCCTTGGGTGGAGGGCATCGAGAACATTCCCGAGGACGGGCCCGCGATCCTCGCGAGCAATCACCTCTCGTTCTCGGACTCGTTCTTCCTCCCCGCGGTACTGACCCGGAAGGTCACCTTCATCGCCAAGGCGGAGTACTTCACCTCGCCCGGCGTGAAGGGGCGCCTCACGGCCGCGTTCTTCAAAGGAGTCGGCCAGCTACCGGTCGACCGCTCCGGAGCGCGCGGCGCGGGCGAGGCGGCCATCAAGAGCGGCATAGCGGTACTGGAGCGCGGCGAACTCTTCGGCATCTACCCCGAGGGCACCCGGTCGCCCGACGGCCGGCTCTACCGGGGCAAGCCGGGCGGCCTCGCGCGCGTGGCGCTCGCCTCGGGCGCGCCCGTGATCCCGGTCGCCATGATCGACACGGAGAAGATCCAGCCGCCGGGCACGGTGATGCCGAAGCTGATGCGGCCGGGGATCAGGATCGGCGAGCCGCTGGACTTCAGCCGGTATCAAGGCATGGAGGGCGACCGCTTCATCCTGCGTTCGCTGACCGACGAGGTCATGTACGAGATCATGAAGCTCTCCGGCCAGGAGTACGTCGACATCTACGCGACGGCCGCCAAGCGCAGGATCGCCGAAGAGGCGAAGGCCAAGGCGAGTTGAGAAACCGGCCCGTCCGGCCGCCGAGGCCGACGGGACGACAGGCCGGCAGCGGGTCGGCAGTACGAATGACACATCGCGACACCGGGGGTGGGGGACACGTGGCCAGACGCGAACGGGTCGTACGGATGTCGGTCGAGCAGCCGCTGTGGCGCGCGCTCACCGCGTACCGCCTGCTCACCATGGTCTACGCGGTCCTGATCTTCGCCTTCGGGCGGGACAAGTTCGAGCGTCCCTGGGTCGCCGCCGGGTTCCTCCTCGTCCTCGTCGTCTGGACGGTCGCCACCCTGCCCAAGGTGGCCAACGCCGTCAGCTGCACCAAGCGTTTCCTGGGCGTCGACCTCACCATCGCGCTCGTCGGCATCCTGCTCACCCCGGTCGTCGACGTGCAGGCGCGGTACATGGACGGCCCCACCCTGCCGACCATATGGACCGCGGGCTCCGTCCTCGCCTTCGCCGTCAAGGGCGGCTGGCGCTGGGCGGCCTTCGCCTCCTCGCTGGTCGCCTTCGCCAACCTGGTCGGGCGCGGCACTCCCAGCCGCGACACCCTGCACAACGTGCTGCTGGTGTGGGTGGCGTCCATCGCGATCGGCTACATCGTCGAGGTCGCCCGCGCCTCCGAACGCACGCTGGCGCGCGCCCTGGAGATCGAGGCGGCGACCCGGGAGCGGGAGCGCCTGGCACGCGACATCCACGACAGCGTCCTCCAGGTCCTCGCGATGGTGCAGCGGCGCGGAACGGCCCTCGGGGGTGAGGCGGCGGAGCTGGGCAGGATGGCCGGGGAGCAGGAGGTCGCCCTGCGGACGCTGGTCTCCAGCGGTCTCGTGCCGACCACCCGCACCTCGGAGGACAGCTCGCTCGGGGCGGTGGTACGCACCGTCGACGACGCGCGGTACGGGGATGGCGGGGACGACGGGGACGGTGACGCCACCGACGAGGACCGGCGGTGGGATCTGCGTACGCTGTTGGCGCCGCTCTCCGGCTCCGCCGTGACACTCGCCGAGCCGGGCGCTCCCGTCCTGCTGCGGCCAGCGGCCGCGCGGGAGCTGGCGGCGGCTGTCAGTGCCGCCCTGGACAATGTCCGCAAGCACGCCGGAGACGGCGCGCGGTCCTGGATCCTGGTCGAGGACTCGCCGGACGAGGTGATCGTGACGGTCAGGGACGACGGCCCCGGCATCCCGGAGGGCCGGCTCGCGCAGGCCGAGGGGGAGGGGCGCCTCGGTGTCGCGCTCTCGATCCGGGGCCGGCTGCGGGAGTTGGGCGGCACGGCCGAGCTGATCTCGGTCCCCGGCCAGGGCACGGAAGTCGAGTTGAAGGTTCCACGGGGGAAGGCGGAGCGATGAGCGAGCAGACGGACAGCAACAGCAGCAACAACAGCAACAGCAACGGCGACGAGCGGGGCACGGGCGCTGGCGCGCAGAGCGCCACGGACGGTGCGACGCGCGTGATGGTCGTCGACGACCACCCGATGTGGCGCGACGCCGTCGCCCGCGACCTGACCGAGGCCGGATTCGACGTCGTGGCGACTGCCGGTGACGGCCCCCAGGCGGTGCGCCGCGCGACGGCCACCACCCCCGACGTGATCGTCCTCGACCTCAACCTGCCCGGCATGCCCGGCGTCCAGGTCTGCAAGGAGTTGGTAGGCAGCCTGCCCGGCCTGCGGGTGCTGGTCCTCTCCGCGAGTGGCGAGCACGCCGACGTACTCGAAGCGGTGAAGTCCGGCGCCACGGGCTATCTGCTGAAGTCGGCCAGTACGGCCGAGCTGACCGACGCGGTGCGGCGCACCGCCGTCGGCGACCCGGTCTTCACCCCCGGACTCGCCGGGCTGGTCCTCGGCGAGTACCGCAGGCTCGCCTCCGAGCCCGCCCCCGCGGCGTCCGACGATCCCAAGGTCCCGCAGCTGACCGAGCGCGAGACCGAGGTGCTGCGGCTGGTCGCCAAGGGGCTCTCGTACAAGCAGATCGCCGAACGCCTGGTCATCTCGCACCGCACCGTGCAGAACCACGTGCAGAACACCCTCGGCAAGCTCCAGCTCCACAACCGCGTGGAACTGGTGCGGTACGCGATCGAACGCGGTCTCGACGACGTCTGAGACGCGGCCGGTCAGCGGGGCTGTTTCCGCGGCCGTCGCTCAACCACCTCCCACCGCCCTCTGGTGCTACGGAAATGACCCTGCGCACCATGCCGGGGTGACCTGTGTCACTCAGGCGTGGCTCAGGTGCGTCACCGACGGCGAAGGGAAGTGTTTCCATGCGGGTCGGAGTATTGACCGGGGGCGGCGACTGCCCAGGGCTCAATGCGGTCATTCGTGGCATCGTGCGCAAAGGCATCACGGAGTACGGGTATGAGTTCACCGGCTTCCGGGACGGCTGGCGAGGACCGCTGGAAGGCGACACCGTACGGCTCGACATCCCCACCGTGCGAGGCATCCTGCCCCGCGGCGGCACCATCCTCGGCTCCTCGCGCACCAATCCGCTCAAGACGGCGGACGGGATCCGCCGGATCAAGGAGAACCTCGCGAGCAGCGAGGTCGACGCGCTCATCGTGATCGGCGGGGAGGACACCCTGGGCGTGGCGGCCCAGCTCTCCGACGTGCACGGCATTCCCTGCGTGGGCGTGCCCAAGACCATTGACAACGACCTTTCGGCGACCGACTACACCTTCGGATTCGACACGGCGGTCGGCATCGCGACCGAGGCGATCGACCGCCTCCACACCACGGCCGAGTCGCACATGCGCGTCCTCGTCTGCGAGGTGATGGGGCGGCACGCGGGCTGGATCGCCCTGCACTCGGGCCTGGCGGGCGGCGCGAACGTCATCCTCATCCCGGAGCAGCGCTTCGACATCGACCAGGTCTGCGCCTGGGTGACGTCGCGTTTCAAGGCCTCGTACGCGCCGATAGTCGTTATCGCGGAGGGCGCGATGCCCAAGGACGGCGAGGTCGTCCTCAAGGACGGGACGCTGGACTCCTTCGGCCATGTACGGCTGTCGGGCGTCGGCGAATGGCTTGCCAAGGAGATCGAGAAGCGCACCGGCAAGGAGGCACGGACCACGGTCCTCGGCCATGTGCAGCGCGGTGGCACACCGAGCGCGTTCGACCGCTGGCTGGCCACGCGGTTCGGGCTGCACGCGATCGAGGCGGTGAAGGACGGCGACTTCGGCAAGATGGTGGCCCTGCGGGGCACGGACATCGTGCGCGTCCCGATCTCGGAGGCGATTGCGGAGCTCAAGACCGTCCAGCCGGAGCTCTACCAAGAAGTCGGCGTCTTCTTCGGCTGACCGATCAGCGCGTGGGCGGGCTCGCGCGGCGCGTGGCCCGCCCGTCTCCTCGATCGCCGGACGGGCCGCACACGTGGCCCGTCCGGCGATCGACACCGAAAACGGCGACCACCGCCCGCGGGGCGAATCGTCAGCCGCGTCGGCGCTCCGCCCCGCTGTCGCGCATCGTGCCGGCGACGAGCGCGGTCACGATCTCGGGGCCGCGCAGTGTCAGTACGGACTCCGGGTGGAACTGCACCCCGGCGAAGCCCGGACCCCGCAGCGCGTGCACCTCTCCCGCGGCGTCACGGCTCACCTCGATGCCGCGCGCCGCCAGCTCCGCCGCCCGCGCGTCGTCGCAGCGGGCGGTGAAGCTGTTGTAGAAGCCGACGGTCTCCGCTCTGCCGAAGAGTTCGATCCGGGTCTGCGCGCCCTGGTACGGCTGCCGCTTGCGCGCCGTACCGAGACCCAGCTCCGCCGCGATCAGCTCGTTGCCGAGGCAGACGCCCAGCAGCCCGCCCCGGTGCTCGCGCAGCAGCGCGGCGGTCAGCGCGCGCAGCGTTCGCATCCGGGGGTCGGCGGGGTCCGACGGATCCCCCGGTCCGGGGCCGAGCACCACGGGTCCCCGGTGCGCGAGTACGGCCTCTGTACCGAGGCCAGGCTCGTCGTACCGCCGTACGGTCACGTCCAGGCCGGCGGACCGCAGCAGATGCGCCAGCATCGCCGTGAAGGTGTCCTCGCTGTCGATGACCAGCGCGTGGCCCGACAGTGACGCCGATCGCTCCTGCATCTTCAGCCAGAACGGCGCCAGATGCGCCCGCCGCGAGTCCAGCGCGACCCGCACCCGCGGGTCGTCGGCGAGTGCCTTCCGTACGGATGTGCCGCCCGGCCGACCCGCGTGCACTCCCAGCGCCGCCAGCACTCCCGCCGCCTTGGCATGGGTCTCGGCGACCTCGCCCGCCGGATCGGAGTGGCGTACGAGCGTCGCCCCGACCGGCACGCGCAGCCCGCCCTGTGCGTCGATGTCCGCGGTCCGGATCAGGATGGGGGAGTCGAGGGTCTGGGCGCCGCCCGCGTCGCGTCCGACGAGGGCCAGCGCGCCCGCGTAGTAACCGCGCCCGATCCCCTCCCGCCCCAGCGGCTCGTACCGCGCGATGACGCGACACGCGTTCTGCACCGGCGATCCGGTGACGGTCGCGGCGAACATCGTCTCCCGCAGGACGTCGCGGACGTCGAGCGAACTGCGCCCGCGCAACTCGTACTCCGTGTGCGCGAGATGGGCCATCTCCTTGAGCCGCGGCCCGACGACCACCCCGCCCATGTCACCGACCGTGCACATCATCTTGAGCTCTTCGTCGACCACCATCGACAGCTCGTCGGTCTCCTTGCGGTCGCCGAGGAATTCCAGCAGCGCCTCGGTGGTCGGCCCCTCGGGCGGATAGCGGAACGTACCGCTGATGGGATTCATCACGACGGTGCCGCCGCTCATCCGCACATGCACCTCGGGGCTCGCCCCGACCAGCGTCCGCGCACCCGTCTCCCGCCCCTTCCCCCCTCCGGTGTGCACCACGAACGTCCAGTACGCGCCCCGCTCGCCGGCCAGCAGCCGCCGGAACAGCGCCAGCGCGTCGGCGCGCCCGAAACCGGGGATCCGGCCCTCGAAGGTCCGCCGGATGACGAAGTTCGCGCCCTCGCCCCGGCCGATCTCGTCCTCGACGACACGCCGGACGACGTCCGCGTACCGCTCGTCGTCGATGTCGAAGGCGCCGTCCTCGACCCGGACCGGGTGGGCGGGCAGATGCGCGAGGACATCGGCGAGCGGCAGCTCGTACGACTCGTCCGCCACCAGCACCGACAGCGGGGTGCCGTCGTCGTGCGCCTCGAAGCCGCGCTCCCGGATCTGCCGGAACGGGATCAGGGCGAGCGAGGGGCGCTCGTCGTCCGCCGGGATGTCGGCCAGACGGCGTACCTCCCGCACGTCGCCGACGAGCAGTTCCACGGTGTCGTGGTCGCGCCCCGGCGTACGGCGGCGCAGCAGGGCGAAGGGTGGGCAGTCGTCGTCCAGGAGCCGGGCCAGAAGTCCCCTGGTGTCGGGACAGGGGGCGTCGGCGGTGGCGGTGGTGTGCATACGGGGTGGTTCCTTCCAGGAGGAGAGGAACGGCCCCGATTCCCGGTCCGTGTCGGCCGGCTACGGGCCGGGAAACACGGAAGGCCGCCCCTCGGGCGGCCCTGCGATTCGGTGTTGCGCGGGTGAATCAGCGGACCGCCGGATGCGCGGTCCACCACCAAGCCTGGTTCAGCTGCGTCAACATGCCGCGGAGCATAACCGACATCGTCCGCCCGCGACACGAACGTGGACATCTGTCTCAACCACTGAGAGTCTGCGTGGATGGCTGCCGGGAACCCGTAATGTTGTCCGCGTGACCGTGAACGCTGACACCCGAGCACCCGTCGCACAGGCGACCTGGCGAGACCTCCCCGCGGCGCAGCAGCCCGAGTATCCCGATGCCGAGGCACTGCGCGCTGCCGTCGCGGAGCTGGAAAGCTATCCGCCGCTCGTCTTCGCGGGCGAGTGCGACCAACTGCGCGCCCGGATGGGTGCCGTCGCCAATGGTGAGGCGTTCCTGCTCCAGGGCGGCGACTGCGCCGAGGCCTTCGACGGCGTGTCCGCCGAACAGATCCGCAGCAAGCTGAAGACACTGCTCCAGATGGGCGCCGTCCTCACCTACGCGGCCGCCGTGCCGGTGGTGAAGGTGGGCAGGATCGCCGGGCAGTACTCGAAGCCGCGTTCCAAGCCCACCGAGACGCGTGACGGTGTGACGCTGCCCACCTACCGCGGCGACTCCGTCAACGGCTTCCCCTTCACCGAGGAAGCCAGGGTCCCGGACCCCGAGCGGCTGAAGCGGATGTACCACGCGTCCGCCGCGACGCTCAACCTGGTGCGCGCCTTCACCACCGGCGGTTACGCGGACCTGCGCCAGGTGCACGCCTGGAACCAGGACTTCGTGAAGTCGTCCCCGTCCGGCCAGCGTTACGAGCGTCTCGCCCGCGAGATCGACAACGCGCTGAACTTCATGAAGGCGGCGGGCACCGACCCGGCGGAGTTCCGTACGGTCGAGTTCTTCTCCTCGCACGAGGCGCTGCTGCTCGACTACGAGTCGGCGCTGACCCGCGTGGACTCGCGCACCGGCAAGCTCTACGACGTCTCGGGCCACATGGTCTGGATCGGCGAGCGCACCCGTCAACTGGACGGCGCGCACATCGAGTTCGCCTCGAAGATCGCCAACCCGATCGGTATCAAGCTCGGCCCGACGACGTCGGGCGACGACGCGCTCAGCTACATCGACCGGCTCGACCCCGAGCGTGAGCCCGGCCGGCTGACCTTCGTCGTCCGGATGGGCGCCGACAAGGTCAGGGACAAGCTTCCGGAGCTGGTCGAGAAGGTCACCGCGTCCGGTGCGACCGTGGCGTGGGTGACCGACCCGATGCACGGCAACACCTTCGAGGCGGCGTCCGGCCACAAGACCCGCCGGTTCGACGACGTGCTGGACGAGGTCAAGGGCTTCTTCGAGGTCCACAAGAGCCTGGGCACGCACCCCGGCGGTATCCATGTGGAGCTGACCGGCGAGGACGTCACCGAGTGCGTGGGCGGCGGCGACGAGATCTTCGTCGACGACCTCCACCAGCGGTACGAGACGGCCTGCGACCCCCGGCTCAACCGCAGCCAGTCGCTCGATCTGGCCTTCCTCGTCGCGGAGATGTACCGGGCGCAGTAGGGCACCGGGCCGGGCGCGGCAGACACGCGGAGCAGTACGAGGAGTGGGGCGCGGATCGCGATGTGATCCGCGCCCCACCCACGTACGGGGGCCTTTCGCGTGCACCGGGGTGGCAGGTAAGGTTAGGTTTGCCTCACCGTTCTTACGGGGACGGTGCCAGTCAACGATCCCGCCGGGAGGTGAACCGCGTGTACGTCTGCTCTTGCTTCGGCATCACCGAGAAGCAGGTCCGGGAACACGCGGAGGCCGGTGCGTGCACCCCCCGCCAGATCGCCTCGGCCTCGAAGGCCGGTACGGACTGCGGTTCGTGCGTGCGCAGCATCCAGTCGATACTCGGCCGCGGTGGCTGCCCGCGCCGTGAGCTGTCGGCGCCCGCCGCCATCGGAACCACCGCCGTGGAGACGGCCGTCGCGCAGGCGGCCGCCGTACGGGCCGTGGGTACGTCGGCGGGCCTGGAAGCCGCCTGACGCACCGGAGCGCCGACGCCCGTCAGCTGTCGGGCTGCTCGATCAGCTGGGCGATGTACAGCGCCTCACCGAGCTTCTCGACCAGCTCCAGCTGGGTGTCGAGATAGTCGATGTGGTGCTCCTCGTCCGCGAGGATCGACTCGAAGATCTTCGCCGACGTGATGTCGCCCTTGGCGCGCATGACGTCGACCCCGCGCCGGAGCCTGTCGATCGCCTCGACCTCGATCTGCCGGTCGGCGTTGAACATCTCGGTGACGGTCTGGCCGATCCGTACATGGAAAAGCCGCTGGTAATTCGGCAGGCCCTCCAGGAAGAGAATTCGGTCGGTCAGGATCTCCGCGTGCTTCATTTCGTCGAAGGACTCGGACCGTGTGTACTTGGCGAGCTTCGTCCAACCGAAGTTCTCCTGCATTTTGGCGTGCAGGAAGTACTGGTTGATCGCTGTCAATTCGGCGGTCAGCTGCTCATTGAGGAACTCGATGACCTCGGGGTCGCCCTGCATCGCAGAGGCTCCTTCCACACGGGGACTGGCCAGGATGCGCGCATCCTCGCACCGACGTCCGAAGGGCGTCCAGTAAGGCCGTACTTAGTAGCAGTTGCCCGAATCGGGCTGTACCCGGTCATGACCACCCTTCGCGGTCTGTCACCATGGAAGGCATGGGTCAGCCTCGGAGCCGGGAAGAACGGGAGTCGGCGCAGTCCGGGCTTCCGCCGGGGCAGCGGCTCCAGCGTGGCTGGCCGGTCACCCATTACGGCCCCGTGCCGAAGTTCAAGCCCGAGCGCTGGGAGTTCCGGGTCTTCGGAGCCACGGCCGACGGAGACAAGCGCTGCTGGAATCACGAGGAGTTCTCGGCCCTGCCGTTCTCGACGGTCGTCGCCGATCTGCATTGCGTCACAAAATTCAGCATGCTCGGGGCCGAATGGGGCGGAGTGCTCGCCCGTACGATCCTGGAACTCGCCCCGCCGGCGCCGACCGTCACCCATGTCATGGTCTGGGCCGAGTACGGCTACAGCGCGAATGTCCGTCTCGCCGACTTCACCTCGGAACGGACCGTCTTCGCCACGCACAACGGCGGCGAACTCCTCACCGCCGAACACGGATTTCCACTGCGGCTCGTCGTACCGCATCTTTACGCGTGGAAGGGCCCGAAATGGGTCCGCGGCGTGGAATACATGACGGCCGACCGCCGCGGCTTCTGGGAGGAGCGCGGCTATCACAACATCGGCGACCCCTGGAGCGAACAGCGCTACTCGTACCAGGAAGGCCCCGGGGACGGCCCGGAGCTTTAACGACCTCCAGAAAACGACCTAGGCGTCGCGCAGCTTCTTCAGCAGGGCCACGTCCGCCGCGTGGCCCTCCTTGCCGCCGGGGGTCTCGATCACCAGCGGCACGCCCTCGGTCGCCGGATGCGAGAACAGCTCCCGGAACGGCTCCTCACCGATATGGCCCGCGCCGATGTTCATGTGCCGGTCCTTACGGGCGCCCGACACGTCCTTGGAGTCGTTGGCGTGGATCAGCCTGAGCCGGCCGGGACCCACCGTCTCCACCAGCCGGTCCAGCGTCCGGTGCGTCCCGTGCGGCGCGGCCAGGTCGTGGCCCGCCGCGAAGATGTGGCAGGTGTCGAGGCAGATGCCGAGCTTGGGGTGCGCGTCGAGCGCGGCGAAGTACGGGCCGAAGTCCTCGGCGAGCGAGCACAGCGAGGAGCCCTGCCCCGCGGTCGACTCCAGCAGCAGATACGGGTCGTCGTCGTGCGTCAGCTCGTCGAGGAGCGGCAGCATCCGCTCCCGTACCTGCGCCAGCGCCACCTCGCGCGGCCGTCCGCCGGTCGCCGAGCCGGTGTGCACGACGACGCCCGGGGCGCCGATCTCCCGGCCCCGGCGCAGGCTGTGCCGCAGGGAGTGCACCGACTTCTCCGCCGTCTCCGGGGTGTGGGAGCCGAAGTTGATCAGGTACGGCGCGTGGATGTACGCCGACAGCCCCTCGGCGGCGCACCGGTCCCTGAACAGCTCGTCCTGCGCCGGATTCCCGTCGGGCGTCGCCCAGCCGCGTGGATTGGCCACGAAGACCTGAACGGTCTCGGCGCCGATGTCACGGGCCCAGGCCAGCCCCACACGGGCGAGACCGCCCGCCACCGGAACATGGCCGCCGACGGGATTGCGCGGGCGGTCGGGGAGCGTCAAGCCTCAGATTCCCTTGGTCGTGATGGTGATGGTGCTGCCCTCGGCGGCCTTCTCGCCGCCCTCGACGGACTGCTTCGACACGGTGTCGTCCAGGAACGGGAAGCTCCGGTCGACCTCCACCTCGAAGCCCGCGTCGTTCAGTTCGCCCGTGGCCGCGTCTATCGACTTCCCCGTGACGTCCGGGACGGCGAGCATCCGCGGGCCCTTGGAGATGGTCAGCGTGACGGTGTCACCGCGGGCGAGTTTGCTGCCTTCCTTGGCGGACTGCTTGGCCACCGCTCCCGATTCCTCGGGGGAGTTGACGCGCTCGGCCGCGACCTTCACGTCGAGTCCCGCGTCCTCGAGCGAGGCGGTCGCCTCCTCCTCGGACTGCCCGGTCACGTCGGGCATGTGGACCGGCCTGCCCTTGCTGACGACAAGCGCCACGCCCGCGTCGGGCCGCAGCTCCGTACCCGCCTTCGGCTGGGTGCGGATGATGTCGCCCTGATCGGTCTCCTCGTCGAAGGACCGGGCGACGACGCCGGGCGCCAGCCCGACCTTCTTCAACGCGTCCTTGGCGTCGGCCAGCGACTTTCCGGCCAGGTCCGGGACCCGCACGATCTCCGGGCCGCGGGAGATGACGAGGGTCACCGATCCGTTGCCCCGTATCCGCGCCCGGGGCTCCGGGTCGGTGCGCATGACCGTGCCGCGCTCGAACGTGTCGCTGAAGTCCTTCTCCACGCTCGCGTCGAGCCCGGCGTCACCGAGGCGCTTCTTCGCCGTCTGCTCGCTCTGCCCGAGGAGCGAGGGGACACGGGTGAACTGCCCCGAGTTGATGTACCAGACACCGATGCCCAGGCCGAGCACCAGCAGTGCGGCGACCACGATCGCCAGGACACTCCCGCGGGGCGCGGAGGCGATCCTGCCGGTCCGGCGGCGCGCGGGCGGCTGACGCGGAGGCGCCTCGGGCCCCGGCGGCGGCATCGTGAGCCGGCTGGTGCGGCGGACCTGGTTGTCTCCCCGGGATACGGCCGACAGGTCGGCGGTACCGGAATCGTCGGGGGGCTGCGGGCGGACGATGCGCGGAATCACGCTCGTACGGTCGTCGGAGCCGTCGTCGGGACGGCCCTCGGCGCCGTTGACCGCCGGGCCGTGGGAGGCGCCGTGCGCGGCGAGTGAGGCGTCGTGGGAGCGCCCGCGGCCGTTGCCGGTGGCGCTGTCGTGGCCGTCCTGGGACGGCTCCGAGGCGGCGCCGCCCGAGACCGCGCCGCTGCCGCGCCGTGCCCTGCCCTTCTTCGCGGGGGCGGCAGAAGAGGTCTTCGCGGTGGCCCGCGGCGGCATCGCGTCCAGTTGCGCGTCGTCGAGCGCGGCGCGCGTGCGCCGGGTCAGCGCGAGCATCGCCACCGCGTCCTCGGGGCGGATCTCCGGATCGCGGGCGGTGGCGGCGGCGACCAGTTCGTCCAGCTCGATCGCCATACCGGGCACCGCGGCGGACGGCGCGGGCACGTCCTCGTTCAGATGGAGGTAGAGCACCTGCGCGGGGGTGTCCCCGCCGTGCGGTTTGGCGCCGGTCAGCATCTCGTGCAGGACGACACCGCACGCGTACACGTCGACGCGGGTGTCGGAGGTGCCGTACTCGATCTGCTCCGGGGCGAGGTAGGAGACCGTGCCGAGGATCGTGCCGGTGGTGTTGGTGACCGAGCCGACGGCCCGTACGAGCCCGAAGTCCGCGACCTTCACTCGGCCGTCGTCCCCTATCAGGACGTTCTCCGGCTTGATGTCCCGGTGGATGAAACCGGCACGGTGGGCGGCGCCCAGCGCGGCCAGCATCGGCTCCAGGATGTCCAGGGCGGCACGCGGCTGGAGGGCGCCGCGCTCGCGCAGGACGTCGCGCAGCGTGCAGCCCTCCACGTACTCCATCGCCAGGTACACGTACGCGCCCTCGGCGCCCTGGTCGAAGACCCCGACGACGTTCGGATGCGCCAGCCGCGCCACGGACTTCGCCTCGCGGATGAAACGCTCCACGAAGGTGGCGTCGGTCGCCAGCGCCGGGTGCATCACCTTCAGGGCGAGGACCCGGTCGAGCCGGGTGTCGACGGCCCGGTAGACCGTTGCCATGCCGCCGACGGCGATGCGCGCGTCGACGCGGTAACGGCCGTCGAGCACCTGCCCGACGAGAGGGTCCCTAAGGGTCGTATCCACCCGTTGAGTCTACGAGCCGCCGCCGACACTCCCGCAGCCCCGGGTCGGGCCCGACGCGCCACTGGAGCCGTCTTGTGACAGCACACACACCACATCGCGGCAATCGGCCGTCGCCGCCCTCACCGGTGGAGCGTGCTTGTGGAGCGGTGGGGCTCAGAACGCCGGGCGCTCCGGGGCCAGCGCCGCCAGCCCCTCCGTAGGAGACGAGGCGTCCGCGAAGTGCCGGCGCGGAATGCGGCCCGCGCGGTGCGCCAGCCGGCCCGCCTCGACCGCGTGCCGCATCGCCTCGGCCATCAGGACGGGCTCCTGGGCGCGCGTGACCGCCGAAGCCAGCATGACGGCCGCGCAGCCCAGCTCCATGGCGAGGGCGGCGTCCGAGGCCGTACCCGCCCCCGCGTCCAGGATCACCGGCACGCGCGCGCGATCGGTGATCAGTTGGAAGTTGTGCGGGTTGCGGATGCCCAGACCCGATCCGATCGGGGAGCCGAGCGGCATGATCGCCGCGCACCCCACGTCCTCCAGCTTTCTGGCGAGCACGGGATCGTCGTTCGTGTACGGCAGGACCGTGAAGCCGTCGTCGACCAACGTCTCGGCGGCGTCCAGCAGTTCGATCGGATCGGGCAGCAGCGTCCGTTCGTCGGCCACCACCTCCAGCTTGATCCAGTCGGTGCCCAGCGCCTCGCGGGCGAGCCGCGCGGTGAGGACGGCCTCGCCCGCGGTGAAGCAGCCCGCCGTGTTGGGCAGGACCCGGATGCCCAGCCGGTCGAGGACGGACAGGACGGAGCCCCGCACGTTCGGGTCCAGCCTGCGCATCGCGACGGTGGTGAGTTCGGTGCCGGACGCGGTCAGGGACCGTTCCAGCACGTCGAGACTGGGCGCACCGCCCGTCCCCATGATGAGCCGGGAGTTGAGGACGGTCTCGCCGATGGTGAGCCGGTCGTCGGACATCGGGATCAGCCTCCTTGGACCGCGGTGAGTACTTCGACACGGTCTCCGTCGGACAGAGTGGTGTCGGACCAGCGCCCGCGCGGGACGACGGTCTCGTTGAGCGCGGCGGCGACGCCCGAAGGGGCGGCGGTGAGGGTCGCGACGAGGACGTCGAGAGTGACGGGGCCGGCGAGGACGCGGGCCGCTCCGTTCACCGAGACGGTCACGGATCCGGGCGCGGCGTCGGACGAGTGCGAATTCACGGTGTCGGTCATGCGTGCTGCTCCTGACCTGCGGAGACGGCGGGGGAGACGGCCGGTGGGCGGCCGGGCGGGGTGCCGGGCGAGAAGCGTCCGGGTGTGAAGGGCCGCGCGTCGTCCGGGAGTTCACCCGTCGTGAGCACGGTGGCCATCACCCGGCCCGTGACTGGCGTCAGGAGCACCCCGTTGCGGTGGTGCCCGGTGGCCAGATGCAGCCCCGGCAGGGCGGTCGGTCCGAGCAGCGGGGCGTTGTCCGGCGATGTCGGCCGCAGCCCGGCGCGGGTCTCGGTGAGCGGCAGTTCGGTGATGCCGGGGAGCAGTTCGTGGGCGTCGCGCAGCAGCTCGTACACCCCGCCCGCCGTCACCGTCGTGTCCCAGCCCATCTCCTCGCTCGTCGCCCCGACGACCAGCTCGCCGCTCTCGCGCGGCACGAGGTAGATGTGGCTGCCGCGGACCTCGGCCCGCAGCGTCCGGGACAGGAACGGGGCGTACGGGCGCGGCACCGTCAGCCGCAGGACCTGGCCCTTGACGGGGCGTACCGGGGGCAGGACGTCGTCCGGCACGCCCGCGAGCCGCCCACTGAGACTGCCACCGGCGACGACGACCTGGTCGGCGCCGAGTTCGGCGCCGCCGGCCACCGTGACTCCGGCGGCCCGGTCCCGGACCACCCGCAGGCGTTCGGCCCACGCCCGGTGGAAGACCACCCCCGCCCGCTCGCAGGCCGTCACGAGGGCGGCCGCGAGCCTGCGCGGGTCGATCTGGTGGTCCCCGTCGACCCGCAGCCCGCCGCGTACGCCGGGAGCGAGCATCGGCTCCAGCCGTCGGCACTCGCGGCCGGTGAGCCATTCCGACTCCAGACCCGACCTCCTCTGGAGGGCGTGGAGTTCACGCAGCTGCGCCCGGTCGTCGGTGTCGAGAGCGACGGCGAGCGTGCCGCAGGCGCGGTAGCCGGTGTCCTGGCCGGTGACCGACTCCAGTTCGGCGACGAAGTCGGGATACAGCCGCGCGGAGGCGATGTTCAGCGCCAGCAAGGTCTGTTCACCGTGGTCGAGTTCGCTGACGGCGGCGAGCATCCCGGCGGCGACCCGGGCGGCGCCGCCGCCCGGCTCCGGATCGACGACGGTGACGCCGAGCCCGCGTTGCGCCGCGCGCCAGGCGGTGACGAGACCGATGATCCCGCCCCCGACGACCACGACATCGGTCCGCCCGGATTCCCGGTACTGAACGTGAGATGACCGCATGGGTGTCCAGCTCCTCCCTTCGCCGGCATGACCCGGATCAGGTTCGTACGGTCGGAGGCCGCGTCAGCCTCCCTCTCAGCCCGGTGCGTACGGGCTCCCGCGAGGTGTGAAGTCTTGTGTTCGTCACTGCCGATAAGCGCTTCACGGGTCAGGGTAACCCCCTGTCCCCGCCCCCTGTAAGGGAGTCGTGGCCCCGTCCGGTTCCATAAGGTGATCGGGTGAGCGAGCAGCGGAAGCAGACGGACGAGCGGCGCACCGTCGTCGTCGGCGCGGGAATGGCGGGTGTGCAGACCGCCGTGGCACTGCGCGAACTGGGGCACGAAGGCCCCGTCACCCTCATCGGCGCCGAGCGGCACCAGCCCTACGACCGGCCCCCACTCTCGAAGGCCGTCCTCCTCGGCGCGGCGGAGAGTTCGGCCTTCGACGTGGACTTCGAAGCGCTCCGCGTGGAGTTGCGGCTGGGCCTGGAAGTGACCGGTGTGCGCCCGGCGGACCACGAGGTGGACACGGAGGCGGGGCCGGTTCCGTACGACGCGCTGGTCGTCGCCACCGGCGCCGAACCGATCACACTGCCCGGCGCGGACGGGGTCCCCGGCGTGCATCTGCTGCGCACCCTGGACGACGCCGCGCGGCTGCGCCCCGTCCTGGAGCGCAAGCGACACGTCGTCGTGGTGGGAGCGGGCTGGATCGGCGCCGAGTTCACCACCGCGGCCAGGGAGGCCGGCTGCGAGGTGACCGTCGTCGAGGCCGCGGCCCATCCGCTCGCCGGCGCCCTGCCCGCCGAGGTCGCCACTCCGATGGAGGACTGGTACGCCGAGAGCGGCGCCGAACTCTTCACCCACGCGCGCGTGGCGACCGTCGAGCCCGGCCGGGTGGTCCTCTCCGACGGCCGCGAGCACGCCGCGGACGCGGTGGTCGTGGGCATCGGCGCCAGACCCGCGACGGCCTTGCTGGCGGGCTCCGGCATCGCGACCGGCGCCGAGGGGGCCGTCACCGCCGACGACCGGCTGCGCGCCTCGGTGCCCGGTGTGTACGCGGTCGGGGACTGCGCCTCGTTCCCCTCGGCCCGGTACGGCGAGCGGCTGATGGTGCACCACTGGGACAACGCGCTCCAGGGCCCGCGTACGGTCGCCGCCGACATCGTGGGGGAGTCCCACGAGCCGTACGACCCCGTGCCGTACTTCTGGTCCGAACAGTTCGGCCGTTTCGTGCAGTACGCGGGCCACCACGCCCGGGCCGACACCCTCCTGTGGCGGGGCGACCCGGCGAGCGCCGCCTGGTCGGTCCTCTGGCTGCGGGACGGGGCGCTGGTGGCGCTGCTCGCCGTCGGCAGACCGCGTGACCTGGCGCAGGGCCGCAAGCTCGTCGCGGCGGGTGCGCGGATCGACACGCGGCGGGCCGCCGACCCCGCCGTACCGCTCAAACTGACGGCTCTCTGAGGTGCCCCGCCCGCTCTCCCCGGGCCGGACGTACCGCTCGACGGCCCAGTCCGTGCCCGGCTCGGCTTCCGACTGTCAGTCCGGGATGGCAGGCTTGTCCTGTGACTGAGATTGACGCAAAGATCGATGCTCTCGTCCCTGCCTGGCTTCACCTGCCCGATATCGCCGAAATGCTCGATATCGAGGTGACGCGCGTGCGCCAGCTGGTGAAGGAAGGCCAGCTGATCGCCGTGCGCCGCGGTGAGAATCGGGCGCTCCAGGTGCCGGCCGCCTTCATCGACGGCAAGAAGGTCGTCAAGGGCCTCGCGGGGACCTTGACGCTCCTCAGGGACGACAGCTTCACCGACGAAGAGATGCTCGAGTGGCTCTTCACTCCCGACCCGTCCCTGCCGGGCACGCCCGCGCAGGCCCTCAGCGAGAATCGCGGTACGGAGGTGAAGCGCCGCGCGCAGGCGCTCGCCGTCTGACGGCACCACCACCGGCCGTGCGCGGGCCGGGCGGCCCCCGGCCCGCGCACAGCCGTCATGACAACGATCCGACGGGGGAGACCCGCATGCCCGCAGCGCCCGGTGCGCCCAGCGCACTCGATCTGCTGTCCGACGCCCGGCTCTATCTCTGCACGGACGCACGGAAGCGGCAGGGGGACCTCCCCGAGTTCCTGGACGCCGTCCTCACCTCCGGTGTGGACATCGTGCAGCTGCGTGACAAGGGCATGGAGGCGGCCGAGGAGCTGGACCACCTCCAGGTCTTCGCCGACGCCTGCCGGCGCCACGGCAAGCTCCTGGCCGTGAACGACCGGGCGGACGTGGCGCACGCCATCGGTTCCGACGTGCTGCACCTGGGCCAGGGCGACCTGCCCGTCTCCGCCGCCCGCGCCATCCTCGGTACGGAGCTGCTGATCGGCCGCTCCACACACTCCGAGGCCGAGGTGATGGCGGCGGCCGGCGAGCCCGGCGTGGACTACTTCTGCGCGGGACCCTGCTGGCCCACCCCCACCAAGCCCGGCCGGCCCGCCCCCGGACTCGACCTCGTGCGGTACGCGGCGGCGCTGGCCACCCGGCGCCCGTGGTTCGCGATCGGCGGGATCGACACGGGCAACCTCGAAGAGGTCCTGGACGCCGGGGCCCGCCGGGTCGTGGTCGTACGGGCCCTCACGGAGGCGGACGACCCGGCCATGGCGGCCTCCGGCATCGCCAAGCGCGTACGGGACAGGGTCGCCTGACACGGTCCGCCGGACCCCCGGCCCCCACCCCGGAGCCCCGGACGCTCGGCTTCCGGTGCAGGCGCACTGTCCGAGGGGTGGACAGGCTTGGTGTGAAATGGACAAAAGGGCCTGCTCTGGTTGGGTGATCGCCGCGCCCTCGATAACCTTCCCGTATGGCCCTTGGTACAGCTTCGACCAGGACGGATCACGCTCGTACGGTGCGTGACCTACTTGCGACCGGCAAATTGTCGTACTCGTTCGAATTCTGGGCGCCCAAGACCGAGAAGGGCGAGCGGAATCTCTGGAACGCGCTGCGCCGGATCGAGGCTGTCGCGCCGAACTTCGTCTCGGTGACCTACGGCGCCGGCGGCTCGACCCGCGCGGGCACGGTCAAGGCGACCCAGCGCATCGCCTCCGACACCACACTCACCCCGGTCGCCCACCTCACCGCCGTGAACCACTCGGTGGCCGAGCTGCGGAACATGATCGGGCAGTACGCGGACGCCGGCATCAGGAACATCCTCGCCGTGCGCGGAGACCCGCCCGGCGACCCGATGGGCGAGTGGGTCAAGCACCCCGAGGGCGTGACGTACGCGGCCGACCTGGTCCGCCTGATCAAGGAGTCCGGCGACTTCTGCGTGGGTGTCGCCGCCTTCCCCGAGATGCATCCGCGCTCGTCCGACTGGGAGAGCGACGTCCGGCATTTCGTGGCCAAGTGCCGCGCGGGGGCCGACTACGCGATCACCCAGATGTTCTTCGACCCCGAGGACTACCTGCGGCTGAGGGACAAGGTGTCGGCGGCCGGCTGCGACACCCCGATCATTCCGGAGATCATGCCGGTCACCAACGTCCGGCAGATCGAGCGCTTCTCGCAGCTCAGCAACGCCTCGCTGCCCCCGGCACTGAAAGAGCGGATCCTCTCCGCCGCTGAGGATCCCGCCGCTGTACGCTCCATCGGTATCGAGTACGCGACTGAGTTCTGCGCGACGCTGCGCGCGGAGGGTGTCCCCGGACTCCACTTCATTACACTCAACAACTCCACGGCGACGCTCGAAATTTACGAGAATCTCGGACTGCACGAGCAGTCGTGACCGGTCGCACCCGCCCCGACCAGGGGCGGTGACCGCAGGAGAGGGGCGGGCATGGGCTGGACGGTCCTCTACATCGCGTTCGGCATCGTCGCGCTGTGGCTGCTGGGCGAAGTACTGCTCCAGTACAAGGCGCGGCTCCGTTGGCGACTTCTCGCCTTCACGGGTTTCGTCGGCGTGGTGCTGGGCGTCCTGGTCGCGTCCGTCCCGGTCATCGCCGTCGGCGCGATCGCGTTCGCGATCGGCCAGACCTATGTGACCCTGTCGTTCCGCCGTGGCTTCTCCACCGGCTGGGCGATCGGCGGCAGTCCCGGCGCGAGCCGCCGCAGGAGGGCCGGCGGCGGTGAGGCCGAGACACGCGAACCGAGCTTGGAAGTCTCGGACTTGGAGTACCAGCCCGTCGCCGCCGACCCCATGGGACCCGGCCCCGTCCCCGGCGAGCCCCCGCACATCGCGTCCGTCTACGAGCCGGAGCCGATGCCCGACGAGACCGGGCAGTACGGCGTGTACAGCGACGCCGCCTACCAGGCGACCCAGTACGGCAACTACGACCCGTACAGCGGCTACGACGCGCCCACGGGCCAGGACACCTACGCCGGCCAGGACACCTACGCGGGCCAGGACGCCTACTCCGGTCAGGCCCAGGACGCGTACGGCGCGACGGACACCTACGGTGCCGCGGACTCCTACGCGAGCCAGGGCCAGGACGTGTACGGCGGTCAGCAGGACCCGTACGCGGCCCAGAACGGCCAGAGCGGTCAGTACGACAGTTACGGCGGCCAGCAGCAGTACGCCGCCTACGACGACCCGTACGGCGGCGCGAACAGCGGCGGCGAATCCTACGGCGCGTACGACAGTTACGGCGGCCAGCAGCAGTACGCGGCCCCCTACGGCGACCAGAACGGGCAGGGCGGCCAGGCCGGTTCTCCCGAGTACGGCGCGGAGACGCCGCCCGGCGGAGTCTGGGTCCCGCAGCAGCGCGAGGGCGAGAACGTCCCCCCGATGCCGCAACAGGCGCCCGAGCAGTACGGCTACGACCCCAACTACGACGAGCAGCGCTACCGCTACTGACGGGCGCTCAACTCCCGCCACGTCCCCGCGAGTTCAGACGGCCTCGGGCGTCTTCGCACGGCCCGCGCGGGGGTTCAGCGCGACCCGCGGAAGTCCGCGCCCTCGACGATCAGCCCGGCGACCAGCGTCCCGGACATGCCCGCGTGTGCCAGCCCGCCACCCGGGTGCGCCTCGCCGCCCACGAGATACAGACCGGGCAGCCGCGTGCTGTTCGCCGGACGCAGCAGCCGGCCCTCCGCACCCGCCAGTGAGGGCGCGGGCACCGAACCGCCCCGTGCCCCGGTCGCGGCCGCCGTGTCGGACGGCGTACGGATCTCCCGCCAGCACAGCCGCTCCCGCAGCTCGGGCACGGCAGTACCGGCCGCGTCCATCAGCACGTTGGCGTACCGCTCGCGCAGTTCGGCGTCGGCCCAGTCCACCGCGCCGTGCGGTGCGACGGTCGCCGTGAGGGTGAGCGCCTCGTGGTCGTCGTCGGGACGCGTGGTCGGGTCGTCGGGCCGCAGCACCGTGACCGTGGGCCGCTCCGCCGTCCGGCCGGAGAACACCGCGCCCGCCTCGTCGCCGCCGTCGGGGGAGTGGATCAGCGTCCGGTGCGCCGTGCCGTCCGGCCTGCCGCCACGCAGGGCCAGCAGCACGGTGAACCTGCCGGGGACCGACGGCGCCCCGCTCCCGCCCGCGTCGCCGCCACGGGGCCGTACGTCGTCGTCCTGCCACAACTCCCGGTCCACGAGAGCCGCCGGGGCCGTGCCCGCCACCACATGGTCAGCCTCCACGACCGTGGGGGCGGACGCGGCCGGCCTCGGTGCCAGCTCGACACCGGCCGCGCGGCCGTCCTTCTCGACGATCCGGGTCACATCGGCGCGGAAGACGAACTCCACCCTGCGCTCCAGGCACCGCTCGTACACCGCGTGCGCCAGCGCCCGCATCCCGCCCTGTACGTACCAGGTGCCGAATGTCTGCTCCATGTACGGCAGCAGAGCGGCGCTCGCGGGGGTGTGCCGCGGATCGAGTCCGTACGACAGGACGTACCCCTCGAACAGCGCGGCGAGCCGGCGATCGGCCAGCTCCCCCGTCCCCACCTCGGCGACCGTGCCCGCCGTCCGGGGCGCGCGCAGCAGCCTGCGCTGCGGGACGGCCGGATACGGATCGCGCCCCAGCACCTGCCAGTCGGCCCGCAACGGCTCCTCCAACAGAGGGCGCCGCGAACGGTCCCAGGCGTCCCGCGCCCGGCCGAGGAAGTCTCCCCACCGTGTCCCCGCTCCCGCGCCGAGCGCGGCGTCCAGGGCCGCGACGACACCGGCGCGCGACGCGTTCGGCAGCGACACATCGGTGCCGTCGGGGAAGAGATGCCTGCTCGCCGGGTCGACCTGGGCCATCCGTACGCACTCTTCGAGCGGCTTCTTGCCGGTCTTGAGGAACAGATCCCGGTAGACGGCGGGCAGATGCAGCAGCGTGGGTCCCGTGTCGTACGCGAACCCGTCGCGCTCGAACCGGCCGAGGGCGCCGCCGTACGTCGCCGAACGCTCGTACACCGTCACCCGGTGCCCAGCCACTGCGAGCCGGGCAGCCGCCGCCATCGCGCCCATCCCGGCGCCGATCACCGCAATCCGTGCCATGGAAGTGGACCTTAGCGGCCTGTTTGCCCGGCGCCGCGGCCGGGATACCGGGCGGGCGTGGGATCGGGAAGTGCCGGGTCGTCAGGGCGGCCACGACGTGGCGAGGCGCCGTTCCTCGCGTCTCTGCGCCCTGCGCTGCCGGAACCGGCGGATCTTCGACGCCAGGAAGACGATGATCACGATGCCGAGCAGCAGAAGGCCGCCCGCGACGATCGCCGCGGCGAGCGGGTGGAAGATCGCGAACGTGATGATCCCGGCGACGCCGAGGTCCTCCACGGTGCTCACGGCGATGTTGCTGAAGGGCTCCGGGGAGGTGTTGACCGCCATCCTCGTGCCGGCCTTCACCAGATGACTCACCAGGGCGGTCGATCCGCCGACCGCGCCCGCCGTGATCTCCGGGAGCGAACCGCTCTGCCCGGCGAGCAGCGCCGCGACCACCGCGCCCGACAACGGCCTGATCACCGTGTGCACGGAGTCCCAGATCGAGTCGACGTACGGGATCTTGTCCGCCACCGCCTCGCAGACGAAGAGCACGCCCACGACGGCCAGCACGTCGGTGCGCTGGAGCGACTCGGGGACCTCGTCGGTCAGCCCGGTCGCGCCGAAGATCCCGAGCAGCAGAACCACCGCATACGCGTTGATACCGCTGGCCCAGCCGCTGGTGAAGACAAGGGGAAGTACGGACACGGACGAAATCGTAGCCAGCGTGTGGGCCGGACGGGTGAGGATTCGAACGGGGTGGTGAGTATCCGTACCTAGTACATGAGATGAGTAGAGACGCGGATAGGCCCCCACCTGCGAAGACGGAAGAGTAGGGGGCACGGGAGGGGCGCGACGCCGAAACCGCCGGCACGGGGCGGCGGAGCGGTGTGGCACCCCGACCGCTACGGGGTGAGGCAATGCGCCGCTCCGGTCGGGAGTGAGGACCCGATCGGAGCGGCGTATTTCCGCGTCCGCCCCCGGCCGTGCTCTCAGTGAGGAACGGGTCCGCTTCCGCCGACCCGCCCGTGCAGAAGTAACGAGAGCGCCGAGTGCACGTCGTCGATCGACCGCTCGGGCTGGAACGCCTGCCAGTCCAGGGCCGCCACCAGCACCATTCCCACCAGCGCGGCGGCCGTCAGCGGGACATCGATCTCACGGCTCAGTTCACCGCCGTCGATCCCCTCCTGAAGCACCTTCTCCACGACGGAGACGGCCTGCTGACGCACCACCAGCAGCGTGGACTGCCAGGCGCGGTTGGTGCGCCAGAGCTCGGCCACGTACAGCTGTGTGAACGCCGGATAGCGGTCGATGAAGGCGAGACCCGCCCGGATCATGGCGTCGAGCGCCTCCACGCTGGTCCCGTCGCGCTCAGCCGTCTCCTCGGCCGCGGTCCGCAGCGACTCGGTGAGCAGGCCGACGCCGTGCCGCAGAAGCTCCTCGAACAGCTCGGTCTTGCTCTTGAAGTTGTAGTAGACCGTGCCCTTGGCGACTCCCGCGCGCTCGGCGATCTCGTCGACGGTCGTCGCCGAGAAGCCCTGTTCGGCGATGAGCGTCACCGCGGCCTCGTAGAGCTTCTGTCGGGTGGCCCGCCGGCGGGTGCTGCTGCTGTCCATGCGCCCGATTCTCACAGGTGCCGACGCGGTCTTCCGACTCACAGGCGCAATTCGGGATGGAGCCGGTCCAGGGTCCACACCTGTCTGCGGCGCGCGGCGACGGTGGTCAGCGCGAGCGCGCCCGCCGTGAACGCCGCGAGTACGGCGCAGCCCTGCCAGACCGGTCCGAGCCCGCCGCCGGTGATGAGGACGCGCAGCGACTCCACCACATAACTCATCGGCAGGAAGGGATGGATGGCGTTGAAGAAACCGGGACTCGTCTGTACGGGGTAGGTGCCGCCGGCCGACGTCAGCTGGAGCATCAGCACGGCCAGGACGAGGATCCGGCCCGCCGCCCCGAAGCGGGCGTTCAGCCACTGCGTGATCGCGGCGAAGCAGCAGGTGACCAGCGCCAGGAAGCCGACCGTACCGGCCGCGCGCGTCATCTGGAGGCCAAGTCCCCAGTGCAGTACGGACATCAGCGCGCCCACCTGGAGCAGGCCGATGCCCACCACCGGCAGCCAGCCCGCGACGGCGATCCGCCAGGCGGCGGCACCGGCCGCGAGGGCACGCCGGTTGAGCGGCTGGATCAGCATGTACGCCACCATCGCGCCGACCCAGAGGGAGAGCGGGATGAAGTAAGGGGCGAAACCGGTGCCGTAGTTGGGCGCCTCGTGTGTGGACCGGGAGGCGAGCTGGACGGGGTCGGCCATCACCTCCGTACGGAGGTCGCGCTCGTTCTTGTCGTAGTCGGGGATCTTCTCCACGCCGTCGCCCAGTCCGACGGCGAGGTCGGAGGAGCCGTCGGCGAGCTTGAAGAGGCCACCGTCCAGATCGGACGCCCCCGTTCTGAGCCTCCCGACGCCGGTGTCCAGGTCGGTGGAGCCCTTCTTGGCGGTGGTGAGCCCGGTGTGCAGTTCGTCGGCGCCCTTGGCGACCTTCTTGGCACCGGAGTTGAGCTGGTTGATCTTGCCGACGGCCGTCTTGAGGTCGTCGTCCAGATGAGGTGCCCGCTCGGCGAGGGCCTTCGCCTGCTTCTGGAGCTTCGCGAGCCGCCCGTCGAGCTTCGTCAGATCGTCGCTGTTGTCCTCGACGAGGGTGTTGACGTCGTCGGCGACCCGGGCCGCGTCCGCGGCCGCCGTCCTGGCGCGCTCCAGCGGCGGACAGGCGGTGGGATCGGGCTCGTCGCTCTCCTCGCAGCGCGTCCGGTGGATCTCGGCCAGGTCGGCGGACGCCTGGTGGGCGGCGGTCGCGGCGAGGGGCGCGCCCTTGACCAGGGCGTCGAGGTTGTTGCGCATCGCCCCGGAGGAGTCGGCGACCAGACGGGCGGTGTCGGCGATCGTGCCGCCGTTGTCCTTCAGATACGGACCGAGTGCCCCGGCCGCCCCGTTGACCTTGTCGGCGAGCGACTGTGTGCCGGCGGAGACCTTCCGGGAGCCCTTCTCCAGCTCTCCCGCGCCTTTGTCGAGCTTCTTGACGCCGCCCGCCAGTTCGCCGCTGCCCGCCTTGGCGTCCTTGAGGCCGTCGGCGAGGTCCTCGGAGCCCTTCTTGGCCGTACTGACACCGCCCTTGAGCTTCTCGGCGCCCTTGGCGGCCTTCTGCGTGGCGTCGTGGATGTCGGAGAAGGAGATGAAGATCCGGTCCAGGAAGGAACGCGAGGCCTTGGTCGACGCCGCCGTCCTCACCTCGGCGAAGACGGTCCGGGAGATCTGGCCGACTATGTAGTTGTTGGCGTCGTTCGTACGGACCTGGAGCGCGGACGTCTCGGGCGCGTCGCCCGAACCGGACGCGATCCGCCGGCTGAAGTCGGCGGGCATGGTGAGGGACAGGTAGTACGAGCCGTCGGCCACGCCCGCGCGGGCCTCGGCGTCGCTCACCTCGTGCCAGTCGAAGACCTCGCTCTCGCGCAGCCCGCGGGTGATGTCGTCGCCGGCGGTGATCTTCTCGCCGGACGCGGTCGCGCCCCTGTCGTCGTTGACCAGCGCGACGGGTATCCGGTCGAGCCGTCCGTACGGGTCCCAGAAGGACCACAGGTAGAGCGCGCCGTACAGCAGGGGCAGGAGCGTGATCGCGACGAGCGCGGCGCGCGGCAGCCGCCCCCTGCCGAACCGCTTGAGCTCAAGCGCGGCCAGTCTCGGCGAGCGCATCGGCCGTCCCCTCCTCGGTCGTGTCGTCGGTCGTGCCCTTGGCCGAGTCCGTCGCCGTGGCTTCGATCCGCTCGGTCCGCTCGGTCCGCTCGGTCCGGCGGGGCGCGTCGGCCGGCCGGACGGTGTCGGTGTCGGCGGGTGCCTGGCCGCAGACCGCGACGACGGTCGTGCCGCCGGCGGCGACGGACCTCAACAGGTCCCAGGCCGCGGTCCGTTCCGC
The DNA here is from genome assembly GCF_042725135.1 of Streptomyces sp. NPDC060366. Taxonomy (NCBI): domain Bacteria; kingdom Bacillati; phylum Actinomycetota; class Actinomycetes; order Kitasatosporales; family Streptomycetaceae; genus Streptomyces; species Streptomyces sp. NPDC060366. The sequence continues at coordinate 350,480 of NZ_JBHXDC010000002.1, read as the reverse complement.
GTCGGAGAGCTTGAGGTCGAGGTCGTCCACGGCGAGCAGGCGCGGCCGGCCGACGAGTGCCAGGGTCACGGAGAGGCGCAGCGCCTCCAGCCGTTCCAGATCGCGTACGGAGGTACGGCCGCCCTTGGGCAGGCCCGTGAGGTCGAGGCCCGCCGCCGCCAGCGCGTCGTCCGTACGGCGCCGCTTCTCCGCGGCTCGTTCGGCGCGGGGCCGCAGCAGGGCGCGGAGCGAGCCTCCCAAGGAGGTGTCGTAGCGGCGCCGCAACAGGACGCGTTCACCGAGGTGTTCGGCGACGGTCAGGGCCGGGTCGAGTTCGCTGACACCGGTGACGGGGCCCAGCGCGCTGATACGGCGCACGGCGGCCATCGCGCGCGGCACCCGCCGGCCGCCGATCTCCGCGGATCCGGCGGTGGGGCGCATCCGTCCGGTGAGCGCCAGGAGGAGACAGGTGCGGCCCGAGCCGGAGGGCCCCTCGATCGCGAGGACCCCGCCGGGGCGTACGTCGACGGCGACGTCACGGAAGACCCAGCCGCGCGGTCCCTTCAGCCCGAGCCCCTCGGCCACGACGGCCGCGCCGCGCGGTTCCGCCACCGCCAACGCCACCGCCAACGCTTCCGCGTCGGCCCCGACATCGGCCTCGGCGACCGTCTCATCGATCGGCCCGGCTCCCATACGCCCTCCCCAGAGCTCGCATGTTCTTGTACTGACCAGTCAGTGCAAAAACTACTCCGAACGTGCGAGTGAGGCAAAAGTGCAGGTCAGGGCGGATTGTCAGTGGCGTGCCCCACGATGGACACATACGGCCACAGAGCCGTCACAGAGACGACCAGGAGGTTCGTCATGGCCAGTTCCTACGCCGCAGCCGCACGCCGGCGAAGCACAGGCGGCCCTGCACCCTCACTGACCGGCCCCGCGACCGACGTCCACCCCGTCCTGAGGCGCGCGACCGCGCCGCCCGCCGCCCTCGACCTGCTCGCCCAGGCCCGTACGGGGCTGGACGAGGCCGCCACCCTCGAAGCCCCCAACGAGCGGTATGCCACGGCCCATCTGGCCGCCCTGCGTACCGCGGCGGCGGTCCTCGCCGCCCGTGGCCGGCCCGAGCCCACGACGGGCCCGCGCCGCAGGCGCATAAGGAGCGCCTGGGAAGTGCTGCCCGAGATCGTGCCCGAGCTGACCGAATGGAGCGCCCTGTTCGCCTCCGGAGCCACCCGCAGGGCGCGGGCCGAGGCCGGCATACAGGGCGCGGCGAGCAGCCGCGACGCCGACGATCTGCTGCGCGACGTGGCCATGTTCCTGCGCCTCGTGGAGCGGCTCCTCGTGCTCGAACCAGTACTGCCCCAGCCCCGGCCCGAACCGCCGGAGAAGGGCGGCGCCGCTGGGTGACGGGGACGGCCGACCGAGGCAATAGGCTGTGCGGAGCCTGCACCTTTCACGCCCCGCGACCTGGGGCGGCACCGCGCCGAGGAGTCAACTGCCGTGTCGGACCCTTCCCCTGCCTTCGGTGGAGAGACGCCGTCGCGCCCGCGTAGCTCCCTGCGTACCGCCGTGGTGTGGGAGGTGCTTGAGCGTGCCCTCCGCGCCCGCGCCGCCGCGGTGGGTGAAGCGGCGGTCCTGGACGTCCTGGACACCGGAGGCGGCACGGGCAACTTCGCCGTGCCCGTCGCCCGCCTCGGGCACCGGGTGACCGTCGTCGACCCGAGCCCCAACGCGCTGTTCGCGCTGGAGCGCCGGGCCGCCGAGGCGGGTGTCGCCGACCGCGTCAACGGCGTCCAGGGCGACATCCTCGGCCTGTTCGACGTGGCGGAGCGTGGCGGATACGACGCCGTGCTCTGCCACGGCGTCCTGGAGTACGTCGACGACCCGGCCGAGGGCCTGCGGAACGCGGTCGAGGCGCTGCGTCCCGCCGGTGCGCTGAGCCTGCTCGCCGCGGGCCTCGGCGGGGCCGTCCTCGCCAGGGCGCTCGCCGGGCACTTCACCGAGGCCCGGCAGGCACTCACGGACCCCGCCGGCCGCTGGGGCGAGGGCGACCCGGTGCCCCGGCGCTTCACCGTCGAGCTGCTCACCGAGCTGGTCGAGAAGGCCGGTGCCGACGTGGGCGCCGTGCACGGTGTCCGGGTCTTCTCCGACCTGGTCCCGGGCGTTCTGGTGGACACTCAGCCGGGCGCTCTGGAGGCCCTTCTGAAGCTGGAGGCGGCTGCCGCGGAACAGCCCTCGTTCCACTCCGTGGCGAGCCAGCTGCACGTCCTGGGCGAGAAGCGAGCCTGACAGAGAACGCCCGCGAGCACTGATCGCGGGGCTGATCAGCGACGCAGCTGCGCATGGAGTGCGCCACAGGCCCCCCGGCAAAGCGTTCGGCGCCGTATGATCGGGGTACGCCTTCCGGCATGACGGGTCGACGGTTGGGGAATCAACGCCTCAGCGGCCGAGTCGGCATGGCGGCCCGGATTGGCGAAATGGCGTAGAGGGCGGGTTTCACGGGGGCGATTCCCTGCCTATCCTGAAGGGGCCGCATACCGGTCGCCCCCCGCGACCGACGACTAGGAGGACTCCGTGCCGCTCTCGGAGCACGAGCAGCGAATGCTCGAGCAAATGGAGCGAGCGCTGTACGCCGAAGATCCCAAGTTCGCGACAGCGCTTGAGGGAAGCGGGCTGCGTACGTACACCCGGCGACGGGTCTACCAGGCGATCGCTGGCTTTCTCGTGGGTATCGCGCTCCTCATGACCGGTATGGTCGCCAAGCAGATCTGGATCGGCGTGGTGGGTTTCCTCGTCATGCTGGGCTGCGCGGTTCTCGCGGTCACCGGCTGGCGCAAGGCCCCGAAACCGGGTGAGCAACAGGCATCCGGTGAGGCCACGGCCGACCGTCGGCAGCAGCCTCGACAGCGCCGTTCGTTCATGAACCGGATCGAGCAGCGGTGGCAGCGTCGCCGTGACGAGCAGGGTCAGTAGTAACGACTCCGAGGTTCCCAAGCTTGCAGTAGTGGTGCGACGGCCGTGAGACACGGCGGATACGGGTGAGGGGCGAACGCGAAATGCGTTCGCCCCTCACCCGTATCCGCGTCCGGTACCGGCCCGGAATCCGGGCGTACGACGCGGCGCCCGGACGTACGACAGGGGCGGGGGTACGGGGCTAGAAAGCCGCCCCCGTACCCCCGCCCCGACCGTTCCCGGCCCGGTTCCCCGCCCCGCCCGGCTCAGCCCCGCTGCCGGGACGGCCTGCGGAACAGCGCCGCCCAGCGGCGGCCCAGCTCCGTGCGGCGCACTCCCCAGCGATCGGTGACGGCCACCCAGCGCTCGGAAAGCCCCCACATCACCCGAACGGACGAGCGCGGCAGGAAAAGCGCCCGCTGTCTGGTCCAGCGGCCCGCCGCCACACCCAGGCCCGCCCGGACCCGCTCGGCGTCGTCGGCGAGACCGGTGACGGGCCGTGGCTCCGGCGCGTACAGCACCTGCTCCACCGCACGCGCAACTCGGTGCACGGCGTCGGCCGCCTCACCCTCCAGCCGCCCCAGCGACACGATCCGGGCCGCCGTCTTGCGTGGTGTCCGCGATTCGTCGGGGCGGATGCCGTGGTCCCAGGCCGTGTCGATGATCTCCCGCCACGCGCCCAGTACGCGGGCCGTGGCATCGGCGGGCGTACGGCCCCCGGAACCGAGACGCCGGGCCCGGATCCGGGCCCGCCACAGCAGTGGCAGCAGTGGCAGCAGCAGGACGGCGAGAACGCCCAGCGTGATGGCGGCCACCGTCCCCGCCGATGTCCCCGAGTCGGTCGGGGGCAGCGCCCCGGCCGGCGCGGTCGTGCCGCAGTCGCCGATCCTGGCGGCCTGGGGCGGGCAGCTGTCCGAGGTGGACGGCCGGGAGGCCGGCGCGGACGTCTCGCTGGCCTCGGGCGCGGCCGGGTCGCTCGCATCGCCCGAGGGAGCCTCGGGGATCGTGTAGTCCGGAGCGCTGCCCCGGCTCGGCGTCGGCTCGAAGCGGGTCCAGCCGACACCTTCGAAGTACAGCTCGGGCCAGGCGTGCGCGTCACGGAGCCCGACGGACATCGTGCCGTCCGACTGCGGTGTGCCGGGAGTGAAGCCCACCGCCACCCGCGCGGGGATGCCCAGCGTGCGGGCCATCGCCGCCATCGAGAAGGAGAAGTGGACGCAGAAGCCCTCCTTCTCCCTGAGGAAGCGGCTGATGGCCGAGACACCCGTGCCGGAGGCGACCTGCGTGTCGTAGGTGAAGCCGCCGTCCACGGCGAACCAGTCCTGGAGTCTGACCGCCTTCTCGTAATCGTTCGCCGCGCCGTCGGTCACCTCGCGCGCGGTGGCCTCCACCTCCTCCGGGAGGACGTCCGGCACCTTCGTGTACTCCCGCACCAGGGAGGCCGGGGGCTTGGGAGCCGCCGCGAGCTGCTCCCGGGTCGGCTCCACCAGCAGGCTGGTCACCTGGTACTGGGCGCCTCGTGTCGTCTCCCCGCGGTCGCCGACCAGCGTCCGGCCGCTCGGTTCGAAGCGCCAGCGCCCCTCGATGTCCACCTCCGACGCCGGATAGGGCATCGGGAGATAGTTCTGCCGGTACCAACCGGCGGCGGAAATACTGGTCTTGATCTCGGTGGTGCTCACGTCGCCGCCCAGACCGGGCGGAGTGGGGAGCCTGTTCGGCACGTCCTCGACACTGCGCTGGGAGAACCGCCAAGAGGTGCCGTCGAAGTCGTCCAGCGCCATGATCCGCAGATACAGGTTCTGGGTGCTCTCCGCGTTCGTCCGGTACCGCAACGCCTCCCGGTCCTCGGGCTGGTTGAGGTTGTCCTGGAGCGACACCAGCGGGTTGACGGCGGAGATCGTGCCGCCGCCCAGACCCGAACCCGACCCGGCCCCCGTGCCGTTGAGCAGTCCGCCGTTCAGTGACGGCAGCGCGGCGGGCACCACGAGCGCGATTCCCAGCGCCATCACACCGATCCGGTGGCCCGAACGGATCGGAGCCGCGGTGCTGCCCCCGGTGTCCATCCCGCCGGCCGTACGGCCCGCAGCGCGCGGAGCGCCGCCGAAGACCCGGCCCCACTGGGAGAGCCGGTCCCGGCCCTCGGCCAGCAGCAACAGCAGATAGCCGCAGGCCGCCAGCAGGAACCACAGCCAGGAGGCGTCGCCACCGGAGAGACCGGCGGCGACCGAGTACAGGGCGAGCAGCGGCAGTCCGGCCGGCGCCGCGCTGCGGAACGTCACTGCGAGCGCGTCCACGGCGAGACCGATGACCAGCACACCACCGACCAGCATCAGCCTGATGCCGTTGGTCGACGGTGCGGGGACCGAGTACCGCGCGACCTCCTCGCCGCCCTGGTTCAGCAGCTCACCGAAGCGCAGGAAGACGTCCGGGCCGGGCAGCAGACCGAACAGGGCCTGCTCCGAGGCGAAGACCACCGTGAGCATCAGCAGCCCGGTGACCGCCTGGAGCGCCACGGTCAGCATTCTGGCCAGTGGCACCCGCCGGCCGAGCGCGCCCACCCCCGCCAGGACCGCCACCATGAAGGCCGCCTGGAGAAACCAGGTGACGGGATCGACCAGCGGCAGCAGAGCGCTCGCCGCCATCATCGTGGCGGCGAACGCGCACAGCGCCAGCCTCGCGCGACCGCTCATGACCATCCTCCGGAGAAGCCTGCCGAGCCTTCTGTCACACCCGACCCGGTGCGCTGTTGTGCCGCCTGCTGCCACAGGTCGGGGAGTGCGACCCCGGCCGGCACCGCGAGGGCGTTCCAGCCGGACTCGCGCAACTGCCGCAGCCGGTTCCGGACACGCGCGGGCGGTTCGCCCTCGTCCTGGAGCCAGCCGGAGCTGTCCAGGACGAATGCCACCGCGGCGCCGCTGCGATGGCGCATACGGCAGGCCACTGCGGTCTGCTCCTCGTCGAGATCACCGAGGAAGGCGATCAGCAGACCCTCGCTCCCGCCGCGCAGTACGTCGTACGCGCGGGAGAGCCCGGCCCCGTCGGAGTGGTCGACGACGGCGAGCGTGTCCATCATCAGTCCGGCCGCGTCGGCGGACTCCTGTGTCGAACCGGCGAATCCGTCGGCGCCCTGGCCGGGCACCGAACTCCCCGTGTCCGTCAACAGCCGGACGGAGAAGCCCCGTTCCAGCATGTGCACCAGCGCGGAAGCGGAGCCCGACACCGCCCATTCGAAGGCCGAGTCGGGGCCGGCGCCCTGGTAGGCGAGCCGACGAGTGTCGAGAAGCACCGTGCATCTGGCCCGCTGCGGCTGCTCCTCACGACGCACCATCAGCTCGCCGTAACGTGCCGTGGAGCGCCAGTGCACCCGGCGCAGGTCGTCGCCGTGCCGGTAGCCGCGCGGGATGACATCGTCCTCGCCGGCCAGTGAAAGCGAGCGCTGCCGCCCGTCCCCGTACCCCGCCGTCGCGCCCGCCAGCCGGACCGGTGGCAGCGGCTCGGTGCGCGGGATGACGGTCAGGGTGTCGTGCGCGCTGAAGGACCGCGTCAGCTCGCACATCCCGAACGGGTCGCTCAGCCGCAACTGCAACGGCCCGAGCGGATAGCGCCCGCGCAGGTCCGAGCGCACCCGATAGGAGACCTCGCGGCGCCCGCCCGCCTCCACCCGGTCCAGGACGAACCGGGGGCGCGGGCCCAGCACGTACGGCACATGGTCCTGGAGCATCAGCAGACCGGTGGGCAGCCGCGACACGTTGTCCATCCGCAGATGGACACGGGCCTCGGACCCCGCGGGCACCCGCGACGGCGAGAGCCGCCTGCTGCCCGCGACCCGGTAGCGCGTGCGGTACAGCACGCCCACACAGACCAGCGGCAGCACGGCCAGGAGCATGCCCACCCGGAGCAGATCCGCCTGGCCGAGGACGTACGCGCAGACCGCCGCCGCGATACCCGCGGCGAAGAACGACCGGCCGCGGGTGGTGAGACCGCCCAGCGCCGCCCGCAGCCCGCCTCTGCCCTCGCTGTCCGAGGCGGTGGCGCCGGGCTCCATCACAGCCGCCGGACGCCCGGCTGCTGCCGGTCGTAGAGCGGCGCGGCGACCACGGGGGCCTGCCGGCCGCCGTCGGCCGTCGGCACCGGGACGCGCTGGAGGATCTCCAGCACCACCTGCTCGGCGGTCCGGCGGTTGAGCTGTGCCTGCGCGGTCGGCAGCAGCCGGTGCGCCAGCACCGCGGCCGCCAGCGCCTGCACGTCGTCCGGCAGCGCGTACTCCCGGCCGCTCAGCGCGGCGGACGCCTTCGCGGCGCGCAGCAGATGCAGCGTCGCGCGCGGTGAGGCGCCCAGCCTGAGATCCGGGTGGTTACGGGTCGCCGAGACCAGCTCCACCGCGTACCGCCGTACGGAGTCGGCCACATGGACCTTCCGCACGGCGTCGATCAGCTTCACGATGTCGTGCGCGTGGGCCACCGGCTGGAGGTCGTCCAGCGGTGAGACGCCGCCGTGCACGTCCAGCATCTCCAACTCGGCCTCCGCGCTCGGATAACCGATGGAGACCCTGGCCATGAAACGGTCCCGCTGCGCCTCCGGCAGCGGGTAGGTGCCCTCCATCTCGACCGGGTTCTGCGTCGCCACCACCATGAAGGGGCTGGGCAGTTCGTACGTCTGCCCGTCGATGGTGACCTGGCGCTCCTCCATCGACTCCAGCAGCGCCGACTGCGTCTTGGGCGAGGCGCGGTTGATCTCGTCGCCGATCACGATCTGCGCGAAGATCGCACCGGGCTTGAACTCGAAGTCCCGGCGCTGCTGGTCGTAGATGGAGACCCCGGTGATGTCCGAGGGCAACAGGTCGGGCGTGAACTGGATACGCCGGACCGAACAGTCGATGGAACGTGCCAGCGCCTTGGCCAGCATTGTCTTGCCGACGCCGGGGACATCCTCGATGAGCAGATGTCCCTCGGCGAGCAGCACTGTCAGCGAAAGCCGTACGACCTCAGGCTTGCCCTCGATCACACCCTCCACCGATGCGCGGACACGCTCCGCTGTGGTGGTCAGATCTGTGAGGCTCGCTCGATCGTCATAGGTCGTCACCCGGCCCTCCTCGGCCCGTTCATACGGGCCGAGGCTCTTCTCACGGCCCGGCCCACCCCGAAATACGGACGCCGCGCCCGGAAGGTTCCGGGGCGCCGCTGTCATTCACGCATTCTTGTAGCCGTTACCGCTTCGTGTCACTCGCCTGTGGATAAGTGGGTGTGAATTGCCGGAGTTGCCGTGTTTCTGGTGCGGGCGACGCGGTCAGTTCGCCGAGTCGATTTCCCGCAAAAGGCCCGTCGACACGTCGAAGACGAAACCGCGTACGTCGTCGGTGTGCAGGAGGAACGGTGAGGTCCGCACCCGCTGCATCGACTGCCGTACGTCCTGGTCCACGTCCCTGAAGGACTCCACGGCCCAGGCCGGACGCTGTCCGACCTCCATTTCCAGTTCGTGCCTGAAGTCCTCGGTGATGGCCTCCAGACCGCAGCCGGTGTGATGGATCAGTACGACGCTGCGGGTCTGGAGCGCCCGCTGGCTGATGGTGAGTGAGCGAATGACGTCGTCGGTGACGACACCGCCCGCGTTGCGGATCGTATGACAGTCGCCGAGCTCCAGGCCCAGCGCGTCGTGCAGGTCGAGGCGGGCGTCCATGCAGGCGACCACGGCGACGCGGAGTACCGGGCGGGCGTCCATCCCCGGGTCGTCGAAGTCTTTCGCGTAGCGCCGGTTGGCGTCCACGAGTCGATCGGTGACCGTTCCGTCGGTTCGGGCCGTACCGGCGGATGCCTGGGCGGACTCGGCGGGGAGGTGCGCGGATGTCGACATACCTATAGACGGTAATGCTCACCCGCGTCGGAAGCCCGCTGTGCGACCGGACAAACATCGTCAACGACACCCGGTGTGAGGTAAGCCACACGGGTCGACCCCGACGCGGCGAACGGGTGACGCGCACCGTTTTCGCTTGCGCGTGATCGTGTCGCCATCCCGTCGGGACCCCACTCGATCTTCGCCCGATCGGCGCCACCGGTCCCTCCACAGCGGGACGGGCGACGCGCTGACCGGTTGATTGACCGAGGGTGCCTGTGGACTAAAGTGACGCGAAGTTCACGGACATCCCGAACACTTACCGGAACACTCCCCGAATTCCCCCCGCGTGTGCGGCGTACGTGCGGCTCGGCCTCCTCACGCTCGGCGGTACGTACTTCCACGCCGGACCTGAGAGGGCGCATGAGCGAGCGCAGCCAGCGAACCAGGCCCCGCGAGGCCCGCGAATGACCGGCACCCGGCACGTTCCGGTGATGCTCGACCGGTGTCTCGGCCTGCTCGCCCCCGCCCTCGCCGAACCCGGCGCCGTCGTCGTCGACTGCACCCTCGGACTCGGCGGCCACAGCGAGGCACTGCTCAGCACCTTCCCCGCCGCGCGGCTGGTCGCGCTCGACCGGGACAAGGAGGCGCTGCGGCTCTCCGGCGAGCGCCTCGCCCCGTACGGCGACCGAGCCACCCTCGTGCACGCCGTCTACGACGAACTGCCCGACGTGCTCGACCGGCTGGGCATCCCGAAGGTCCAGGGCGTGCTCTTCGACCTGGGTGTCTCGTCCATGCAACTCGACGAGGCGGAGCGGGGGTTCGCGTACGCCCAGGACGCCCCGCTCGACATGCGCATGGACCAGTCGGCCGGCATGAGCGCGGCCGAGGTCCTGAACACCTACCCGCCGGGCGAACTGGTGCGGATCCTGCGGGCGTACGGCGAGGAGAAGCAGGCCAAGCGCATCGTGTCCGCGATCGTCAGGGAACGCGCCGTCGAGCCCTTCACCGACAGCGCCCGCCTGGTCGAACTCATCCGCGACGCCCTGCCGCAGGCCGCCAAACGCACCGGTGGCAACCCCGCCAAGCGCACCTTCCAGGCCCTGCGTATCGAGGTCAACGGCGAACTGGCCTCCGTGGAAGCCGCCGTCCCGGCCGCGGTCGCGTCCCTCGCGGTCGGCGGCCGGATCGCCGTACTCGCCTACCACTCCCTCGAAGACCGCCTGGTCAAGCAGGTCTTCGCGGCCGGCGCCGCCAACACGGCGCCCCCCGGCCTGCCCGTCGTGCCCGAGCGCTACCAGCCGAGGCTCAAACTGCTGACGCGCGGCGCCGAACTGCCCACCGAGGAAGAGGTCGCCGAGAACCGCCGGGCCGCCCCCGCCCGGCTGCGCGGCGCCGAGCGGATCCGGGAGGACGTGCGGTGAGGGGACCGGCCAGGAAGCTGAGGGGGCGCGCCGCGCGGCTCGCCCGGCTGATGCCGACGACCGGGCCGAGCACCGCGGCGCGTACGCCCTTCGTCCTGCTGGTCGTTCTCCTCCTCGGCGGAGGGCTGATCACCCTGCTCCTGCTGAACTCCTCACTCAACGTGGGGTCGTTCCAGCTGAGCGAGTTCAAGAAGCGGACCACCGACCTGACCGACGAGCAGCAGGCGCTCCAGCGGGACGTGGACAACCTCTCCGCGCCCGACGCGCTTCAGCGCCGCGCGCGCGAGCTCGGCATGGTGCCCGGTGGCAGCCCCGCCTTCCTCGACCCGGACGGCAGGGTCAGCGGCGTTCCCTCCGAGGCCGGCGCGCTCCCGTACGCCGGACCGTCCGCCATGGACGCCCTCCCGCCCGCCGCGCCCACCCTGCCCGCCTCGCTCGCACCCTCCGTGACCCCGTCGGCGTCGGTCACGGACAGCCCGGCGTCCCCCTCCTCGGAAGGGTTCACGGCCCCGACCGCCGTCCCCTCGACCGGCCCGCCCGCCCCGTTCGTCCCGTCGGCCTCGACGGACTCCCGCGGCGCGCCCGCCTTCCCGCCCACGCCCGGACCGACGTCCGGCACACCCACCCCGACGACTTCCGGCAGGTGACTCAGTGCCCCCCGAGCAACCACCGCGCCGCCGGGTCCCCGGCCCCGCGCGCTCCGGGAGCGGCGACCGCCCCCGGCCCGAATCACGTGCGCCGCAGCGCCCCGCGCCCCGCCCCTCGGGGCGCCCGCGACGCCCCGCGCAGGGCCGTGCGCGACCCGGCACCCGTACCTCGCGCCGTATCCGGCTCGGCAGCCACCGCCCCCGGCTCCGTCTGGTCAGCCTCGGACTGACCGTCGTGATGCTGGTCTTCGTCGTCCGGCTGCTCCAGGTCCAGGCGGTCGACGCCAGCGCGTACACGGCCAAGGCGGAGAAGAACCGCTTCACCAGCGTCACCCTGGCCGCCGAGCGCGGCGAGATCACCGACCGCGCCGGTGTGGCCCTCGCCAGCAGTGTCGACGCGCACGACATCACGGCCGACCCCAAGATGTTCACCCCCGAGGACAGCAGGGTCGACAACGCCCCCGAGCAGGCCGCCGCGCTCCTCGCGCCGATCCTCGACAAGGAGCCCGAGACGCTGGAGAAGCAGCTCTCGGCCCCCAGGTCCCGCTTCGCGGTGCTCGCCCACCGTCAGACCCCCCAGGTCTGGAACCAGATCAGCGACCTCAAGTCCGTCCTCGCCGAGAAGGCCGAGAAGGCGCGCACCGCCAAGGGCGCCGACGCACCGGCCAGCGTCCTCGCCGGAGTCTTCCAGGAGCCCAGCAGCAAGCGCGTGTACCCCAACGGGAACCTCGCCGCCGGGATACTGGGATACGTCAACGCCGACGGCCACGGAGGCGGCGGCGTGGAGTCCATGCTCGACAAGAAGCTCTCCGGCCAGGACGGCGAGATCACCTACGCCCACTCCGGCGGCCGGCGCGTACCCACGGCGGGCTCCCAGGAGACCCCCGCCGTCCCGGGCACGGACATCGAGCTGACCATCGACCGGGACATCCAGTGGGCCGCCCAGCGGGCCATCTCCGAGCAGGTCACGAAGTCCGAGGCCGACCGCGGTTACGTGATCGTGCAGAACACCCGGACCGGCGAGGTGCTCGCCATGGCCAACGCCCCCGGCTTCGACCCCAACGACCTGTCACAGGCCGACGGCACCGCCATGGGCAACGCAGCGCTCCAGGACGCCTTCGAACCCGGCTCCACCAGCAAGGTCATGTCCATGGCCGCCGTGCTGGAGGAGAAGGCCGCCGTCCCCGGCACCCATGTCACCGTGCCCAACCGGCTCCACCGCGGCGACCGCCTCTTCAAGGACGACATCGACCACCCCACCTGGTTCCTCACGCTCAACGGGGTCCTCGCCAAGTCCAGCAACATCGGCACCATCCTGGCGACCGGCCAGCTCGGCAGGACGCAGCCGGAGGCCAACCAGGTTCTCCACTCCTACCTGCGTAAATTCGGCATCGGCAGCCCCACCGGCCTCGGCTACCCCGGCGAGACCCAGGGCATCCTCGCCGCGCCGAAGGACTGGTCCACCTCCCAGCAGTACACGATCCCCTTCGGCCAGGGACTGTCGATCAACGCCATGCAGGCGGCCTCGGTCTACTCGACCATCGCCAACGGAGGCGTACGGATCGAGCCCACCCTGGTCCGCGGCACACAGGGCCCGGACGGCCCCTTCACGCCCGCGACCGCCCCCAAGAAGACCCGCGTCGTCAGCGAGAAGACCGCCAAGACACTGGCCACCATGCTCGAATCCGTCGTCGGTGACGAGGCGGGCACCGGCACCAAGGCCCGGATCCCCGGCTACCGCGTCGCGGGCAAGACGGGAACGGCCAACCGCGTCGATCCCGAGACCGGGCGCTACAAGGGCTACACCGCGTCCTTCGCGGGCTTCGCGCCCGCCGACGACCCGCAGATCACCGTCTACTGCGCCATCCAGAACCCCACCGAGGGCAGCTACTTCGGCGGCCAGATCTGCGGCCCCATCTACAAGGAGGTCATGGAGTTCGCTCTCAAGAGCCTCCAGGTCCCACCGACCGGCAAGACGGCAGCCCCCCTGCCGGTCGAGTTCAATCCCGGCGAGTGACCCAGGGAACCACCCAGTGACAACGATCACCCCCGACTCGGGGAACCACGACGACCCGTCCGTCCCCCCATCAGACGGCCCCGGCACCGGGCGCCCCTCACTTGGCCCGCGGCCCGGTGAGCCCGGTACGCTCACCGCCGTGCCCCACGCAGATCAGTACCGAACCACCACAAAGGACGCGCCCGTGAACCACCCCGGAGCGCCCCGCCCCGATCAGGTCCGGCCGACCTCGCTCGTGGACCTGGCCGCCCGGCTGGGAGCCGAGCCCCCGGCCGACGGAGCGGCGACCGGCATCACCCACGACTCGCGAGCGGTACGCGTCGGGGACGTGTACGCCGCCCTGCCCGGTGCCCGCTTCCACGGCGCCGACTTCGCCGCGCAGGCGGCCGACCTCGGCGCGGCGGCGATCCTGACCGACCCGGCGGGCGCCGAGCGCGCCGCCGCCACCGGCCTGCCGGTGCTGGTGACCCCCGACCCACGGGGCAGCATGGGTGAACTGGCCGCCGAGATCTACGGCCACCCCGGCGCCGACCTCCTCCAGATCGGCATCACCGGCACCTCCGGCAAGACCACCACGGCGTATCTCGTCGAGGGCGGACTGCGCGGCGCCGGACACCACACCGGGCTCATCGGCACCGTCGAGATGCGCATCGGCGACGAGCGCATCAAATCCGAGCGCACCACCCCCGAGGCCACCGACCTCCAGGCGCTCCTCGCCGTCATGCGCGAGCGCGGCGTGGACTCCGTCGCGATGGAGGTTTCCAGCCACGCCCTGGTCCTCGGCCGGGTCGACGGCTGTGTTTTCGACATCGCCGTCTTCAACAACCTCAGCCCGGAGCACATGGAGTTCCACTCCGGCATGGAGGACTACTTCCAGGCCAAGGCGCGCCTGTTCACCCCCGAGCGCAGCCGCGTCGGCGTGGTGAACTTCGACGACGAGTACGGCCGTCGGCTCGTCCACGAGGCGGGCGTACCCATCACGACCTTCTCCGCCGAGGGTCACCCCGACGCCGACTGGCGCGCCGAGGACGTCGAGGTCGGCTGGCACGGCAGCGTCTTCACCGTCGTCAGCCCCAAGGGCGAGCGGATCCGCGCCCGGGCCCCGCTGCCCGGCCCGTTCAACGTCGCCAACACCCTCGCCGCCGTCGTCACCCTCGCCGTGGCCGGAATCGATCCGCAGATCGCCGCCGACGGCGTCGCGGCCGTCCCCGGCGTCCCCGGCCGGCTGGAGCGGGTCGACGCCGGCCAGCCGTACCTCGCCGTCGTCGACTACGCCCACAAGACGGACGCCGTCGAGTCGGTGCTGCGCTCCCTGCGCAAGGTCACCCGGGGCAAGGTGCACATCGTCCTGGGCTGCGGCGGCGACCGCGACCGGTCCAAGCGCCCCTCGATGGGCGCGGCGGCGGCGCGGCTCGCCGACACCGCCGTACTGACCTCGGACAACCCGCGCTCCGAGGACCCGCTCGCGATCCTCGCCGCGATGCTCGCGGGCGCCGCCGAGGTGCCGATCCACGAGCGCGGCGACGTCCTGGTCATCGCCGACCGCGCGGCGGCCATCGCGTCCGTGGTGTCGAGGGCGGGCGAGGACGACACCGTCCTCATCGCCGGCAAGGGCCACGAGCAGGGCCAGGACATCGCCGGGGTGGTACGCGCCTTCGACGACCGTCAGGTGCTGCGCGAGGCCATCGAACGCTCCCGCCGCCACGAGACCGAGAGCACCGGTCGGGAATGAGGGGACCGTCCGGCGACCGGACGGCGGCGCCGGGTGCCGGACGCCGTCGCCCGGTCGCCGCGGTGACGCCCTCCCCTCGGCCCGTCGTCCCGCGGCCCCGCACCCCACCGTCCGCCCGCGACCCGCGCCGTCCGGGCCACTGTCCGCCCTCTGCTCCGCCGCCCGAGCGGACCCCCACCGCGCACGCGTCCCCATCCATCACCCGCCCTCCATTCGCCGGACGGTCCACGTGATCACCCTCTCCCTCGCCGAGATCGCCACCATCGTCGGCGGGCAGTCGTACGACATACCGGATCCGGACGCCCACGTCACCGGCCCCGTCGTCATCGACTCCCGCCAGGTCGCGGACGGCAGCCTCTTCGTCGCCTTCGCCGGCGAGAACGTCGACGGCCACGACTACGCCCGCCGCGCCGTCGAGGCGGGCGCCACCGCCGTGCTGGCCGTCCGGCCCGTCGGAGTCCCCGCCATCGTCGTCGAGGACGTCGTGCAGGCCCTCGGCGCCCTCGCACGCGCCGTCGTGGAGCGCACCGGCGCCACGACCGTCGCGCTCACCGGATCGTCGGGCAAGACCAGCACCAAGGACCTCATCGCCCAACTCCTGCGCCGCAAGGCCCCCACCGTCTGGCCCGACGGAAACCTCAACAACGAGATCGGACTCCCGCTCACCGCCCTGCGCGCCGCCGAGGACACCCGCTTCCTCGTCCTGGAGATGGGCGCGCGCTACATCGGTGACATCCGCTATCTCACCGGCCTCGTCCCACCGAGGATCGGCCTCGTGCTGAACGTCGGCACCGCCCACATCGGCGAGTTCGGCGGACGCGAGCAGATCGCCCGGGCAAAGGGCGAGATGGTCGAGTCCCTGCCGTCCGCCGAGGACGGCGGCATCGCCGTCCTGAACGCCGACGACCCTCTCGTACGCGCCATGGCATCCCGCACCAAGGCGCGCGTCGTGCTGTTCGGAGAGTCCGACGAAGCAGACGTACGGGCAGAGAACGTGCACATCGACGGACTCGGCAGACCCTCCTTCCGCCTTCGAACACCCACCGGGTGCAGCGACCTGACGCTGCGGCTGTACGGTGAGCATCACGTGTCGAACGCGCTCGCCGCGACCGCCGTCGCCCATGAGTTGGGCATGTCCGTCGACGAGATCGCCCTGGCGCTCTCCGAGGCGGAGACCCTCTCCCGCTGGCGTATGGAGGTCACCGAGCGCGCGGACGGCGTGACGATCGTCAACGACGCCTACAACGCGAACCCCGACTCCATGAGGGCAGCGCTCCGCGCGCTGGTCGCCATGGGCGGTGCCGCCAGGGAAACCGGTGGACGCACGTGGGCGGTGCTCGGCCCGATGGCCGAACTCGGTGACGAGGCGCTCGCCGAGCACGACGCGGTCGGACGGCTCGCCGTCCGGCTCAACGTCAGCAAGCTCGTCGCAGTCGGGGGCAGGGAAGCGTCCTGGCTGCAACTGGGCGCCTACAACGAGGGTTCGTGGGGTGAGGAGTCGGTGCACGTGTCCGACGCGCAGGCGGCGGTCGATCTGTTGCGCAGTGAACTGCGTTCGGGAGACGTCGTGCTGGTGAAGGCTTCGAGGTCGGCCGGACTGGAGCGGGTCGCCCAGGCACTGCTCGAGAACGCAGTCGAGGGCGAGGTCTCCGGCCGATGAGGCAGATCCTCTTCGCGGGAGCCATCGGGCTCTTCCTGACCCTGATCGGCACGCCACTGCTGATCAAGCTGCTGGCACGCAAGGGTTACGGCCAGTTCATCCGGGACGACGGCCCGCGCAGCCACGGCAGCAAGCAGGGCACACCCACCATGGGTGGTATCGCCTTCATCCTGGCCACGCTGATCGCCTACGCCCTGGCGAAGCTGATCACCGGTGCCCCTCCGACCTTCTCCGGTGTGCTGGTCCTCTTCCTGATGGCGGGAATGGGCCTGGTCGGTTTCCTCGACGACTACATCAAGATCGTCAAGCAGCGTTCGCTGGGCCTGCGGGCCAAGGCGAAGATGGCCGGACAGCTGACCGTCGGCATCGCCTTCGCGGTGCTCTCGCTCCAGTTCGCCGACCTCCGCGGCAACACCCCCGCCTCCACCAGGCTGTCCTTCGTCACGGACTTCGGCTGGTCCATCGGACCGGTGCTGTTCGTGGTCTGGGCGCTGTTCATGATTCTCGCGATGTCCAACGGCGTGAATCTGACGGACGGTCTGGACGGCCTGGCCACCGGCGCCTCGGTGATGGTCTTCGGCGCCTACACGTTCATCGGCCTCTGGCAGTTCCAGGAGTCCTGCGCCAACGCGCTGACGCTCACCAACCCCGACGCCTGCTTCGAGGTACGAGATCCGCTCGACCTCGCCGTCGTCGCCTCCGCCCTCATGGGCTCCTGCTTCGGCTTCCTGTGGTGGAACACCTCACCCGCCAAGATCTTCATGGGCGACACCGGCTCGCTCGCTCTCGGCGGCGCCCTCGCGGGCCTCGCCATCTGCTCCCGTACCGAACTCCTGATCGCCCTGCTCGGCGGCCTCTTCGCCCTCATCACCATGTCCGTGGTGATCCAGGTCGGTTCGTTCCGGCTGACCGGCAAGCGCGTCTTCCGGATGGCCCCGCTCCAGCACCACTTCGAACTGAAGGGGTGGTCCGAAGTCCTTGTCGTGGTCCGCTTCTGGATCATCCAGGGCATGTGCGTGATCGTCGGACTCGGACTCTTCTACGCGGGCTGGGCGGCCGACAAGTGACGAGCCGTCAGCCGGACGACGCGGCGGCCGGGCTCCACGCCCGGTGGCAGGGCAAGCGGGTCACCGTCGCCGGTCTCGGGGTCTCCGGGATCCCGGCGGCCCGCACCCTGCGGGATTTGGGCGCAGAGGTCACGGTCGTCAACGACGGCGACGACGAGCGCGCCCGTACCCAGGCCGCCGAACTGGCCGGGACGGGCGTCACCGTACGGCTCGGCGACGGCGCGACCCTCCCCGAGGGAACCGAACTCGTCGTCACCGCCCCCGGCTGGCAGCCCGACAAGCCCCTCTTCCTCGCCGCCGCCGAAGCCGGCGTACCGGTCTGGGGAGACGTCGAACTCGCCTGGCAGCTCAGGGGACCCGACGCCGCGCCCTGGCTGGCCGTCACCGGCACCAACGGCAAGACCACGACCGTCCGGATGCTCGCCGCGATCCTCCGGGCGGCCGGCCTGCGCACCGAGGCCGTCGGCAACATCGGCGTCTCGCTGCTCGACGCGGTGCTGCCCGACGACAACGGCCGGGAGAAGTACGACGTCCTCGCCGTCGAACTCTCCAGCTACCAGTTGCACTGGGCACCGAGCCTGCGCGCGCACTCCGCCGCCGTCCTCAACATCGCGCCCGACCACCTCGACTGGCACGGCTCCATGGAGGCTTACACCGCCGCCAAGGGCCGTGTCTACGAGGGCAACACCGTCGCCTGCGTCTACAACGTCGCCGACAAGGTGACCGAGGACCTGGTGCGCGAGGCCGACGTCGAGGAGGGCTGCCGCGCCATCGGCTTCACCCTCGGCACCCCTGGTCCCTCCCAACTCGGCGTCGTGGAAGGCCTCCTGGTCGACCGCGCCTTCGTCGAGAACCGGAGCGAGCAGGCCCAGGAACTGGCCGAGGTCGCGGACGTCCACCCGCCGGCCCCGCACAACATCGCCAACGCCCTCGCGGCGGCGGCCCTCGCCCGCGCCTACGGTGTCTCACCCGCCGCCGTACGCGACGGACTGCGCGCCTTCCGCCCCGACCCGCACCGCATCGAACACGTCGCTGACGTCGCGGACGTCAGCTACATCGACGACTCCAAGGCCACCAACACCCACGCCGCCGAGGCCTCCCTGGCGGCCTACGACCCGATCGTCTGGATTGCCGGCGGCCTCGCCAAGGGCGCGTCCTTCGACGAGCTGGTCGAGAAGTCCGCGAAGCGGCTGCGCGGCGTGGTCCTCATCGGCCGCGACCGGGCGCTGATCCGCGAAGCCCTCACGCGACACGCCCCCGAAGTCCCGGTCGTGGACCTCGAACAGACGGACACTGGTGCGATGTCGGCGGCGGTCCGTGCGGCGGCGCGCCTCGCGGAGTCCGGGGACACCGTCCTGATGGCCCCGGCCTGTGCCTCGATGGACATGTTCGTCAACTACAACAAGCGGGGCGAGGCGTTCGCGGACGCCGTCCGCGCACTCGCCGCCGAGCACGCCTGACCGATCGGCCGACAGCCCCGCGAGCGCGGGCCGCGACAGCCTCCACCGGCCGGTCGTGCGCGCACGACTGGAGGGGACAGCGAAGATGCCGGCCGACGACACCGCGGGCAATGCCCCGCCTCCCGCCCGTCCTTCGGTGCGCGGACGGCTGCGCGCCGCCGCACCGTCGTTCACCGCACCGTCCTTCGCCCCGCCGCTCCTCGCCCTGCCGGGAGGGGCCGCGGGCGTCGTCACGGGGCCCGCGCGGTCGCCACGGCTGGCCGGCCTCGCCCTGCGTGGCCGGGCCCCCGGAGCGGCCGTACGACGCCCTCCCGCCGCCCGTGGCGGCTCCGGCGCCGGGCTGCCGCGCCCGCCCGGGGGCAATCGCGTACGGCGGATGTACGAGCGGGCCCGCCGCGCCTGGGACCGTCCCCTCACGGCGTATTACCTGATCTTCGGCGCCGGGCTGCTGCTCACCGCGCTCGGTCTGGTGATGGTCTACAGCGCCTCGATGATCAAGGCGCTTGAGCTCTCCCTGCCCGGCTCGTATTTCTTCCGCAAACAGTTCCTGGCCGCGGTCATCGGCGCCGGACTCATGCTGATCGCCTCCCGGATGCCCGGCAAACTGCACCGCGCGCTGTCCTACCCGCTGCTCGTCGGCGCCGTCTTCCTGATGGTCCTCGTGCAGGTCCCGGGGATAGGGCACGCGGTCAACGGCAACCAGAACTGGATCTACCTCGGCGGTCCCTTCCAGCTCCAGCCCAGCGAGTTCGGCAAGCTGGCGCTGATCCTGTGGGGCGCCGATCTGCTCGCCCGCAAACAGGACAAGCGGCTGCTGACCCAGTGGAAACACCTGCTGGTGCCGCTCGTCCCGGTCGCCTTCATGCTGCTCGGTCTGATCATGCTCGGCGGCGACATGGGCACCGCGATCATCCTCGCCGCGATCCTCTTCGGACTGCTGTGGCTGGCGGGGGCGCCCACCCGGCTCTTCGGCGGTGTGCTCGCCGTCACCCTCGCCCTCGGCGTCTTCCTCATCAAGACCAGCCCCAACCGCATGTCCAGGCTCGCCTGCATCGGCGCCACGGACCCCGGCCCGGGCGACCAGTGCTGGCAGGCCGTGCACGGCATCTACGCGCTGGCCTCCGGCGGATGGTTCGGTTCCGGACTCGGCGCGAGTGTGGAAAAATGGGGTCAACTCCCAGAACCTCACACCGACTTCATCTTCGCCATCACCGGGGAGGAACTGGGTCTGGCGGGGACGCTGTCGGTACTCGCCCTGTTCGCGGCTCTAGGCTATGCGGGTATCCGCGTGGCCGGACGCACGGAGGACCCCTTCGTGAGGTACGCGGCGGGAGGCGTGACCACGTGGATCACGGCGCAGGCCGTGGTCAACGTCGGCGCGGTGCTCGGCCTGCTGCCGATCGCCGGAGTCCCGCTCCCGCTGTTCTCCTACGGAGGCTCAGCCCTGCTGCCGACCATGTTCGCTGTCGGGCTGCTGATCGCGTTCGCGCGAGAGGATCCCGCCGCGAAAGCGGCCCTGGCCATGCGAAGGCCCGGCGTGAGATGGAAGACGATGAGACGGCGCGTCAAGAAGCGTCCGTCCGGAGAGCGGTGAATTTCGGTGCATGTCGTACTCGCCGGTGGGGGGACCGCCGGCCACATCGAGCCCGCGCTCGCCCTCGCGGACGCCCTGCGGAGGCAGGACCCCACCGTGGGGATCACGGCCCTGGGCACGGAGCGCGGACTCGAGACCAGGCTGGTACCCGAGCGGGGGTACGAGCTGGCGCTCATCCCCGCCGTCCCGCTGCCGCGCAAACCCACCCCTGAACTGATCACCGTCCCCGGCCGGCTGCGCGGCACCATCAAGGCGGCCGAGCAGATCCTGGAGCGTACGAAGGCGGACTGCGTCGTCGGCTTCGGCGGCTACGTCGCGCTGCCCGGCTATCTCGCGGCCAAGCGGCTCGGGGTGCCGATCGTCGTGCACGAGGCCAACGCCCGTCCCGGTCTCGCCAACAAGATCGGTTCGCGGTACGCGGCGGCCGTCGCCGTCTCCACCCCGGACAGCAAGCTGCGCGGCGCCCGCTACATCGGCATCCCGCTGCGCCGCACCATCGCCACCCTCGACCGGGCACGGGTGCGCCCCGAGGCGCGCGCCGCCTTCGGACTCGACCCCAACCTGCCGACGCTGCTGGTCTCCGGCGGCTCGCAGGGCGCCCGCAGGCTCAATGAGGTGGTCCAGCAGGCCGCGCCGCTGCTCCAGCGCTCCGGGATCCAGATCCTGCACGCGGTCGGACCGAAGAATGAAATGCCGCGCGTGGACAACATGCCGGGAATGCCACCCTATATCCCGGTACCGTATGTGGACCGGATGGATCTCGCCTACGCCGCGGCGGACATGATGCTCTGCCGCGCCGGCGCGATGACCGTCGCCGAACTCTCCGCCGTCGGGCTCCCGGCCGCCTACGTACCGCTGCCCGTCGGCAACGGTGAACAGCGGCTCAACGCCCAGCCGGTGGTGAAGGCCGGCGGCGGTCTGCTGGTCGACGACGCCGAACTGACGCCCGAATGGGTTCAGGGCCATGTGCTGCCGGTGCTGTCCGATCCGCACCGGCTGTACGAGATGTCCCGCGCGGCCGCCGAGTTCGGCCGCAGGGACGCGGACGAGCTGCTCGTCGGCATGGTGTACGAGGCGGTCGCAGCGCGCCGTCAGGCATAGGAAGGCAGGGGTCAGTGGCCGGACCGACGACCGCCGAGCGAGGCGCGGTAAGTGCCGAGTCGGAATCCGGCCGCGCCCGTTCGGGCCGCCCCCCGGGCCGTCGGTTCCGGCTTCCCGTACGCCGTTTTCTGCTTCTGCTCACTTCGTTGATCGCACTCGGCGCCGGGGGAATCTGGCTGCTTTACGGTTCTCCCTGGCTGCGCGTCGAGGAGGTGCGGACTTCGGGCACTCAGGCGCTGAAGCCCGCCGAGGTGGAAGCCGTAGCGGCAGTTCCGATCTCCGATCCGCTGATTTCCGTCGACACGGAAGCGATTGAGCATCGACTTCGACAGAAGCTGCCGCGTATCGACTCGGTGGATGTGACACGGTCATGGCCGAACGGCATCGGTCTGAAAGTGACTGAGCGAAAGCCCGCGCTGCTTATCGAAAAGGGCGCAAACTTCATCGAAGTGGACGCGAGGGGCGTGCGTTTCGCCACCGTGGAGAAGGCCCCGAAGGGCGTACCGCTGCTGGAATTGACGGTGGATCAGTCCCCGAGTGTGCGACGCTTCACAGCCGCCCGTCTGATGTCCGAAGCGGTACGTGTCCGGGACGAACTCCCGGCCGAAGTCGCCGAGGACACCAAGGTCGTGAAGGTCCGTTCGTACGACTCCATCTCGATGGAGTTGAGCGGCGGGCGCACGGTGATGTGGGGGAGCGGCGAGGACGGCGCCGCGAAGGCGCGGGCTCTCACCGCTCTCATGAAAGCAGTTCCGAAGGCGGCGCACTTCGATGTGAGTGCGCCCACCGCCCCTTCCGTATCGGGGAGTTGACGCGTATATGTGCTGACCAGCACCCTGGTTGGTCAGTCCCGTGCGTGATCACATAGGGTGAAAAGAAAAACGGGAGGTTCGGCGTGTTCGTTGAACGTGCGCCACGTGTCGACTTAGTGTCCTGTTCGGAAGAGTCCAAGAAGCAGACACTCTGGTAACCCTAAACTTCAAGGTTAGGGTTCGGGTCGGCGTCCGGACCGTCCCATCGGCATCAGTCGTCGCCTCGCGACAACAGCGAAGCGGCGACACGTAACTCGAGGCGAGAGGCCTTCGACGTGGCAGCACCGCAGAACTACCTCGCAGTCATCAAGGTCATCGGTGTCGGCGGCGGTGGTGTCAATGCCATCAACCGAATGATCGAGGTCGGCCTCAAGGGCGTCGAGTTCATCGCGATCAACACCGACGCACAAGCCCTGTTGATGAGCGACGCCGACGTCAAACTCGACGTCGGCCGCGAACTCACCCGTGGCCTCGGCGCCGGAGCGAACCCGGCAGTCGGCCGCAAGGCGGCAGAGGACCACCGCGAGGAGATCGAGGAGGTCCTCAAGGGGGCCGACATGGTCTTCGTCACCGCCGGCGAAGGTGGTGGAACCGGCACCGGCGGCGCCCCCGTCGTCGCCAACATCGCCCGCTCGCTCGGCGCCCTCACGATCGGCGTCGTCACCCGTCCCTTCACCTTCGAGGGCCGGCGGCGCGCGAACCAGGCGGAGGACGGCATCGCCGAACTCCGCGAAGAGGTCGACACCCTCATCGTCATCCCCAACGACCGCCTGCTGTCCATCTCGGACCGTCAGGTCAGCGTCCTGGACGCGTTCAAGTCCGCGGACCAGGTCCTGCTCTCGGGTGTCCAGGGCATCACCGACCTCATCACCACGCCCGGTCTGATCAACCTCGACTTCGCCGACGTCAAGTCCGTGATGTCCGAGGCCGGATCGGCCCTCATGGGAATCGGCTCGGCGCGCGGCGACGACCGCGCGGTGGCCGCCGCGGAGATGGCGATCTCCTCGCCGCTCCTCGAAGCGTCCATCGACGGCGCGCGCGGCGTGCTGCTCTCCATCTCCGGCGGCTCCGACCTCGGTCTCTTCGAGATCAACGAGGCCGCGCAGCTGGTGAGCGAGGCCGCGCACCCCGAGGCGAACATCATCTTCGGCGCCGTCATCGACGACGCCCTCGGTGACGAGGTACGGGTCACCGTGATCGCGGCCGGCTTCGACGGCGGACAGCCGCCGACCCGGCGCGAGACCGGACTGACCTCGGCCAAGCGGGACGACCAGCCGTCGTACCGCGCCTCGGCCCCCGAGTCCGACTCGGGCCGCCCCGCGGGCGGACTCGGTACGGTCCCCTCGCGCGACGAGGTGCCCGTACCCGAGCCGGTACCGGCGGTCAACGACACGCACCTGCCGCCGGTTTCGCCGCCGCACGTCCCGCCGGCCCGTCCCTACCAGGACCCCCAGGCCGAAGAGCTGGATGTTCCGGACTTCTTGAAGTGATAGGACAGTACGACGCTTTGATCTCTGAGAGCGGCGCCCATTTCGCCTTCACCGACCGGTGGGGCGGAGTGAGCGCCGCTCCGTACGAGCAGCTCAATCTCGGCGGCGCGGTCGGTGACGACCCCGCCGCCGTACGCGCCAACCGGACCACCGCCGCCGAGTCCCTCGGGCTCGACGCGGCGCGGGTCGTCTGGATGAACCAGGTGCACGGCTGCGACGTCGCCGTCGTCGAAGGACCCTGGGGATCCCGTGAGTCGGACGAGATCCCGGCGGTCGACGCCGTGGTCACCACCCGCCGCGGCCTCGCCCTCGCCGTACTCACCGCCGACTGCGTCCCGGTCCTGCTGGCCGACCCGATGGCGGGAGTCGCCGCCGCCGCGCACGCCGGACGCCCCGGACTGGTCGCGGGAGTCGTCCCGGCCGTCGTCGAGGCGATGGTCGCACGGGGCGCCGATCCCGCCCGTATCACCGCCCGGACCGGACCCGCC
The DNA here is from genome assembly GCF_042725135.1 of Streptomyces sp. NPDC060366. NCBI lineage: Bacteria > Bacillati > Actinomycetota > Actinomycetes > Kitasatosporales > Streptomycetaceae > Streptomyces > Streptomyces sp. NPDC060366. The sequence goes on along the minus strand of NZ_JBHXDC010000002.1, from coordinate 326,231 downwards.
GTCTGCGGACGCTGTTACGAGGTCCCCGAAGCCATGCGGGCCGAAGTCGCGCGATCCGTACCGGAGTCCTGGTCCGAGACGAGTTGGGGCACCCCCGCCGTCGACGTCACCGCCGGGGTGCACGCGCAGCTCGCCGCACTCGGGGTCGGGGACCGGCACCGCTCGGACATCTGCACCGTCGAGTCCGCCGACCACTTCTCGTACCGCCGCGACCGCACCACCGGTCGGCTCGCCGGATATGTCTGGCTGGGAGCGTCATGACGGACCGCGCGAGCGAACTCGCCGAAAATCTTCACAAGGTGGAGGCCCGTATCGCCTCCGCCTGTGCGTCGGCCGGTCGGAATCGGGACGAAGTGACCCTGATCGTGGTCACCAAGACCTACCCCGCGAGCGACGTCCGGCTGCTGAGTGAACTCGGGGTGCGGCACGTCGCCGAGAACCGTGACCAGGACGCGGCGCCCAAAGCCGCCGCGTGCGCGGATCTGTCACTGACGTGGCACTTCGTGGGTCAGTTGCAGACCAACAAAGTCCGTTCCGTGGTCGGTTACGCCGATGTCGTGCAGTCCGTCGACCGGCTCAAGCTGGTCTCGGCGTTGTCCGCCGCCGCGGTGCGCGCGGAGCGTGAGGTCGGTGCCCTGATCCAGGTCGCGCTCGACGCCGATTCGGGTGCGCGCGGTGAACGCGGCGGCGTAGCCCCGGACGGAGTCGAGGAGTTGGCGACCGCGCTGGCCGAGGCGCCGGGGCTGCGGCTGGACGGTCTGATGACCGTAGCGCCTCTCGCCGGGCCGTACGCGGATCGCCAACAGGCCGCGTTCGAGCGCCTGCTGGAATTGTCATCCCTGCTGCGCGCGGACCATCCTGCTGCGAACATGGTGTCAGCAGGGATGAGTGCGGACCTCGAAGCAGCCGTGGCGGCCGGAGCGACACATGTGCGCGTCGGTACGGCGGTACTCGGAGTCCGCCCCCGGCTCGGGTAACGTCGCGAAGCAAGTCGGACCACAGCAGAAAATATGGTCATTTCCACCGAAAAGTGGATGACCGAGTGGATCGAGGGCACTTGGTGACGAGGCCGATCCACCACAGAGCGGAGGACTCAGAGCATGGCCGGCGCGATGCGCAAGATGGCGGTCTACCTCGGCCTCGTGGAGGACGATGGGTACGACGGCCGGGGTTTCGACCCCGATGACGACTTCGAACCCGAGCCCGAACCCGAGCGTGAACACCGGCGCCACCAGCCGGTGCACCAGGTCGAACGGGACGAACCGGTACGAGTGGTGCAGCCGCCCCCGCAGCGAGAACGGGAGCGTCAGCCGGTGCCGGTAGCGGCAGAAAGCGGACGTCCTGCCCGAATCGCCCCCGTGGCATCCATCACACCTGAACGCCCCAGCCTGGAGAAGAACGCACCAGTGATCATGCCCAAGGTCGTGTCCGAGCGAGAGCCGTACCGCATCACCACATTGCACCCGCGGACCTACAACGAGGCCCGTACCATCGGGGAACACTTCCGTGAGGGCACCCCGGTGATCATGAATCTGACGGAGATGGACGACACCGATGCGAAGCGACTTGTCGACTTTGCCGCGGGACTTGTCTTCGGTCTCCATGGCAGCATTGAGCGAGTGACGCAGAAGGTGTTCCTGTTGTCGCCTGCTAACGTCGACGTCACGGCGGAGGACAAGGCCCGTATCGCAGAGGGCGGGTTCTTCAACCAGAGCTGAGACACGACACCGGGAACGACCCGGCCGCGAGGCCGGAACCAGAGAAACCAGGGGAGAGGGAAGCGCGGGATGAGCGTTGCGCTACAGGTGGTCTACATCGCGCTGGTGTGCTTCCTCATCGTGCTGATCTTCCGGCTGGTCATGGATTATGTCTTCCAATTCGCCCGCTCATGGCAGCCCGGCAAGGCAATGGTGGTCGTTCTGGAGGCCACCTACACTGTCACCGATCCACCGCTCAAGCTTCTGCGGCGGTTCATTCCGCCGCTGCGTCTCGGGGGCGTGGCACTCGACCTGTCCTTCTTCGTTCTGATGATCATCGTGTACATCCTCATCCAGGTCGTCAGCGGCCTTGCGAGGGCAATGTGAACGATACGGTCTTGCCGACTGCCGACGACTACGTAGAGGTGAAGAAGAGATGCCGTTGACCCCCGAGGACGTGCGGAACAAGCAGTTCACGACCGTCCGCCTCCGCGAAGGCTACGACGAGGACGAGGTCGATGCCTTCCTAGACGAGGTCGAGGCCGAACTGACGCGCCTGCTTCGTGAGAACGAGGACCTGCGCGCCAAGCTGGCCGCCGCGACGCGTGCCGCCGCGCAGAACCAGCAGCAGCAACAGCAGCAAGGGATGCGCAAGCCTCCCGAGCAGCAGGAGCGGCCGGGTGCCCCTGTCCCCGCCGCCATATCAGGACCTCCCGTCCAGCAGCAGCAGCCCCCGCAGATGGGCCAGCCGCAGCTGCCGGGTGGGCCCCCGCAGCTTCCCGCCGGCCCCGGCGGACACGGCCCCGGCCCGGGTGGACACCCCGGCCACGGCCCCGGCCCGCAGGGTCAGCACGGTCCCGGTCCCATGCAGGGCGGCCCCATGCAGGGCCAGATGCAGGGTGGTCCTATGCAGGGCCAGATGCAGGGGCAGATGCAGGGCGGACCCATGGGTGGACCGATGGGCGGCCCCATGGGGCACGGCCCGCAGCCCGGTCAGGGCGGACCCGGCGGCGACAGCGCCGCGCGTGTGCTCTCGCTCGCCCAGCAGACCGCCGACCAGGCGATCGCGGAGGCCCGTTCCGAGGCCAACAAGATCGTCGGTGAGGCGCGCAGCCGCGCCGAGGGTCTGGAGCGGGACGCCCGTGCGAAGGCGGACGCCCTTGAGCGGGACGCGCAGGAGAAGCACCGCGTGGCGATGGGCTCCCTGGAGTCCGCGCGCGCGACGCTTGAGCGCAAGGTCGAAGACCTGCGCGGCTTCGAGCGCGAGTACCGGACCCGGCTGAAGTCCTACCTGGAGAGCCAGCTGCGCCAGTTGGAGACCCAGGCCGACGATTCGCTGGCCCCGCCGCGTACGCCGGCCGCGGCCTCACTGCCGCCGTCGCCGTCCATGGCACCGGCCGGTGCGGGCGCGATGGGGCACACCATGGGCGGCAACCCGTCCATGGGCGGCGGGCACGGCCCGTCGTCGGGCGGACCGTCGTACGGGAACCAGCAGCAGATGTCCCCGGCGATGACCCAGCCGATGGCACCGGTCCGGCCGCAGGCGCCGCAGCCCATGCAGCCGATGCAGCAGGCTCCGTCGCCGATGCGCGGGTTCCTGATCGACGAGGACGACAACTGACGGGCGCTGGGCGCGAGAGTCGCGCGCAGCCGTCGGCAGGCTGAAGGGCCGGGCCCGGGGATTTCCCCGGGCCCGGCCCTTTTTCGCTCGCGCGAGGCCGGATCCCCTCCCCGCCCCTTCCCGAAACCGGGGGCAAGCCCCCGGACCCCCTGCGGTACGCCGCTGCGCGGCGGTTGGTGCGGCCGGTTCCCGGTTTCTGTAGCCGGTGGTTGGGCGCGGACCGGTGGCTTCGCCCCCCGGCCGGGGCCGGTGCGCCGTGACTGTTTGCCGCTGCGCGGCGGTTGGTGTCTTGCGGCACGCGCTACGCGGCGGTCAGGTGCCGGCCCCGCAGGGTTCCGGGACGCCGTGGCTGTTTGCCGCTGTGGGGTGGCTCGTGCGGTCGGCGCCGCCGGGCCGGGCGGGACTGCTTGCCGTCGCACGGCAGTTGGGGGTCCGGGGGCGGTGCCCCCGGTTTCGGGAAGGGGCGGGGAGGGGACCGCTCCGCGCAGCGGACCCGGCCCCCCACCCCGCCCCCGCCGTCAGACCTTGCGCAGGTGGAACGTCAGCGACAGGCCCTCGTCCGTGAACGCCGGGCCGAACGTCGCGTCCGGGGCGCCCGGTTCGAAGGTCAGGGCCAGGACCTCGTCGGAGATCAGCGGCGTGTGGGTCGTCAGGGCCGCGCGCGTCTCGTCCGTCGTGGTCGTCCAGCGGACGGCGATGCGGTCCGCGACGTCCAGGCCGCTGTTCTTGCGGGCCTCCTGGATCAGACGGATCGCGTCGCGGGCCAGGCCCGCCAGGCGCAGCTCCGGGGTGATCTCCAGGTCCAGCGCCACCGTCGCGCCCGAGTCCGACGCGACCGACCAGCCCTCGCGGGGCGTCTCGGTGATGATCACCTCGTCCGGTGCCAGGGAGACCGGTTCGCCGTCGACCGTGACCGACGCCGTCCCGTCCCGCAGCGCCGCGGACAGCGCCGCCGCGTCCGTGTCGGCGACCGCCTTCGCCACCGCCTGCACGCCCTTGCCGAACCGCTTGCCCAGCGCCCGGAAGTTCGCCTTCGCCGTCGTGTCGACGAGCGAGCCGCCGACCTCCGAGAGCGACGCCAGTGACGAGACGTTCAGCTCCTCCGTGATCTGCGCGCGCAGCTCCGGCGACAGCGTCTCGAAGCCCGACGCCGCGACCAGCGCCCGCGACAGCGGCTGGCGCGTCTTCACGCCCGACTCGGCCCGTGTCGCGCGGCCCAGCTCGACCAGCCGCCGTACCAGCGTCATCTGCCGGGACAGCGTCGGGTCGATCGCCGACAGATCCGGCTCGGGCCACGTCGAGAGGTGCACGGACTCCGGAGCGTCGGGCGTGACCGGGACGATCATGTCCTGCCAGACCCGCTCCGTGATGAACGGGGTGAGGGGGGCCATCAGGCGGGTGACCGTCTCGACGACCTCGTGGAGCGTACGCAGGGCCGCCTTGTCGCCCTGCCAGAAGCGGCGGCGTGAGCGGCGTACGTACCAGTTGGACAGGTCGTCGACGAACGCGGACAGCAGCTTGCCGACCCGCTGTGTGTCGTACGCCTCCATCGCGCGCGTGCTCTGGTCGACCAGCGCGTGCAGCTCGCTCAGCAGCCAGCGGTCGAGCACGGGCCGCTCGGCCGGCGCCGGGTCGGCCGCGGAGGGGGCCCAGCCCGACGTGCGTGCGTACAGCGCCTGGAAGGCGACCGTGTTCCAGTACGTCAGCAGCGTCTTGCGGACGACCTCCTGGATGGTCGTGTCACCGACCCGACGCGCCGCCCACGGCGAGCCGCCCGCCGCCATGAACCATCGCACCGCGTCCGCGCCGTGCTTGTCCATCAGCGGGATCGGCTGAAGGATGTTGCCCAGGTGCTTGGACATCTTCCGGCCGTCCTCGGCGAGGATGTGCCCGAGGCAGACCACGTTCTCGTAGCTCGACCTGTCGAAGACGAGCGTGCCGACGGCCATCAGCGTGTAGAACCAGCCGCGCGTCTGGTCGATGGCCTCGGAGATGAACTGCGCGGGGTAGCGCTTCTCGAAGAGGTCCTTGTTCTTGTACGGGTATCCCCACTGCGCGAACGGCATCGAGCCGGAGTCGTACCAGGCGTCGATGACCTCGGGGACGCGCGTCGCCGTCTGCCCGCAGGTCGGGCAGGGGAAGGTGACCGCGTCGATGAACGGGCGGTGCGGGTCGAGCGACGACTGGTCCGCGCCGCTCAGCTCGGTCAGTTCGGCGCGCGAGCCCACGCAGGTGAGGTGCCCGTCCTCGCAGTGCCAGATGGGCAGCGGCGTGCCCCAGTAGCGGTTGCGGGACAGGGACCAGTCGACGTTGTTGTTCAGCCAGTCGCCGTACCGGCCGTGCTTGACCGAGTCGGGGAACCAGTTGGTCTTCTCGTTCTCCTCGAGGAGGCGGTCCTTGACGGCGGTCGTACGGATGTACCAGGACGGCTGCGCGTAGTACAGCAGCGCCGTGTGGCAGCGCCAGCAGTGCGGATAGCTGTGCTCGTACGGCACGTGCCGGAACAGCAGCCCGCGCGCCTCCAGATCGGCGGTGAGCGCTTCGTCGGCCTTCTTGAAGAAGACGCCGCCGACGAGCGGCACGTCCTGCTCGAAGGTGCCGTCGGGACGGACCGGGTTCACCACCGGGAGGCCGTACGCCCGGCAGACCACGAGGTCGTCCGCGCCGAACGCGGGGGACTGGTGGACCAGGCCCGTACCGTCCTCCGTCGTCACGTACTCCGCGTTGACGACGTAGTGCGCCTGGGAGCCCTCGGGGAACTCGACGAGGGAGAACGGACGCTCGTACGTCCAGCGCTCCATCTCGCGGCCCGTGAACCGCTCGCCGGTCAGCTCCCAGCCGTCCTCGCCGAGCGCCTTCTCCACCAGCGGTTCGGCGACGACGAGCTTCTCCGTGCCGTTCGTCGCGACGACGTACGTGACGTCGGGGTGGGCGGCGACCGCCGTGTTGGACACCAGGGTCCAGGGTGTCGTCGTCCAGACGAGGAGGGCGGCCTCGCCCGCCAGCGGGCCGGAGGTCAGCGGGAAGCGGACGAAGACGGACGGGTCGACGATCGTCTCGTAACCCTGCGCCAGCTCGTGGTCCGAGAGGCTCGTCTGGTCACGCGGGCACCACGGGGCGACCCGGTGGTCCTGGACGAGCAGGCCCTTGTCGAAGATCTCCTTCAGCGACCACCAGACGGATTCGATGTACTCGGGGTTCATCGTCTGGTAGGCGTCGTCCAGATCGACCCAGTAACCCATGCGGGTCGTCAGCTCCGAGAAGGCGCCGGTGTGCCGGGTCACCGACTCGCGGCACTTCTCGTTGAACTCGGCGATGCCGTACTTCTCGATGTCCTGCTTGCCGGTGAAGCCCAACTCCTTCTCGACGGCGATCTCCACCGGCAGGCCGTGGCAGTCCCAGCCGGCCTTGCGGGCGACGTGGTAGCCGCGCATCGTACGGAAGCGCGGGAAGACGTCCTTGAAGACGCGGGCCTCGATGTGATGGGCGCCGGGCATGCCGTTGGCGGTGGGCGGGCCTTCGTAGAAGACCCACTCCGGGCGGCCCTCGGACTGCGCCAGGGTCTTGTCGAAGACCTTGTTCTCACGCCAGAAGTCGAGCACGGCGTGCTCGAGGGCGGGCAGGTCGACCTGGGCGGGTACCTGGCTGTACAGCGGTGGCGTCATGGATGAAACTCCTCCAACGGATCTGCGGCGTCTCCGTCGGAGGGACGAGAGCCTCCGGCTCCCGCGGTACCACCCTCCTTGGCCCCGGGCGTCGCCGCCCTCGGCCCCCTCATTGGGGTCGCGCTGCCGGGTCTACGGCCCCGCGTACTGCCAGGGCTTTCTTCCGGCGGCTCCGGGGTGATGCTTCACTCCGCGCCCTGCCCCCGGGCTCGCACCGTCCCCGGGTCGCTCATGGCCGCTCTCGGAGCTACTCGTCCCCATCCACGCCTCTCGCTCGGCCCAGTGTACGGGGCCGTGACAGGGGCGGCCGACCGTTTTTCCGGGGCCGGCGCGAGGGCCCCGGAAAGGTGTCACGGGGCGGGAGCGGGGCCTGTGCGGCGTACGGCGCCGCCGCTGACCCGAATGGGTCCGGCGGGGCCCGCGGACTTCCCCGAGCCGCCCCCGGGGCGGATTACCCGGCGGGGAGCTGGGCACAACGGATGGAGGCTCGCCTTGTCACCGGCGGAGGCGGGTCTCACCGGCGGCGTGCCCCGTTGCCGCGTGGCTGGTGTCGATTTATCGTCCCAGCACGACTCGCGTGCAAGATCACAAAATGTGAAGGGGCCGCGGCATGGTGGCGAAGAAGACCGCCGCGAAGAAGACAGCGGCCAGGAAAGCGGCTGAGAAGAAGGAAACGGCCAAGAAGACAGCCGCCAAGAAGACAGCCGCCAAGAAGACGGCTGCGAAGAAGACGTCGGCGACGAAGGCACCGGAGCGACAGACACCGGCTACGCACGCACCGGCCGCGGAGGAGACCGCCGCGGCCGAGCCGGAGCACCAGGCACCTGCGAAGAAGACCGCGGCCAGGAAGACGGCGCCTCCCAAGAAGGTTGCCGCCGAGAAGACCGCGAAAAGGGCCGCGTCCGCGGCCGAGGGGGCGGCCGAGGCCGCGGAACAGACGGGAGCCAAGACGGTGGCAGCGAAGAAGACAGCGAGTAAGAGGGCAGCGGCGGCCGCGGGCGGTACGGCCACCGCGGTGTCCCCGGCGCGCGGCACCACACCCCCCGGAGGGCTCGCCGTGAGGCCGGGCGAGGACCCCTGGACGGAGGAGGAGGTCGCTGAGGCGCGGGCCGGCCTGGAGAGCGAGGCGGCCCGGCTGAACGCCGAGATCTCGTCGTCGGAGCAGGCGCTCGCCGGGCTGATGCGGGACTCCGGCGACGGCGCGGGCGACGACGACGCCGACACCGGGACCAAGAACATCACGCGGGAGCACGAGATGTCCCTCGCGGCGAACGCGCGCGAGATGGTCGAGCAGACGGAGCGTGCGCTGCTGCGCCTGGACGCCGGTACGTACGGCCTCTGCGAGGTCTGCGGCAAGCCGATCGGCAAGGCCAGAATGCAGGCGTTCCCGCGGGCCACGCTGTGTGTCGAGGACAAGCAGAAGCAGGAAAGGCGAGGCTGAGACCGTACGCGTGTGCCGTACCCTCGACGCTAATCGGGATCTAACTTGAGGGACACACGTGGCAGAGGCGGAGCGCGTCATCGGAACGCCGGATCTTGACGACGAGGGCGCGGCTCCCGCCGAGCCGGTCCGGGGGAGGCGCAAGATCGTCGCGCTGTTCTCCGTGGCACTGGTCGCCTACCTGCTCGACCTCGGCAGCAAGATGCTCGTGGTGGCGAAACTGGAGCACCACGAGCCCATCGAGGTCATCGGCGATCTGCTGAAGTTCGAGGCGGTGCGCAACGCGGGGGCGGCCTTCGGTATCGGCGAGGCGTACACCGTCTTCTTCACGTTCGTCGCGGCGACCGTGATCGTGGTGATCGCGCGACTGGCCCGCAAGCTCTACAGCGGGCCGTGGGCGTTCGCGCTCGGTCTGCTGCTCGGCGGGGCGCTCGGCAATCTCACCGACCGGATCTTCCGCGAGCCGGGGGTGTTCAAGGGCGCCGTCGTGGACTTCATCGCGCCGGCGAACTTCGCGGTGTTCAATCTCGCCGACTCCGCGATCGTCTGCGGCGGTTTCCTGATCGTGATCCTGTCCTTCCGCGGCCTCGACCCCGACGGGACCGTCCACCGCGACTGAACCGGCGCCCGCACGCCGTCCGCGGGCCGTTCCGGGCCCGTGGGCGCTCTCCGTGGGCGGTCGGGCGGTGCGGGCAAGGCATACTCGACGGGTGAGCACCGTTCCCGATATCCGCACCCTGCCCGTTCCCGATGGCCTCGAGGGTGAGCGCGTCGACGCCGCCATCGCCCGTATGTTCGGGTTCTCCCGTACGAAGGCGGCCGAGCTGGCCGCCGCCGGGAAGGTGCAGGTCGACGGGGCTGTGGTCGCCAAGTCCGAACGGGTGCGCGGCGGCGCCTGGCTGGAAGTGGAGATGCCGGAGCCCGTCGCCCCGGTGCGGGTCGTGGCGGAGCCGGTCGAGGGCATGGAGATCGTGTACGACGACGACGACATCGTCGTTGTCGTCAAGCCGGTCGGCGTGGCCGCGCACCCGAGCCCCGGCTGGACGGGTACGACCGTCATCGGCGGTCTGGCCGCCGCCGGTTACCGCGTCTCGACCTCCGGCGCCGCCGAGCGGCAGGGCGTCGTGCACCGGCTGGACGTCGGCACGTCCGGGCTGATGGCGGTGGCCAAGTCGGAGCGCGCGTACACCTCGCTCAAGGCGCAGTTCAAGGAACGGATCGTCGACAAGCGCTACCACGCGCTGGTGCAGGGACATCCGGACCCGATGAGCGGCACGATCGACGCTCCCATCGGGCGGCACCCGAACCACGACTACAAGTTCGCCGTGACCGCCGAGGGCAAGCCGTCGGTCACGCACTACGACCTGATCGAGGCCTTCCGCTCCGCCTCGCTGCTGGACATCAAGCTGGAGACGGGCCGTACGCACCAGATCCGGGTGCACATGGCAGCCCACCGCCACCCGTGCGTCGGCGACCTGACGTACGGCGCCGACCCGACGCTGGCCAAGCGGCTGGGGCTGACCCGCCAGTGGCTGCACGCGATGAAGCTGGGCTTCGAGCACCCGTCGGACGGCCGGTGGGTGGAGTTCGAGAGCACGTATCCGGACGATCTCCAGAGCGCGCTGGACAAGGTACGGGCCGAGAGCAACGCGTGAGCGCGGGGGAGACCGGGGTCGGCCCCCGGCTCGGCGGCGCCGGGGACGGGGCGGCGGCGTACGAGATCCGCTCCGCCGCGGGCGAGGCCGACCGTGAGGCGTGCTTCGCGGTCCGCCGGCGGGTGTTCGTCGTGGAGCAACACGTCCCCGAGGACCTTGAGTTCGACTCCCACGACGCCCTGGACGCCGCCGCCGAGCATGTGCTCGCGGTGCGCGGCGACGGGCTGCCGCTCGGTACGTCGAGGCTGCTGTACGGCCCGGAGGCGGCGGACCGGACCGGCGGTGACCTTACGGTCGGCTCGCTCGGCCGGCTCGCGGTGGCCGAGGAGGCGCGCGGCCTCGGGATCGGCGCCGCGCTGGTGCGGGCCGTGGAGGACCTGGCGCGCGAGCGCGGTCTGCTGGCGGTGGAACTGCACGCGCAGACGCGGGCGCTCGGCTTCTACGAGCGCCTGGGCTACGAGGCGTACGGCGCGGAGTACGAGTCCGTGGGGATCCCGCACCGGGGTATGCGGCGCGTGCTGTAGCGGGCCGTGCGGTGGCCGCGGCGACGGTCACATGGGGGGTTCAGGGGCAACCGGGCGATCTCGGGCGGTCCTCGCGCAGCAATCGTTAGGAAACTTTCCCAACACTCTTGACGGTGATTGGAAACAACCTTAACTTTCACTCACTTGCTGTCATGCCTCTGACAGTTGATCTCCCGTACCGGACCCCACCCGAAGGGAGCACCACCCCATGCCCCAGCACGCCACCTCCCACCCGCCCCGCGCGCCCCATTCCCGAGGTCGGCGCGGCCGCAAGGCACTCCTCGCCGTCTCCGCGCTCGGTATCGTCACCGCCATGCTGTCCCCGATGAGAGCGGGCGCCGCCACCGCTCCCACCGGCACCGCGGCACCCGCCGGCGTCGCCTCCCCCATCAGTGAGAACGGCCAGCTCAGGGTCTGCGGCACCCGCCTCTGCAACAGCCAGGGCCAGGCCGTCCAGCTGCGCGGCATGAGCACGCACGGCACCCAGTGGTACTCCCAGTGCGTCACCGACGGCTCGCTCGACGTCCTCGCCAACGAGTGGCGGGCCGACGTGCTGCGCGTCTCCACGTACGTCCAGGAGGGCGGCTACGAGACCGACCCGCAGCGCTTCACCTCCCTCGCCCAGAAGTTCGTGGACGGCGCGCACAGGCGCGGTATGTACGCGGTGATCGACTGGCACATGCTCAGCCCCGGCGACCCCAACTTCAACCTTGAACGGGCGAAGACCTTCTTCACCGCCATGGCGAAGAAGTACAAGGACAGCCCCGGCGTCCTCTACGAGATCGCCAACGAGCCCTCCGACGTGAGCTGGGGGACCGTCAAGTCGTACGCCGAGAAGATCATCCCCGTCATCCGGGCCCAGGACCCGGACGCAGTCGTCCTCGTCGGCACCCGCGCCTGGTCCTCGTTCGGCGTCTCCGACGGCGCCGACGAGAAGGAGGTCGTGAACAACCCCGTCAACGCCTCCAACATCATGTACACGTTCCACTTCTACGCCGCGTCCCACCGCGACGAGTACCTCGCCGCGCTCGACCGGGCGTCGGACCGACTGCCCGTCTTCGTCACCGAGTTCGGCACCCAGAACTACGCGGGCGAGGGCGCCAACGACTTCGGCCAGTCGCAGCGCTTCCTCGACCTGATGAAGCGGAAGAACATCTCCTGGACCAACTGGAACTACTCCGACGACCACCGCTCCGGAGCGGTCTTCAAGGAGGGCTCCTGCAACGCCGGCAAGTGGTCGGGCACCGGCGTGCTCAAGGAGGCCGGAGTCTGGATCCGGGACCGGATCCGCGAGTAACTCTTACGGGCGGCGCACCCCCGAAACGTCTCCTCGCGGTCCGGATGCGGGCCGCGAGGAGCAGCGCCTCGACGGGTTTCAGCGGCGCGCGTGGCAGGGTTGAGAAGCCTTGATCGTCAGGGCTCTGGACTCTCGGAGGGCGCACCGTGGCCCAATTGGCGCTGCTGCTCGTGCTGTTGCTGGGCGCCGTGGTGACGGTGCCACTCGGGGAGCGGCTCAATCTGCCGTCGCCTGTGCTGATGACCCTCCTCGGGATCGTCCTGGCGCTGCTGCCCTTCGTGCCGAACGTCGAGGTGCCGCCCGACCTCATCCTTCCGCTGGTGCTGCCGCCCCTGCTGTACGCGGCCGTACAGCGCACCTCCTGGCGGCAGTTCACCGCCAATCTGCGGCCGATCTTCCTGCTCGCGGTGGCCCTGGTCTTCGTCACGATGGCGGCGGTGGCGACCGTGGCCAACTCCGTCGTCCCCGGACTGCCGCTCGCCGCCGCGTTCGTGCTCGGGGCGCTCGTCGCACCACCCGACCCGGTCGCCGCGACCGCCGTCGCCGGATCCCTGGGACTGCCCCGGCGGCTCGTCTCCATCCTGGAGGGCGAGGGCCTGTTCAACGACGTCACGGCGATCGTGCTCTACCACGTGGCCATCGCCGCCGTGGTCAGCGGCACCTTCTCCTGGCCGAGCGCGGCCGGGACGCTGGTGCTCTCCGCCGTGGTCGCGGTCGTCGTGGGCGTCGTGCTCGGCTGGCTCTCCAACAAGCTCATGGCGCTGCTCGGCGACGCGCCCCTCCAGGTCGGCCTGACTCTGCTGGTGCCGTTCGTCAGCTACGTACTCGCCGAGGAGCTGCACGGCTCCGGCGTCCTCGCCGTACTGACCACCGCCCTCTTCCTGGCCGAGCACTCGGCGGACGCGGACGACGTGATGGGACGGCTCGCCGGGAACACCTTCTGGGAGGTCGTCGACTTCCTCGTCACGGGCATCGCCTTCGGGCTCATCGGGCTCGAACTGCACAACGCCTTCGGCACCGCGGACGGCCATCTCGGGGAGACGCTCGGCTGGTCGTCCGTCGTCGTCGGGGTCGTCGTCGGCGTACGGCTGCTGTGGCTGCTCCCCGCGGTCTGGGTCACCAAACGGCTGCACAAACTCCGGGACTACGACGAGGAGATCCCGGTCAGCTGGCGGGAGACCGTCATCATGTGGTGGGCCGGGATGCGCGGGGTCGCCTCGGTCGCGCTGGCGCTGGCCATCCCGCTGGAGACCGACGACGGGACGCCCTTCCCCGGCCGCGAGGAGATCATCTTCATCGCCTTCGCCGTCATCATGACGACGCTCGTCTTCCAGGGACTCACCCTGCCGTGGCTGGTGAAACGTCTCGGCGTGAGCGCCGACATCGACGCCGAGCGCGGGTTCGAGCACGAACTGGCCGTACGCGCCGCCAGGGCCGCCAAGCGCCGCCTCAAGGAGATCGAAGAGGTCGAGGAACTGCCCGAGGAGCTGAGCGAACGCCTGGCGCGCGGGGCGTTCGACATCGGCGCGAGGATCAGCCCGGACGTGGTCGACGACGAGCGGCGCGACTGGTTCGCCAAGCGCAGCCAACGCGTCAAGACCCTGCAACGGATCCAGCGCGAGATGATGTCGGCCGCCCGGCACGAGGTCCTGTCGGCGCGCAGCGAACCGAACGCGAACCCGGAAGTGGTGGACCGGGTGCTCAGGTACCTGGACGTAAACAGCATGCGCTGAGGCCGCTCCCCGGGCAGGGGCCCGGTGGCGCGGGTCTCCGTCAGCCGCGGCCGGTGCGCGGGTCTCCGTCCGCGTTCTCCGTCACCGCCGGGTCGGGCTCGTGGTGCGCTCCCGCGTGCCCCACGGCGCCGTTCTTCCCCTGGACGGGGAGTACGGCCGCCTGCGTGGTCGCGATCCGCGGCAGCGCGTACGGATGTTCGTCCGCCAGCCAGCCGATCAGCTGCTCCCGGACCGTGCAGCGCGCCGTCCAGATGTCGTCCGCGTCCTTCGCCGTGACGACGGCCCGCACCTCGATGGTGCTCGGGGTGGTGTCGGTGACGGCCAGACTCCAGTCCCGGCCGTCCCAGGCCGCGCAGTCCTGGAGGATCTCGTGCAGCTTCTCGCGCATCAGCCTGACGGGGGCCGAGTGGTCGAGCTGGAGGAAGACGGTGCCGGTCATCTGGACACCGCCGCGCGACCAGTTCTCGAACGGCTTGCTCGTGAAGTACGACACCGGCATCGTGATCCGGCGCTCGTCCCACGTCCGTACCGCCAGGAACGTGAGCGTCACCTCCTCGACCACACCCCACTCGCCGTCCACCACGACCGTGTCGCCGATCCGCACCATGTCGCCGAAGGCGATCTGGAAGCCGGCGAAGAGATTACCGAGGGTGGACTGCGCGGCGACACCGGCGACGATGCCGATGATGCCCGCGGAGGCCAGCATGGACGTACCGATCGTCCGCATGCTGGGGAACGTGAGCAGGATCGCCGCGACCGCCACCACCACGACCACGGCGGTCACGATGCGCATGATCAACGTCACCTGCGTACGGACCCGGCGGAGCTTCGCCCGGTCGCGGGCCGACGTCGCGTAGCGCGCGTACGTCGACTCCACGACGGCCGACGCGATGTGGACGACCAGCCAGGCACCGGCGGCGATCAGGATCAGCGTCAGCAGCCGGCCGATGCCGGACTGGTGGTCGACGACGATCCACCAGCCGGTCTCACGGTACGTGGCACGCAGCAGTGCGGTCAGGAGGACGACCTGGAGCGGCAGCCGGCAGCGTCGCAGCAGTCCCCACAGTGGGGTTTCCGGGTGCCGGGCGTCCGCGCGGCGCAGCGCCAGGTCGACGACCCAGCCGAGCAGCAGCGTGAGGACGACCGCGCCACCCAGCACGGTCAACGGTCGCAGTACGTTCTCCATGGCTCCGGATTCGGACGAGGGGGCCCACCTGACAGGATGGGCGGATGGACGTCGTTCTCTTTCATTCGGTCTACGGGCTCCGCCCGGCGGTGCACGCGGGGGCCGAACGGCTCCGCGCTGCCGGACACCACGTGCACGTGCCCGACCTCTTCGAGGGCCAAACCGTCGAGACCGCCGAGGAGGGCAGGGCGCTGAAGGACAAGATCGGCTCCGACGAACTGCTGAGGCGCGCCGTACTCGCCGTGGCGCCGTACTCGGAGCGCGGTCTGGTGTACGCGGGATTCTCCTTCGGAGGATCGGTCGCGCAGACGCTGGCGCTGGGGGACGCGAAGGCCCGCGGGCTGCTGCTGATGCACGGCACGTCGGACATCGCGGCGAACGCGTCGGTCGACGACCTGCCCGTACAGCTGCATGTCGCCGACCCGGACGTGTCCGAGCCGCACGACTGGCTGACCGCCTGGTATCTGCGGATGCGGGAGATCGGGGCGGACGTGGAGATCTACCGCTATCAGGGCCCCGGGCACCTCTACACCGACCCGGACCTCCCGGACTACGACGAGTCGGCCGCCGAGCAGACCTGGCGCACCGGGCTGGCCTTCGTCGAGTCTTTGGACGACCTGGCGTAGGCGCCCGGTCCTTCAGCCACTCGGTCCTTCAGCCGCCCGGTAGCCCGGCCGCGTCGGTCGCTCAGTCGCGGGTGCAGCGGCCCTTGGTGCCGCCGCCGGGCGCCGGGCTGCACAGATACTGCCGGTCGTTCGCCTCGTCGCTGATGTAGCGGCCGACGCAGGTGCTGTTCGAGTCGAAGCCGCGGGTGCGGCACCAGTCGACGGCGTGCGAGCCGCTGCCGAAGCCGGAGACGTAGAACATCCAGTAGCCCGATTTCAGCGAGGCGTGATTGTCGCTGTCCAGGTACCGGGCGTTGGTGATGCCCTTGTCGCGGAGCGCGTTCGCCTGCTTCTCGCGGGCGGCGGCGCCCGCGGACTTCTCCGTGGAGGCGAGCTGCGCGACCCAGTTGCCGGTCAGGTCGTCGCTCGACGGGGTGCCGTCGTCGTCGTTGTTGTTGTTGCTGTTGTCAGGGTTGGTGTCCGTCTCCGCTGCCGCCGAGGGCGACTCTCCGTCAGGGCTCGCGGACGGCGCGGAATCCGTGGGAGAGGCGCTGCCCGTCCCGCCCGTCTTCCCCGCCGTCGGCGAGCCCGGATCGTCCCGGAGGGCGAAGACCAGCGCGGTCGCCGCCACCAGCGCGACGGCCACGGCCACGGCGGCGACGACGACCGGCGCACGGCCGCCGCGCCGCTCGGGACCGTCCGACCGTACGGTCGCGGGTATCGATCCCGGAGGCGGGGCCGAGACCGTGGTCGGGGCCGGAACCGGGGACGGAGGCGGTGTGTCCTCCGTGACGGTCACCCACGCCCACTCCGGCGTCGTGCCCGACTCGACCTGGGCCAGCATCAGATCCAGCCGCGCGGCGTCGGGCCGCGCCGCAGGGTCCCGTACCAGCAGCGCGTTCAGCACGGAGGCGAGCGGCCCGGACCGTACGGGCGGCGGGACGGGTTCGTCCAGTACGGCGGCGAGCGTCGCCAGGGTCGTGGCGCGCCGCAGCGGGCTGACGCCCTCCACACAGACGTACAGCATCACCCCCAGCGACCACAGGTCGGACGCCGGGTCGTCGTCGTGGCCCCGGATGCGCTCCGGGGCGAAGTACTCGGGCGAGCCGACCAGTTCGCCGGTCGCCGTGAGCGAGGTGGAGCCCTGGAGGGCCGCGATGCCGAAGTCGGTGAGGACCGCGCCGCCGTCCGCGCGCAGCATGACGTTGGACGGTTTCACGTCGCGGTGCTGGATGCCGACGGCGTGGGCGGCCCGCAGCGCGGACAGCACCTGGCGGCCGATCCCGGCCGCCTCCACGAGGGTCAGGGCGCTCCGCGCGAGCCTGTCCTGGAGCGTGTCGCCGGGCAGCAGTTCCATGACGATCCACGGATGCGGCCCCACGTCCACGATGTGATGGATCGTCACCACATGCGGATGGCTGATCCTCGCCAACGCCCGTGCCTCGCGCAGGACTCGCTCACGCAGCACATGTCCACTGCGGGGAGTGGCGGCGGCCGTCGCGGCGTCCGGGGACCGCACTTCCTTCAGCGCCACCTCGCGGTGGAGCACGGCGTCGCGCGCCCGCCACACCGTGCCCATACCCCCGCTGCCGAGCCGCTCCAGCAGCTCGAAACGCCCGTCGATGATCCTGTTCTCCGCGCCCCCGGTCATGTGGATCAGCGTACGGGCCGACGCGGGCCGGCCCGCACGCTGTTACCCGCTGGTTGCCCGGCGGTGACCCCGTGCCGTCACCCCGCGAGCGCCTTGCTGATCGCCGCGGTGTACTCCGGGACCGTCTGCGGGGCGTTCTCGCTGCCCTCCGCCGTGACCGTCTTTCCGTCCATCCGGAGCGTCGGGGTGCCCTCCACGCTGCTGCTGTCGAACGTGGCCGACATCTTCATCGCCCAGGCGTCGAACGTTCCGTTCTCCACGTTCTTCCTGAACTCGGCGTTCCCCTTGAGCGCGTCCACCGAGTCGGCGATCTTGAGCAGGGCGCCGTCGTCGGCGAACTTGTCGTCGCTCTCGGTCGGGTGGTGCTGCGCCGAGTAGAGCGCGGTCTTGTACTCCGTGAACGCCTCGGGGCTCACGTCGAGCGCGGCGCCCAGCGCGGACAGCGCGTTCTTCGAGCCCTCGCCGTTGTCCGAGTTGTCGATGAACGTGGCGCCGATGTACTTGATCTTGTACTTGCCCGCGTCGACGTCCTGCTGGATCGTGGCGCCGACCTTCTGCTCGAAGGTCGCGCAGATCGGGCAGCGGGAGTCCTCGTACAGCTCAAGGGTCTTCTTCGCCTCGGGCTTGCCGATGACGACGGTCGTGCCGTTCGTGCCCGAGGTGTTCTTCGGGGCGGTGACGGCCTTCACGTCCTTGGCCGCCTCCCAGTGCGAGGGCTTGTTCGCCTGGACGACGGCGAAGCCGACACCGCCGGCGATCGCGAGGATCGCGACGGTGGATCCGGCGACGACGACCTGGCGGCGGGCCCGGTCCTTCTTCGCCTGCCGCTCGCGCTCCTCGCGCAGCCGCTCGCGGGCGGCTGCCTTGTTGGCGTTGCTGTTGCGTGCGCTCATGGTGGGTCACTCCGTGTGGGGTCGAACGAGACGCGCGGGCGCGGATACGGGTGCGCCGCCGCGCGGGGGACCGGCGGCGGCCGGAAGAGGCCGCCGACGTCGTGCTAGGCCGGGAGAAGGGCCGAGCGCGGTGGTCCCCGTCGTCCGACGGAGTGGGCAAACAGGCGCGTACGGGAGGCGCGCGGGAGGCCGGTGGGGCGCGGGAAGCGCCGTACGGTACGGCGGACCGTACCGGCCACGGCGACCGCGACCAGCAGCGGCCGGAAGGCGAATCCGGCGACGGCCCGCACCACGCCCGCCAGCGCGGCCTCGCCCCGGCGCAGCCATAGCGCGGCGAGCAGACCGATCGCGACGTGCGTGGCGAGCAGCAGCCATGGGAGCGCGGGGTCGGGGGAGCCGACCAGGGTGGCCGCCGCGCTCTCGGGCGAGGCCACCGACGAGACACCGGGCAGCGGGGAGCCGAGGCTGCCGCCGCACAGGACGTCGAAGCCGACGGAGCGCAGCGAACCCGCGACGGGGCCGCCGGCGGGTCCGTAACAGACGTTCTGGCCGGTGGTGAAGATCGTGTCCGCGGCCAGTTCGAGCGGGACGAGCAGGGCCGCGATGCGCCAGTAGCCCCGCTCGCGGCCCGCGAGGGCGTAGGAGACCGGGAACACCACGGCGCACAGGACGGCGACGACGGACAGCGGCAGCGGGGCCCGCGACAGGAGCACATGGGAGCCGGCGGACAGCGTCACGGCCAGTGCCGTGAACAGTGCCGCCCGCAGCGCCCTGAGCCGTGCCGCTGATATGTCCATTGTCGCCGAGTGTGCCACGGGAGCCTGTAAGGGGTCCTTAAGGTCCCCGTGGCCGGGGTCGGATCAGGCCGGGTCGGCAGGGGCCGGACCGGGCCGGGTCAGTTGCCGCCGAGCTGCCCGTTGCGGAAGAGGTCCACGAAGATCTGGTGGTCCGCACGGGCCCGCGCCCCGTAGCTGTGCGCGAACTCCACCAACAGCTCCGAGAAGCCCTCCTCGTCGGCGGCGATCGCCGCGTCGATGGCCCGCTCCGTGGAGAAGGGCACCAGCGAGTGGCCGCTCTCGTCGTCCGCCGCGCCGTGCATCGTGGCCGTCGCCCGGCCGAGGTCGGCGACGACCGCGGCGATCTCGGCCGGGTCGTCGAGGTCCGACCAGTCGAGATCGACCGCGTACGGGGAGACCTCGGCGACCAGCTGGCCCGCGCCGTCCAGCTCGGTCCAGCCGAGCCACGGGTCGGCGTGCGCCTGGAGCGCGCGCTGCGAGATGACCGTGCGATGGCCCTCGTGCTGGAAGTAGCCGCGCACCCGTTCGTCGGTGATGTGCCGGGAGACCGCGGGGGTCTGCGCCTGCTTGAGGTAGATCACGACGTCGTTCTCCAGGGCGTCGCTGTTGCCCTCCAGCAGGATGTTGTACGAGGGCAGACCGGCCGAACCGATGCCGATGCCGCGCCGCCCCACCACGTCCTTCACCCGGTAGGAGTCGGGTCGGGTCAGGCTGGACTCCGGCAGGGTCTCCAGATAGCCGTCGAAGGCCGCGAGGACCTTGTAGCGGGTGGCCGCGTCCAGCTCGATGGAGCCGCCGCCGGGGGCGAAGCGGCGCTCGAAGTCACGGATCTCGGTCATCGAGTCGAGCAGGGCGAAGCGGGTCAGCGAGCGGGCGTCGCGCAGCGCGTCCAGGAGCGGGCCGTCGGCCGTGTCCAGCGTGAACGGCGGCACCTCGTCGTTCTTGGCGCCCGTGGCCAGCGCGTGGATCCGCTCCCGGTAGGCGGCGGCGTAGATCCGGACCAGCTCGCTGATCTGCTCGTCGCTGAGGGCCTTCGTGTAGCCGATCAGCGCCAGCGAGGCGGCGAGGCGCTTGAGGTCCCAGGTGAAGGGTCCTACATAGGCCTCGTCGAAGTCGTTGACGTTGAAGATCAGCCGGCCGTTCGCGTCCATGTACGTGCCGAAGTTCTCGGCGTGCAGGTCACCGTGGATCCAGACCCGGCCGGTGCGCTCGTCCAGATACGGTCCGCCGTGCTGCTCCCGCTCCAGGTCGTTGTAGAACAGGCACGCGGTGCCTCGGTAGAAGGCGAAGGCGGAGGCGGCCATCTTGCGGAATTTGACCTGGAAGGCCGCCGGGTCGGCGGCGAGCAGCGCACCGAAGGCGGTGCCGAACACGGCGAGGATCTCCTCCCCTCGCTGCTGGTCAGCGGCTTCGACCGGGCGCGGGACCGACATCGGTGGTGCCTCCTGGGGCATGACGAAAGGGGCTGACGGACCGACACGCCACCCGCCGGGGGGCCGACGACGCCGTCAGTACTCGCAACGCACGAACGTACCGGTGCGTGCCCGTCCCGCGCTCGTCGACAGGGAGGTTCGCACACCCCGATCCGGGGTGGCCGGGACATCGCCGGACCTCGCTCGGATTGTCAGTGGGCGGTCGTAGACTTCGACGCTGTCCCCCCCCAGGGCACCCCTCGCTCGTCCGCTCGTTTCGCTGGAGGCCTCAGCCGTGACCAAGCCGCCGTTCACGCACTTGCATGTCCACACCCAGTACTCGCTGCTGGACGGTGCGGCGCGGTTGGGGGACATGTTCAAGGCGTGCAATGAGATGGGGATGTCTCATATCGCGATGACGGACCACGGGAATCTCCATGGTGCGTACGACTTCTTCCATCAGGCGAAGAAGGCGGATGTGACGCCGATCATCGGTATCGAGGCGTATGTGGCGCCGGAGTCGCGGCGTAACAAGCGGAAGGTGCAGTGGGGGCAGCCGCATCAGAAGCGTGATGACGTTTCGGGTTCGGGTGGTTATACGCACAAGACGATCTGGGCTGCGAACAAGACGGGGCTGCACAATCTCTTCCGGCTGTCTTCCGACGCGTATGCGGAGGGGTGGCTGACGAAGTGGCCGCGGATGGACCGGGAGACGATCGCGAAGTGGTCGGAGGGTCTGATCGCCTCCACGGGGTGTCCGTCGGGTGAGTTGCAGACGCGGCTCAGGCTGGGGCAGTTCGACGAGGCGGTGCAGGCGGCTTCGGACTACCAGGACATCTTCGGCAAGGACCGGTATTTCCTGGAGTTGATGGATCACGGGATCGAGATCGAGCGGCGGGTGCGGGACGGTCTGCTGGAGGTGGGGAAGAAGCTGGGGATTCCGCCGCTGGTGACGAACGACTCGCATTACACGTATGCGAATGAGGCGACGGCGCATGATGCGCTGTTGTGTATTCAGACGGGTAAGAATCTGTCGGATCCGGACCGGTTCCGGTTCGACGGGACGGGTTATTACCTGAAGTCGACGGACGAGATGTATGCGATCGATTCGTCGGACGCGTGGCAGGAGGGGTGTGCGAACACCCTTCTGGTGGCGCAGCAGATCGATACGGAGGGCTGGTTCCAGGAGCGGAACCTGATGCCGAAGTTCGACATCCCCGACGGCTTCACCGAGGTCACCTGGTTCCGCGAGGAGACCATGCGGGGGATGGACAGGCGTTTCCCCGGAGGCATCCCGGAAGACCGTCTCAAGCAGGTCGAGTACGAGATGGGCATCATCATCGAGATGGGGTTCCCGGGGTACTTCCTGGTCGTCGCGGACTTCATCATGTGGGCCAAGAACAACGGCATCGCCGTCGGCCCCGGCCGAGGCTCCGCGGCCGGCTCGATCGTCTCGTACGCGATGGGCATCACCGACCTCGACCCCATCGAACACGGCCTGATCTTCGAGCGGTTCCTCAACCCCGAGCGCATCTCCATGCCGGATGTCGACATCGACTTCGACGAGCGCCGGCGCGGTGAGGTCATCCGGTATGTGACCGAGAAGTACGGCGCCGACAAGGTCGCCATGATCGGCACGTACGGAAAGATCAAGGCGAAGAACGCCATCAAGGACTCGGCCCGTGTGCTGGGTTACCCGTACGCGATGGGTGACCGGCTCACGAAGGCGATGCCGGCCGATGTCCTCGGCAAGGGCATCGACCTCAACGGCATCACCGACCCCAAGCACCCGCGCTACAGCGAGGCGGGCGAGATCCGGGGGATGTACGAGAACGAGGCGGACGTGAAGAAGGTCATCGACACCGCGAAGGGTGTCGAGGGCCTGGTCCGGCAGATGGGTGTGCACGCGGCCGGTGTGATCATGTCCAGCGAGACGATCACGGACCATGTGCCGGTCTGGGTCAGGCACACCGACGGCGTCACCATCACGCAGTGGGACTATCCGCAGTGCGAATCGCTCGGCCTGCTGAAGATGGACTTCCTGGGTCTGCGAAATCTGACCATCATGGACGACGCCGTCAAGATGGTGAAGGCCAACAAGGGCGTCGAACTCGACCTGCTGTCCCTTCCGCTGGACGACCCCAAGACGTACGAACTGCTCTGCCGGGGTGACACGCTCGGCGTCTTCCAGTTCGACGGCGGCCCGATGCGTTCGCTGCTGCGGCTGATGAAGCCCGACAACTTCGAGGACATTTCCGCCGTGTCGGCCCTGTACCGGCCGGGCCCGATGGGCATGAACTCGCACACGAACTACGCGCTGCGCAAGAACGGGCAGCAGGAGATCACCCCGATCCACCCGGAGCTTGAGGAGCCCCTCAAGGAGGTCCTCGGTCTCACCCACGGCCTGATCGTGTACCAGGAGCAGGTGCAGAAGGCCGCGCAGATCATCGCCGGTTACTCACTCGGCGAGGCGGACATCCTCCGCCGCGTGATGGGCAAGAAGAAGGCCGACGAACTGGCGAAGAATTTCGTCCTGTTCCAGGCCGGCGCCAAGAAGAACAACTTCTCGGACGAGGCCATCAAGGCGCTCTGGGACGTGCTGGTCCCGTTCGCGGGATACGCGTTCAACAAGGCGCACTCCTCCGCGTACGGGCTCGTCACCTACTGGACCGCCTATCTCAAGGCGAATTACCCCGCCGAGTACATGGCGGCGCTGCTGACCTCGGTGAAGGACGACAAGGACAAGTCGGCGGTCTATCTCAACGAGTGCCGTCGTATGGGTATCAAGGTGCTCCCGCCGAACGTGAACGAGTCGGTGGCGAATTTCGCCGCGCAGGGCGACGACGTGATTCTGTTCGGGCTGACGGCGGTGCGTAACGTCGGTACGAACGTGGTGGATTCGATCATCCGCTCGCGCAAGGCGAAGGGGAAGTACGCCACGTTCCCCGACTTCCTCGACAAGGTCGAGGCGGTCGTCTGCAACAAGCGCACCGTCGAATCACTCATCAAGGCGGGCGCCTTCGACGAGATGGGCCACACCCGTAAGGGGCTGGTCGCCCACCACGAGCCGATGATCGACAACGTGGTGCAGGTCAAGCGCAAGGAGGCGGAGGGGCAGTTCGACCTCTTCGGCGGCATGGGCGACGGGGACGACGCCTCCTCCGAGCCGGGCTTCGGGCTCGATGTGGAATTCTCCGACATCGAGTGGGACAAGTCGTATCTGCTCGCGCAGGAGCGGGAGATGCTCGGTCTGTACGTCTCCGACCACCCGTTGTTCGGTATCGAGCACGTGCTGTCCGACAAGTCGGACGCGGCCATCTCGCAGCTCACCGGGGGTGAGCACTCGGACGGCGCGGTCGTGACGATCGGCGGCATCATCTCCGGGCTCCAGCGGAAGATGACCAAGCAGGGCAACGCGTGGGCGATCGCCACCGTGGAGGACCTGGCGGGCTCGATCGAGTGCATGTTCTTCCCCGCGACGTACCAACTCGTCTCGACCCAACTGGTCGAGGACACCGTTGTCTTCGTCAAGGGGCGGCTCGACAAGCGCGAGGACATCCCGCGCCTCGTCGCGATGGAGCTCCAGGTGCCCGACCTGTCGTCCGCCGGGACCAACGCGCCGGTCACCATCACCATCCCGACCGTGAAGCTCACCCCGCCCATGGTCAGCAGGCTCGGCGAGATCCTCAGCCACCACCGGGGCAACTCCGAGGTACGGATCAAACTCCAGGGCGCGCGCAAGACCACGGTCCTGCGGCTCGACCGGCACCGGGTCCAGCCCGACCCGGCGCTCTTCGGCGACTTGAAGGTGCTGCTCGGGCCGTCCTGCCTGGCCGGATAGCCGACAGGGGTTCACACGGACCAGAGGGGCACGCCCGGGAAACCGGACGTGCCCCTCATGTCATGTGCGGCCGACCGCGTCAGTTGTGGCCGAAACGCTTCTGACGGCCCTTGTGGGCGACCTCGGACGGCGTGACCTGCTGCTGTATCTGCTCGGCCTTGGCGTCCGACGAGGAGGACGAGGACTGCTCCGAGCCACGCTCGGTGGTCGAACGGTCCTGGTGCTTGCCGCGGTCACGGTTCTTGTTCTTGGCCATGGTGCTGCCTCCTGGAGGATGTTGGGGCCAGGGCCGCGACCAGATTCACATATGCCGTGACTCACCGCATTTTGGATCATCGCTGTCTGTAACGGGCCATAGTTATGGCCTTCCTGGGGGTAGCCCTGAGGGGTACGCCACGCCGATGATCCAGTTCCGGCCGTTAAGCCTGTTGCGGTCGGGCAGACTCGAAGGAAAACCCGTAGTAACTTCCGATCCCGACGTTCCCGAAAGAGGGTGGAACACGTGGACCGCTGCGTCGTCCTGGTGGACGCCGGTTATCTGCTGGGCGCCGCCGCGAGCCTCCTCGCCGGAGAACCGGCCCGCTCACGCATCACCGTCGACCACGCCGCCCTCATCCAGGGTCTGCGCGAACGCGCCGAGGCCGATACGGAGCAGCCGCTGCTCCGTATCTACTGGTTCGACGGTGCACCCGACCGGGTGCCGCAGCCCGAGCACCGGCGGCTGCGCGTCATGTCACGTGTCACCGTCCGGCTCGGCGCTCTGACGCGCAGCGACGGGCGCTGGGCGCAGAAGGGCGTCGACGCGGCGATGCACGCCGAACTCACGGAGCTGGCCCGGAACCGCGCCTGCTCGGACGTGGTCCTGGTGACCGGGGACGGCGATCTGCTGCCCGGCCTGATGTCCGCCAAGGAGCACGGCGTCGCCGTGCATCTGTGGGCGGTGCAGGCGGCGGACGGCGACTACAACCAGTCCGAGGACCTGGTGGCCGAGGCGGACGAACGCCGGGTGCTGGACCGGGCCTGGATCACCAAGGCCGTACGCGCCAAGGACTTCGGCGGTGTGTGCGCGCCGCCGCCGGTGCCCCGCCCCGAGATCGCGGCCATTCTCTCCGCGCCGCTGCCCGAATCGGCGCTCGCCGCGTCCGCCGAGCGTGCGGCCGAGGCACAGGCCACGTCCGCGCGCAACGGGACGGCGCCGCCCGCCACCGAGCACGCGCCGGGGCACGAGCACGGCCCCGGGGCCGCGCATCCCACGCCCCCCGGCGGCAAGGGTGTCCCCACCCCCAAGGACCTGGCCGCCCTGCGCGCGCCCGGACCGCAGGCGGCGCCCCCGCCGGCGAACGCGACGCTGCGCTGGTCGTCCGACCGTGGCTGGGTCGAGCGCGCGGGCGGCGGAGGCCAGCTCGGGGAGCCGCCGGAGACGGCGTCGCTGCCCACGCTCGCGCAGCTCACCAGCGCCGAGCAGCGGTGGGCCGACCGCGAGGAGGACATCACGACGGTCGGCGGCGACCCCTTCGAGGTCGGCCAGGTCTTCGCCCGGCGCTGGATGGAGCGGCTGCCCGAGGCGACCCATGTGCAGAAGCTGTCCACGATGTATCCGCGGATCCCGCACCGGATCGATGGCGAGGTACTGAGGTACGCGGCCCGCTTCGGGCTGCTGGCGCACAAGGACGACCAGATCGACGAGCACGACCGGTACGCGATCAGGGCGGGCTTCTGGCGCGAGATCGACGTGCGGGCGGCGGCGGACCGCCCGGCCACGACGGAGTAGGTCCTGTCCGGCGGGACGGGGCCCGGGAGAGCCGCGCGGGCGGGCGGAGCCGTGCCTCCACGTGCCTCGACCGTGTCTCCGGTGTTCTGCGAGGCCCCCGAAAGGTTCCGGGCAGGCCGACCCCGTAGGCTCGTTGCTTGTGAGTACGGTGTGCGCGGTACGGGAACTGGTCAAGACGTACCCCGCCGCGCGCGGCAGGCGTGGGGCCCCGGCCACACCCGAGGTGCGCGCCAACGACGGCATCTCCCTGGACGTGCGGCGCGGTGAGATCTTCGGCCTGCTCGGGCCCAACGGTGCGGGCAAGTCCACTCTCGTACGGCAGCTCACCGGACTCATGCGGCCCGATTCCGGCAGCGTCGACGTCCTCGGACACGATCTGGTGCGGCACCCCGAGCGTGCCTCCCGTCTCATCGGTTATCTGGGCCAGGAGTCCTCCGCGCTCGACGAGTTGACCGTCGGCCTGGCCGCCGAGACCACGGGGCGGCTGCGCGGGCTGGGCCTGCGCGAGGCGCGCGCCGAGCGGGACGCCGTCCTCGCCGAACTCGGTCTCGCCGAACTCGCCGGGCGCCCCCTGAAGAAGCTCTCCGGCGGCCAGCGGCGGATGGCCTGCTTCGCGGCCACGCTGGTGGGGGAGCGGCCCGTACTCGTCCTGGACGAGCCCACCACCGGCATGGACCCGGTCGCCAGGCGCGCCGTCTGGGCGGCGGTGGACCGGCGCCGGGCGGAACGCGGCGCGACCGTGCTGCTCGTCACCCACAACGTCATCGAGGCCGAGACGGTCCTCGACCGGGTCGCCGTGCTGGACCGGGGCAAGGTCATCGCCTGCGACACCCCGTCCGGGCTCAAGGAGCAGGTCGCGGGCGAGGTCCGGCTGGAACTCGTCTGGCGCGAGCGCGCCCCGCTCGACGTCCCGGAGGTCGCCGCGCTGCGCGGATCCGCGCAGGAGTCGGGCCGCCGGTGGGTGCTGCGGCTGGCCCCCGACGAGGCGCGGGCGGCCGTCGCCGCGGTGACGGGCGGCGCCGCCTTCGCGGCGCTGGACGACTTCACACTGGCCACACCGAGCCTGGAGGACGTCTATCTGGCGCTCGGCGGGCAGGTGCAGGGGCTGGTGAAGGCATGACGGTTCGCGCCCCGGCCGCGCGCGGCCCCGTGCGGCCACAAGACTCCGGATTTACGGCTCCGAACCCCGCCCCGGTCGCCACCGGGGGCCGCGCCGCGGTCCCGGCGCGGGTGGTGGGGTCTTCTCACGGGGTCGGTGTCGGCGTCGTCGCAGCCGTTCCGGCTCGCGCCGCCGCGCTCGTCGTCGTCGCCTTTCCGCCTCGCGGCGCCTTCCCCTTCGGCGCCGGGCTTTCGGCTCGCGTTGTCGTTCGGGCACGCGTCGCTGTCCCAGCGCCCGTTGGCGTGACCGTTCCGGTTCGCGTTGCCGCACTGCCTCCAGCCCTCGCGTCCTTCGGCGCGGCTCGCGGCACCTTCCCCTTCGGCGCCGGGCTTCCGGTTCGCGGCGCCGTCGCCGCCGGTGAGAGCCCTGTCCCTATGGGGAGTTCGGCGCGTTCGGGGCGTATGACACGCTGGTCCCGGTTGGCGCCGTACCCGATGGGCCGCGCCCGCAGCCGTCCGTCCGCAACGAACAGGAGCAGCGCCAGGTGAGCATCGTGCCCGCGGAGGCCGTCTCCGGGAAGAGCCGGACAGTCCCGGACACCCGTGTCGCAACGGACCGGGCCGACGGGGCGCCCGCGCCGCTGGCGACCCGTGCGCGGCTGCTGCCCTCGCTCGCCGCCGTGTACCGCGCGCAGTTGTCGCGGGCGCGCGTCGCCCGGATCCCGCTGCTGTTCGTCGCGACCTTCCAGTCCGTCGGGATCATGATCCTGATGCGTGGTGTCGTGGACGGCGGCGCCGAGGCGCGGGCCGTGGTGGCCGGGTCGAGCGTGCTCGTCGTGGCCTTCGTCGCGCTCAATCTGCTCGCGCAGTACTTCGGTCAGCTCCGGGCGACCGGCGGCCTCGACCACTACGCGACGCTGCCCGTGCCGCCCGCCGCCGTGGTGCTGGGCGCGGCCGGCGCGTACGCCTCGTTCACCGTGCCGGGAACGGCCGTGACCGCCGTGACCGGCAGTCTGCTCTTCGATCTGCCCCTCACCCATCTCTGGGTGCTGGTCGCCGTGATCCCGCTCTCCGGCGCGGCGCTCGCCGGTCTCGGCGCGGCGCTGGGGCTGCTCGCCCCACGCCAGGAACTGGCCACGCTGCTCGGGCAGCTCGGCATGTCCGCCGCGCTCCTGCTGGGGGTGCTGCCGGCCGACCGGCTGCCGGGGCCGATCACCTACGCCCGGGATCTGCTGCCGTCCACGTACGGCGTGGAGGCCCTGGCCCGCAGCTTCGACAGCCATCCCGACTGGCCGACCGTCGCCCTCGACCTGGCGGTCTGCGCGGCCGTCGGTGTCGTCTCGCTGGCCGTGGCGACGTGGGCGTACCGGCGTGCGGCGGTCCGATGAGGCACGGCCGTGGCCGGCCTGGCACGATGGCGGGGTGACAGCACCCCTGACGCCGCCCCACCAGCCGCCGAACCACGACCCCTGGCAGAAACCGCAGGGAGCGGGATCGACCGCGGCCCACGCCGTCCAGGCGGCGGACGGGACCGACACCAGGACCGAGGTGAAGCAGGCGGCCGTCGTGACGGTCGCCGTGGCCCTCTCCGGTGTCCTGCTCGGACTGCTCTGGCTCTGGCTGTCTCCCCGGGTGCCGCTCATCGCCGGTGACTCGGCCGTGTTCCTGAAGGACACGGAGGGCGAGGAGGCGATCGGCGCCGACGGCACGTTCGTGCTGCTGGCCCTGGGATTCGGCGCGCTCAGTGCCGCCCTGGTCTTCTTGTTCCGCCGGCGCGGCGGTGTCCCGCTGGT
This sequence comes from Streptomyces sp. NPDC060366, assembly GCF_042725135.1. Classification (NCBI taxonomy): domain Bacteria; kingdom Bacillati; phylum Actinomycetota; class Actinomycetes; order Kitasatosporales; family Streptomycetaceae; genus Streptomyces; species Streptomyces sp. NPDC060366. Next base: position 297,551 of record NZ_JBHXDC010000002.1, on the reverse strand, counting down.
CGTGGGGCTGGCGCTGGGCGGGCTGCTCGCGTCGGGGCTGGCCTGGCTGCTCGGATGGGGGCTGGGCCCGGACGACGTGGTGACACAGGCGCGCGCCGTGGGGCAGGGCGCGACGTTCGACGCCCCGCTGGAGCTGAACGCGCGCGGCTCGCTGCTGGCGTGGCCGGTGGCGGCGATGCTCGTGCACCTGGCGCTGACGGCGCTGTTCGGGCCGCGCGATCCGGAGCCCGAGTGGGTGCCGTTCGGGGCGCCGTACCTTCCCGCCGACCGGCAGGACGGGCCCGGCGAGGGGCACTGACGGGGCGGGACCGCCCCGGAGCGTTTGGTGTCAGGCCCGCGCGATCGGGGCCAGCGTCGCCGACGTCAGCGCGGCCAGGTCCGACGGGGACAGCTCCACCTCCAGGCCGCGGCGGCCCGCCGAGACACAGACCGTCGGGTGGGCCCGCGCCGAGGAGTCGAGCACCGTACGGAGCCGCTTGCGCTGCCCCAGCGGCGAGATGCCGCCGCGTACGTAGCCCGTGGTGCGCTCCGCCGCCGCCGGGTCCGCCATCGTCGCCCGCTTGCCGCCCACGGCGGCGGCCAGCGCCTTCAGGTCCAGCGAGCCGGACACCGGGACGACCGCCACGGTCAGTTCACCGTCGACGTCGGCGACCAGCGTCTTGAACACCCGGTCCGCCGACACCCCCAGCGCCTCCGCCGCCTCCTCGCCGTACGAGGGCGCCGCCGGGTCGTGCTCGTACGCGTGCAGGGTGAACGCGGCCTTCGCCGCCGTCAGCGCGACCGTGGCCGGTGTGCCGCCCGCGGCCTTCTTCGCCTGCTTCTTCGCCAAGGGATGTGTTCCTCGCGTGGGTCGAGTGGCCGTAAGAGGGTGCGGACAGGACCTAGTTGGGGCTGGTGGGCTTCAGCGTGAGGTCCACGGCCGGCAGTGACGGCAGATGCCGGATGACCGCCGTCTCGGCCCGCAGGAGCTTCAGCTCCTCCCGCAGGCGCGTCACGGTGTCCGGTGCCTCCAGCAGCCCCTGCTTCGCCGAGGTGTCCAGGACGGCCGCCGCGGCCACCAGGTACGAGACCACGGACGGTTCGTCGGGCAGGTTGTCGCTGGTCGACAGCGACCGCTCACGCGCGCCCGCCAGCCGTTTCTGGTAGCCGCGGAAGGCGCGCAGGACGACCTCGGCGAGTGTTCCGGCGCCCTCGCCCGAGTCCTCCGCCAGATCCTCGACCTCGGCGGTCAGATAGGGCCCGCCGGTGTCGACGGAGAGCAGCCGGACCCGGCTGGTGCCGGTGGCCAGGACCTCGAAGCTGCCGTCCGGGCGTTCGCGGACGGTGGTCGCGTCGGCGACGCAGCCCACCGGGTGGAAGGCCTTGAGGGGTTCGGAGCCGAAGCCCGCCGAAGGCCCGCGTTCCCGCAGGGCCGTGGGGTCGGGCATCCCGGAGGCGGTCGGCGCGACTTCGTGCCCGTCGCGGATGGCGACCACGACGAAGCGTCGCGGTTCGGACTCGTCGGTCTTGAGCAGCTCGCGCATCATGGCGCGATACCGCTCCTCGAAGATGTTCAGGGGCATCACGAGGCCCGGGAACAGCACCGCGTTCAGCGGGAAGAGAGGGAGATGTGCGGTGGTCACAACGCTCAAGCGTAATGGCCGCGGGGACGCCCTCCGTCTGTCCGGTTCCACAAGGGCATCCCGGAGGCCACCTGGAGGCGTACGCCGTCGCGTGTTTCCAGGAACTGACCGAGCGGATCGTCGGTCAGCGACGTCCACGGGAACGACGTCGCGTACGGGCCGATCAGCCGGAACTGTTCCAGCGCCTCGTCCCATCGATGCCGTCCCACCAGCACGTACGCCAGCAGATTCCGTACCTCCGCCGGCCACGGGTCGCCCACCACGTACACGGAGGAGAGCCTGATCGCCTCGTCGCACGCCGCGTCGATCCGGTCGGTGGTCACGGATGTGAGATCGCCGCTCAGCATCCGGCTGAAGGCGGCCCGCATCGGAAGTGCTTTCACGAGCGACCCCGGCAGCGCGTCCTCGGCGGCCCGCTCGGCGAAGTCGAAGCACTCCAGGTGCGAGCCGTGCCACTGGGCCGAGAGGTACTGGAGGGCCGCGACATGACAGCCGTAGTGGTGCGAGGAGCGGCGTACCGCCTCGCCCCACAGCGTCTCGAAGGCCTGGTGGCCCGCGTGCGTGCCGCGCGCGTGGTCGAGGGCTATCCGCCACGGCACCGGGTCGCGGGGGTCTCCCTCGGCCGCCGAGCCGATCAGCGGGCCCATCTCACGGAGCAGCTCGGCGCGGGCGGGGGACTCCCAGGCCCTGCGCACCCCCAGCTCGGCCTTGACGACCAGCGCGTCCGGGTCGTTCGGGGACGCGGCGAGCCAGCGGCCGAGCCATTCGTCGCGGTTGTGGGCGAAGGCGGCGAGCCGCATCACATAGCGGTCGCGGTTCTCCCACTCGGCTGATTCGCGTGTGGTCGCCAGCAGCTTCGCCGCGTGCTCGTACTCGCCGAGCGCGGCGGTGACGAGCGCGGGGGCGAGCCGGTCGTCGGGGGCGTCGAGCAGTACCGCATCGTCCGGCGGGAGCCCGTCGGCGAGCCGCGGGGTGTGCCGGAGCATGCGCGCGGTGCTGATCAGGGCGCGAATCAATGACATGGTGCGGCCCATTGAAAACCGCAGGTCGCAGGGGCGCCAGAGGGCATATGTGAAGCTTTTGTGGTGGGTGAAAGGTTGTCTCCGGGTGGGTCAAGGGACGGTAAAGAAAGCGGGTCGGACGTGGTGTCAGCCGCGACGCAGGAGGCGTGAGGCACCTGCTGCGACAGTTGTGGCCAGGATCCAGCCGAGCAGCACCATCGCGGCCGCCAGCCACTGCCAGCCGCCCTCCGTCCGCCAGTGCCCGTCCTGGCCGAGATTGATCACCGGCACCAGCAGATCCAGCACATACAGAGCCGGATTCCACGCCGGGTGTTCCTCGCCCTTGAGCGGCTCCGGCGCGTGCCGTGCGAAGGCGAACGTGCCCCCCGCCCACAGCATGGCCATCCACAGCGCGGCCCGGCCCGGCCGGTAGCCGTACGCCACCGTCCAGTCCTGGATGTAGCCCCACGTCTTCGCCGCCAGCGGCAGCGTCTCGCGCCGCCTGCGCTGCTTGGCCAGCAGCACCTCGCGGGCGTCGGCGTCCTCGCCGCTGTTGCGCATCACCTGCGCCAGGCGTTCGTACGGCTCCGGCGAGTACTCCGGCGTCGCCGAGTCCAGCCACTCCAGCCGCCGGTTGAGCGGGAAATGGCCGGACGGCACCACGTTCTCGTAGGAGAAGCCGCCCATGGCCAGACCGCCGGGGCCCGGCCAGCTCGTGGACAGATCCATCAGCGTGGTGATCTTCGCGCCGTTCAGCACGACCCGGCCCTCCAGGGGCCTCTCGCACTGGAAGCGCAGCTCCGTCGCGGTGATCCGGCGCAGCGACACCTCCTCGCCCGCCGCCATCAGGAAACGGGCCTGGTGGAAGTCGATCGTGTCGCCGAACCGTCCGTCGTCCAGACGGACCCCGCCGTAGCACTCGAAGCGCCGGACCTCGGTGCCCGGCGGCAGCCGCACGGTGTTGCCCGTGTAGACCGTGCCGTACGGCGGCGTGGAGTTGGCGTGGCCCGTCGCGATGCTCACGACGGCGCCCGTCATGTAGAGCGAGCGCTCCACCGTGAGCTGCGGCGCGTTGAGCGCGCGGCGCTCGCCCGCCGCGCGCAGCCGGCTGCCGCGCAGCATCAGTGAGCCGCCGACCTTCGAGCCGCGCAGACTGAACTCCCCGTGCGTCTCTATCTGTTCGGCCTGGAGGTCCTGGCCCACCGACATCCCGTCGGCGGCGATCGACCGGCTGTTGCTGTCGGGCCGCACGGATATCTGGCTGATCAGCAGGTCCGTGCCGATCTGCGCGTCGGTCAGCCGGATACCGCGGGCCACCTGGCAGCGCGGCAGATGCAGATCGCCCTCCGTGCGCAGCCGGGCGGCCTCCAGGCGCGGGAACACACAGCCCACCAGCCGCAGCGTCGTGAAGTGGCACTCCGGCAGCACCAGCTCGCGCTCGAAGCGGCAGTACGTCAGCTCCACATACGGATCGACATTGCCGCCCGCCAGATCCAGCGACCCGCTGATGTAGGCCCCGCGCAGCTTGAGGGCGGCGACCCGCCCCGGTCGCGCGGACGGCCCGCTGAGCAGCAGCAGCGCGATCACCCGGGCGCGCACACTGCGGTGCTCGCCCCAAGGACCGGCCGCGGCCGGGTCGTTGAGCAGCGGACTCGGCACGCTCAGGTCGTAGGTGCTGCCGTTGCGGAAGGCCTGCCACATGCCGAGTTCTGTGGCGGAGAGCCAGTCCGGAGCTTCGTCGTCGTGCGGCTCGGACACTGCCGCGCCTCGCTTCCCCGTTTGCCGTGCCGTGCTGCGCGCCGCACCTCGATGGGTGCTGTGCCGCGTGCTCTGTCGCCGTCTCTGTCCCCGTGTGACTCCCGAGCAGCCGTCGCCGGGCGGGACTGCTGTTGTGGGGCCGTACGAATGTTCTTCCCTCTGAGTGACCGAATGAACGCCAATCGTCAACGTTAGTAGCCGTGAGTGACATTCACGGCTCATATCAGCCAGTGATACGGGCGACCGGCGGTCTGATGAGGTCTGCGAGAATTGACCGCGTGATCTCACGAATCGATCTGCGCGGCGACGCCCTCCCCGAGGGCGGCGCGCTGCGCGGCCTGCTGCCCCGTGCCGAGTTCGACGTGGAAGCCGCCCTCGCGAAGGTGCGGCCCATCTGCGAGGACGTACGCCATCGTGGCACGGCGGCGCTGATCGAGTACGCGCGGAAGTTCGACGGCGTGACGCTGGAGCGGGTACGGGTCCCCGCCGAAGCCCTCACCCGCGCTCTGGAGGACCTGGATCCCGCCGTACGCGCCGCGCTCGACGAGTCCGTCAGGCGGGCCCGAATCGTCCACCGCGCCCAGCGACGGGCGGAGCACACCACACAGGTCGTGCCCGGCGGGAAGGTAACCGAGAAGTGGGTGCCGGTCGGCCGCGTCGGTCTGTACGCGCCGGGTGGACGCTCCGTGTACCCGTCCTCCGTGATCATGAACGTGGTCCCCGCGCAGGAAGCGGGCGTCGGCTCGATCGCGCTCGCCTCACCTCCCCAGGAGGAGTTCGGCGGCCTGCCGCACCCGACGATCCTGGCCGCCTGCGCGCTGCTCGGCGTCGACGAGGTGTACGCCGTCGGCGGCGCCCAGGCCGTCGCGATGTTCGCCTACGGCACGACCGGGCCCGACGGCTGCCCGCCCGCCGACATGGTCACGGGCCCCGGCAACATCTGGGTCGCCGCCGCCAAGCGCTACTTCGCGGGCCGCATCGGCATCGACACCGAGGCGGGCCCCACCGAGATCGCCGTCCTCGCCGACGCCACCGCCGACCCGGCGCACGTCGCCGCCGACCTGATCAGCCAGGCCGAGCACGACCCGCTCGCCGCCGCCGTCCTCGTCACCGACTCCACCGACCTCGCGGACGCCGTCGAGAAGGAACTGGTGCCGCAGACCGCGGCCACCAAGCACGTCGAGGACCGCATCGCACCCGCCCTGGCGGGCAAGCAGTCCGCGATCGTGCTGGTCGACGGCATCGAGGAAGGACTGCGGGTCGTCGACGCGTACGGGGCGGAGCACCTGGAGGTGCAGACCGCCGACGCCGCCGCCGTCGCCGCCCGGGTCCGCAACGCGGGCGCGATCTTCGTGGGGCCGTACGCGCCCGTCTCGCTCGGCGACTACTGCGCCGGCTCCAACCACGTCCTGCCGACCGGCGGGTGCGCCTGCCACTCCTCGGGACTGTCCGTCCAGTCGTTCCTGCGCGGCATCCACATCGTCGACTACACGCGCGACGCGCTCGCCGACGTCGCCCACCACGTCGTCACGCTCGCCGAGGCCGAGGACCTGCCCGCGCACGGCGCGGCGGTCAAGGCACGTTTCGGCTGGAAACTGCCGTCCGTGCCGCAGTCCTCGGGGGAGGTGCCCGGCGAATGACGGACATCGACGACCTGCCCGTACGTGACGAGCTGCGCGGAAAATCCCCCTACGGGGCGCCCCAGTTGGACGTCCCCGTCCACCTCAACACCAACGAGAACCCGTACCCGCTGCCCGAACCGCTCGTCGAGCGGATCACCGAACGGGTCCGGGAGGCCGCGCGCGGGCTCAACCGCTACCCCGACCGGGACGCGGTCGAGCTGCGCACCGAACTGGCCGCCTATCTGCGCCGCACCGCCGGGGACCTCCCGCTGACCGCCGCCAACGTCTGGGCGGCCAACGGCTCCAACGAGGTCATCCAGCAACTGCTCCAGACCTTCGGCGGCCCCGGCCGCACCGCGATCGGCTTCGAGCCCTCGTACTCGATGCACCACCTCATCGCGCGCGGCACCAGCACCGGCTGGGTCTCCGGCCCCCGCAACGAGGACTTCACCATCGACGTGGCCGCCGCCGAGCGCGCCGTCGCCGAGCACCGCCCCGACGTCGTCTTCGTCACCACCCCCAACAACCCCACCGGCAGCGCGGTCGACGCCGCGACCGTCCTGCGGCTGTACGACGCGGCGCAGGCCGCCCGCCCTTCGCTGGTCGTCGTGGACGAGGCGTACGTCGAGTTCAGCCACCACCCCTCGCTGCTGCCACTGCTCGCGGGTCGGCCGAACCTCGTCGTGTCCCGCACGATGTCCAAGGCCTTCGGCGCCGCCGGACTGCGGCTCGGCTATCTCGCCGCCGACCCCGCCGTGGTCGACGCCGTACAGCTGGTGCGCCTGCCGTACCACCTCTCCGCCGTCACCCAGGCCACCGCGCTCGCCGCGCTGGAGCACACCGATACGCTGCTCGGATATGTCGAACAGCTCAAGAAGGAGCGGGACCGGCTGGTCACCGAGCTGCGGGCGATGGGCTTCGACGTCACCGACTCGGACGCCAACTTCGTCCAGTTCGGCCGCTTCGAGGACGCGCACCGGGCCTGGCGGACGATCCTCGACCAGGGCGTGCTGGTACGCGACAACGGCGTCCCGGGCCGGCTGCGGGTCACGGCGGGCACCCCGTCCGAGAACGACGCGTTCCTCGACGCGGTACGTAAATTGACGAAGGAGCAGAGCGCATGAGCCGTATCGGCCGCGTGGAACGAACGACCAAGGAGACCTCGGTCGTTGTCGAGCTCGACCTCGACGGCACGGGCAAGGTGGAGGTGTCGACGGGCGTCGGCTTCTACGACCACATGCTCGACCAGCTCGGCAGGCACGGCCTCTTCGACCTCACGGTCAAGACCGAGGGCGATCTGCACATCGACTCGCACCACACCATCGAGGACACCGCCCTCGCCCTCGGCGCCGCCTTCAAGCAGGCGCTCGGCGACAAGGTCGGCATCTACCGCTTCGGCAACTGCACCGTCCCGCTGGACGAATCGCTCGCCCAGGTCACCGTGGACCTCTCCGGCCGCCCCTACCTGGTGCACACCGAGCCCGAGAACATGGCGCCGATGATCGGCGCCTACGACACGACGATGACCCGGCACATCCTGGAGTCGTTCGTCGCCCAGGCACAGATCGCGCTGCACGTGCACGTCCCGTACGGACGCAACGCGCACCACATCGTGGAGTGCCAGTTCAAGGCCCTCGCCCGCGCCCTGCGGTACGCGAGCGAGCGCGACCCGCGCGCCGTCGGCATCCTCCCGTCCACGAAGGGCGCCCTGTAAGCCCATGACCGGCCTCAACACCATCCTCATCGTCCTCGGCCTGTTCCTGGCCGGCGGCGTCTACTCCTTCGCCAAACAGAAGCAGCCCACGGGCGTCATCGTCCTGCTCGCCATCTGTTCCGCGCTCTGCCTGCTCGCCGGCATCCTCCGTATCCAGGGGCTCTGGGAATGACCAAGAACGTCGTCGTCCTCGACTACGGCTTCGGCAACGTCCGTTCGGCCGAGCGTGCCGTCGCCCGTGCCGGGGCGGAGGTCGAGATCACCCGTGACTTCGACAAGGCGATGAACGCCGACGGGCTCATCGTGCCCGGCGTCGGCGCCTTCTCCGCCTGTATGGAAGGGCTCCGCGCGGCACGCGGCGACTGGATCGTCGGCCGCAGGCTGGCGGGCGGCCGCCCCGTGCTCGGCATCTGTGTCGGCATGCAGATCCTCTTCGAGCGCGGCATCGAGCACGGCGTGGAGACCGAAGGGCTCGACGAGTGGCCCGGCACCGTCGGCCCCCTCGTCGCGCCGACCGTCCCCCACATGGGGTGGAACACCGTCGAGGCGCCCGAGGACAGCCGGCTCTTCGCCGGGCTCGACCCCGGTGAGCGCTACTACTTCGTGCACTCCTACGCCGTCCACGACTGGACCCTCGAAGTCACCAACCCCAAGATCCGCGCCCCGAAGGTCACCTGGTCCCGGCACGGCGAGCCGTTCGTGGCCGCCGTGGAGAACGGTGCACTGTGGGCCACGCAGTTCCACCCCGAGAAGTCCGGCGACGCCGGAGCCCAGCTGCTGTCCAACTGGATCGGAACCTTCTGATGTCCGGCACACCCACCCCGTCCTCTGTACGGAGGCTCGAACTCCTCCCCGCCGTCGACGTGCGCGACGGCCAGGCCGTACGGCTCGTCCACGGCGAGTCGGGCTCCGAGACCGGTTACGGCTCACCGCTCGAAGCCGCACTCTCCTGGCAGCGCGCGGGCGCCGAGTGGCTGCATCTCGTGGACCTCGACGCCGCGTTCGGCACCGGCGACAACAGGGACCTCGTCGCCGGGATCACCGAGGCGATGGACATCAATGTCGAGCTGTCCGGCGGTATCCGCGACGACGCCTCGCTCACCGCGGCCCTCGCCACCGGCTGCACCCGCGTGAACCTCGGTACGGCGGCGCTGGAGACCCCCGAGTGGGCGGCCGAGGCCATCGCCGAGTACGGCGACAGGATCGCCATCGGTCTCGACGTACGCGGCACGACGCTGCGCGGGCGCGGCTGGACCAGCGAAGGCGGCGACCTCTACAAGACGCTGGAGCGCTTCGACGCGGCGGGCTGCGCCCGGTACGTCGTCACCGACATCGCCAAGGACGGCACCCTCCAGGGGCCCAACCTGGACCTGCTCAAGAGCGTGTGCGCGGCCACCGACCGGCCGGTCGTCGCCTCCGGCGGCGTCTCCTCGCTCGCCGACCTGCGCGCGATCGCCTCGCTGGTGCCCGACGGTGTCGAGGGCGCGATCATCGGCAAGGCCCTGTACGCGAAGGCGTTCACCCTGGAAGAGGCCCTCACGGAGGTGTCTCGATGAGCGAGAGCCCGTCCGGCACGAACACGTCAGGCAACGCATCCGGCACGAACGCATCCGACACGATCGCATCCGGCGCGGACACGTCCGGCGTACGGCGGATCTCCTCGGACGGTCCTTGGGAGGACGCCTTCGGCTACTCCCGGGCGGTCCAACTCCCCGGCGGCCTCGTCCTCGTCTCCGGCTGCACCTCCGTGGTGGACGGGCGGATCGCGGAGGGCGGCCCGTACGAACAGGCCGTCACCGCCTTCGGCGTCGGCATCAAGGCGCTGGGCGACCTCGGCCTCGGCGCGGAGCACGTGGTGCGCACCCGGATGTATCTCACGCACGCCGGGGACGCCGACGACGTCGGGCGCGCCCACAAGGAGCTGTTCGGCGCCGTACGGCCGGCCGCGTCGATGATCGTCGTCGCCGGTTTCATCGACCCGAGCCTGGTGGTCGAAATCGAGCTGGAAGCCTTCCGCGCGCCCTCCGGAGGCCCGGCATGACCCTCGCCGTCCGAGTCATCCCCTGCCTCGACGTGGACAACGGCCGGGTCGTCAAAGGCGTCAACTTCCAGAATCTGCGCGACGCCGGTGACCCCGTCGAGATGGCCAGGCTGTACGACGCCGAGGGCGCTGACGAGCTGACCTTCCTGGACATCACCGCCTCGTCGGGTGACCGCGAGACCACGTACGACGTGGTGCGCCGCACCGCCGAGCAGGTCTTCATCCCGCTCACGGTCGGCGGCGGGGTCCGCACCCCCGAGGACGTCGACAAACTGCTGCGGGCGGGCGCCGACAAGGTCGGCGTCAACACGGCCGCCATCGAACGCCCCGACCTCATCCGGGAGATCGCCGAACGCTTCGGCCGCCAGGTGCTCGTCCTGTCGGTCGACGCACGGCGTACGCCGGAGGGCACCTTCGAGGTCACCACACACGGCGGGCGCCGGGGCACGGGCATCGACGCCGTGGAGTGGGCGCACCGCGCGGCCGAACTCGGCGCCGGTGAGATCCTGCTCAACTCGATGGACGCGGACGGCACGAAGGACGGCTACGACACGGAGATGATCGCGGCCGTACGCGCGCACGTCACCGTTCCCGTCATCGCCTCCGGCGGCGCCGGCGGCCTCGCGGACTTCCCGCCCGCGGTCGACGCGGGCGCGGACGCCGTACTCGCCGCCTCCGTCTTCCACTTCGGCGATCTGCGGATCTCCCAGGTCAAGAAGGCGCTGCGGGACGCGGGACACGCGGTGCGCTGAACCGGCCGCTTCTGAGCGTATGTAAGAACAGCGCTGCCCCGGAACGATTCGTTCCGGGGCAGTTCGCGGTCAACACCGGCGAACTCGCCGATGCGCGAGGGGGGTTGGCGGCGCGAGGGTGGTTTCCGTCAGCCAGTACGGCGGTCGCCATCCGGCGGGGCCCGTGGCCCAGGACGACGGGCCCGGTCCTCCCGCGAGGGCGCCCGCCCCCACCGAGAGGACCCCCCTCGTGCAGCAACTCTCCACCGGCGACAGCTCGGCGGGCCGCAGCCGCGATCGTCTCTCGTCCCGTACCCGCTCCGTGTCCCGCTCCCGGTCCCGCGTGTGGAGTGTCGCGCTGACCGCCGGAGCCGCGACCGCCGCCCTGTTCGGCGGGCTCGTCCCCGGCGCCCAGGCGGCCGGCGGCGCACCCGAGGCAGCCGCGGCCAACCCGTACGAGCGCGGCCCCGCCCCGACCGTGTCCAGCATCGAGGCGGCACGCGGCTCGTACGCCGTCTCGCAGACCAGCGTCTCCTCGGTCGGTGTCAGCGGCTTCGGCGGCGGCACCATCTACTACCCGACGTCCACGGCGGACGGCACCTTCGGCGCGGTGGCGGTCGCCCCCGGCTTCACCGCCACACAGTCCAGCATGGCGTGGCTCGGCCCCAGACTCGCCTCGCAGGGCTTCGTCGTCTTCACCATCGACACCAACACGACCCTCGACCAGCCGGACAGCCGGGGCCGTCAACTCCTCGCCGCGCTCGACTACTTGACGCAGCGCAGCACGGTCCGCAGCCGGATCGACGCGGCCCGGCTCGGCGTCATGGGCCACTCGATGGGCGGCGGCGGCACGCTGGAGGCCGCCAAGAGCCGTACCTCGCTGAAGGCGGCGATACCGCTGACCGGCTGGAACACCGACAAGTCCTGGCCCGAGCTGCGGACACCGACCCTGGTCGTCGGGGCCGACGGCGACACGGTCGCACCCGTGGCCACGCACTCCGAACCGTTCTACGAGTCGCTGCCCGGCTCGCTCGACAAGGCGTATCTGGAGCTCAACGGCGCCACCCACTTCACGCCCAACTCGTCCAACACGACGATCGCGAAGTACAGCATCTCGTGGCTGAAGCGCTTCATCGACGACGACACCCGCTTCGAGCAGTTCCTGTGCCCGCTGCCCCGGCCGAGCCTCACCATCGAGGAGTACCGGGGGAGCTGCCCGCTCGGCTGACCCCGCTCTCCGCCCCTGTACGTGACGCCGGCCCCCGTACTGTGCCCGTGCACAGTGCGGGGGCCCGCCCGCTGGGTCGCCGCCCAGCCCCGGCCGTCCGTGACAAGGCCCCTGGACGCGAGCCTTCCGGGCTTGTTTACGCGGCAGTAACGTGCCGGACGTGACCCCATCCACGACCGTTCGCAGTCCGCTCCGGCTGTACGGCCGCAGCGGTGAACTCACCATCCTGGAAACGCTGCTGACCCGGCTGAGCGCGGGCCGGGGCGGCACCCTCGTCCTGACCGGGGCGCCGGGTCTCGGCCGCACCGCGCTCCTGCGCCACGCCCTCGACACGCACGCTCCCGGCACAGGAAGCCCCGGCGCTCCGGTCCTGCTGCACGCGACCGCCGCCCCCGCCGAACGCCTGCTGCCCTACAGCGGCTTGCACACCCTCCTGTGCTCGGCACCCGGACCGCTGCCCCCGCCCGTCGCCGGCATCCCACGCCCCGACACCGCCCCCACCGCGCTGCTCGACCTCCTGACGACCCTCGGCGCCCTCCACCCCCTGCTGGTCTGTGTCGACGACGCGCACGCCTGGGACGCCGGGTCGCGAGCCGCACTCGTCTTCGCGATCCGCAGGCTGACCCCCGCCCGCGGGGTCGCCGTACTGCTCACAGCCGTCGAACAGCACGCCGGGGAACGGGACTTCACCGCGCTCCCTTCGCTGCGCCTCGGCCCCCTCGACCGGTCCGCTTCCCGCGCGCTGCTCGACGGGCTGACCGGAGGCCGGGCCGATCCCGGCGTACGGGAGGAACTGCTGCGCGAGGCGGCGGGCAACCCCCGGCTGCTCACCGCGCTCACCGCCCGCCTCACCGAGGACCAACTGGCCGGCCGGGGCGCCCTGCCGCAGCCCCTGAGCGGCGGCGAGAGCCTGCTCGACGCCTACGCCGCGCACATCGACGGGCTGCCCGACGACACCCGCCTCCTGCTGCTGTTCGCGGCGGCGGCCGAGGAGCACGAGCCCGAGGGAACCGGCGCGGACGCCGCCGTCCTGCTGCGCGCCGGTCAACTCGCCGGCGTCGACCCCGGACTGCTGAGCCCGGCCGAGACGCTGGGCGCGATACGGATCGGCGCCGGGCGCGTCCACTTCACCCAGCCGCTGCTCCGCCGGGCCCTGCTGCGGCGCGCCCCGCTCGCCCGCCGCCGCGCCGTGCACCGCCTCCTGGCCACGGTGCTCGACGGACCGCACCGGACACTGCCGAGACTCCTCCAGCGGGCCTGCGCTGCCACCGGACACGATCCGGCGCTCGCCGAGGCCCTGGCACGCGCGGCCGGACCGCCCCGCCCGCACGCCGACCGCGCGGCGGCCCTCACCCGCGCCGCCGCGCTCTCCACCGACGAGGCCCTGCGGGGCGAGCGGTTCGCCGCCGCCGCCGAGCACGCCTGGCTGGCCGGAGACCCGGGACGCGCCCGCGCGCTGCTGACCCGCGTGCGCTCCGTCCCCGCCCCCGGCCGCGCCCACTACGTACGCGGGCTGATCGCCCTGCGCGACGGACCGGCCGCCGACGCGGGGGAGGCCCTGCTCACCGCCGCCGAACTGCTCGCGCCGCATGACGAGGGGCGCGCCGTCGGCGCCCTGCTCGGCGCGGCGGAGGCGGCCTGGCTCACCGGCGACGTGCCCGGCTACCTGAACGCCATGAACCGGATCGGGGGGCGCGACCGGGCACCGGGCCGGAGTCACGATCCGGCGCTCGCTCCGGCGCTCGACGACTTCCGCGCGGGCATGTGCGCCGTACTCGACGGCCGTACGGACGACGGGCGGGCCCTGCTGCGCGGCTGCCTCGACGCCGGCGACCGCACCGGTGACCCCGCCGTTCTGCTGCGCTCGGGCATCGCCGCCCTCGTCCTCGGCGAGGTCGACGCCGCATGCCGGGCCGGCGCGCGGGCGCTGGCCGCCGTACGCGCCCACGGCCCCGAGGCGCTGCTGCCGCAGGCCCTGGAGCACCTCGCGTACGGCGAACTGCGGGCGGGCCGCCACGCGCGGGCCCGCGTCCACGCGTACGAGGGACTGCGCGCCGCCGACCGGCTGGGGCAGCGCAACGCCGCCGCCGCGCTGCACGCCGTACTCGCCATGGCCGCCTCGGTGGAAGGCGACGGCGCCGCCTGTACGGAGCACGCCGCGTCGGCGGCGGCCGACGCCGGGCCGCACGGTCTCGGGCAGGCAGCCACCCTCGCCACCTGGGCGGTTGCCCGCGCGGATCTGGCGGCGGGGCGGCACACACGGGCGGCCGCACGGCTCGCCCCACTGGTGCTCACCGGCCCCCGGCGCGGCCACTTCGCGGCGCTGATGCTCGCCGTGCCGTGCTTCGTGGAGGCGGCGGTCCTGGCGGGCCGGGGCGAGGAGGCGCGCGCCGTGGTCGACGAGTTCACGGCGTGGACGGCGTGGACGGCCGACCCGCAGGCACCGGCGCAACTGGCCCGCAGTCACGCGCTGCTGGCCCCCGCGGGGGAGGCCGCCGACCGGTACGAGGAGGCGCTCGCCCACCACGCACGGTCGAGCGGCGACTTCGAACGCGCCCGTACGGAGCTGCTGTACGGCCAGTGGCTGCGCAGACAGCGCCGGACCCGCGAGGCGCGTGACCCGCTGCGGGACGCGCTGGTCGCGTTCGAGCGGTGCGGCGCGCGGGTCTGGGCCGAGCGCGCCGCCGGTGAACTCCGGGCCGCGGGGGAGTCGGTGGCCGGCTCGGGCCCGGTGGATCTGCTGACGGCCCAACAGCGGCGCGTCGCCCGGTGCGTGGCCGAAGGCGCGACCAACCGGGAGGTTGCGGTGCGGCTCTCGGTGAGCCCGCGAACGGTCGACCACCATCTGCGCAACGTCTTCGCCGTGCTGGGGGTGCGTTCACGGACGGAGTTGGCGCGATTGCTCGACCGTGACGAGGAGAATGCGGCAAACCCCTAGGTACCGACCGGGCGGTATGTCATTCTGCGGGCGTCAGGAAGATCCGGCGCGGGGTCCGGGGCCGCACCCGCCGTACCCGCCGCGCCGGAGCGAGCCGACTCCCGGTGGAGGCCGCCATGCCGCATGTCATCCGCTCGCGGGTCAGGGCGCCGCACGCGTCGCCCGTCACGTCCCCGGTCACGTCGCCCGTCATGTCCTCCGCCGCGAACCGGCCCGCCCGCTCCCTGGCGGACGCCGAGGCCGTCGCCGTACTGCACCGCGCCGCGCAGGCACTGATGGACGACCTCGCCGGACTGACGCACCGGCTGGTCGCGACGCTGCGCGAGAAGGAGCCGGCCTACCGCGCGGCGATCGAGGCCGACCCCGCCGAGATCTGGCAGGAGGCGAACCGCTCGCTGCGCCTCAGCGTCGGCTCCCTGATCCGGCCCCGGGAATCACGCGAGGCCGCCTGCCGCATGTCGTGGCGGATCGGCGAGCGCCGGGCCGAACAGGGCCTGCCGCTCGACGCGTTGCTGCACGCGTTCCGGCTCGGCGGGGCGATGGTGTGGCAGGGCCTCGTGGACGAGACGACCCGGCGCCACCCGGAGGACATCCGGCTGCTGGTCCATGTCGCCGCCGATGTCTGGAGCTTCGTGGACGAGCACTGCGGTCTCGTCGCCGACGCCTACCGGGCCACCGAGCGCCGGCTCGCCTGGCGCCGTGAGAACCAGCAGCGGCTGACGGTCGCGGCGCTCCTCGACGGCACCGCGCGCATCGCCGACATCCCCGACGCCGCGACGATGCTGGGGCTGCCGGAGGAGGGGCGTTACGTCGTGGTGGCCGCCTCCGGCGCCGGTGTCGCGGGTGTCGCGGGCCCCGTGGTGGGTCTGCCGCCGGGCACGCGCGCGCTGCGGCACCTCTCGCCCGACTCCGAACAGGTCGTCGTCCTGCTGGCCGACGACCGCGCCCCGGAGGCGGTGAACGAGGCGCCGTACGGGGGGACCTGCCGCGCCGACGGGGAACTGGCCGCGCTCGCGGCGGAGTTGACCGTACCTCCGGGCGTGCGCGTCGGCGTCGGCTCGGCCGTCACGGGACTCGCCGCCCTCGGCGAGGCGCGCGGGCTCGCCGAGACCGCGCTCCGGGCCTGTCCGCGGGACGGCGGCGTCGTCCTGCTGGACGAACACCTGCCGGCCGCGCTGGTCGTCTCCTCGTCCCGGCTGGGCGCGGCCCTCGCCGAGCGGGTGCTCGGGCCGCTGGACCGGCTCGACCCGGCCGACCGCGATCTCCTGGTCGACACGCTCAGGACCTGGCTGGAGGCGGACGGTTCGGCGCAGCGCGCCGGCACCCGGCTCTACTGCCATCGCAACACCGTCCTCAACCGGCTGCGCCGCTTCGAGCAGCTGACCGGCCGTTCGCTGGCGCGGCCCTCCGACGTGGTCGAGATCTCCCTCGCGCTGGCGGCCAGGCGGCTGCTCGACATCTGACGGCGGCCCGTCACAGCCGCCGCCCCCGTCTGCCGTCCCCGTTCACCGTCCGCCACCCGGAAACTCCGCAGGATTTATTGCACAACTAATATTGCGCAACTTTTCTTTTGTATCTACGGTGGTGGGTATGGCAGCCAAGGACCCCCGCAGAATCGACGACCTGGACACCCTCAAGGCGTTCGGTCACCCCTTGCGGATGAAGCTCTACCGCGCGCTGTACATCTCCCGTACGGCCACCGCGTCGCAGCTCGCGGAGCAGGTCGACGAGGCCGTCTCGCTCGTCAGCTACCACCTGCGCAAGCTGGCCGACCACGGGCTGATCGAGGAAGCGCCGACGCAGGGCAGGGACGGGCGCGAACGGTGGTGGCAGACGGCGTCCGAAGGGCTGACCTTCCGTGACGAGGACTTCCGCGACGCGCCCGAGAAGGTCGCCACGCACGCCGCCATCGGCCGGCTGTCGTTCGAGCAGCGCGGGGAGCTGTACCGCGCCTACCTGGACAGCCACTCCGCCTGGTCGCCGCAGTGGCGCAGCGCCGCCTTCAGCAGCGAGTTCCTCGGTCCGTTCACGCCCGCCGAACTGGCGCGGCTGAGCGAGGAGATGCACGAGCTGATCAAGCGCCACACGGACGCGGCGCGGGCCGAACAGGACGCCGGAGACACCGAGGGGCGCGAGAACGTCGCGCTGCACGTCTACGGATTCCCGTTCCGGCAGCAGTGAGCCCGGTACGTCCGCGCCGCCACGTCCCGCCCGCCGAGAGGAGCCACCCTCATGCACACCGACATACATCTGCGGCTGCACGCCCTGCGCGCGGCCGACCTCCGTACGGAGGCGGCCCGGTTCCGCCTGTCCCACGCGGCGGCTCAGCCCTCCGGCGGCCTGCGCGGCAGGCTGGGCTGGTTCCTGGTCGGCCTGGGCCTGCGCCTCGTGCACCGCCCGCCCGTACGTGTCGCGCGTATCGCCTGACGGAAGGCCCACGCCCCCATGAGCGAGACGGTCATACCCCGGACCACCCAACCCGTGCCCGTACCCGCGCCGTTGTCGAAGCCCGAGCGGCCCGCCCACCGTGACGCGAACGTCCTGCGCTGGCTCGCGGCCTACACCATGTCGATGGTCGGCGACAGCGTGTACTACATGGCGCTGGCCTGGGCCGCCGCCCGCTCCGGCAGCCCCACCCAGGCCGGCGTCGTGCTGGCCGTCGGCGCCGTGCCACGCGCCCTCCTGATGCTCGGCGGGGGAGTGCTCGCGGACCGGTGGGGCCCGCGCAGGGTCGTCATCGGCAGCGACGCCGCGCGCTGCGTGGTGATCCTCGCCATCGCCGCGGTCCTGCTCTTCACCGCCCCCGGCCTCTGGCTGCTGATCGCCGTCGCTCTGGTCTTCGGCGTCGTGGACGCCCTCTTCCTGCCCGCCGTCGGCGCTCTGCCGCCCCGGATCACCACGCCCGGCCAGCTCGCCAGGGTGCAGGGACTGCGCGGCCTGGCGGCGCGCGTGGCCAACGTGACCGGGGGACCGCTCGGCGGGCTCCTCGTCGCGTTCGGCGGGTCCGCGGCGGCGTTCGCCGTGGCGGGCGGCCTCTTCGCCGTATCGCTGGTCCTGCTCATCTCCGTACGGATGGCGCCCCCGCCCGCTCGCGGCGCCACGGAGGCCGACAGCGAACCGGCACCCGCGACGGCGACTCCCTGGCGCGAACTCACCGACGGACTGCGCTACATCCGACGCCACCGCGTCCTGGGCCCGCTGATGCTCGTCATCGCGCTCAGTGAGCTGGGCTTCGTCGGCCCGCTCAACCTCGGCCTCGTCCTGCTCGCCCGCGAACGGGGCTGGGGCGCCGGCGGCATGGGCTGGATCGTCGCCGCCTTCGGTGTCGGCGCCGCCGCCGCCTCCCTGCTCCTGGCGGTACGCGGACGCCTGCCCCGCGCGGGCCTCGTCCTGTGCCTCTCGGTCGTCGCCGGCTCACTCGCCATCGCGGCCGTCGCCTTCGTACCCACCGTCGCGCTCGCCGCCGTGGCGGGCCTCCTCGTCGGGCTGCTGGCCGGCCTCGGCGGCGGGCTCTGCGGGGCGCTGACGCAGACGGTCACCGAACCCGGGTACCTCGGTCGGGTGACATCGGTGGCCACCCTCTTCACCCTCGGCATCGCACCGCTCAGCTACCCGGTGACCGGCGCCGCCGTCGGACTCTGGGGCACCGGCCCGGTCTTCGTGGTCAGCGCCGCCGTCTGCGCGGCGGGCGGCGCGCTGGGCCTGACCTTCGCCACCCTGCGCCGCGCCGAACTGCCCGGCGCCTGAGCGGGATCGGGCCGAACAGGCGCTACATCCCGAGCTTCGACCGCTGCACCTTGTCGACCGCTTCCTTGTCGCCCTCCACCTCCACGCGGGCCGCTTCCTGCCGGCCGAGGACGAACAGCAGCAGCTCACCCGGCTCCCCGGTGACCGTCACCACCGGCGAGCCCCGGTGCGCCACCGCCGTCTGGCCGTCCGGACGCCGCAGCACCAGACCGGCAGGCGACCTGCGGCCCATCATGCGGGCGCCCTTCTCGAGCCGCGCCCACAGGGCGTTCGAGAAGACCTTGTCCAGCTCGCGGGGCGTCCAGTCGGGCTGTGCCCGCCGTACGTCCTCGGCGTGGACGTAGAACTCGACGGTGTTCGCCGCCTCGTCGAGCTGCTTGATCCCGAAGGGCGACATCCGGGGCGGTCCCGTACGGATGAGCTGGATCAGCTCCTCGTACGGCTTCGCCACGTACTCACCCTGCACCCGCTCCAGCCGGTTCCTGAGCGGGCCGAGAAGCTGTCCCCCCGCCGCGTCCGGGCGTCGCTCGCGCACCACCACGTGCGCCGCGAGATCGCGGGCGTTCCAGCCTTCGCACAAGGTGGTGGCGTCGGGTCCCGCCGCCTCCAACAGGTCGGCGAGCAGAAGTCGTTCACGCTTTGCATGGGTCGACATGACGGCAAGCGTACGACCGACGCGCACGGTCCGCCCAGTGGACGTCCCGCCGGCGGAAGGTACGAGCGCGGCACAATGGCCCCATGACCAGCACGACCGAGGGCTCAGTCCCCACCAGTGGCCTCGACCCCGCAATCGCCGCCCGGCTCAAGCGCGGCGCCGACGGGCTGATCCCGGCCGTCGCCCAGCAGTACGACACCGGTGAGGTGCTGATGCTGGGCTGGATGGACGACGAGGCCCTGCACCGCACCCTGACCACCGGACGCGGCACCTACTGGTCCCGCAGCCGCCGCGAATACTGGGTCAAGGGCGACACCTCCGGCCATGTG
Source organism: Streptomyces sp. NPDC060366 (assembly GCF_042725135.1). NCBI lineage: Bacteria > Bacillati > Actinomycetota > Actinomycetes > Kitasatosporales > Streptomycetaceae > Streptomyces > Streptomyces sp. NPDC060366. The sequence goes on along the minus strand of NZ_JBHXDC010000002.1, from coordinate 278,165 downwards.
CAGCACGTGAAGTCCGTCGCGCTCGACTGCGACGCCGACACGGTCCTCCTCAAGGTCGACCAGGTGCGCGCCGCCTGTCACACGGGCGACCGGACCTGCTTCGACGCGGACGTCATCCTGCCGACGACGACAGCCACCGGCCCCGCCGACCACTAAGCTCACCGGCCATGGATCTCGACACCTTCCGCAAGCTGGCGGTCGACCGCCGTGTCATCCCGGTCGGCCGCAGGCTCCTCGCGGACGGCGACACCCCGGTCGGTCTCTACCGCAAGCTCGCCGCCGAACGCCCGGGGACCTTCCTCCTCGAATCCGCCGAGAACGGCCGCTCCTGGTCGCGCTACTCCTTCATCGGCGTACGGTCCGCCGCCACCCTCACCGAGCGCGACGGACGCACCCACTGGCTCGGCACCCCGCCCGTCGGCGTCCCCGTCGACGGCGACCCGCTGGCCGCCCTGCGCGCCACCGTGGAGACCCTCCACACGCCGCGCACCCTCCACGACCACGAGGCCGACATGCCGCCCTTCACCGGCGGCATGGTCGGCTACCTCGGCTTCGACGTCGTCCGCCGGCTGGAGAAGAAGATCGGCGACCACGCGCGCGACGATCTCCACCTGCCCGAGCTGACGATGCTGCTCACCTCCGACCTCGCCGTCCTGGACCACCGCTCCGGCACCGTCCTGCTCATCGCCAACGCGATCAACCACAACGACCTCGACACGGGCGTCGACGAGGCGTACGCGGACGCCGTCGCCCGCCTCGACGCCATGGAGCGGGACCTGACACGCCCCGTGGACACCGTCCCCACCGCACTGCCGCCGTCCGAGCTGCCGCCGTACACCGCCCTGTGGGGCGGCGTGGCCTACCAGGAGGCCGTCGAGGACATCAAGGAGCGCATCAGGGCGGGCGAGGCCTTCCAGGTCGTGCCCTCGCAGCGCTTCGAGACCCCCTGCGAGGCGAGCGCGCTCGACGTCTACCGGGTGCTGCGGGCCACCAACCCGAGCCCGTACATGTACCTCTTCCGCTTCGACGGCTTCGACGTCGTCGGCTCCAGCCCCGAGGCGCTGGTCAAGGTCGAGGACGGGCACGCGATGGTCCACCCCATCGCAGGTACCCGCCCGCGCGGCGAGACGCCGCAGGACGACCAGGCCCTCGCCGACGAACTGCTCGCCGACCCCAAGGAGCGCGCCGAGCACCTGATGCTGGTCGACCTCGGCCGCAACGACCTCGGGCGGGTCTGCGAGCCCGGCAGCGTCGAGGTCGTCGACTTCATGTCCGTCGAGCGCTACTCGCACGTCATGCACATCGTCTCGACCGTCACCGGCCGGGTCGCCGAAGGCCGTACCGCCTTCGACGTGCTGACCGCCTGCTTCCCCGCCGGCACGCTCTCCGGCGCCCCGAAGCCCCGCGCCCTCCAGATCATCGACGAACTGGAACCCTCGCGGCGCGGTCTGTACGGAGGCTGCGTCGGCTATCTCGACTTCGCCGGTGACTCCGACACCGCCATCGCCATCCGTACGGCCCTGCTCCGGAACGGCACCGCCTACGTCCAGGCGGGCGCCGGTGTCGTCGCCGACTCCGACCCCGTCGCCGAGGACACGGAGTGCCGCAACAAGGCCGCCGCGGTGCTGCGCGCCGTGCACACCGCGAACCGGCTGGGAGGCCCGACCGAACCGGCCGGCACCGGTAGGGGATAGTGGGTGGGGTGACTGCCGTACCCATTCCCCAGCCCCGCGCCGCGACCTCGGCCGACGCCACGAGAAGGCGTGCCGGCCGAAGTCTCGGCATCGCACTCCTCCTCGGCGCGGTCGGCGCCGCCGTGGTGCTGATCGCCTCCGGCCAGACCTGGGCCGAGGGCAGCGCCACCGTGGCCGGCGGCACCGTGTCGCTCGACGCCGGAGGCCGTGACGTCACCGGCGTCCCGGCCGCGCTCGCCGTCGTCGGCCTGGCCGCCCTCGTCGCCGTCTTCGCCGTCCGTACCGGCGGCCGGCTGCTGGTCTCCGCGCTGCTCACCCTCAGCGGCGCGGGTGCCACCGTCGCCGCGCTCGTCGGCGCGACCGACAGTGCCGCGCTCGACGACGAGGCCGCGCGCACGACCGGTGACACCGCCGCGACCGTCGCCGCCCTCACCCACACCGCCTGGCCCTACGTGACGGCGGCCGGCGGTGTACTGATCCTGCTCGCCGGGCTCCTGGCCCTGAGGTACGGATCACACTGGCCCACCATGTCGGGCCGCTACGAACGCGACGGCACCCCGCGCGCCGCCCGCGTCCGCGAACCGGCGGCCAGCCCCGCCAAGGCATCCGGGCCCGCCACGGACCCCGACCGGCCCGAGGACATCTGGAAGGCCCTCGACCGGGGCGAGGACCCGACCCGCTAGCGGGTGCCGCGCATCCCGACCCCCTCGACGGGCAACGCCGACGGGTGCGGGACAATGAACCGTGAGCGTTCGGCTCACCCAGCGCGCGACCACCGCGGCACATCAGCAACGAGGAGCGAATTCATGGCGGGCAGCAGCCACGGACACACCCCGGCCGCCTGGACCGGTGTCACCATCTCTGTCATCGGCTTCTGCATCGCAGGCGTCTTCATGGTGGCGGCCGATCCCCTCGGCTTCGTCGGCGGCCTCGCGGTCGTCCTCCTCGGCGGCATCGTCGGCCTCGCCATGAGGGCCGCGGGCCTCGGCGCGGCCAAGGAGTCCGAAGCCGCCAAGCAGGCCCGTGTGGAGGCCGCACGGGCGTCCCTGGACCGCGCGGAGCGCGAGGCCGTCGAGCGTGGCGAGGGCCACCCGACCGGTCAGCCGCACGCCGCCCAGGCGAAGCCCGAGCCGGCGCAGCAGACCGCGTAACGCCGTCTTCGCGTACGTACCCACGCACCGCGAGCAGGAAGGCGCGGCCCGGCATCCCGGGCCGCGCCTTCGTGCGTTCCGCGGGACACGCGGGGCGCGGGCGACGCGCGCGCCCGGGGGCGGGCTGCGCTTTCGCGCCCCCACGGGGGACAATCACCGGGTGGACGCCATGCCTGCACCCGCCGCGCCGCCCCCGGCCCCCGCTCCGGCGACCCGCGCCCGGCGGCTCCTCGCCCCGCTGGCCACGCTCACCGGCGTCGTCGCCGCCTTCACCTACGTCGGCCTGGTCGACCCCAACGAGAGTGGCCACTACCCCGTCTGTCCGCTGCTCAGCATGACCGGCCTCTACTGCCCCGGCTGCGGCGGCCTGCGCAGCGCCCACGCCGTCGCGCACGGTGACTTCGCCGCCGCCCTCGGTGCCAACGCGCTCGCGGTCGTCGGCTACGCGGTCTTCGCCGTGGTGTGGCTGGTGTGGCTGATTCACGTCGCTCGCGGAACGCGGCTCCGCGTCTCGGTGCCACCCTTCCTGGGATGGGCCGTCGGAGCGGTGATCCTGGTCTTCACAGTGGTACGGAACGCACCTTTCGGCTCGTCGTTCGCCCCGTGAAGTCCCAGGTGATGGGATGCTCGACCAGCGGATGCGGGCCCTCGGCCCTCCTCCGGATACCATCGACATGGCTGATCCTCATCCATGGCTGAATCCGACATCGTTCCCGGAAGGGGGCCGCTCGCGTGAGTGTGCTCGACGAGATCATCGAAGGCGTACGCGCCGACCTCGCGGAGCGGCAGGCGCGCGTCGGCCTCGACGAGCTCAAGGAGCGCGCGGCCAAGGCGCGGCCGGCCAAGGACGGCGTCGCCGCACTGCGCGGCGAGGGCGTCACGGTGATCTGCGAGGTCAAGCGCTCCAGCCCCTCCAAGGGTGCGCTGGCCGCGATCGCCGACCCCGCGGGACTGGCCGCCGACTACGAGGCGGGCGGCGCGTCCGTCATCTCCGTACTGACCGAGCAGCGCCGCTTCGGCGGTTCGCTGGCCGACCTCGAAGCCGTCCGCGCCAAGGTCGACATCCCCGTCCTGCGCAAGGACTTCATCGTCACGGCGTACCAGCTGTGGGAGGCGCGCGCCTACGGCGCCGACCTCGTCCTGCTGATCGTCGCCGCCCTGGAACAGCCCGCACTCGTCTCGCTCATCGAGCGCGCCGAGTCCATCGGACTCACCCCGATCGTCGAGGTGCACGACGAGGACGAGGTGGAGCGCGCGGTCGAGGCCGGCGCGAAGATCATCGGCGTCAACGCGCGCGACCTGAAGACGCTGAAGGTCGACCGGGGCACGTTCGAGCGGCTCGCCCCCGAGATCCCGGACGGCATCGTCAAGATCGCCGAGTCCGGTGTGCGCGGACCGCACGACCTCATCGCGTACGCCAACGCGGGCGCCGACTCGGTGCTCGTCGGCGAGTCCCTGGTCACCGGGCGCGACCCGAAGGTGGCCGTGGCCGACCTCGTCGCGGCCGGCGCCCACCCCGCGCTGCGGCACGGGCGGGGCTGACCCCCTGATGCCCCTGCCCGCCTCCGGACGTCCCGCCGCCGTGCGCGCGCCTCACGCGCCGCTGGCGCGCGGGTGCCGGCCGCGCGGCTGCCGGGCCCCGGCCCGGCGCGTGCACGGGCGGCGGGTGCGGTACGTGATCGGTGACGAACCCGGTCAGGTCAACGGCATGCGATGGCGCCGGGCCGCGCCCCGGCGAGGCCCTTCCGACAGCGACCACCGCCCGACCGCGTAGCCGCACGACCGCCCGCCCACGCGGGCGGCGCGTCCTGACGTCGCCGCGCTCCGTCCCGCATGTCCACAAGGCCGGTCACCCGGACCATCGCCCTCCCCGGCTCCACGCCGGGTGCGGGGCCGACTCGCCGTCGGCGCACACGGTGCACCCATCCGTTGCTCCACGAGGAGATCCATCCGTGACATCCGAGTTCTTCATCCCCGACCCCACGGGCCTGAGCCCGAACGCCGAGGGCTATTTCGGTGAGTTCGGCGGCAAGTTCATCCCCGAGGCGCTCGTCGCCGCCGTCGACGAGGTCGCCGTCGAGTACGAGAAGGCCAAGGGCGACCCCGCCTTCGCCGCGGAGCTCAACGACCTCCTGGTCAACTACACCGGCCGCCCCAGCGCGCTCACCGAGGTCCCGCGGTTCGCCGAAGAGGCCGGCGGCGCCACGGTGTACCTCAAGCGGGAGGACCTGAACCACACCGGGTCCCACAAGATCAACAACGTGCTCGGCCAGGCGCTGCTCACCAGGCGCATGGGCAAGACCCGCGTCATCGCCGAGACCGGAGCCGGACAGCACGGCGTCGCCACCGCGACCGCCTGCGCGCTGTTCGGACTCGAATGCACCATCTACATGGGCGAGATCGACACCGAGCGCCAGGCGCTCAACGTCGCCCGGATGCGGATGCTCGGCACCGAGGTCGTACCGGTCAGGTCCGGCAGCCGCACCCTGAAGGACGCCATCAACGAGGCGTTCCGCGACTGGGTCGCCAACGTGGACCGTACGCACTACCTGTTCGGCACCGTCGCCGGACCGCACCCCTTCCCCGCGATGGTGCGCGACTTCCACCGCGTCATCGGCGTCGAGGCCAGGCGCCAGCTCCTGGAGAGGGCGGGCCGGCTGCCCGACGCGGCCGTCGCCTGTGTAGGAGGCGGATCGAACGCGATCGGTCTCTTCCACGCGTTCCTCGCCGACGAGGCCGTACGGCTGGTGGGCTGCGAGCCCGCGGGCCACGGCATCGAGACCGGGGAGCACGCGGCGACGCTGAGCGCCGGCGAGCCGGGCATCCTGCACGGCTCACGCTCCTACGTCCTCCAGGACGACGAGGGCCAGATCACCGAGCCGTACTCGATCTCCGCCGGGCTCGACTACCCCGGCATCGGCCCCGAGCACGCGTACCTCAAGGACAGCGGACGCGGCGAGTACCGGGCCGTGACCGACGACGACGCCATGAAGGCGCTGCTGCTGCTCTCCCGTACCGAGGGCATCATTCCGGCCATCGAGAGCGCGCACGCACTCGCCGGGGCGCTGGAGGTCGGCCGAGAGCTGGGGAAGGACGCTCTGATCGTCGTCAACCTCTCCGGGCGCGGCGACAAGGACATGGACACCGCTGCCCGCTACTTCGGGCTGTACGACGGGGAGAGCGCCAAGTGAGCGGGAACATCCAGCTGTTGAGCGACACCCTCGCCGCCGCGAGGAGCGAGGGGCGCGCCGCGCTCATCGCCTATCTGCCGGCCGGATTCCCCACGGTGGACGGCGGCATCGACGCCGTGAAGGCCGTCTTCGACGGCGGCGCCGACGTGGTCGAGGTCGGGCTGCCGCACAGCGACCCGGTGCTGGACGGCCCCGTCATCCAGACCGCCGACGACATCGCCCTCAAGGGGGGCGTGAAGATCGCGGACGTGATGCGCACGGTCCGCGAGGCGTACGAGGCCACCGGAAAGCCGGTGCTGGTCATGACGTACTGGAACCCGATCGACCGGTACGGCATCGAGCGGTTCACCGCGGAGCTGGCCGAGGCGGGCGGCGCCGGGTGCATCCTGCCCGACCTGCCCGTGCAGGAGTCCGACGTGTGGCGGCAGCACGCCGACAAGCACGGCCTCGCCACCGTCTTCGTCGTCGCGCCGAGCAGCAGGGACGACCGTCTCGCCAAGATCACGGCCGTGGGCTCCGGATTCGTCTACGCCGCCTCCCTCATGGGAGTCACCGGCACCCGCCAATCGGTCGGCGCACAGGCCCAGGACCTGGTGCGACGCACCCGTGTCAGCACCGACATGCCGGTGTGCGTCGGGCTCGGGGTGTCCAACGCGGCGCAGGCCGCCGAGGTCGCCGCGTTCGCCGACGGGGTCATCGTCGGCTCGGCCTTCGTCAAGCTGATGCTGGACGCCCCCGACCGCGAGGCCGGACTGGCGGCGGTCCGCGGCCTGGCGGCCGAGCTGGCCGAAGGCGTTCGCAAGCGCTGACGGACGACGGACCCCCGAGGTCCCTCGTACGGGTGGACCTGGGACCGGGGAGGTGCGTACGCGCCTCCCCGGTTCGTTGCTGAGGCGTGAGCGAGAAGAACCGTGAGGCAAAGAGGAGCGCCCGAGAGCGGCTCCAGGTGCAGCGTGAGCAGGAGAAGAGGCGAGAGCGGCGCAAGCGCACCCTGATCGTCTCGGCGGCGGTGGTGGGCGTGCTGGGCGCGGCGGCGGCGATCGGGCTCGTCGCCACCAACGCCAACAAGGACAAGGGCAGCAGCGGCGCCGCGGGCCCCGTGCTGGCCCCGTCGGGCGCACAGGGCAAGGACGAGCTGTCGATCCCCGTGGGCAGGAGCGACGCGCCCTCGACCCTCACCGTGTGGGAGGACTTCCGCTGCCCGGCCTGCGGTCAGTTCGAGAACGCGTTCAGGGACACGATCAAGGAGCTGGAGACCGCCGGACAGCTCAAGGTCGACTACCACCTCGCCACGATCATCGACGGCAACATGGGCGGCAGCGGCTCGCTGCGCGCGGCCAACGCGGCGGCGTGCGCCCAGGACGTCGGCAAGTTCGCGCCGTACCACGACACCCTGTTCCGGAATCAGCCGCCGGAGCCGGACGACGCCTTCGCCGACAACGCGCGGCTGCTGGAGCTGGCGGGCAAGGTCGACGGCCTGGAGTCGGCCCCCGGCTTCCGCCAGTGCGTGGAGGACGGCAAGCACGACAAATGGGTGATGAACTCGAACTCCGCGTTCCAGAACGGCGGCTTCAGCGGCACGCCGACCGTCCTGCTCAACGGTGAATCCGTCTTCCCCAAGAAGGGCGCCGAGAACATCACTCCGGCCAACTTCAAGAAGTGGGTCACGGAGGCCAACAAGGGCAAGCAGCCGGGCACCGCACCGGCGACACCGCCCGGCACGGGGGCCTCGCCCTCCTGAGCCGGGGGCCGCGCGGCGCCTGTTTCGCGCGGGCTCGTTATCCAGACGTTGCCGGGCGGGTTGCCGTAGGCCCCGCCCGGCACTGTAGCGTCGGAACCGCCATGGACATTGCCTATATCCCCAGTCCGTCGAGCGGCGTGATCCATCTCGGACCACTCCCGCTGCGCGGCTATGCGTTCTGCATCATTCTCGGTGTCTTCGTCGCCGTCTGGTACGGCAACAAGCGCTGGATCGCCCGCGGCGGCAAAGCCGGCACCGTGGCCGACATCTCCGTCTGGGCCGTGCCCTTCGGACTTGTCGGCGGCCGGCTCTACCACGTGATCACCGATTACCAGCTGTACTTCAGCGACGGTAAGAACTGGGTCGACGCCTTCAAGATCTGGGAGGGCGGCCTCGGGATCTGGGGCGCGATCGCCTTCGGCGCCGTCGGCGCGTGGATCGGCTGTCGCCGCCGGGGGATCCCGCTGCCGGCGTACGCGGACGCCATCGCACCCGCGATCGTGCTCGCCCAGGCCATCGGCCGCTGGGGCAACTGGTTCAACCAGGAGCTGTACGGCAAGGCCACCGATGTGCCGTGGGCGCTGGAGATCAGCGACGGCGCCAACCGCGACAGCGGCCTCTACCACCCGACGTTCCTCTACGAGTCGCTGTGGTGCGTCGGCGTCGCGCTGCTCGTGGTCTGGGCCGACCGCCGCTTCAAGCTCGGCCACGGACGCGCGTTCGCGCTCTACGTCGCCGCCTACTGTGTAGGACGCGCCTGGATCGAGTACATGCGCGTCGACGAGGCGCACCATGTGCTGGGGCTGCGCCTCAACGTATGGACCGCGATCGTCGTCTTTGTGCTCGCCGTGGTCTACATGGTGGTCTCGGCGCGGATCAGGCCGGGGCGCGAGGAGATCGTCGAGCCGGACCGGGAGCTGCTCGGCAAGGCCGGCAAGGAAGCCGAGGACGGCAAGGTCGAGGACGGCGACGCGAAGAGCGCCGGGGCCGAGGAAGACGACGCTCCCGACGCGGATACCGACGCCGAGGGCAGCACGGACGCCGCGGCGGCCAAGAAGGTCTGACGGGCGCGCCGCCCTGCGAACACAGCGAAGGGCCGCCGGACCTCTGAACGAGGTGCGGCGGCCCTTTCACATGGCACCACCCCCTACCCCCGCGCCGCCAGGAACAGCGTGCGGTGGGCCGCCGCCACGATCGCCGCGTCGACGAAACGCCCGTCCGGCAGCGCCTGCGCCCCCGCGTTCTTCGCCGCCGCCTCGACGATCTCCGCCGCCGACTCGACCTCCCGCGCCGTCGGAAGATACGCGCGCTCGATCACCGGCAGCTGGCGCGGATGGATCGCGGAGCGACCGAAGAAGCCGAGCGAGCGGCCGTGCGCGCAGGAAGCCGCCAGCCCCTCCAGATCCCGTACGTCGGGGTAGACGGACTGGACAGGAGCCGGCAGGCCGGCGGCCCGCGCCGCCACCACGACGCGGCTGCGCGGCCAGTCGAGCCCGGCGTCGTTCCCCACCCCCAGCTCGGCACGGAGGTCGGCCTCGCCGAGCGCGATACCGCGCACGGCCGGGTGGGCCGTGGCGATGGCGTGGGCGTTCTCGATGCCCAGGGCGGATTCGAGCAGCGCGTACAGCGGTGTGTCAGGAGCGACGGCGGCGACCCGGTGGATGTCGGACGCGCGCGCGACCTTCGGCAGCCGCAGTCCGGCCAGGCCGGGGAGCCCGACCAGCGAGGCGATGTCGTCCTCGCCGGCGATCCGGACGTGGACCGGGGCGGGGCGGGGCGAGGCCAGCAGTTCGGCCGTCGCGGAGCGCGCGTACTCCCTGCGGTCGGCGGCCACCGCGTCCTCCAGGTCGACGATCACCGCGTCGGCGCCGGAGGCGAGCGCCTTCTGTACGACGTCGGGGCGGTCGCCGGGTGCGTACAGCCAGGTGAGCGGGGGACGCGCGGGGTGTCCCGGACGGCTGGTCACAGCGCGCCCTCTTCACGGAGGGCCGCGATCTCCGGCGCCGACAGACCCAGTTCGGTGAGGACCGCTTCCGTGTCGGCGCCGTGGGGGCGGCCCGCCCAGCGGATGGAGCCGGGGGTCTCGGAGAGCCTGAACAGGACGTTCTGCATACGGATCGGGCCCAGCTCGGGATCCGGGACCTCGGTGACGGTGTCCAGCGCCCGGTACTGCGGGTCGCTCATGACGTCCCTGATGTCGTGGACGGGCGCGATCGCCGCCTCCGCCTTCTCGAACGCGGCGATCGCGTCGTCACGCGAATGCCGGGCGATCCAGCCGCCGACCGCCTCGTCCAGCACATCGGCGTGGTCCGCCCGGCCGCTGCCGGTGCCGAACCACGGCTCGTCGATCAGCTCCTCCCGCCCCACCAGCCGCATCACGCGCTCCGCGACCGACTGGGCGGAGGTGGAGACCGCGAGCCAGGAGCCGTCGGCGGTGCGGTAGGTGTTGCGGGGCGCGTTGTTGCGGGAGCGGTTGCCGGTACGGGGCTGTACGTAGCCGAGTTGGTCGTACCAGAGGGGCTGTGGCCCCAGTACCGTCAGGATCGGCTCGATGATCGCGAGGTCGACCACCTGGCCCCGGCCCGACGCCGCTCGGCCGTTGAGGGCGGTCATCACGGCGTACGCCGTGGCCAGCGCGGCGATCGAGTCGGCCAGGCCGAACGGGGGCAGCGTCGGCGGCCCGTCGGGCTCGCCGGTCATGGCGGCGAATCCGCTCATCGCCTCGGCGAGCGTGCCGAACCCCGGCCGGTGCGAGTACGGGCCGAACTGCCCGAAGCCGGTGACCCGGGCCAGGACCAACCGGGGATTGACGGCGGACAGTTCGGCCCAGCCGAGGCCCCATCTCTCCAGCGTGCCGGGGCGGAAGTTCTCCACGATCACGTCCGCGTCCGCGGCGAGGCGCAGCAGGACGTCCCGGCCGGCCGGGGTACCGAGGTCGAGCGTGATGGTGCGCTTGTTGCGGCCGAGGATCTTCCACCAGAGCCCGACACCGTCCTTCGCGGGGCCGTGCCCGCGCGACGGGTCGGGGCGGGTGGGGTGCTCGACCTTGACGACCTCGGCGCCGAAGTCGCCGAGCATCGTCGCGGCGAGCGGCCCGGCGAAGAGCGTGGCGAGGTCGAGAACGCGCAGGCCGTGCAGCGGGGGAGTGGCGGAGGCCGTCGGGTCGTCCGGCAGGGTGGCGGTGGTCATGAGGCGGCCTCGTCGATCTCGGAGCGGTACGGCATGGACGTGGAGGCCCCGTGGTGCTGCACGCACAGCGCGGCGGCGGCCGACGCCCAGCGCGTCGCCTCGGCCATCGGGCGGCCCTCCCCGATCGCCACGGCGAGCGCGCCGACGAACGTGTCGCCGGCGGCCGTCGTGTCCACGGCGGTGACCTTCGGCGCGGGGACGGTGACGGGCACGGCGCCGCGCGCCGCGTACAGAGACCCCGCCGCGCCCAGGGTGATCACGACCTCGGGGACCTGCCGGAGCAGCACCTCGGCCGCGCCGTACGGATCGGCGACCCCCGCCAGCGCGGCGGCCTCGTGCTCGTTGGGGACCAACAGGTCGGTGGCGGCGAGGAGTTCGGGAGGCAGGGGCTGGACGGGGGCGGGGGTGAGGATCGTCCGCACCCCGTGCCGCCGGGCAGCCCTCGCGCCGTCGAGCACGGCGCTCAGCGGGAGTTCGAGCTGGAGGAGCAGGGAGCCGGCGCCGGTGATGACGGTCTCCTCGCCGGGGCCGAGCGCCGTGACGGTGCCGTTCGCGCCGGGGATCACGACGATCGCGTTGCCGCCCTCGTCGTCCACGACGATGTGCGCGGTGCCGGAGGGGCCTTCGGCGGTGTGCAGCAGGTCGGTGTCCACGCCGGACGAGGTGAGCGTGTGCCGCAGCAGTACGCCGAACTCGTCGGTGCCGACCGCGCCGATCATCGCGACGTCGCCGCCGGCGCGGGCCGCGGCGACGGCCTGGTTGGCGCCCTTGCCGCCGGGGACCGTACGGAATTCACGGCCCGTGACGGTCTCCCCGTGCTTCGGGGCCCGTGCGACGTACGCGACGAGGTCCATGTTGGTGCTGCCGAGCACCACGATGCCGGTCATGGGCGGAGTGCCTCCTGGGTGAGTCGGGCGAGTTCGTCGAAACCGATGCCGTCGAATCCGACGACGGAGGTGGCGAGACGGTTCTTGAGCGGCGCCGTCCACCGCTCGGGCAGCCTGTCCGGGTGCCCGGCGAGCAGACCGGCGACGGAGCCGGCCGTCGCGCCGTTGGAGTCGGTGTCCCAACCGCCGGACACGGCACGGCAGATGGAGCCCGTGAAGTCCCCGTCGGCGTGGGTGAGGGCGGCGGCGAGGAGTGCGGCGTTGGGGACGGCGTGGACCCAGTGGTAGTGGCCGTGGGCGGCGTGCAGTTGGTCCACGACGGAGTCGAAATCGGTGTGGGCGTGGGCGAGTTGGATCGCCTGGCTGACGGCCTGGGCGAGACGTGAGCGCGGGGGTACGACGGAGAGTCCGGCGCGCAGCGAGGTGTGCACATCGGCGCCGCCGCCCGCGGCGGCGATGGTGCCCGCGACGAACATCGCGCCGTACACACCGTTGGCGGTGTGTGTCAGCGCCGCGTCCCGGTGCGCCTGGGCGGCGGCCGACGCGGGGTCGCCGGGGTGCGTCCAGCCGTGCACGTCCGCGCGGATCGCCGCGCCGATCCACTCCCGGAACGGGTTGTGGTGCCGGGCGGTGTCGGGCGGCTCGATCCCGGCGAGCAGATTGCGGTACGCGACGCGCTCGGCGGTGAACGTACGCCCGGCGGGCAACTGGTCGAGCCACAGCAGCGCGACGTCGGAGGTGCGGAAGTCACGGCCGTACCGCTGGAGCAACAGCACGTTGAGGAGGGGGTAGTTGAGGTCGTCGTCCTCGGGCATGCCGTCGATGTTCTCGGCGAGGGAGTTGACGGCGGAGCGCCGGTTCCACGGGTGCGCGGCGGCGAGGTCCGCCGGGACGCCCCTGGCGGTGAACCAGGTGTTCAGGGGCCAGTTGCCGGTGGCGCGGGCGAGTGCGCGGATGGCGTGGAGGGGGAGCTTCTCGACGGGCTTGCCGAGGACACAGCCGACGGCGCGGCCGAGCCACGCGGCGTGCGACTGGTGCGTGCTGAGCGGAGTCTGTTCCCCAGCCCCGCCCCTTCCCGAAACCGGGGGTGACCCCCCGGACCCCGGCGCGCCCGCGCTTGCGCGCGGCGGGGGCGCAGTGGTCGTCCCCTCCGGGCCGTGTGGCGCGCTTCGCGGCGCGGTGGTGGGTGGTGGGTGGGTGTCGGAACCTGCCGGTTCCGTGGGTGGGCCCACGGGGCGCTGGGGCTTGGGTTCGCGCTGGGTCTCCGGCCAGGCGTCGCCGCAGGCTCGGGTGATTTTCGGGAGTGGGGTTGGTTCCCGGGCCGCCAACGGCTGCGGCAGCTCAGCCAGTTCGTCTAGCAGTGTCAGGGCCAGCGCGCGCAGTGCCGGGGGCGCCGGTGGGGTTGAGGCGCCCGCGCGGGGTGGGGACGGTTGGCCGCCCGACGTGTGCCAGGTGGTGGCCTGCGCCGTCGCGTCGCGGCCGTCCTCGGACGCCTGGCGCAGTTCGTGGCCCAGCAGGTCCTCCGGCTGGACCCAGGTCACCCGCAGCCGTTCCGTCATCGCGCCTCCGTCAGCGCGGCGAAGGCCGACTCGTGGGCGCGGCGCCTCGCCGTGTCGCGGGCGAAGACCTCGTACGCGACCTCCGTCAGCGTCCGCCCCGGACCGTACAGGTCGAGGCGGCTGGCCTCCGAGACCCGCTTCGACCAGTCCGCCGGGATCGTCGCCCCACCGGACAGCGCCCCGGCCATCGCCCCGCTCATCGTGGCGATCGAGTCGCAGTCGCGGCCGTAGTTGACCGAGCCGAGGACCGTACGGCGGTAGTCGCCGTCGCCGATCACCAGCATGCCCAGTGCGACGGGCAGCTCCTCGATGGAGTGCAGCCGCGAGGGGCGGCGCGCGCCGAGGGACGGGGCGCGGTAGTCCGGGCCCACCGTGTCGAAAGGAGCGACGGCCTCCCGCAGCGGACGCAGCGCGGGCTCGAAGTCCTGGTGCGCGGCGGCCGCTTCGCACACCGCCTCGATCGCCGCGCGCGTCCCGTCCTTGGCGAGCGCGAGGCACGCGTCGACGACGCTCGTCGGCGTAGCACCCGGTGCGCACGCCGCAGCGACCGCCGCCGCGAGTACCCCGGCCGCCTCCCTGCCGTACGAGGACTGGTGCGCCCCGGCGACGTCGACGGCCTCCGAGTACGCCGCCGCCGGATTGGCCGCGTTGACGAGGCCCACCGGCGCCATGTACATCGCCGCACCGCAGTTGACGATGTTCCCGGCGCCCGCCTCGCGCGGGTCCACGTGCCCGTAGTGGATCCGGGCGACGAGCCACTTCTCGGCCAGGAAGATCCGCTGGAGCGGCAGCGCCTCGGCCTCCAGCTCCGGGATCCAGCGGGGCGTGGAGATCAGGTCGGGGACGAGATGGTCGGCGACGGCGTACGCGTCGAGGTGGTCGCGCACCGTGTCGTACACCCGGACCAGCGCGTGCGTCAGCAAGGTGTCGTCGGTGACGTGGCCGTCGCCCTTGTGGTACGGGGCGATGGGGCGCGCCGTACGCCAGTCCTCGTTCCACGGGCCGACGATGCCGGTCACCCGGCCGCCGTGCCGGTCCACGATCTGCTCGGGGGTGTAGCCCTCGACGGGGCCGCCGAGCGCGTCTCCGACGGCCGCGCCGACGAGAGCGCCGGTGATCCGGTCTTCGAGCGCGGGCGGCTCTTCGCGGGTGGGCGTCGCGGATGCTCTGAGCGTCGTCATGCCGGAATTGTCCACCCCCGTAGACCGGGTGGGGGTGAACCTCGCCGCGCTACGGGGAGTTGTGCGTGGCGGTCGGAACCGTCGCGTCAGTCGCGTCCGTCGCATCGGTCGCGCCCGGGCACAGCGTGTGCGCCAACAGCCCGGCGAGCTCGACCAGGTCCGTACCCGCGAGGCGGGGCAGCGCACAGCCAGCCAGGGTGCGGCAGGCGTCGCGCCAGGTCGCGGGCACGGACGCGCCCCCGCCGAGCGCACCGGTCAGCGCACCGGCGAGCGCCGGGGCGGAGTCCGCGACCCGCGAGAGGCACGCGGCGGCGGGCACGGCGGTGGCGACGTTCCCGCCGGACGCGACGGTCAGCGCGAGGGCGACCGGCACCGTCTCGGCCGCCGCGATTCCGTAGCTGTAGACGTGGTCGACGATCTGATGCTCCAGCAGCGGGACGAGCGCGAACGCACCGGCAGCCTCGTGCGCGAAGTCCTCTGCCAGCTTGAGTGCGTGGCGCGCGTTGCGGCCGATCTCCGTGCAGTGCGGGAGCTGTTCGAGCGCGGCGGCGACGGCCGTCGCGGTGTCGGCGCCGCCGAGCGCCGCGGCGACGGCGGCGGCCATCGCGCGGGCGCCGTGCACCCCGTCGCCGTCCTGGGTGTAGCGGGCGTCGAACTCGGCGAGTTCGGCCGCGGCGGCCGGCCGTCCCGGATGGACGACCGCCAGCACCACGGCCCGTACGCACGCGGCGTCGTCGAAGTAGTGCGGATTGTCGTGGCCGGTCGCGGGCGGGCGCAGACCCGTGGCGAGATTGCCGAGCCCGGCTCGTACGGAGATCCGGGCGCGCAGCGGCAGTACGGCGGACTCGACCTCGGGCGCCCGGTCCGCGGCGGCGGCGATCTCGCCGGCGAGGGTGTTCCAGGCGAGGTCGACGGCCGCGCGCATCCGCCGGTCGGCGGGGAGACCGCGGAAGAGATCACCGAACGCGGTGAGCACGGTCTCGGCGGTGAGGGCCGCCCACTCGGCGTCGTCGGAGGGGCCGAGCCGCAGCGGCTCGGGGGGCTGGTTGAGGGCGATGGGGACGGGGAGGGTGGTGGTCGCGTTCTGCTCGGCGAAGGTGTCGAGCTCGCGGGTGAGGCGGCGCGTCCACTCGGGCATCCGGGCGGCGCGGTGACGGGCGGCGGGCCACCCGGCGGCGTCACCGGCGGCGAGTCCGAGCAGCAGCCCTTCGACGCGGTGGCGCGGGGGGCGCGGAGGGCGCGGAGAGCGCGGTGCGGGGTTCCTGCCGGGTGCTCGGCGGGAGTCGGGGGCGAGGTGTTCGCAACGGGGGGCGCTGCTGACGGCGGTGCTGACCGGGTCCCGCCCGGTGGCCGGTTCGTCCTCAATCGCCGGACGGGCTGGGGGTTGGCCGGCCGCCGGCTGGTCGTGAAGCGCCGGACCGGTCGCACTCTGCGTGACGGCTGGTGGGTCCTCAATCGCCGGACGGGCTGGGGGTTGGCCGGCCGCCGGCTGGTCGTGAAGCGCCGGACCGGTCGCACTCCGCGTGACGGCTGGTGGGTCCTCAATCGCCGGACGGGCTGAGGGTCGGACGATCGCCGGTTCGGCGTCAAGCGCCGGTCGCGTTGGAGCTTGGGCAAGCGCCGGTTGGACCCCAATCGCCGGGACGGCTGGGATTCGGCCGGGAGCGTCCGGTCCGGTGGTGGGTTCGGCCACCGGTGCCGGCGTGGGCCCGGCCGCGCCCTCCCGCGTCGGCGGCGGGCCGCTCATGGCGACACCGGGGCGTCGTCGTCCGGCGTCAGGAGGTCCGCGATGTCCAGGACGTGGTAGCCGCGCATCGACGGCAGGCAGCTCCCCCGTACCGGTCCGATCGCCGACGCCCACTCCTCGGGTACGGCCCGGACACCGGACACCGCCCCCGCCAGAGCGCCCGCGACCGCCGCCGTGGTGTCGGCGTCGCGCCCCATGTTGACGGCCGTCAGCACCGACGTACGGAAGTCTCCGCGGGCCGCCGCGAACGCGCCGAACGCCAGGCCCACCGCCTCCGGCGCCAGGTCCGTCCACGGGTAGCCGCCGATGACGACGGCCGAGCGGACCGCGCGTTCCATGGTCAGAGTGTCGGGGTACTCACGACCCGCCGCGACCACCGCGCGGCGCAGCGAGCGGGCCGTCCAGGAGTCCATCGGGATCACGGAGAGCGCGGCGGCGACCACCGAGGCGGGGCCCGCGCCCGTCATCGCGGCGGCGACCCCGGCCGCGACCGCCTGGCCGCCGTAGATGCCCTCGCCCTCGTGGCTGACCGTGCCGTCGACCGCGACGAGCCTGGCCGCCTCGTCCGGGCGGCCGGCGGCGAAGACGCCGAACGGCGCCGCCCGCATCGCGAGCCCGTCGCTCCAGGCGTGGCGGTGCTGGGCCGTGATCGGGGCGGCGAGGCCCCTGCGCAGGTTCTCCAGGGTGCCGCGCTCGCTGAACCCCGCTCCCCGGAAGGGCCCTTCGTCGAGGTCGGCCAGCCAGTGGTGCCAGGCGTTCTCGACATGCGTGACGGTCAGGGCGGAGCCGTGTCGGGCCAGCAGGAGCCCGGAGAAGATCGCGTACTCGGTGTCGTCGGTGCCGGCCGGGTTGTCGGTGACGAAGCCTTCGATACGGCCCCAGCGGCGGCGGATCTCGGAGGGGCGCATGTTCTCGGCGGGGGCACCGAGCGCGTCGCCGACGGCGAGCCCGAGCAGCGCGCCGCACGCCCGCCCCCGGAGCGCGGCGGCGCCGGAGCACCCGGCCGCGTCCGTACCGGGGTCCGTACCGAGGTCTGAACCGGGGTCTGAACCGGGGTCCGGACCAACGCCGGGACCGCAGGCAGTCAACTCCATCGCGGAGGCCTTTCGCACGCATCGGGCCCCGGAGCGGCCCTCGGTTCCTCCCATACGTCCCACGCCGCGCCCCGGAGGAGTCCGACAGGCGCCGCTGTCACCCGGCTGGTGCCCCGGTAAGCATGGCCTTCCTTGCTGGCGGGGGCCTTGTTTCGTGCGTATTTTCGAAGCCGTGGCGGGGTGTCCCGTCACCCAACGACAGCGGGACCAGCCGGAAGGGGACAGCGGTGTCCGTCATGGACAACGAGGCGCAGCTCCACGGATCACACCGTGACAATCACACGCACCGCGATGTGAACGGCGGCTGGCTGCGTCCCGCGGTGTTCGGCGCGATGGACGGCCTCGTCTCGAACCTGGCCCTGATGACCGGTGTGGCGGGCGGCGCCGTCGACCGGCAGACGATCGTGATCACCGGACTCGCGGGCCTGGCGGCCGGTGCGTTCTCGATGGCGGCGGGGGAGTACACCTCCGTGGCGTCCCAGCGCGAGCTCGTCGAGGCCGAGCTGGACGTGGAGCGCCGCGAGCTGCGCAAGTTCCCCAAGGACGAGATGGCGGAGCTGGCCGATCTGTACGTGTCACGCGGTGTCGAGCCGGAGCTGGCGCGCGAGGTCGCGGCGCAGCTCTCGAAGGACCCCGAGCTGGCGCTGGAGATCCACGCGCGCGAGGAGCTGGGGATCGACCCGGACGACCTGCCCTCGCCCACGGTCGCCGCCGTGTCCTCGTTCGGCTCCTTCGCGCTGGGCGCGCTGCTGCCCGTCCTGCCGTATCTGCTGGGCGCGACGGTCCTGTGGCCGGCCGTGCTGGTGGCGCTGGTCGGCCTCTTCGCCTGCGGCGCGCTGGTGGCCCGGGTGACGGCGCGCAGCTGGTGGTACAGCGGTCTGCGCCAGCTGCTCCTCGGCGGTACGGCGGCGGCCCTCACGTACGGTCTGGGCACACTCTTCGGCGCGACCGTCTAGGTCCTGTCCGCCGGACACGGCTGCCTAGGAGCCCGCGCCTGGACCGTGTGCCGGGCCGGGCCCGGACGGGCCGATCACCCGGCGTACGACATATTGCGCGGTCGGGGCGGTGGCGTCACTGTGGTGACGAACATCCCTCGACCATCTCCCGGCGGTTCCCCCACTCGGGTGGGACAATATGCATGGCGTCACATATCTAGCCGTTACCCGGTTGTTTCGAACGCTTGAACTCCGGGCATGAGCCGTAGGCGCTGCGGGCAACGAAGCTCGCTCCGCCGTGGTCCGGTGTCCGGCGGTCCGTACGCCTCTGATCACCTCTGACCCACCTTCGCCGTCACGAGCGGCGTCCACATGCTGGATTCAGTTATCCGCTTCCTGGGCAGCCGACCCATCATGTAACCTGCACGAAATTTTGCCCAGGGCCAACGTCGTCCCTCGGTTTATCGCAAATGCCACGACGACGACGGGAGAGCCGATGCGTTTCGACGCCTGGTCGCCCATGGATGGCCGCCCCGCTGCGCAGGGCATGTATGACCCCCGTAACGAGCACGACGCCTGTGGCGTCGGGTTCGTGGCCACCCTGACCGGTGTGCCCGGCCACGAGATGGTCGAGCAGGCGCTGACCGTACTGCGCAATCTCGAACACCGCGGCGCCACCGGCTCCGAGCCCGACTCGGGTGACGGCGCGGGCATCCTGCTCCAGATCCCGGACGCGTTCCTGCGCGAGGTCTCCGGATTCGAGCTGCCCGAGGCCGGTTCGTACGCCGTCGGAATCGCTTTCCTGCCCGCCGAGAACCCGGACGAAGCCGTCTCACGGATCGAGACGATCGCCGCCGACGAAGGCATCGACGTCCTCGGCTGGCGCGAGGTACCGGTCGCCCCCCAGATGCTCGGTGCCATCGCGCGCTCCACGATGCCGGTCTTCCGCCAGCTCTTCGTCGCCGCCGGTACGCGCTCGGGCATCGCCCTCGACCGCAAGGCGTTCGTCCTGCGCAAGCGCGCCGAGCGCGAGGCCGGGATCTACTTCCCCTCGCTCTCCGCCCGCACGATCGTCTACAAGGGCATGCTGACCACCGGCCAGCTGGAGCCCTTCTTCCCCGACCTCTCCGACCGCCGCTTCGCCACCGCCGTCGCCGTGGTGCACTCGCGCTTCTCCACCAACACCTTCCCGAGCTGGCCGCTCGCCCACCCGTACCGCTTCGTCGCGCACAACGGCGAGATCAACACGGTCAAGGGCAACCGCAACTGGATGAAGGCCCGCGAGTCCCAGCTGGCCTCCGACGTGTTCGGTGACGACCCCCGGACGCTGGAGCGGACCTTCCCGGTCTGCACCCCCGACGCCTCCGACTCGGCGTCCTTCGACGAGGTCCTGGAACTGCTCCACCTCGGCGGCCGGTCGCTGCCGCACTCCGTGCTGATGATGGTCCCCGAGGCGTGGGAGAACCACGACTCCATGGACCCCGCCCGGCGCGCCTTCTACCAGTACCACTCCACGATGATGGAGCCCTGGGACGGCCCCGCCTGCGTCACCTTCACCGACGGCGTCCAGGTCGGCGCGGTCCTCGACCGCAACGGACTGCGCCCCGGCCGCTACTGGGTCACCGACGACGGCCTCGTCGTCCTCTCCTCCGAGGTCGGCGTCCTCGACATCGACCCCGCCAAGGTCGTCCGCAAGGGCCGCCTCCAGCCCGGCCGGATGTTCCTCGTCGACACCGCCGAGCACCGCATCATCGAGGACGACGAGATCAAGGCGACACTCGCCGCCGAGAACCCGTACCAGGAGTGGCTGGAAGCCGGCGAGATCGAGCTGGAGGACCTGCCCGAGCGCGAGCACATCGTGCACACGCACGCCTCCGTCACCCGCCGCCAGCAGACCTTCGGCTACACCGAGGAAGAGCTGCGGATCATCCTCGCCCCGATGGCCCGCACCGGCGGCGAACCGCTCGGCTCCATGGGCACCGACAGCCCCATCGCCGCGCTCTCCGCGCGCCCCCGGCTGCTCTTCGACTACTTCACCCAGCTGTTCGCGCAGGTCACCAACCCGCCGCTGGACGCCATCCGCGAGGAGCTCGTCACCTCGCTGCGCTCCTCCCTCGGCCCCCAGGGCAACCTCCTGGATCCGACCGCCGCGTCCTGCCGCAGCGTCACGCTGCCCTTCCCGGTGATCGACAACGACGAGCTGGCCAAGCTCATACACGTCAACGCCGACGGCGACATGCCCGGCATGACCGCCGCCACGCTCTCCGGCCTCTACCGGGTCGGCGGCGGCGGCGAGGCCCTGGCCGCCCGTATCGAGGAGATCTGCGCCGAGACCGACGCCGCGCTCGAAGGCGGCGCGCGGATGATCGTGCTCTCCGACCGGCACTCCGACGCCGAGCACGCGCCCATCCCGTCCCTGCTGCTCACCGCGGCCGTGCACCACCACCTCATCCGCACCAAGCAGCGCACCCAGGTGGGACTGCTGGTCGAGGCCGGCGACGTACGCGAGGTGCACCACGTCGCACTGCTCATCGGATACGGCGCCGCCGCCGTCAACCCGTACCTCGCGATGGAGTCCGTCGAGGACCTCGTCCGCGCGGGCACCTTCATCGAGGGCCTGGAGCCCGAGCACGCCCTGCGCAACCTGATCCACGCGCTCGGCAAGGGCGTCCTGAAGGTCATGTCCAAGATGGGCATCTCCACCGTCGCCTCCTACCGGGGGGCGCAGGTCTTCGAGGCCGTCGGCCTCGACGACGCCTTCGTGGACGAGTACTTCAGCGGTACGGCCACCAAGATCGGCGGCGCCGGGCTCGACATCGTCGCCCAGGAGGTCGCCGCCCGCCACGCCAAGGCCTACCCCGCCTCCGGCATCTCCGCGTCGCACCGCGCGCTCGACATCGGCGGCGAGTACCAGTGGCGCCGCGAGGGCGAACCGCACCTCTTCGACCCGGACACGGTCTTCCGCCTCCAGCACGCCACCCGCAACCGCCGCTACGACATCTTCAAGCAGTACACGGACCGGGTGAACGAGCAGTCCGAGCGCCTCATGACGCTGCGCGGACTCTTCAACCTCGACTCCGGCCGCGAGCCGGTCGCCCTGGACGAGGTCGAGCCCGCCTCCGAGATCGTCAAGCGCTTCTCCACCGGAGCCATGTCGTACGGCTCCATCTCCAAGGAGGCGCACGAGACCCTCGCCATCGCGATGAACCAGCTCGGCGGCAAGTCCAACACCGGCGAGGGCGGCGAGGACGCCGACCGGCTCCACGACCCGAGGCGCCGCTCCTCCATCAAGCAGGTCGCCTCCGGCCGCTTCGGCGTCACCAGCGAGTACCTCGTCAACGCCGACGACATCCAGATCAAGATGGCGCAGGGCGCCAAGCCCGGCGAGGGCGGCCAGCTCCCCGGCCACAAGGTCTACCCGTGGGTCGCCAAGACCCGCCACTCCACGCCCGGCGTCGGCCTCATCTCGCCGCCGCCGCACCACGACATCTACTCCATCGAAGACCTCGCCCAGCTGATCCACGACCTCAAGAACGCCAACCCGGCCGCCCGCATCCACGTGAAGCTGGTCTCCGAAGTCGGCGTCGGCACGGTCGCGGCCGGTGTCTCCAAGGCACACGCCGATGTCGTCCTGATCTCGGGACACGACGGCGGTACGGGCGCCTCCCCGCTCACCTCGCTCAAGCACGCGGGCGGCCCCTGGGAGCTCGGCCTCGCCGAGACCCAGCAGACCCTGCTGCTCAACGGGCTGCGCGACCGCATCGTCGTGCAGACCGACGGCCAGCTCAAGACCGGCCGGGACGTCGTCGTCGCCGCACTGCTGGGCGCCGAGGAGTTCGGCTTCGCCACCGCGCCGCTCGTCGTCTCCGGCTGCGTCATGATGCGCGTCTGCCACCTCGACACCTGTCCGGTGGGCATCGCCACCCAGAACCCGGTGCTGCGCGAGCGCTTCTCGGGCAAGGCCGAATACATCGTCAACTTCTTCGAGTTCATCGCCGAGGAAGTCCGCGAGCTCCTGGCCGAGCTGGGCTTCCGCACCCTCGAAGAGGCCGTCGGCCACGCCGAGTTCCTGGACACCGAGCGGGCCGTGGACCACTGGAAGGCCCAGGGCCTGGACCTCCAGCCGCTGTTCCATGTGCCGGACCTGCCCGACGGCGCCGTACGCCACCGGATCGTCGAGCAGGACCACGGACTGGCCAAGGCGCTCGACAACCAGCTGATCAAGCTCGCCGCCGACGCGCTCGGTGCCGAGAGCGCCGAGGCCGCCCAGCCGGTCCGCGCGCAGATCGCGATCCGCAACATCAACCGCACCGTCGGCACCATGCTCGGCCACGAGGTGACCAAGAGGTTCGGCGGCGCGGGCCTGCCCGACGACACCGTCGACATCACCTTCACCGGCTCGGCGGGCCAGTCCTTCGGCGCCTTCCTGCCCCGCGGCGTCACGCTGCGCCTGGAGGGCGACGCCAACGACTACGTCGGCAAGGGCCTCTCCGGCGGCCGGGTCGTCGTCCGCCCCGACCGGGGTGCCGACCATCTCGCCGAGTACTCGACCATCGCGGGCAACACCATCGCCTACGGCGCGACCGGCGGCGAGCTGTTCCTGCGCGGCCGCACCGGCGAACGCTTCTGCGTCCGCAACTCCGGTGCCACGGTGGTCTCCGAGGGCGTCGGCGACCACGGCTGCGAGTACATGACCGGCGGCCACGCCGTCGTACTCGGCGAGACGGGCCGCAACTTCGCGGCCGGCATGTCCGGCGGGATCGCGTACGTCGTCGACCTCGACGCGGACAACGTCAACGCCGGCAACCTCGGCGCTGTCGAGACCGACCTCTCCGACAGCGACAAGGAGTGGCTGCACGACGTCGTGCGCCGCCACCACGAGGAGACCGGCTCCACCGTCGCCGAGAAGCTGCTGACCGACTGGGACACCTCGGCGGCCCGCTTCAGCAAGATCATTCCTTCCACCTACAAGGCAGTGCTCGCCGCCAAGGACGCCGCTGAGCTCGCCGGTCTCTCCGAGCAGGAGACCACCGAGAAGATGATGGAGGCGGCGACCAATGGCTGACCCCAAGGGCTTCCTGACCACCGGGCGCGAGCTGGCCAAGTCCCGCCCCGTGGACGAGCGCAAGAACGACTGGAACGAGGTCTACGTTCCGGGCTCGCTGCTCCCGATCATCAGCAAGCAGGCCGGGCGCTGCATGGACTGCGGCATCCCCTTCTGCCACAACGGCTGTCCGCTCGGCAATCTCATCCCCGAGTGGAACGACTACGCGTACCGCGAGGACTGGACGGCGGCGAGCGAACGCCTGCACGCCACGAACAACTTCCCGGAGTTCACCGGCCGGCTCTGCCCGGCGCCGTGCGAGTCCGCGTGCGTGCTGGCCATCAACCAGCCCGCCGTCACGATCAAGAACGTCGAGGTCTCCATCATCGACAAGGCGTGGGACAACGGCGACGTCGTCCCGCGCCCCCCGGAGCGGCTCTCCGGCAAGACCGTCGCCGTCATCGGCTCCGGCCCGGCGGGACTGGCCGCCGCCCAGCAGCTCACCCGGGCCGGCCACACGGTCGCCGTGTACGAGCGCGCCGACCGCATCGGCGGCCTGCTGCGCTACGGCATCCCCGAGTTCAAGATGGAGAAGTCCCACATCAACCGCCGTATCGAGCAGATGCGCGCGGAGGGCACCAAGTTCCGTACGGAGACGGAGATCGGCCGCGACGTCGACGCGGCGAAGCTCCGCAGGCGCCACGACGCCGTGGTCATCGCGGCCGGCGCCACCGTCTCGCGCGATCTGCCGGTGCCCGGCCGCGACCTCAAGGGCATCCACTTCGCGATGGAGTACCTGCCGCTCGCCAACAAGGTGCAGGAGGGCGACCTGACGGTCTCCCCGATCACCGCCGAGGGCAAGCACGTCGTGGTCATCGGCGGCGGTGACACCGGCGCCGACTGCGTCGGTACGGCGCACCGCCAGGGCGCGGCCTCCGTCACCCAGCTGGAGATCATGCCCCGGCCGGGCGAGGACCGGGCACCGAACCAGCCGTGGCCGACGTTCCCGATGCTCTACAAGGTCACCTCCGCGCACGAGGAGGGCGGCGAGCGGATCTACTCCGTCTCCACCACCCACTTCGAGGGCGACGAGGACGGCAACGTCCGGTCGCTGCACCTCACCGAGGTCGAGTTCACCGACGGCCGTCCGGTGCCGAAGCCGGACACCGAGCGGACGATCCCCGCCCAGCTGGTCACGCTGGCGATGGGCTTCACCGGCACCGACCAGGAGAACGGCCTGGTCGAGCAGTTCGGCCTCGAACTGGACGCGCGCGGGAACATCGCACGGGACGCCGAGTACGCGACCAACGTCGACGGCGTGTACGTTGCCGGTGACGCGGGCCGCGGTCAGTCCCTGATCGTGTGGGCGATCGCCGAGGGCCGCTCGGCGGCGCGCGGCGTCGACCGCTATCTGACCGGGGCGAGCGATCTGCACGCCCCGATCCGCCCGACGGACCGCTCACTCACGGTCTGACGGCCGATTGGACGTCCCGTACAACGGCGTACGGGCGGTGACGGCCCGGGGGACGTCCCCTGGACCCTCCGCAAGACACGGCGCCCGCCAGTCCCCGACCGGACACCGGCGGGCGCCGTGACATGTGTTTCTGATGCTGTGTAACCTCGACACACCCCCCCGCGCCCCGTCGAGTGAACGGCAGCACTCATGACCACAGCGCCCTCCACGGGAGGCCCCGCGATCAGTCTCGTCAAGATCGAGGAGACCGCGCCCGCGCTCGTCGAGCACTACCGCGCGGCGGGCGTGTCACTGCGCAAGCACGGCATGAGCGGTCAGCGCGCGGCCGTGTATCTGGTCCTCGACTACTCGGGGTCGATGCGCGAGTACTACCGGGACGGCAGCGTCCAGGCCTTCGCCGACCGGGTGCTCGGCCTCTCGGCGAATCTCGACGACGACGGAGTCGTCCCCGTCGTGTTCTTCTCCACCGACATCGACGCCGAGACGGACATCTCACTCGCGGACCACCACGGCCGGATCGACCGGATCGTGGCCGGGCTCGGGCACATGGGCAAGACCAGCTACCACCTGGCCATGGACGCGGTGATCGACCACTATCTGGACAGCGGGTCCACCGCGCCCGCCCTGGTGGTCTTCCAGACCGACGGCGGGCCGATCAACAAACTCGCCGCCGAGCGCTATCTCTGCAAGGCGGCCGAGCTCCCGCTGTTCTGGCAGTTCGTGGGCTTCGGCAACAAGCGCAGCTCGCAGTTCAACTTCCTTCAGAAACTTGATGAGTTGGCCGTCCCGCAGAAGCGGTCCGTCGACAACGCGGGCTTCTTCCACGCCGGACTCGACCCGCGAGAGGTGCCGGACGACGTGCTGTACGACCGGCTCGTCGCGGAATTCCCGCAGTGGCTCGGCGCGGCCCGCGCGCGGGGCGTCGTACGGAGCTGAACCGCCGTGACCGGCCACGACATCCGCCCGGCGGGCCCGGGTGTGTCGGATCCGCGTAAGCCCCGAGGGCGTGCTAGGCTGACTGCGTTGCAGTTTTGGTACCCATGAACTTTATGTGCGCCTGACGGGAATGTTCCTCAGGCGCATTTTATTGTTTTCGCCGGCTTCTCCGGATGGGGCTCAATGCGGCGACGAGGAATCCGTGAAGTGCGGATTCGTCTCTGCACCTGTTTTAGGAGAATGACATGGCTACTGGAACCGTGAAGTGGTTCAACTCGGAAAAGGGCTTCGGCTTCATCGAGCAGGACGGCGGCGGCGCCGACGTCTTCGCCCACTACTCGAACATCGCCACCCAGGGCTTCCGTGAGCTCCAGGAGGGCCAGAAGGTCTCGTTCGACGTCACGCAGGGCCAGAAGGGCCCGCAGGCGGAGAACATCGTCCCGGCCTAGTTTCCGGACGCGTACCTCGCAGCCGGGGCCCGCACCTGCACGGTGCGGGTCCCGGCTTGTGCTGTCCACAGGCCCAGGAAGGTTCTTTAACCGAATGACTCGCTCCGAACGCCCGGCCCGCGCTCCCCGCCCGGCCGGCAAGCGCCCGGTCAACTCCCGTGCGAAAGGCCCCGCGAAAGGCTCGGCGAAGGCGCCGGCCCGCCGTGTCGCGCGCCCGCAGGAGTTCACGCTGCCGGAAACCATCACCCCCGCGCTGCCCGCCGTCGAGGCGTTCGACGAGCTCGACATGCCCGCGGGCCTGCTCAAGACCCTCAACTCCCTCGGTGTGACAGAGCCCTTCCCGATCCAGGGCGCCACCCTCCCGAACTCCCTCGCGGGCCGCGACATCCTCGGCCGGGGCCGTACCGGCTCCGGCAAGACCCTCGCCTTCGGTCTCGCGATGCTGGCCCGTCTCGCCGGCCGCCGCGCCGAGCCGCGCGCGCCGTACGCGATGGTGCTGGTGCCCACGCGCGAGCTGGCCCAGCAGGTCACCGACGCACTCACCCCGTACGCCACCGCTGTGAACCTGCGCATGGCCACCGTCGTCGGCGGCCTGTCGATCAGCAAGCAGGCCGGACAGCTCCGCCGCGGCGCCGAAGTGCTCGTGGCGACACCCGGACGGCTCAAGGACCTCATCGAGCGCGGCGACTGCCGGCTGGACCAGGTCACCATCACGGTCCTCGACGAGGCGGACCAGATGGCCGACATGGGATTCATGCCGCAGGTCACCGCGCTGCTCAAGCAGGTGCGGCCGGACGGGCAGCGGATGCTGTTCTCCGCGACGCTCGACAAGAACATCGACCGGCTCGTACGGCAGTACCTGACCGACCCCGTCGTCCACTCCGTCGACCCCTCCCAGGGCGCGGTCACGACGATGGAGCACCACGTCCTTTACGTCATGGACGAGACCGACAAGAAGGCCGTCACGATGCGCATCGCGGCCCGCGAGGGCCGGGTGCTGCTGTTCCTGGACACCAAGCGGGCCGTGGACCGGCTGGTCAAGCGGCTGCTGGCCAGCGGCGTACGGGCCTCCGGCCTGCACGGCGGGCGCTCCCAGCCGCAGCGCAACCGCACGCTCGACCAGTTCAAGACCGGCCTGGTCACCGTGCTCGTCGCGACGAACGTCGCGGCTCGCGGCATCCATGTCGACGACCTCGACCTGGTCGTCAACGTCGACCCGCCCGTCGACCACAAGGACTATCTGCACCGCGGCGGACGCACCGCGCGCGCCGGTGAGTCCGGCAGCGTCGTGACGCTCGTCCTGCCCGAGCAGAAGAGGGACATGTCGCGGCTGATGTCGGACGCGGGCATCGCGCCCCGCTCCGCCAGCGTCAAGTCGACCGACGAGGAACTGTCGCGGCTCACCGGTGCGCGCGAGCCCTCCGGCGTCGCGATCACCATCGAGGTGCCGCAGGCCGCCGTGCAGAAGCCGCAGAAGGCGCGCGCGTCGCGGCCGGCCCGGCGGAGCAACGGCGCGGGCGCCGGCGGCGGCGGGTCCAGGCTGGGCGCGGCCGGCGGCTCCGGACGCGGCAGCCGGGGCGGCCGTCGTGGCCGCCCGCCGGAGCGCGGCGCCGACGGCGGGCGCCGCACGGCGGCGTAGGGCGTGGCTCCGAAGTAACACGCTTGAACAAGAAGCCGACCTGGTCGGTGTTGTGTCGGTGCCGGGGGGGGGGGGCGGAGGTAAACACGCGCGGCGCCCCCCCGGGCCAAAAGCGCGGCCGGCGGGGTTGGTTGGGGCGGCGGCCGGGGGACGTACGCGGAC
>NZ_JBHXDC010000002.1:204311-250082 GCF_042725135.1 Streptomyces sp. NPDC060366 | reverse complement strand
ACTCCCCCACCCCTCTGCCATTTTTGTGGGGGGGGTGTGTTTTTTTCTATCCCCCCGGGGGGGGGGGGGGGGGGGCGCTCCGCCCCCACCCCCGCCCCCCCCCCCGACGACAAACCGGCCGCGAAGGGCGGATGTCGTGCCCGTACCGGCCGGTTAACTTCCCGAAAACTCCACGGACTTGGCATTGACGTGCTCACGTCTACGCGCGTCATCATGGTGGGCATGCGAATCCCCCCACGAATCGCCCTCATCGGCGGCGCAGCCGCCCTCCTGTCCACCCTCCTCGTCGGCGGCACGGTCGCGACCGCGGCCACCGCCGCCCCGCTCGCGGTCGGCGACATCTGCTACTCCGACCTCCCGTCCCAGGCGCACGACACCCTCGACCTGATCGACGCGGGCGGCCCCTACCCGTATCCGCAGGACGGCGGGGTCTTCCAGAACCGCGAAGGCATCCTGCCGCAGGAGTCCACCGGCTACTACCACGAGTTCACCGTGGAGACGCCGGGCTCTCCCGACCGCGGCGCGCGCCGCATCGTGACCGGTAACGAGGAGCAGGACTACTACACCGCCGACCACTACGAGTCCTTCGACCTGGTCGACCACGGCTGCTGATCCCGCACGGCCGCCACGACGACGGACAGGTAGCCTCCGCCCCATGACTGTGACGTATGTGATTCCTGGGGCGGAGGTCACCGACCTGGAGCGTTTCTGGCAGGTGACGGGCGAGGCAGTGAACGGACCGGACGGCTACTTCGGCCGTAATCTCGACGCGTTCGCCGACTGTCTCAGCGGCGGCTACGGGACGCCGGACGACCGGGACTTCGTCATCGAATGGCGCGACCACGAACTCTCGCGCCGCGCGCTCGGCCACCAGGAGACGGCGCGGCAGCTCAGGCTCCGGCTCGCACGGGTGCCCGAGGTCAACAGGGGCTTGGTCCAAGGCCAGTTGGACGAGGCGCAGGCAGGCCGTGGCCCCACGGTCTTCGACTGGCTCACGGAGATCATCGACGAACGCGCGCCCGGCACCCTGCGGCTGCTGTGACCCCGGCGGCGCCGGGCCGTGTCCTCGAAGTCCCGCCCGGCCCGCGGCGACCGGGTCACCGGCCGCGCGGCAGCAGGCCCGCCAGCCTGCGCCGGACCGCCGCGTCCGGCAGCCGGCCCACCGCGTCGGCCGCCGTCTCGCGCGCGTAGCCGGTCAGCGACCCGTCGGCGAGCATCCTGGCCAGGGCGTCCACCGCCCGCGGGTCCTGACGCGCCACCAGCCCCCGGGCAGCCTCGGCGGCCGTGACCGCCACCGGGTCCGTCAGCCGCGCCGCCAGGGCCGCGCGGATCGCGGGCGTGTCGGCGTCGACGCCCGCCAGGGCCGTCGTCGCCCGTTCCCGCACCGAACCGTCGGTGTCCGCGCTGAGCGCCGTCAGCGCCGCCAGCCCCTCCTCGTGGTCGCCCGGCACGAGCCCGGTCAGCGCGACGGCCACCCGGCGGCGTATCGCGGCGTCCGGATGGCCCGTGTGCCGCAGGATCTCCGGCAGGGCGTCCGCCGCACCCTGCTTTCCCAGCGCCGTCACGCTCGCGCCGATCAGCTCCGGCGTCTTCGCGCCCGCGCACAACTCCCGCAGCGGCGACAGCGCCCGGTCCGCGAAGATCCGCCGGTCATCCCCAAGGCCCCCAAGCCCCCCGAGCACATCCGCCGCGAACGCGCCACGCAGCGGATCGTCGCTCGCGCACCAGGCGAGCGCCGCCTCGAACGACTCCTCGTCACCCCGCCTCCACAGCGCGGCCACCGGCTCCCGCCAGTCGTCCCGGCCGGGCACCCCGCATCTCAGCGCCCGCCCCGCCAATTCCTCGAACGGCGTCCGGATGCCCAGCGATTCCTCCAGGACGGTGCTGATCGCCCCGTGCCCGGTCTGCCGCTCCAGGCTCGCGACCGGCACGCCGTCCTTCAGCGTCTCGACGA
Source organism: Streptomyces sp. NPDC060366 (assembly GCF_042725135.1). Taxonomy (NCBI): domain Bacteria; kingdom Bacillati; phylum Actinomycetota; class Actinomycetes; order Kitasatosporales; family Streptomycetaceae; genus Streptomyces; species Streptomyces sp. NPDC060366. The sequence continues at coordinate 248,128 of NZ_JBHXDC010000002.1, read as the reverse complement.
CGATCGTCACCCCGCCGTCCTCCTCGATCCGGCGCACCACCGTCTCGTCGCCCCCGCCCTCACCGGCCATCGGCAGCAGTTCGGCGTGCAGTTCGTGCTCCACCGCCTCGGGCGCGGTCCACCGCCGCGCCTCGGCCAGCGCCTCCTCGCGCGCGCCCGCGCCGTGCCGCAGCAGCGCCCTCACGGTCGACGGCGAGCCGCGCCGGGCGGCCGTCACGAGCGGCGGCTCACCGTCCGGGACGCCGCCGCCGGGACCGGGGAGATCGGGGTCGGCCCCGTGCGCCAGCAGCGCCTCCACCGTGGCCGCGTGTCCCTGCCCGACGGCCCAGGCCAGCGCCGTGAATCCGTACGCCTCGCGCCGGTCGGGGCGCGCGCCCGCCGCCAGCAGGGCCAGGACCACCTCCGTATGACCGCCGCACGCCGCTCCGCACAGCGGCAGGTCTCCGCCGTCCACCCCGCTCGCGCGCTCGGGGTCGGCGCCCGCCGCCAGCAGCACCCGGACCGCGCCCGGTTCGTCGCTCACCGCGGCGGCGTAGAGCGCGCTCTGGCCGTCCCGGTCGGTCGCCTCGGCGGGGACGCCGGAGCGGAGCAGCGCGACCACGGCGTCGTCCCGGCCCTCGTACACGGCCGAGAACAGTTCGTCCCGCGCGCGGTCGGAGCCCGCTGTCCGCTCATTCGTCATACTTCGACCTTCGCCCGAGAAGGTCATTCACGCCAAATCGACAGAACGTCGACCATCTGCCTGTTCGGTGAAGTCCCTTGCTGGGAGGGGCAGTTCAGGTGTCGCAGTCGAGAACCGTGTGACAGAGCTGGCACCGCGCCCGCACCCGGCCCCTGACCGGCACCCGGATCCGCTGATGGCACGTGGGGCAGGGGAACGACACCCGCAGCCCGTCGGCGAGCGTCTCGAAGGCGTACGGGCGTCCCGCGTCCCCGGCCTCGCCGGGGTGGTCGAGCGCGTAACGCCGGTCCTTGGCATAGCGGTGCCGGCCCGACCAGCCCGCCGTGGTCAGCGGGGGCTGCTGCTCGTCCCGTACGGCCTGCGCCTTGCCCTTCGTGTACGCGGTGTAGCCCTGCGGGCTGGTGAACCAGATGCCGGGGTCCTCGTTGAACACGATGGCGCGCTTGGCCAGCACGTAGCCGAACTCCTCCGGCGTCAGATAGCCGAGCTTCTGGCTGGAGTCCCGGTCCTCCCGGAACGCGTCGAGCAGCAGCCAGCCCGCGCCCAGATAGGTCGTCACGGTGTCGGTCAGGATCTCGTTGTCGCGCGTGCCGGGGAAGCTCAGCCCGAGCCGGTGCAGCAGGACATGGGTGATCTCGTGCGCGAGGGCGGCGCCGATGTCCCTGCGGTGCCGCCGGAATCGGTCGTTGAGCTCGATGAAGTACTCCGGACCCGCCGTCAGCTCGACGCTCGCCGCGTGCTCCATCTCGCGGAAGCTGACGATCATCCGGGCGTCCGGCAGATGCAACTGCTGGACCAGCGCGCGGGCCACCCGCTGCACCCCGAGATGGAGGTCGTCGTGGTCGGCGAAGGCGACGTCGGCGGGCGCGACGCTGGTGTCGTACCGGCGGATGCCGTCGTCCGACATGCGCCGGTAGAGGGCCGTGACGGCGGCCCGCACGGTGTCGAGATGCGGGTAGCCGTGTACGACCGGGCTGCCGCCGTTGGTCCCGTCTCTGTCCGTCACGCCACTACCCCTTCGTAGGACGGTCGACCGCTCTCAACTGTACGGGGGCCCGCCCGGCGGGCGGCGGATGGAGCCCGACCGTTCGGTTGGCCGAAACCCATGTCTTGTGCCACGGCTGATTTCCTCCCCATAATCCGGATCACGCTGTGGCGAGCGGATACAGGCGATCTACGTTTCATCGGGTCGTCGGTCGGCTTCGCCATGCGTACGGCACCCCCACGTGCTGAGCGTCATCCGTACACAGCTTCACGCACGACAGCCCCACGCAAGACAACGAAATGCACTGTTTCCCCCCACGAAAGGCAGTCAGTTGAGCTTCCTGCGTGCCCTCAAAAGATGTGCCGTCGTCGGCGCGGTCGTCCTCGCCGGTGTCAGCCTTCAGCCCACCTCCGCTTCGGCCACCCCGCCCCCGGGCCCGCTGGTCGTCGGCGGCACCCCTGCCGAGCAGGGTGAGTTCCCCTTCATGGTCCGCCTCTCCATGGGCTGTGGCGGCGCGCTCTACGAGCAGGACATCGTCCTGACCGCCGCCCACTGTGTGGACGGTTCGGGCCCCGACACGAGCATCACCGCCACGGCGGGCGTCGTGGACCTCGAAAGCCCGGACGCCGTCGAGGTCAACTCGACCGAGATCCTCCAGGCGCCCGGCTACAACGGCACCGGCAAGGACTGGGCGCTGATCAAGCTCGCCGAGCCGATCGACCTGCCCACGCTGGACATAGCCACGGACGACTCGCTCAACAACGGCGAGTTCACCGTCGCCGGCTGGGGCGCGGCCACCGAGGGCGGTGCCCAGGAGCGGTACATGCTCAAGGCCAACGTGCCGTTCGTCTCCGACGCGGACTGCGAGGGCGCGTACTCCGGCAGCCTCGTGCCGTCCGAGGAGATCTGTGCCGGCTTCATCGACGAGGGCGGGGTCGACACCTGCCAGGGCGACTCCGGCGGCCCGATGTTCCGTGACAACGGAAACGGTGGCCTGATCCAGGTCGGCATCGTCAGCTGGGGCCAGGGCTGCGCGCAGCCCGGCTTCCCGGGCGTCTACACCGAGGTGTCCACCTTCGCCGCCGACATCCAATCGGCAGCGGCGGGTCTCTGACGCGGCCGTCCGCCGCGCGCGCTGACGCCTCTTCAGAAGGCGTGCCGGGCGCGTGACGTGACATGAAGGCGGAGGGGTGGTTGCCGGACCGGTCGGTCCGGCAACCACCCCTCCTTCTCGTTCCCCGGGGCGCCCGCGACCTTCGTCCGTGTGGGCGCTCTGTCGGTCGCCGCTCGCGCGGCGGCCGGGGGTGAGGGTGGGTTCCGGTGTTCGGTGGCCGGACGACGACCGGAGGCCGACCGTTCGGTTGGCCGAGATTCGTATCTTGTGGGGCTGCTCCCGCCCTCCGGATAATCCGGATCGCGTTCCTGTCGGGCTCATGCCAATGGGCGTGCGACGCGCGTCGACCCGTGTGCCCTACAGGGATAAATCCCTCAAGCCCCCACGAAAGGCAGACCGTTGAGCGTTCAGGGTGTTCTCAAGAGATGTATCGCCGCCGGCGCCGTCATGCTCGCCGCCATCAGCCTCCAGACGACCTCCGCCGCCGCCGCGCCCGTGCCGGACGCGCCCAAGACGCAGGCCGCGGCCCCCCTCGCGCCGCCCGTCGTCGGTGGCACGCGCGCCGCCCAGGGTGAGTTCCCCTTCATGGTCCGCCTCTCGATGGGCTGCGGCGGCTCGCTGTACTCGTCCACCATCGTGCTCACCGCCGCGCACTGCGTGAGCGGATCGGGCAACAACACCAGCATCACCGCCACCGCCGGTGTCGTGGACCTCCAGAGCACCAGCGCCATCAAGGTCCGGTCCACCAAGGTCCTCCAGGCCCCCGGCTACAACGGCGCGGGCAAGGACTGGGCGCTCATCAAGCTCGCCCAGCCCATCAACCTGCCGACCCTGAAGATCGCCACCAACACGCAGTACAACACCGGCAACTTCACCGTCGCCGGCTGGGGCGCGGCCACCGAGGGCGGCGCCCAGCAGCGCTACCTCCTCAAGGCCACCGTCCCGTTCGTCTCCGACGCCAGCTGCAACTCCTCGTACGGTGGCCAGATCATCACCAGCGAAGAGATCTGCGCCGGCTTCGCCGCGGGCGGGGTCGACACCTGCCAGGGTGACTCGGGCGGCCCGATGTTCCGCAAGGACAACGCCGGCGCCTTCATCCAGATCGGCATCGTGAGCTGGGGCAACGGCTGCGCCCGGCCCAACTACCCCGGTGTCTACACCGAGGTCTCCACCTTCGCCTCCGCCATCGCGTCGGCCGCCTCCACACTCTGATCGACACGTGTGACCCGCAGGGCGGGACAGGCCGCGGAGACGCTTCGGCGCGTTAGTCCAAGACCTGTCCCGCCTTTGTCCATGGGCGCACCCGCTCCCCGCGACGCAAATTGACGTGCACGGAACACCGTGGACGAAGAGGAGCGACGTGTACGCCAACGCAAGTGACCGAGGCCCCCGCCGCAGAACCGTCGTTGCCGCCACCGCGCTCGCGGGGGCCGGCGCCGCCCTCGCCGCTCCGGGCGGCGCCTTCGCGGCCGGTACGAGGCCCGGAGGCGGCCCCGCGCCCGCCCCCGGCACCCGCGAGAGCGTCCTGCGCTCCCGCCAACTGGAGGTCCGCGTCGACAGCGGCTTCCCGCGCGTCGTGTCGTACACCGACCGCGGCACCCGCGCCGTCCTGCACGGCCGGAGCACCCCGGTCACCGACGTCCTGATCGACGGCACGCCGCACACCCCGCGGGTCACCACCAGGCCCGCCTCCCGCGGCCGGATCTCGTACACCCTCGCCTTCGACGGCGGCACCGAGATCGACGCCGAGATCACCGTCGACGGATGGCGCGTCGACTGGCGTATCACCCGCGTCGCCGACACCGAGACCCTGCGCGTCGGCACGCTGGAGCTGCCCGAACTCGCCCTGCTCTCCGTACGGAGCGACCAGAGCGGCGCGACACTGCTGGCCGCCCGTGTCGAGATCGACAAGGCCAAGAGCGGCGACACCCTCGTCCGCGTCACGCCCGACACCCCCGCGAAAGCGCCGGCCGGCTGCGCGTACGCCGTCGTGGCACACGACCGGCTCGGCGGCGCGATCGAGACCAACACCGTGTACGACCGGCCAGGCACCGGCACCACCTGGGACAACGGGCGGCTCTGGCACCGCACCGAGCGCCGCGACGGCGCCGTCGAGGCCCAACTGCGCTGCGGGCAGTGGACACACCGCGCGGACACCTCACCCGTGGACGCCACCGAACCGCTGCCGTACGCCACGGTGATCGTCACCCGCGACCGGGGCGGCGACGGCACCGTCGACTGGCAGGACGCCGCCATCGCCTTCCGCGACATCATGGTCAACCCGCTCGGCGCCGACGAGCAGCACCTGCGCGTCGTCCCGCACATCCCCTTCAACTTCGCCAGCCAGGCCACCAACCCGTTCCTGGCCACACTCGACCAGGTCAAGCGGATCTCGCTGGCCACCGACGGGCTGCGCCAGTACACCCTCCTCAAGGGCTACCAGTCCGAGGGCCACGACTCCGCGCACCCCGACTACGCCGGAAACCACAACACACGCGCCGGCGGCCTCGCCGATCTCAACACCCTCCTGAAAGAGGGCGCGAAGTGGCACAGCGACTTCGGCGTCCACGTCAACGCCACCGAGTCCTACCCCGTCGCGAACGCCTTCTCCGAGACCCTCGTCGACAAGACCGACGAACAGTGGGACTGGCTCGACCAGAGCTACCGCATCGACGCCCGCCGCGACCTCGTCTCCGGCGACATCGTCCAACGCTTCCAGGACCTGCGCGACGAGACCCACCCCGCGCTCAACACCCTCTACATCGACGTCTTCCGCGAGTCCGGCTGGAACTCCGACCGGCTCCAGCGCGCCCTGCGCGACCAGGGCTGGCACATCACCACCGAATGGGGCCACGGCCTGGAGCGCTCCGCGCTGTGGTCGCACTGGGCGACCGAGACCGACTACGGCGCCGACACCTCACGCGGCGTCAACTCCCAGCTCATCCGCTTCATCCGCAACCACCAGAAGGACGTCTTCGCCGACAAGTGGCCCACACTGCTCGGCATCCCGCGCACCGGCAACTTCGAGGGCTGGGTCGGCAAGACCGACTGGAACGTGTTCCACGAACTGATCTGGACCGAGTCGCTGCCCGCCAAGTACCTCCAGGCGTACCCGATCCGGCGCTGGACCGAGCACGAGATCAGCTTCGACGGGCCGACCGGGACCGTCGTGAGCGACGCGGACGGCACCCGGCGCATCACCACCGACGGGCGCCTCGTCTACGACGGCGGGTCCTACCTGCTGCCCTGGGAGCCCCGCGAGGCCAGGAACCCGGCCAAGCTCTACCACTACAACCCCGAGGGCGGCACCACCCGGTGGCAGGTGCCGCGCGGCTGGGCCACCCGCCCCCGCACCGCCCTGTACCGCCTCACCGACCAGGGCCGCCAGCACGTCGCCGACCTGCCCGTACGAGGCGGCAAGGTCACCGTCGACGCCGAGGCCGGGCAGCCGTACGTGCTGTACCCCGACCGCGTCCCGGACACCCCCGACCCGCACTGGGGGCAGGCCACGCCGCTCCACGACCCCGGCTTCAACTCGGGCTCGGCGGACGGCTGGCGGGTGAGCGGCCCGGCCCGCGTCGAGCTGAGCGCGCTCGGCGACTACGAGCTGGTGATCGGGGCGGGCGGCGCGGCCTCCGTAGGACAGCGCCTCGAACGCCTCGCACCGGGCACGTACGCCGCGTCCGTACAGGTCGAGGTCGGCAGGACGGCGGGGGAGCGGCGCAGGGCGGCCCTGGAGGTCCGTACGTCCGACGGTGTGACGGCGGTCAACTGGACGGAGAACTCCACGGCGGGCAACCACGTGGCCGCCGACCGCAAACACGGCACCCGCTTCCAAAGGATGTTCACCCACTTCACCGTCCCCGAGCGCGGCGGCCCCGTCGACCTCCTGCTGACGGCGGCGGCGGGCGAGGCACGCGTGCGCTTCGACAACGTCCGCGTCGTCGGCGCCGGGCGCTCCACCAGGCGCGGCGCACTCGCATACGAGGACTTCCAGCACGTCCCGCAGGGCTGGGGCGTCTTCGTGAAGGGCGACGCGGGTGGCGCCACCGACCCGCGCACCCATATCGCCCAGCGGCACGCCCCGTTCACCCAGCGCGGCTGGAACGGCAAGGTGATCGACGACGTCGTCGATGGCACCGAATCGCTCAAGTCACGCGGCGAGAACGACGGACTGGTGTACCGCACCGTCCCGCACACCGTCCGGTTCGAGCCGGGCAGGCGCTACCGCGTCACCTTCCGCCACGAGAACGAGAAAGCCGGCCAGTACGCCTGGATCACCGCGGTCGACGAACCGGGGGAGCGGGAGCTGTCCCGTACGGAACTGGCCGTGGCGACCGAACCGACCGTCCTGAGCTACGAGTTCACCGCCCCGGACGACGGGGACGCGTGGGTGGGACTGCGCAAGGTGGGGGACGACGGCACGGCGGAGTTCGTACTCGACGCGTTCGAGGTCCACGAGATCTAGGGCCTGTCGTTTGGATCTTGCCGGGCTCGCGGTCCCTGGCACGCACGCCCGCCGCGTTGTCGTCGGTCGCCAACGCTCCGCGTTGTCTCCCTCCTCCGCCTTGCGCTCGCACGCACCAGACCCCGCTCCCTGATCCGGCCTGATCCAAACGACAGGCCCTAGCAGCCGCCGCCGGGCGGGCCGCGCGCACGCGGACCGCCCGGCGACCGGTCTCACGCCAGCCGTACGTGCCCCTCGCCCGCGCCCTCCAGCTCCAGCACCCACACCTCGTTGCGCCCCGCGCGCAGCACCGGCCCCGGCACGAACAGCGACTCCTGCGGGCCCACCGCCCAGTAACGGCCCAGACAGAAGCCGTTGACCCACACGAAGCCGCGCGTCCAGCCCGGCAGGGAGAGCCGGGCGTCCCCCGGGGACGCCACATCGAACGCCCCCCGGTACACGCCCCGCGCGCCCGGCCAGGCCGGGAGGCGGAACGGCAGCGCGGCGACCGCCGCCGCGTCGTCGAAGGCGTCCAGCCGCAGCCCCCGCGCCCGCACACCGTGCAGATACTGCCGCTCGTGCAGAAAACCGCCCGTGATCCCCTTCGGCTCACCCGTACGGGGCCCGTAGTTGACCCGCCCCAGGGACTCCACCCACGCCTCGACCACCGCCGGCCCGGCCACCGGCTCCGCCAGCACCGGATCCTCCTCGCCCAGCACCCCGGCCCGGACCCCGTCGACCTGCACGACCGCCAGATCACGCAGCCCCGACAGCGTGAGCGGATACGGCCGCCGCGGCCCCGGTACCGCCACGCGGTAGCGCACCAGCCCCCGGTCCACGCCCAGTTCGTCGAAGGTCGGCGGCATCGGCGTCAGCGTCTGCGGCCCGCCGAGCGCGTCGATCACCTCGTCCAGCGACGCCCACCCCTCCAGCTCCACCCGCACCGGCCCGTCACCCAGCACGGGCGGCGCTGGCGGCACCTCGGGCAGCGGCCCCTCCCGGTACGCCGCCAGGACCTCCCGGAACAGCCAGAACTTCTCCGTCGCCAGCCCCGCCTCGTCCACCGGCGCGTCGTAGTCGTACGACGTCACATCCGGCTCAAGAACACCCTCGTGCAGCACACCGGCGCGATTGGCGCCCGCCCGGCCCGCGAAGTTCGTGCCGCCTTGCGCCATGTAGATGTTCACCGACGCCCCGCACTCCAGGATCTCGCGCAGCGCGTCCGCCGCGTCCGCCGGATCACGCACCACGTGCGGCGCGCCCCAGTGGTCGAACCAGCCGCACCAGAACTCCATGCACATCAACGGGCCCCCGGCCCGGTGCTCGCGCAGCGTCGCGAAGGCCGCACGGGCCCCCGAACCGAAGTTCACCGTCGCCAGGACACCGGGCACCGAACCGCCCGTCAGCATGTGGTCCTCCGGGCCGTCGGAGGTGAACAGCGGCACATCGATCCCGCAGCTACGGAGCAGCGCGGCCAGAGTGGAGAGGTACGGCAGGTCGGAGCCGTAACTCCCGTACTCGTTCTCCACCTGCACCATGATCACCGGGCCGCCGCGGCCGATCTGGCGGGAGACGACCTGCGGCAGCAGACGGCGCAACCACCGCTCCACCGGCCCCAGATACGCCGGGTCGCCCGTCCGTACGCGCGAACCCACCGCCGCCGTCAGCCAGTACGGCAGCCCGCCGTTGTCCCACTCCGCGCAGATGTACGGACCCGGCCGCACGATCGCCCACAACCCCGCCCCGGCGGCCGCGTCCAGGAACCTGCCCAGCGCCCCCACATCCACGAACCGGCCGGGCGCGGGCTCGTGCAGATCCCACGGGACATACGTCTCCACACAGTTCAGACCCATCGCGCGCAGCATCCGCAGCCGGTGCGGCCACTGCTCCTCATGGACCCGGAAATAGTGCAGCGCCCCCGAGAGCAACCGCACCGGGCGGCCGTCCACCAGGAAATCCTTGTCACCTACAGTGAAATCGGCCACCGCCGCTGCCCTTCGGTTCGATCATCCGCCAGGGTCACCCTCACCCCCTGGTCACGGACGGGTCCATGGACAAAGATCAGCGGTGCATGGACGTACCGGGCGCGCGGACCTGACCGGAAGCGGCCGGGAGAGGAGAGCGGCAACGGATGTACCACACCTGGATGCGGTACTTCACCCCCAGCCCCGTCCACCACCGCCTCGGCCTCGTCTGCCTCGGCGTCGGCCTCCAGCACGGCCGGCTGCCGACCGTCGGACCCCGCGTCCTCGACCACCACGTCGCCGTCGTCATCGGCGCGGGCAGCGGCTGGTACCGCGACGCCGAAGGGCACCGCACCACCGTCACCGCCCCCGCGCTGCTCTGGCTGATCCCCGGCGTACCGCACCACTACGGCGCCGACCCCGAGACCGGCTGGGACGAGAGCTTCGTCGACTTCACCGGCCCCGCCACCGCCACCTACACCGAACTCGGCTACATCGAGACGGACCGCCCCGTCGTCCCCCTCGCCGACGCCGCCACCGCGCGCGCCGCCGTCGGCCGCATCGTGCGCGCCGCACGGCGGGGCAACCCGCTCCTGGAGGTCGAGACCGGCGCCGCCGTCCACGAACTCCTCGTCGCACTGCGCCGCGACCGCGCCGATACCAACGCCGAGGGCGACCTCGTCCTCCAGGCCCTCGCCCGTGACGCCTTCCTGCCGCTCTCCGTCGCCGAACACGCGGCACGGCACGGCATGAGCCCCGCCGAACTGCGGGGCGCCGTCCGCAGAGGCGCCGGATGCAGCCCCAAGGACTATCTGCTCGGCATCAGACTCGGCCGCGCCAAGGAACTCCTCGCCGCCACCGAACTGCCCGTCGCGGCCGTCGCACGCCGCGTCGGCTACGACGACCCCGCGTACTTCTCCCGGCTGTTCACACGCCGCGTGGGCATCGCGCCGGTCCGCTTCCGGGAACGCCAGGGCCAGGCCGTACCCGGCGGCTGGAGCGACAGCGTCCCCGACCCGGACCACCCCCCGACGATCACGACGCCCTCTCCTTGAGACGCTCTCCATGATCCGCGCGACACCCCCTAAGCTTCCGCACCATGACCACGAGCGACAACGGCGGCATCGACCAGTCCGTCCAGGCCGAGCTGGACCGGCTCCGCGGGAGTATCGACAACATCGACGCGGCCGTCGTCCATATGCTGGCCGAACGGTTCAAATGCACCCAACAGGTCGGCTTCCTCAAGGCCGAACACCATCTGCCGCCCGCCGACCCGGCCCGCGAGGCCCGGCAGATCACCCGGCTGCGGCAGCTCGCCGAGAGCGCCAGGCTCGACCCCGCCTTCGCCGAGAAACTCCTCAATTTCATCATCGCCGAAGTCATCCGGCACCACGAGACGATCGCCGACGGCTCCGGGCCCAGGCCCTGACCGGATCCGCCCGGTCCGGCCCCCGATCGCCGGACGGGCCCGACGGCCTGCCGGACGGCCGGGAAAGACGCGCTCCGCCGCGCCCCCGCGCCACGCTCCCGTGACCCGGCCCGTGCGCTGACAGCGCAACCCCCACCTGCTGCGCCGCCCCCGGCCCATCGGGCAGCATGGCCCCATGTCCGTACTGATGCGCGACGAAGCGCAGACCCGTGCCCAGCTCATCGACGTCCACCGGTACACGGTCGCCCTCGACCTGACCACCGGCGACGAGACCTTCGAATCCCGTGCCGCCATCCACTTCACCGCCCGCGCGGCCGGCGACACCTTCGTCGAGCTGAAGCCCGCCCTGCTGCGCTCGGTCACCCTCGACGGACAGCCCCTGGACACCGCCGGACTGGCCGAGAACCGCCTCGCGCTCCCCGGACTCACCGCCGGCGAGCACGAACTGCTCGTCGAAGCCACCATGCGCTACTCCCGCACCGGCGAAGGCATGCACCGCTTCACCGACCCCACCGACGGCGAGACCTACGTCTACACCCAGATGTTCCTCGAAGACGTCCAGCGGGTCTTCGCCGTCTTCGACCAGCCCGACCTCAAGGCCGTCTTCGAACTCGACGTCACCGCCCCCGAAGGGTGGACCGTCCTCGGCAACTCGGTCGCCACCGACGAGGGCGACGGCCGCTGGAGCCTCGCGCCGACCCCGCCCATCTCCACCTACCTCGTGGCCGTCGCCGCCGGCCCCTGGCACTCCGTCCGCACCGAACACGCGGGCCTGCCCTTCGGCATCCACTGCCGCCGCTCCCTGGCACCCCACCTCGACATCGACGCCGACGAGATCCTCACCATCACCCGCGCCTGCTACGACCGCTACCACGAGAAGTTCGAGGAGCCGTACCCCTTCGACTCCTACGACCAGGCCTTCGTCCCCGAGTTCAACGCCGGCGCCATGGAGAACCCGGGCCTCGTCACCTTCCGCGACGAATTCGTCTACCGCTCCGCCGTCACCGACACCGAGCGGCAGACCCGTGCCATGGTCATCGCCCACGAGATGGCCCACATGTGGTTCGGCGACCTCGTCACCCTCACCTGGTGGGACGACATCTGGCTGAACGAGTCCTTCGCCGAGTACATGGGCTACCAGACCCTCACCGAGGCCACCCGCTACACCGACACCTGGGTCGCCTTCGGCATCGACCGCAAGTCCTGGGGATACGACGCCGACCAGCGCCCCTCCACCCACCCCGTCGCGCCCGACCCCGACAGCGTGCCCGACACCGCGGCCGCGATGCTCAACTTCGACGGCATCTCCTACGCCAAGGGCGCCTCCGCGCTGCGCCAACTCGTCGCCTGGCTCGGCGAGAAGGACTTCCTCGCCGGCATCAACACACACTTCGCCCGGCACAAGTTCGGCAACGCCACCCTCGCCGACTTCATCGACTCCCTCGCCGCGTCCACCGACCGCGACGTGCACCGGTGGGCCGAGCAGTGGCTCCGCACGACCGGCGTCGACACCCTCACCCCCACCGTCGCCAACGTCAACGGGGGTGGGAACGGGACCGGCAACGGCAACGGCTCCGAGAACGGCTGGACGCTCCACGTCACCCAGCACGGCAACCGCCCGCACCGCATCGCCGTCGGCGCCTACGACCGCGACCTCGTCGACCCCGGCCGCCTCGCCCTCCGCGACCGCTTCGAGATCGACATCCCGCAGCAGGACGGCCCCACCGTCCGCGCCGGCCGCCGCCCCGACCTCGTCGTCCTCAACGACGGCGACCTCGGCTACGCCAAGGTCCGCCTCGACGACCGCTCCTGGGCCACCGCGCTCGACTGTCTCTCCGGCATCCCCGACCCGCTCACCCGCGCCGTCGTCTGGAACGCCGCCCGCGACATGGTCCGCGACGGCGAACTGGCCCCCACCGCCTACCTGGAAGCCGCCCGTACCCACCTCCCGCACGAATCCGACCTGGCCGTCGTGCAAGGCGTACTCGGCTTCGCCGCCACCCAGATCGCCGACCGCTACCTCGCCCCCGACGACCGGCCCGCCGCCCTCGCCGGCCTCACCGCCATCTGCCGCGCCCTCATCCGCCGCACCGAGGACGGCAACGCGCCCGGCCTGCGCCTCACCGCCGTACGCCACTTCATCTCCGCCGCCACCCAACCCGACGGCATCCAGGACTGGCTGGGCTCGGACAGCGTCCCCGGCGGCCCCGAACTCGACCCCGAACTGCGCTGGCGCATCCTCTACCGCCTCGCCGTCCTCGGCGCCGTGGACGACTCCGCCATCACCGACGAACTCGCCCGCGACCCCAGCGCCACCGGCCAGGAAGGCGCCGCCCGCTGCCGCGCCGCCCTCCCCGACGGCGACGCCAAAGCCGCCGCCTGGGAACGGCTGTTCCTGACCGACGACCTGTCCAACCACCTCTTCACCGCCACCGCCCAGGGCTTCTGGCAGCCCGAACAGACCGACCTCGTACGCAAATACGTCCCGCGCTTCTACACCGACGCCGTCGAACTCGCCAAGCGCCGCGGCCCCGCCATCGCCGAGTTCGCCGGACGCCACGCCTTCCCGGTGCACGCCGTGGACCCGGAATCGCTGCGCCTGGGCGAGGAGTCTCTGACCGGCCCGGACATCCTGCCCGCCCTGCGCCGCAAGCTCGCCGACCAACTCGACGACCTGCGCCGCGCGTTGCGCGTACGGGAGGGCTGACCCGGCCGCCTTCCCACGGAGGACGGGCCGGCACCCCCACGGGGCGCCGGCCCGTCCTCCGTAGAGGGGCACAAGCGCCAACTCTCCTTCAGGGCACGCCGATACCCCTTCGGGCTCCGGATCGTTGTGCACCGTGGGCACCACCCCCGACCCCGGGCACCCCGGTGCAGCTGCCCCACGCGCCCTGAAGGACCCCCAATGACCGACCTGTCAGCAGACGATCACCACCGGCCGCACGATCTGGTCGGCATCGGCATCGGCCCGTTCAACCTCTCCCTCGCCGCGCTCGCCGACGGCGTCCACGGAGGACTAGCCGCCACCTTCTACGAACAGCGCCCCGCCTTCCACTGGCACCCCGGCCTGCTCCTCGACGGCGCCACCCTCCAGGTGCCCTTCCTGGCCGACCTGGTGACCCTCGTCGACCCGGCGAGCCCCTGGTCCTTCCTCAGCTACCTCAGAGCCCGCGAGCGGCTCTACCCCTTCTACTTCGCCGAGCGCTTCCACATCCAGCGCGCCGAATACGACGCGTACTGCCGCTGGGTCAGCGAACAACTCCCCGGACTCCACTTCGGCCACCAGGTCGACGCCGTCCGCTGGAACGCCGAACGCGCCCTGTTCGAGGTCGACTTCACCCAGCTCGACCACGACGGCGAGGTCGAGGCCCTCGGCCGCGCCTACACCCGCAACGTCGCGATCGGCATCGGCACCGAGCCGTACATCCCCGAACCGCTCAAACCCCTCGCCGACACCCCAGCCGTCCCCGTGATCCACTCCGCCGACTACCTCGACCACCGCGAGCGGATCCTCGAAGCCGAACACATCACCGTCGTCGGCTCCGGCCAGTCCGGCGCCGAGGTCTTCCTCGACCTGCTCCGCGCCCGCCCCGCCGGCGCCGAGAAGCTCCACTGGCTCGCCCGCACCGAAGCCTTCTCACCCATGGAGTACTCCAAGCTCGGCCTGGAGCAGTTCACCCCCGACTACACCTCCTACTTCCACGCACTGCCCGAACACGTCCGCGACGAACTCGTCCCGCGCCAGTGGCAGCTCCACAAAGGCATCGACGCCGACACCATCGCCGCCATCCACGACGAGCTCTACCGCCGCACACTGCACGGCGGCTGGCCCGACGCCGTCCTCACCCCAGGCGTCCTCGTCCGCACCGCGGGACGGGTCGGCGCCACCAGGATCGAACTGCACCTGGAACACGGCCGGCAGTCCGGCCGCTCCCGGCTCACCACCGACGCCGTCGTCCTCGCCACCGGCTACCGCGAGCGCCCGCTCAGCCGGCTCCTGGCCGGACTCGACCCGTACATGTGCCTCGACAAATCCCAGCGCCCACGCGTCGACGAGCGCCACCGGCTGGTCCTCGACCCCTCGGTGACCGGCTCCGTGTACGTACAGAACGCCGAACGCCACACGCACGGCGTCGGCGCCCCCGACCTCGGACTCGCCGCCTGGCGCAGTGCCACCATCCTCAACTCGCTGACCGGCGCCGAGCCCTACCCGCTGCCGCGCCGGACCGCGTTCACCAGCTTCGGCCTGGACGGACGGGAAAGGCACCGGCCGGTGCCGGTGCCCAGGGGCCTCGTGCCGCTCTCCGAGGTGCGCTGACACGGCGGCCGTGCCGGTCGTGAGGGGTGCGCCGGTGTGGTGCCGAGGGGACGGCACCACACCGGCGCGTCATCGCGCGACGAGTCAGAAGACCGGGGTGCCGTCGCGCGTGAGCTTCCAGTCCACCGAGGCGAACCGAGTCGGGTCGACGGTCTTCTCCGCCTGCACCCACGTGATGATCGTGTTCCGGATCTCGTCCGGGTTCGCCCACAACTGCTGCGCGCCCGCGACATGCGGGAAGTTCCCGCCGCCGCTCGCCCGGTAGTTGTTCACCGCCAGCACGAACCGCGCCGCCGGGTCCAGCGCCTTCCCCTCGAAGGAGAGATTCACGATCCGCGAACCGGCCGGCTTCGCGATGTCGATGTCGTACGTCAGACCCGACACCACGTCGTAGTTGTAGTCCGGGATGTTGTCCGCGTTCGTCAGCTTCGACGTGTCCACCGGCGCACCCGCCGCCGTCCGCACGTAGTACTTCGCCGAGAACTCGAGATAATCCTTGATCTGAGCACCCGTCAGCAACCGTGCCTCCAGGGTGTTCTCGAACGGATACAGCCCCGCCGCGTCCTTGATGGTCACCTCGCCCGCCGGGATACCCGCCGTACGCGAGAAACACGAAGCCTGCGACAGCAGCGGCAGCGCCGCCCACTCGCCGCCCGCGAGACCGGCCCTCACCGTCTCCGTCTGCACATGGTTGATCAGATCGATCAACGGCTCGTCCCGCCACGGCGCGTCGGCCGTCGTCATGGCGGCCGTCGACGTCCCGATCACCTGGTTGACGTAACTCACCACCTTGCGGTGCTCGTCCACCAGCAGCCCGGTGATCTTCGGATCCTCCTCCACCGTGTTCGAGTTGAGGACCTGGGCGCCCACCTTCTCGACCGACCAGCGCCCCCGCTCCCACACCAGGTCGAAGTCGAACAGCGTCAGCCGCTGCCCCCACTTCAGCGGCTCGGACAGCACCACGTCCTCGCCGGTCTCCTTGTTCGTGACCCGGTACTCGGCGATCTCGGTGTGCGCGTGCCCGACCAGGATCGCGTCGATGCCCGGCACCTGCTCGGCCACCAGACCGGCGGCGTTCTCGATGTGCGGAAGCTGATCTCCGTAGGACGACGTGCCGCTCGACCCCGAATGCGCGGACACGATCACCACATCGGCGCCCATCGACCGGAGCTTGGGCACCCACTTCGCCGCCTGCTCCTCCAGCCCCGGGAACGTCATCTTCCCCTGGACGTTCGCCTTGTCCCAGATCGCGATGCCCGGATTCGTCAGACCCAGCACCGCCACCCGCACATCACGCCCGTGCGGCGTGCGCAGCCGCTTGATCACATACGGCGGGAACGCGGGCCGCAGCGTCTTCGCGTCCAGCGCGTTGGCACCGAGCAGCGGGAAACGGCACTGCTCCTCGAACTTCCGCAGCACCGGGATGCCGTAGTTGAACTCGTGGTTGCCGAGCGCCGCCGCGTCGTAACCGATCGCGTTCATCGCCTGCGCCATCGGGTGCACCGGGCCGCGCTTCGCCGTGATCGGGTCGATCTTCGCGTAGTAGTAAGAGAGCTGGGTGCCCTGGATCGTGTCGCCCGCGTCGATGAGCAGCGTGTTGCCGCGGCCCTTCTCCTTACGGATGCGGTTCACCAGCGTGGAGATCTTGGCCAGACCGACATCGTTGCGGTCCTTGTCGTCGAACTCCTTGTCCGTGAAGTAGTCCCAGTTGAAGACGTTGCCGTGCAGGTCCGTGGTGCCCATCACGGTGAACGAGTACCGCTTCGGCGGACGTCCGTGGCCATGCCCGTGGCCGTCGCCGTGCTCCCGCGCCTGCGCCGGGACGGCGGCGCCCCCGGCGATCGCCGCACCGGCTCCGGCCGCGGCCGACCGGCCCAGGAACGTCCTTCGGTTCAGCGGCATCGCTACTCCCTCGATCTCGTCACCCACACGCACAACGCGCGTAGATAAGGCGGCTAGATTCTGACGCAGGAACGCCCGACGGAACACCCCCGCAGGGTTTCGATCCGATGACCGCCGAAAGTCGTGCCCCCGACGGAGCCGGATGGGAGAGTGGCCCAGACGCCCCCGCCACCCCACAACTCGCCGCCGCACGAGGGAGAACCCACCCGTGACCACCGACGTCCCCACCGCCGGCTCCGCCCCCTACGGCACCCCCGAGACCCCGAGGGTCGCCGTCCGCGGCGAGGCACGCCTGGAGTTCGACCCGGAGATCGCCAGGATCGGCGTCTCGGTCGGCGCGCGCGGCACCGACCGGCGCACCGCGCTCGAAGACCTCACCCGCCGCAACAACGAGGCCCTGACGCTGATCAAGTCCTACGCGGACGCCGTCGAGAAGCTGGAGACCGGCTCCTTCTCCATCAACCCGGAACTCACCCGGCACGGCCGCGGCGAACGGATCCGCGCCTACCACGGCCGGGTGGCCATCAGCGCCGAACTCTCCGACTTCACCGCACTCGGCGAACTCACCACCCGCCTCGCCGACCTCGAACTCACCACCGTCGACGGCCCCTGGTGGGCCCTGCGCCCCGATTCGCCCGCACACGGTGAGGCGCGCAGGCAGGCGGTCCGCGAGGCGGTCCAGCGGGCCCGCGAGTACGCCGGGGCGCTCGGCGCGAACCTCGCGGCGCTCGTCGAACTCGCCGACATCGGGGCGGAGAACGCCGTGCCGTACGCGACGCGTGCCCCCGCGTACGCGAGGGGTTACGGCGGAGCCCCCGAGGCCGCGGGCGCGGCGCCCGCCCTGGATCTCGAACCGCAGCGGCAGACCGTCTACGCGCAGGTGAACGCGCGCTTCACGATGACACCGCCGGTTCTCTGAGCACGGGCTCCGAGTACGCGCTCCGAGCAGGGGCCCGGCCCCGGCCGGGCCCCACTGCCGACAACCTCCGAATAACGCTCATCAGAGCGGCCGTGCGCGCACTTCAACACTTGTCAACAACCCTTCACGCAAAGGTTGTTGAGTAGTCATGTGAGACCAATTACCTACCCGGCGGTAAGGTTTAGTCTCGAACCATGCGCCGAGCGAAAATCGTCTGTACCCTGGGGCCCGCCACCGACTCTTACGACCAGATCAAAGCACTGGTCGAGGCCGGAATGGACGTCGCCCGCTTCAACCTCAGTCACGGCAGCTACGCCGAACACGAGGAGCGCTACCAGCGCGTACGCAAAGCCGCCGAGGAAACCGGCCGCAGCGTGGGAATCCTCGCGGACCTTCAAGGTCCGAAGATTCGCCTCGGACGCTTCCGCGAAGGCCCCGTACTCCTTGAACGCGGCGACGAATTCACCATCACCGTCGAACCCCTCGAAGGCGACCGCCACACCTGCGGCACGACCTACGAGGGACTCGCCGACGACGTGACCACCGGCGAACGCATCCTCGTGGACGACGGCAAGGTGACCCTCGAGGTCACCGGGGTCGACGGACCCCGCGTCCGCACCACCGTCGTCGAAGGCGGCATGGTCTCCGACAACAAGGGCCTCAACCTCCCCGGCGTCGCGGTGTCCGTCCCCGCGCTGTCCGAGAAGGACATCGACGACCTCCGCTGGGCCCTGCGCATCGGTGCCGACGTCGTCGCCCTCTCCTTCGTGCGCAGCGGACGCGACATCGAGGACGTCCACCGCGTCATGGACGAGGAGGGCCGGCGCGTCCCCGTCATCGCCAAGGTCGAGAAGCCGCAGGCCGTGGAGAACATAGACGACATCGTCGCCGCGTTCGACGGCATCATGGTCGCCCGAGGCGACCTCGGCGTCGAAATGCCGCTGGAGCAGGTGCCGATCGTGCAGAAGCGCGCGATCAAGCTCGCGAAGCGCAACGCGAAGCCGGTCATCGTCGCCACGCAGATGCTCGACTCGATGATCGACAACTCCCGGCCGACGCGCGCGGAGGCGTCCGACGTCGCCAACGCCGTCATCGACGGCACCGACGCGGTGATGCTCTCCGGCGAGACGAGCGTCGGCAAGTACCCGGTCGAGACGGTCCGGACGATGAGCCGCATCGTCGAGGCGGCGGAGGAGGACGTCCTGGCCAAGGGCCTGCCCCCGCTCACCGAGCGGAACAAGCCCCGCACCCAGGGCGGCGCGGTCGCCCGCGCGGCGGCCGAGATGGGCGACTTCCTCGGCGCGAAGTTCCTGGTCGCGTTCACCCAGTCCGGCGACACGGTCAAACGCCTCTCGCGCTACCGCTCACCGATCCCCCTGCTCGCCTTCACCCCGGACCCGGCGACACAGGCGCAGCTCAACCTCACCTGGGGTGTGGAGGCGTTTCTCGGCCCGCACGTGGACTCGACGGACGCGATGGTCGACCAGGTGGACGAACACCTGCTGCGGATCGGCCGCTGCAACAAGGGCGACATCGTGGTGATCACGGCGGGTTCCCCACCGGGAGTCGCGGGCTCCACGAACCTGGTCCGGGTCCACCACGTGGGCGAGGACGACAGCCCGAAGTAGCGCGCCTCGGGCCGGAGTTCAGTACTTCGGCCCGACGTGGGCGTCCATGAGCACGACGGACGCCTTGCGGGCGACGGAGATGTTCTGGGCGTTGGCCTTCCTCCAGGCGATCCCGAGAGTGTCGAGGGTGTCCGTGAAGAGCCGCAGAATGTCGGCGGACTTGTTCGTGAAGAAGTACCGGGGGTACTCGTAGCGCTTGGTCACGCCGCCCACGGTGCGGGTGGTCCGGTTCGTGGTCCGGCAGCCGTCGGAGTGGATGAGCCCGCGTACGAACTCCCACCGGTGGGTGTCCACGATCTTTCGCTGCCAGTCGGCGAGCACGATGGGCCGGTCGTGCTTCCTGCCGGGACCGTGCTGGGGGAACAGACAAGGCCAGTGCCGGTCGTAACTGCTCACCATGACGCATCCCCGCTTCTGCACGAGAGCCACGGAGACACCGGGCCGGACGGCGGGAACGGCCGCCCGGCACAGCTCGATCAGACCGGGCCAGGCATCCGCGCAGGCGATGCGCAGGTAGTAGCCGCCTCGGGAGTACGTGCTGATGCAGCCGTCACCGAGATAGAGGCCGAGGAGATAGGCGTAGGACGCGTTGTCGGCAGGTCCGGACGGGCACTCCTGCGCCATGCGCGGCAGGGGCTCGACGCGAGCCTGCCAGGCGCGTATCGCGGCACGCGACACACCGGTCTGCCTGCTCACGGAATTGAGGCTGCGGCCTTGGGCGATGAGCGCCAGCGTGCTGCGGCGCGTCTCCATGTCGTACATACGAACGAGCTTGACGTGATCTTGTGGGAGCCGAGCCGGAAACGGTGTCCGTGTCACACGTTCACATGAAGATCGACAGAATCCACGTCAACCTTGGAAACGAAGGGAAAGTGCCCCGAGTCGGATTCGAACCGACGCTGTATGGGTTTTGAATCCATGGCCTCTACCGCTGGGCTACCGGGGCTCCTTCGAAACGAAGGAAGGGGCAGGCCCTCCGTGCTCCAACCATACCGTAGCTAGGTAGGCTCAGGGACAGCAGTATCTGCCAGTTACGAGGAGCCTCAGTGACCGCCCCCGAGTCGCCCCAGCCCGTCGACGACGACAAGTCGCACGTCCCGCCCCTCACGACGCGAGTCGTCATCGCCGAGGACGAGGCGCTCATCCGTCTCGACCTGAAGGAGATGCTCGAAGAAGAGGGCTACTCCGTCGTGGGCGAGGCCGGTGACGGTGAGCGTGCCGTCGAGCTCGCGCGGGAGCACAAGCCCGATCTCGTCATCCTCGACGTCAAGATGCCCGTCCTCGACGGCATCTCCGCCGCCGAGCGCATCGCGGGGGAGTCCATCGCCCCCGTCCTGATGCTCACCGCCTTCTCCCAGCGCGATCTCGTGGAGCGCGCCCGGGACGCCGGCGCGATGGCGTATCTCGTGAAGCCGTTCAGCAAGAGCGACGTCGTGCCGGCCATCGAGATGGCCGTCTCCCGATTCAACGAGCTCAAGGCCCTCGAGCAGGAGGTCGCCGATCTGACGACCCGGCTGGAGACGCGCAAGCTCGTGGACCGCGCGAAGTCGATCCTGCAGACGCAGTACGGCCTCACCGAGCCCGCCGCCTTCCGGTGGATCCAGAAGACCTCGATGGACCGACGGCTGTCGATGCAGCAGGTCGCCGAGGCCGTCATCGAGGACGCCGAGGAGAAGAAGGCCGCGAAGGGGCAGTAGGCGCCCCGTACGGCGAACACGTACGCGTACGCGAGAAGGCCCGCAACCCCTCGGGGGCGCGGGCCTTCTCGTATCCGTACCGCGGCTCAGTCCTCGCCGAGGTATGCCTTCCGTACCGACTCGTCGACCAGCAGGTCCTGCCCGGTGCCCGAGAGCACGACCTTGCCGACCTCCATCACATGGCCCTGGTCGGCCAGTGACAGCGCCGCCTGGGCGTTCTGCTCGACGAGGAGGATCGTCGTGCCCTGCGACTTGAGTTCGGCGATCGTCGCCATGATCTTCTGCATCATGATCGGCGAGAGTCCCATCGACGGCTCGTCCAGCATGAGCAGCTTGGGCTGCGACATCAGCGCCCGGCCCATGGCGAGCATCTGCTGCTCGCCGCCGGAGAGGGTGCCCGCCGCCTGCTTGCTGCGTTCGCCGAGGATCGGGAACAGTTCGTAGGCGCGCTTGATGTCCTTCTCGATGCCGGCGGTGTCCTTCCGGAGGAAGGCGCCGAGCTTGAGGTTCTCCGCGATCGTGAGCCGCGGGAAGATCCTGCGGCCCTCGGGGGAGTGCGCCAGGCCCATCGCGACGATCTTGTGCGCGCCGACGCCGTTCAGCGGTTGCCCGTCGAAGGTGATCCGGCCCCCGGAGGGCTTGAGCAGCCCGGACAGGGTGCGCAGTGTGGTCGTCTTGCCCGCGCCGTTGGTGCCGATGAGCGTGACGATCTGACCGGCTTCGACGCTGAAGGAGATGCCCTTGACGGCTTCGATCTTGCCGTAGGCGACCTTGAGGTCCTCCACCTCCAGTAGTGCGGTCACTTGGTGTCTCCTTCTGTGCCTGCCGTGCTGTGTGCCTCCGCGGCCTCCACCTCGGAGACTTCCTCGGCGCCGGGGGCGCCCTCGTAGGGGGTGCCGAGATAGGCGGCGACGACCCGCTCGTCGGCCTGGACGACCTCGGCGGTGCCTTCGACGAGCTTCTCGCCCTGGACGAGGACGGAGACGCGGTCGCACAGGTTGAAGATGAAGCGCATGTCGTGCTCGATGACGAGTACGGCGATGCCCTGGTCGCGGATGGCGAAGACCAGGTCCTGGGTGGTGCGGGTCTCCTGCGGGTTCATGCCCGCGGTGGGCTCGTCGAGCAGGAGGAGGCCCGGGTCGCTGGCGAGGGCGCGCGCGATCTCCAGTTTCCGCTGTTCTCCGTAGGGGAGGTTGCGGGCGAGGTGGTCGCGCTTGCCGGCGAGTCCGGTGAACTCCAGGAGTTCCATGGCGCGTGCCTCGGACTCCTTCTCCGCCTTCTTGAAGCCGGGGCCGCGCAGGAGCGCGGACCAGAGCCCTTCCTTGGTCCTGGTGTGGCGTCCGACGAGGACGTTCTCCAGGACGGTCATGTTGGCGAAGAGGCGGATGTTCTGGAACGTACGGGCGATGCCCGCCTTGGTGACCAGATGGGACTGGTGCGGCAGGACGGTGCCCTTGTAGCGGACGGTGCCCTCGGTGGGGACGTACAGACCGGTGAGGCAGTTGAAGAAGGTGGTCTTGCCGGCGCCGTTGGGGCCGATGAGACCGACGATCTCGCCGGAGTTGACGCGCAGATCGACGTTCTTCACGGCGGTGAGTCCGCCGAACTTCTTGGTGACGCCGGTGGCTTCCAGAACGGCCGTTCCGGTGGCGGTGCCCGGTCCGGCGGCGCCGGAGTCGGTGGGCTGGATGTCGGTGGTCATTGGGTCACACCCCCGCCTTTTTGAGGCCGATATCGCCCTTGGGGGCGTCGAGTTGCCCGGTCTCGTGGAATTCCAGCTGCTTCCTGCGGTCGGCGATGAGGCCTTCGGGGCGGAAGCGCATCAGGAGGATGAGCGCGACGCCGAAGAGCAGGAGCTGGTAGTCGGCCATGAACTGGAGCTTCGCCGGGATGAGGTAGAGCAGCGCCGCGCCGATGAGGGGTCCGCTGACCGTGCCCATGCCGCCGAGGATGACGGCGGCGAGCAGGAACGCGGAGTTCGGCGGTACGGCCTCGACGAACTTGTACTGGGCGGGTGTGACGGTGAAGGTCACGTGGGCCTGTACGGTGCCGGCCATGCCGGCGAGGGTGGCGCCGAGGGCGAAGGCGAGCAGCTTGAGCCGGAAGGCGTTGATGCCCATGGCCCTGGCCGCGGTCTCGTCCTCGCGGATGGCGACCCAGGCGCGGCCGATGCGGGACTGGTCGGACCGGCGGAAGACGGTCACCACGATGATGGTGAACAGGAGCATGAGCAGGTAGTAGTTGGAGAACCTGCCCAGCTCCATCCCCAAGATCGTATGGGACTCCCCGAGGTTGAACCCGAATAGTTCGAGGTCCGGGATGTTGGGGATGCCGTTGGATCCGTTGGTGACGTCGGGGCCCGAGGAGCCGTCGAGGTTCTGCATCGTGATGCGGAAGATCTCACCGAAGCCGAGGGTGACGATGGCGAGGTAGTCGCCGTGCAGTCGCAGTGTCGGTGCGCCGATGACGACACCGAAGATCAGCGAGGCGCCCGCGCCGCACAGGACCGCGGCCCAGAACGGCAGGTGCAGGCCGATCGTGGAGGAGGGCGAGCCGGAGACGAGGGCGGCCGTGTAGGCGCCGACGCCGAGGAACGCGACGTATCCGAGGTCGAGGAGGCCGGCGAGGCCGACGACGACGTTGAGGCCCAGGGCGACGGTGGCGAAGATCAGGATGTTCGTACCGATGGTGGCGTACGCGTCGTTGCTCTGGGTGAACGGGAAGGCGAACGCGGCGACGAAGGCCGCGGTCACGGTCACGTTCTTGTGCTTGGAGGTGAGGCCCGCGAGGCGGCGGTTGAGGCCGGCGCGGGAGATCGCCGTGGCGCCGAATCCGACGAGGATCAGGAAGCCGATGAACAGCTGGGGGTTGTCGGAGTCGATGTCGATCCCGTACGTGAAGACGTACAGGCCCAGGCCGAACGAGAAGGCGATGATGAGGATCTCGGCCCAGCCGGGGAGCGTCGCCGCTTCCTTGGGCGTGGGTGCCTTGAAGCAGTGGACGAACCGCTGCCAGACGTTGGCCGTGGTGTTGTCGGCCGCGACGTCGGAGGGGAGTCCGAGCGCGGCGACGAGGGCGATCAGTGAGGCCACTGCCGCGACGTAGGCGCCGGGTTCGAGGTTGGCGAGTCCGCCGAGGTCCACGGTGATGGCGATCACGGTGAACCAGGTGGTGACGAACGTGCCGAGGGCGAAGAGAAGGGCGGGCCCGTTCTTGCCGGCGGGTGAGAGCCAGCGCAGACCGCGGATCTCGTAGCCGGCGAGTACGAACAGGAGCGTCAGGATCGCGCCGGTGAGGGTGAGTACCTGGAGGCCGCCGGGGTATCCGGTGACGCTGAGGTCGCCGGGGAACGCCGCGGTCCAGGTCCAGGCGAGGAAGGTGCTCGCGAAGGTGGCGATCGCGCCGATGCCGGTTCCGGCGCGGGCTGCCGACAGGGGCAGGCCGATGACCGGGGGGTTCGGGCCCGGGGCGGGGGTCGCGGTTTTGTCGATTGTCGTGGTCATCGGTGTCACGCCCTATCCGAGACGCGTGCGCCGAGCAGACCCTGGGGCCTCAGCAGCAGGACGAGAATGAGGAGGACGAACGCCCACACGTCCTTCCAGGCGCCGCCGCCGAGCTGGGACATGCCGGGGATGTTCTCGATGTAGGCGGTGGCCATGGCCTCGGAGAGGCCGAGGACGAGTCCGCCGATCATGGCGCCGTAGATGTTGCCGATACCGCCGAGGACCGCGGCGGTGAACGCCTTGAGTCCGGCGATGAAGCCCATCTTGAAGTTGACCTCGCCGTACTTGAGGCCGTGGGCGACGGCCGCGATGGCGGCGAAGGCCGCTCCGATCGCGAACGCGGTGACGATGATGCGGTCGGTGTTGATGCCCATCAGCTTGGCCGTGTCCGGGTCCTGCGACGTGGCCTGCATGGCGCGCCCGGTGCGGGTCTTGGAGACGAAGAACCCGAGGGTGATCATGCACAGAGGGGCCGCGATGAGCAGGAAGAGGTCGCCGCGGCTGATGGCGAAGGCGCCGAAGTCGAGCCTGCCGCCTTCGAATTCGGGGAACGGCCTGGACTTCGTGGCGTCGGGGTAGAAGGCCCAGACCGCTTGCTGCAGTGCGATGGAGAGGCCGATCGCGGTGATCAGTGGTGCGAGCCTGGGTGCGTTGCGCAGGGGCCGGTAGGCGAAGCGTTCGGCTCCTACGGCGACGAGCACGGAGCAGGCCATCGCCATGAGGATCATGAGGGGCAGTGCGATGAGCAGGCTGGTGCCGTCGGGCAGCCAGAGGAATGCTGTCAGCGCACCGAAGCCGCCGATCATGAATATCTCGCCATGGGCGAAATTGATGAGCTGGACTATGCCATAGACCATCGTGTAACCGATTGCGATGAGTCCGTACAGCGCGCCGAGTAGCAGGCCGTTGGCAAGTTGCTGCGGCAGATCGTTCACCGCGGGGCCTCCGAATGAGTGGGGTCAGATACGGCCGCGGGGGGGCGCTGTGGCGCCCCCGCGCGGTGGTAGGTCCTATATGGAGGGAGGGCTGGTCAGCCCGGTCAGCCCTCGAACACGCCCGTCTTGACGGGGACGTGCTTGCCGCCCTTGACCTCGTAGAGGGAGAGCTGCTTGTTCACGGTGTCGCCGAACTCGTCGAAGCCGACCGATCCGGTGACTCCGTCGAACTTGACGTCCTGCATGGCCTCGGTGATCTGCTTGCGCGCGTCCTTGACGTCGCCGGGCAGCTTGCCGTCGTTCTTCTCGACGACGGCCTTGACCGCCTGGATGATCGCCCAGGTGGAGTCGTAGGCGTAGCCGCCGTAAGCCTCGAAGGCGCCGTCGTAGCCGCCGGCCGAGTAGTCGGCTATGAACTTCTTGGCGGTTTCCAGGGTCTCCAGGGGCGCGCCCACGGAGCTGGCGAAGTCGCCTTCGGAGTTCTTCTTGCCGAGCTTGATGTACTCGGCGCTGAAGAGAGCGTCGCCACCGACGGTGGGGATCTTGGCGCCGGCGTTCTTGATCTGGCTGGCCAGCGGGGCGCCGGCCGGGTACTCGCCGCCGTAGTAGACGAACTCGGCGTCGGTCTGCGCGACCTTGCTCGCCACGGACGAGAAGTCCTTGTCGTCCGGGTTGATGTGGTCGGTGCCCACTACCTTGCCGCCGAGCTTCTTGAACTCGGTGGAGAAGGTGGCGGCCAGACCGGCTCCGTAGGTCTTCTTGTCATCGATGACATAGACCTTCTTGAGCTTCTTGTCGTTGAACATGTACTGCGCGGCGTACGGGCCCTGGATGGCGTCCGTGGTCGACGTGCGGAAGTACGTGTCGAAGCCGCGGACCTTCTTGCCGGCCTGCCAGTCCTTGCCCTGCGTGAGCTCGGGGTTGGTGTTGGCGGGCGACACCTGGACCAGGTTGTCGTTGGCGAAGACCTTCTGCATCGACTGGCCGACATCGGAGTTCAGGGGGCCGACGACACCCATGACCTCGTCGTCGCCGACGAGCTTGGTGGCGTTCTGCTGACCGGTCGCGGCCTGGGCCACGTCGTCGAGCGCCTCCAGCTTGAAGGTGACACCGTCGACTTCGTTGTTCTTGTTGGCCGTCTTGACGGCGAGGTCGGCGGAGTTCTTGATGCCCTGGCCGAGCGCGGAGAGGTCTCCGGTCAGCGGCGCGTCGAGGCCGATGACGACGGTCGTCTTTCCGCCGCCGCCGCTGCCTCCTTCGCCGCTGTCGTCGCGGGAGCCGCAAGCAGACAGCGTGAGGGCTCCTACGGTGACCGCAGTGGTGACTATGAACAAGGAACGGTGACGCACGATCAGTCCTTTCCCCTGGCACGGCTGTCCCTGATTGGGAAGCCGGGTCGAGCGCTGGAACCGAACTGATAAGTAATCCGGTGGCGCGGTGACTGGCCGTGACTCTAAGCGCGCTGGTGGGGGTGGTGCAGAGGTGCGGCCCATGATGTGACGCTCTTGTTATGACGGGGGCGCGGTGAAGCCCGGCCGGGAAGGGAAGGGCGTGTGATTTGAGACCGTTCGGAAGTCCACATAGTGAGAACCAGCAGGACCGCGACGGTAGTCGGTCGGTTACGGAGCGGGACGGTCGCAGGCTTTTTCGATGGCCGCGCCGAGGTCTTCCGGGTAGCCGCCGCCGAGGATGCGGCTCTGTTTCTGGACCGCCCGTTCGTTACGCAGGGTGACATCCAGGAACGGGAGTCCGGCGTTCCGTGGTACTTCCCCGCAGTCGAGCACGTAGACGGTCACCAGTACCTCGCGGGAATCGCCGGGCTCCACGGTGAACGGCGTGGACGGCTGTGTCGACACGGCGAGCGCCGCCGACGGCTGGGTGACGGCGTCGATCGTGACCCGCCGGCCGGGTTCGGTGGAGATGCTGATGCCGAAGGTGAACGCGCCGGCGCGGTCGGCCTCGGCAGAGGCTCCGGCGTAGTTGAAGCCGACGACCTGCGAGGGCCAGGGCGGTGGTGGCGCGGGCGGCGGCTCGGGGGCGTTGAGGGCGTACACGCACACGCCCGTGGTGAGGGTCGCGGCGGCGGCCAGCACGGCCTTGCGGCGGTGGCGCGCGGGCACGGTGAGACGGACATGGACCGGCGCCGCCCCGGTGAGCGGGGCCTCCGGGTGGTGATAGGTGTCCTCGCCCGGTTCGACGGGGCCGATACCGCTCATGTGCCGAAGCTAATGCGCATCGGGCGACAGGACAATGGATCGCACCGTAAGGCGTTACATAACGTCACCATCGGGGTTCCCACCTGGCTCTCCCGTGTGGGGTCCGGCGGGCGGCGGGCGCGCCGCGGCGCTCTCGGCGAGCCCCCGTTACCGCCGTGTTTCGCGGTGGCCCGACGGCCGTCGCGCGTCTCACCTGTTGGTCACCCCCCACCGGGGGAAGCCCGTTCGGCACTTCCCCCGGCCCGCTTGAGGTCCCCTTGAGGTTCGCTCCTCAAGCCTCTTTTGTCGGGATGAAGGAGGTGCCGTCGCCGCTCTGGAGCAGACATGTCAGCCGGGCGGTGCATACCCGTTTGTCCCGTGCGTCGGTGATCACGATCTCGTACGTCGCGGTGGACCGGCCGCGGTGGATCGGGGTGGCGACGCCGGTCACCACTCCGTCGCGTACGGCGCGGTGGTGGGTGCAGTTGAGGTCCACGCCCACGGCGACCTTGTTGCGCCCGCCGTGGAGCATCGCGCCGATGGATCCGAGGGTCTCGGCGAGTACGGCGGAGGCGCCGCCGTGCAGCAGCCCGTACGGCTGGGTGTTGCCCTCGACGGGCATGGTGGCGACGACGCGGTCTGCGGACGCCTCGGTGACCACCAGTCCCATACGGGTGCCGAGGCTCCCGGCGGAGAAGAACGACGTCAGGTCCATGTCGTACGGCGCGTACTCGTCGATGACCTCCTGCGGGAACGTCGGCGCTGTCCGCCCGTTCTCTTTGGACTGTTCACCCATGGGGTCCGGCTCCGATCGGCTGCGTGATGCGATACATGTTCAATGCACCTTGTTCGGTGCGCTGGTCCGCACCGTCTTATCAGATGACTGAGCGAACGCTTAGGCAGGTCGGGGTCTGTTCCGTCAGCGGTGCTCGAAGCGCACCACGACGGACTTGCTCGCCGGGGTGTTGCTCGTGTCGGCCGTCGAGTCCAGCGGCACCAGCACGTTCGTCTCCGGGTAGTAGGCGGCGGCGCAGCCGCGGGCCGTGGGGTAGTGCACCACCCGGAAACCGCGGGCCCGCCGCTCGACGCCGTCCCGCCACTCACTGACCAGATCCGTGTACGAGCCGTCGGCCAGGCCCAGTTCACGGGCGTCGTCCGCGTTCACCAGGACGACGCGACGACCGCCCTTGATGCCCCGGTAGCGGTCGTCCAGGCCGTAGATCGTGGTGTTGTACTGGTCGTGCGAGCGCAGCGTCTGGAGCAGCAGCCGGCCCGCGGGCAGCTCGGGGTACTCGACGGGCGCCGCCGTGAAGTTGGCCTTGCCGGTGGCGGTGGGGAAGCGCCGCTCGTCGCGCGGGGCGTGCGGAAGCTGGAACCCGCCCGGTTTCGCGACGCGTTCGTTGAAGTCCTCGAAGCCGGGGACGACGCGCGAGATGCGGTCGCGGATCGACCCGTAGTCCTTCTCGAACTCCTCCCAGGGAGTCATCGACGCGGGACCGAGGACGGCCCGCGCCAGCCGGGCGACGATCGCCGGCTCGGACAGCAGGTGCGGGCTCGCGGGGGCGAGGTTGCCGCGCGAGGCGTGCACCATGCCCATGGAGTCCTCCACGGTCACGATCTGCCTGCCGCCCGCCTGCACGTCCTTGTCGGTGCGGCCGAGGGTGGGAAGTATCAGGGCGCGCGCGCCGGTCACCGCGTGCGAGCGGTTGAGCTTGGTCGAGACGTGCACGGTGAGCCGCGCGGTGCGCATCGCCGCCTCGGTCACCTCGGTGTCCGGCGACGCCGAGACGAAGTTGCCGCCCATGGCGAAGAAGACCTTCGCGTCGCCGTCGCGCAGGGCGCGGATGGCCCGTACGACGTCGTAGCCGTGGTGGCGCGGCGAGGTGATGCCGAACTCCCGGTCCAGGGCGTCGAGGAACGCCGGGGCGGGCCGCTCGAAGATGCCCATGGTGCGGTCGCCCTGGACGTTGGAGTGTCCGCGTACGGGACACACCCCGGCGCCTGGCCGGCCGATGTTGCCGCGCAGCAGGAGGAAGTTGACGACCTCGCGGATGGTCGCGACGGAGTGCTTGTGCTGGGTGAGGCCCATCGCCCAGCAGACGATGGTGCGCTTCGACGCCAGCACCATGGCCAGCGCGCGCTCGATGTCGTCCCGGTCGAGCCCTGTCGCGGTGAGGGTCTGGTCCCAGTCCGCGGCGCGCGCGGCGGCGGTGAACTCCTCGAAGCCGTGGGTGTGTTCGGCGACGAACGCCTCGTCGACGGCGGTCGGGTCGCTCTCGGCCGCGTCGAGGATCAGCTTGTTGAGCAGCCGGAAGAGGGCCTGGTCGCCGCCGATGCGGATCTGGAGGAAGAGGTCGTTGAGCGCCGCGCCCTTGACCATGCCCTGCGGGGTCTGCGGATTCTTGAACCGCTCCAGGCCGGCCTCGGGCAGCGGATTCACCGAGATGATCCTGGCGCCCGCCGACTTGGCCTTCTCCAGGGCGGAGAGCATCCGGGGGTGGTTGGTCCCCGGGTTCTGCCCGGCCACGATGATCAGGTCGGCCTGGTGCAGGTCCTCCAGGGACACGCTGCCCTTGCCGACGCCCAGGGTCTCCGCGAGCGCCGAACCGGACGACTCGTGGCACATGTTGGAGCAGTCCGGCAGGTTGTTCGTGCCGAACTCGCGGGCGAACAGCTGGAGAAGGAAGGCCGCCTCGTTGCTGGTGCGGCCGGAGGTGTAGAACAGCGCCTCGTCGGGGGAGTCCAGCGCGGTCAGTTCCTCGGCGATGATCGAGAACGCGCGCTCCCAGCTGACCGGTTCGTACCGGTCCCCGCCGTCGCCACCGCCCGCGGCGCCGTCGCCCGCGCCGCGCTCCAGGAGCATCGGCTGGGTGATACGGCCCTGCTGGCCCAGCCAGTAGCCGCTGCGGGTCGCCAGATCGGCCACCGGGTGCGCGGCGAAGAAGTCCGGCGTCACCCGGCGCAGCGTCGCCTCCTCGGCGACCGCCTTCGCGCCGTTCTCGCAGAACTCCGCCGTGTGCCGGTGATCGCCCTCCGGCCAGGCGCAGCCCGGACAGTCGAAGCCGTCCTTCTGGTTGACCTTGAGCAGTGTCCGCGCCGCGCGGGTGACACCCATCTGCTGCTGGGCGACCCGCAGCGAATGCGCCACGGCGGGCAGCCCGGCGGCGCTGTGCCGGGGGGCGGCGACCTGCGGTGCGTCCTGGACCGGGTCACCCGAGGGCGGCTTGCTGGCCATCACGCTCTCCCAAGTTCGTACGTCGGGACTCGTCCCGCGCGTCCTGTTGCTGTCCTGTCCCTCGATCCTGTCACGCACCGCCGACAGCCCGTCGCGGCGGAGTGCGCCGGTCGGGATTGTCAGTGGGGCGTGGCAGGATCGGGTACGTGGCTGAGACAGCATCGAAGAAGACCGCAGACAACCGTCCTCGCCTGCTCCTCATGGACGGGCACTCCATGGCGTACCGGGCGTTCTTCGCGCTGCCCGCGGAGAATTTCACCACCAGCTCCGGCCAGCCGACCAACGCCGTCTACGGCTTCGCGTCGATGCTGGCGAACACCCTGCGTGACGAGGCGCCCACGCACTTCGCGGTGGCCTTCGACGTCTCGCGCAAGACATGGCGCTCGGAGGAGTTCCCCGAGTACAAGGCGAACCGCTCCAAGACGCCCGACGAGTTCAAGGGCCAGGTCGAGCTGATCGGCGAGCTGCTGGACGCGATGCACGCGCACCGGTTCGCGATCGAGGGCTTCGAGGCGGACGACGTCATCGCCACCCTCGCCACGCAGGCCGAGGAAGCCGGCTTCGAGGTCCTCATCGTCACCGGCGACCGGGACTCCTTCCAGCTCATCACCGAGCACACCACGGTGCTTTATCCCACCAAGGGCGTCTCCGAGCTGACCCGCTTCACCCCGGCGAAGGTCCACGAGAAGTACGGGCTGACCCCGGCGCAGTATCCGGACTTCGCCGCCCTGCGCGGCGACCCGTCGGACAATCTCCCCAGCATCCCCAAGGTCGGCGAGAAGACCGCCGCGAAGTGGATCAATCAGTTCGGTTCCCTCGCCGATCTGGTGGAGCGTGCCGACGAGGTCAAGGGCAAGGTCGGCGAGAGTCTGCGCGAGCACCTGGACTCGGTCAGGCTCAACCGTCATCTCACCGAGCTGGTGCGCACCGTCGAGCTGACGAAGACCCCGCAGGACCTGGAGCGCTCCCCGTACGACCGGACGGCCGTCACCGGAGTGCTCGAAGTGCTGGAGATCCGCAACCCGAGCCTGCGCGAGCGGCTGCTCGCCGTGGACCCCGGCGCCGTCGAGGACGAGGCCCCGGCTCCCGCGGCGGGCATCGAACTCGACGG
Organism: Streptomyces sp. NPDC060366; assembly: GCF_042725135.1. NCBI lineage: Bacteria > Bacillati > Actinomycetota > Actinomycetes > Kitasatosporales > Streptomycetaceae > Streptomyces > Streptomyces sp. NPDC060366. The sequence goes on along the minus strand of NZ_JBHXDC010000002.1, from coordinate 216,064 downwards.
CAAGGTCCTCGCCTCCGGCGAGCTCGCGCCCTGGCTGGCCGAGCACGGCGACGAGCCGCTGGGCGTCGCCCTGGTCGACACCTGGGCGCTCGGCACGGGCAGCATCGGCGAGGTCGCGCTGGCCGCCGCCGACGGCGCCGCCGCCTGGTTCGACACCACACAGCTCGACGAGGCCGACGAGAAGGCCTTCGGTACCTGGCTCGCGGCGGCGGACCGTCCGAAGGTCCTGCACAACGCGAAGAGCGCCATGCGGGTCGCCCCGGAGCACGGCTGGCAGGTCGGCGGCGTGACCATGGACACCGCGCTCGCCGCGTATCTGGTCAAGCCCGGCCGCCGTTCGTTCGCGCTCGACGCCCTCGCCGTCGAATACCTCGGACGTGAACTCGCCCCGGCCGCCGCCGCCGACGGACAGCTCGCCTTCGGCAGCGACGACCAGGCCGAGGCGGACGCGCTGATGACCCAGGCGCGCGCCGTCCTCGACCTCGGCGAGGCGTTCACCGGGCGGCTGGAGGAGGTCGGGGCCACCGGACTGCTCCAGGACATCGAGCTGCCCACCTCCGCGCTGCTCGCCAAGCTGGAGCGCAACGGCATCTGGGCCGACCGGCCCCATCTGGTCTCCCTGGAGGAGCAGTTCGCCGCCGCCGTCCAGCAGGCGGTGAAGGAGGCGCACGCCGCGGTCGGGCACGAGTTCAACCTCGGCTCGCCCAAGCAGCTCCAGGAAGTCCTCTTCGGCGAGCTGGGTCTGCCCAAGACGAAGAAGACCAAGACCGGTTACACGACGGACGCCGACGCGCTCGCCTGGCTCGCCGCGCAGACCGAGCACGAACTGCCGGTCGTGATGCTGCGCCACCGTGAGCAGGCCAGGCTCCGTGTCACCGTCGAGGGCCTGATCAAGATGATCGCGGCCGACGGCCGCATCCACACCACCTTCAGCCAGACGGTGGCGGCCACCGGCCGGCTCTCGTCCACCGACCCCAATCTGCAGAACGTGCCGGTGCGCACCGACGAGGGCCGCGCGATCCGCCGCGGTTTCGTCGTCGGCGAGGGCTACGAGTCGCTGATGACCGCCGACTACAGCCAGATCGAGCTGAGGGTCATGGCTCATCTGTCGGAGGACGCGGGTCTGATCGAGGCGTTCACCTCCGGCGAGGACCTGCACACCACCGTCGCCTCCCAGGTGTTCGGCGTGGAGCGCGCGGCGGTCACCGCCGACATGCGCCGCAAGATCAAGGCGATGTCGTACGGACTGGCGTACGGGCTCTCGGCGTTCGGCCTCTCCCAGCAGCTGAACATCGAGGCGGCCGAGGCGCGCGGCCTGATGGACACGTTCTTCGAGCGCTTCGGCGGCGTACGGGACTATCTCCAGCGGGCGGTCGAGGAGGCCAGGGCCACGGGCTACACGGAGACGATGCTCGGCCGCCGCCGCTACCTCCCGGACCTCAACAGCGACAACCGCCAGCGTCGCGAGATGGCCGAGCGGATGGCGCTCAACGCCCCGATCCAGGGCACCGCCGCCGACATCGTCAAGGTCGCGATGCTCCGCGTCGACAAGGCGCTGACCGAGGCGGGGCTGACGTCGCGCATGCTCCTTCAGGTCCACGACGAAATCGTGCTGGAGATCGCCCCCGGCGAGCGGGAGCGGGTGGAGGAGCTGGTGATCCGCGAGATGGCCGCGGCGACCGAGCTGCGGGCGCCGCTGGACATCTCGGTGGGTGTGGGCCCGGACTGGGACTCGGCCGCGCACTGACGGCGGTCGGGGCACCCGTGCCCCGACCCGGCCCGTGCACCGGCCTCAGTCGCCGGACGGGCCGCGTGTCGTCTCCTCAAGTGCCGGAGGGGCCGTGTTCGAGGCCCGTACGGCACTTGAGGCGCGTCCGGGGCTCGCGGTGGGACCCGTCGCCGTACGGGCACCACGCAGCCGCATGCCCGCGCCGTACAGCACCAGTCCCACCGCGAGCCCCGCCCCCGCGCCGAAGCAGAGGGTCGGGATGACGTCCAACGGAGTCGACACCTGCCCGTGGTAGGCGTACCACCGGGTGAACCGGTGCGCCATGCCCAGCAGTACGCACACCGCGAGCAGTGCGTGGGCCAGCGCGCGCTCACGCGGCGCAAGCACGGGCACCGACGCCGGCGCGGGAGTGCGGGGCAGCCGGCGCAGCGCGGTGACCGTGAACCAGCCGAGCGCCACCAGGGCCACGGCCGAACTGCCGTACTGCGTGTACGTGTACATGGGAAAGCCCGCGACCTCGTCCCGCAGCGCGGGCACCATCCGGGTCCCCCACCGGTCGAAGTGCGTGAACGCGTCCCACAGCACATGGGTCGATGCGCCGAGCACCGCGGAGACGTAGAAGCGCGCGGCGAGCGCCGCCGGCTGGCCCTCGCGCCGGTCCGGTCCTCGTACGAAGGTGTGCGCCCGCCCCTGCCAGGCGGCAGGCAGCAGCGCGAGCAACGGCTCACGCAGCATCAGCCAGAGGCCCACCAGGGCCGCCGCGATGACGACGTCGACGGTGAACAGACCCAGCGGGCCGTGAGTCACGTCGCCGAACTCCATCGCTGCCGGCACGGCGGTCGCGGCGAAGTACGTCATGTCGGGTGCCATCGAGCCGGCGACGAGCGCGGAGGCGAGCAGGACCCCGCGAGACGTGCCGTCCCTCCGGATGCCCGGCAGCACCGCCGCGGCATGGCTCAGCGTGAACGGCATGGCAGTCTCCCTGGGGCGTGTGGTCGTTCGATCGGGCAGGGGCCACGCCACCTGGCACGGAGTCAGCAGAAGGCGGAAGGGGTCGGCCGGAACAGGCAGTCAGTATGGACGACGTCATGAAGGACGTCGGTTCTCGGCCATCGGTTCTGCCTACGGCTCCGCCCAGGGAAGCCGGGAGGTGGCGAACCGGTGAAAAGCGGTCACGGACCCGTGTGCGTACACAGGTAGTTGCCGTAGGGTCGCCTGAGTCCTCGCGCTGGGGAGCGCGAACAGCCGTTCACCGGGAGGGACCAGACGTATGGCAGCGCAATTCGGCCGTCGGCTCCGTAGAGGGGCGACCACCACAGCGGTCGCCGCGCTCGCGGTCGCCGCACTCTCCGCCTCACAGGCCCCCGCGATCGTTCCCGGCGGTGGTGACAGCGGAAAGCAGGCGTCCGGATCGAGCGTGCCGGACGAGGGCTCGGCCTCCGGTGACTCGTCGTACCACACGGACCTCCCGCCGCTGAACACCCCGGACAAGCCGGGCACTTCGATCGATCTGCCGGGCTCGGGCGAAGCGGAAGCGGGTATACCGGCGTCGGTGCTGGCCGCGTACAAGCAGGCCGAACAGACCATCGCGAGCAGCAACCCCGGCTGCAACCTCCCGTGGCAGCTCCTCGCCGCGATCGGCAAGGTCGAGTCGGGCCAGGCGCGCGGCGGCCGGGTCGACGACAACGGCACCACCTTCTCGCCGATCCTCGGCCCGGTGCTGAACGGTGTCGGCTTCGCCAACATCTCCGACACCGACAACGGCGAGTACGACGGCGACAAGACGCACGACCGTGCCGTGGGCCCGATGCAGTTCATCCCGTCCACCTGGGCGACCTGGGGTCAGGACGCCAACAACGACGGCCGCAAGGACCCGAACAACATCTTCGACGCCGCGCTGGCCGCCGGTCGCTATCTTTGCGCCAATAATCGCGACCTGTCGGTGAAGGCCAATCTCGACCAGGCGATCCTCAGTTACAACCGCTCGCGGGAGTACCTGGCGACGGTCCTGTCCTGGCTGGAGTACTACAAGCGCGGCAGCCACGAGGTGCCGGACGGCACGGGCGTGCTGCCCTCGGGCCCCGGCCCGCTGAACCCGGGCGGCCCCAGCAGCTCGCCCAGCCCGAACCCCGGCAACTCCACGAGCCCCTCGCCGACCCCGAACCCGCCGAAGCCGGGCGGCTCGCCTTCGCCCAAGCCCCCGAAGCCCTCCGACCCTCCGAAGCCCCCGACGACGCCGCCCACCACTCCGGCGCCGACCGTCCAGCGGCTGGAGAACGCCGGCACCGGCAAGCTCTCCGCCACGGCCGGCGGAGCGTTCGCGGAGCGCGTCGCCGTACGCGGCGAGGACGCCAAGGGCAAGGTCGTCGGCAAGGTGGCGGTCCAGTTCCTGATCGTCGGCGACACGGACACGAAGTTCGCCGGCGGCGGTAAGAAGGCGGTCGTCACGAGCGGCACCGACGGCACCGCCACGGCGCCCGCGCTCCAGGCGGGCGAGAAGACCGGCGAGTTCACGGTGCGGGCGAGTGTCGTGAACCGTACGGTCCCGGCCGTCGACTTCACGGCGACGGTCACCGAGCGCCAGGCGGACGCGGTCGTCAGGACCGGCGACAAGGAACTGACGGCGGCGCCGGGCACGGAGTTCGCCGACGCCGTGGAGGTCAAGGCCACCAACAAGGGCGAGATCGCCCGCGGTGTGGCGGTCAAGGCCACCTTGATCAAGTCCGCCGACGACGCGTCGCCGGCCGACAAGGGCCCGCACTTCAAGGACGCGGACGGCGGGCCGCTGCGCTCCCTGACGGGTCTGAAGACGAACGACCAGGGCGTGCTCGTACTCCCGAAGATCTTCGCGGACGACACGACAGGCACGTTCCTGCTCCAGATCGAGACTGCGGGCGGAGCGAAGGTCACCATCGAACTGAAGGTGGCGGCCCCGGCCTAGGCCCTGTCCGGCGGATCGCCGGGCAAGTGCCGCCCTCTCCACCACGGTGGAGAGGGCGGCACTTGCTCGTGCCCTCAACGCCGGTTGTTCAGCCTCCGCGTCGCCACCGCCCGCGTGGGGTCCTCCGGCCACGGGTGCCGCGGATAGCGCCCGCGCAACTCCGCGCGCACCGCGCGGTAGCCGTCCCGCCAGAAGGACGCCAGATCCGCCGTGACCGCCGCGGGGCGCCCGGCGGGGGAGAGCAGATGGACCAGCACCGGCACCCCCGCGACCGTCGGCGTCGCCGTGAGGCCGAACAACTCCTGGAGTTTCACCGCCAGTACGGGCTGCTCCCCGCCGTAGTCGACACGTACGCGCGACCCGCTCGGCACCAGGATGCGCTCGGGCGCCAGCTCGTCCAGCCGCCCCGCCTGGCCCGAGGACCACGGCAGCAGACGCCGCAGTGCCTGGCCCGCCTCGATCCGGGCCAGATCCGCGCGGCGCCGGGCCTTCGACAGCTCGGGCTCCAGCCAGTCGTCCGCGCCGTCGAGCAGCGCGGCGTCCGAGACGTCCGGCCACGGGGCGCCCAACGCCCGGTGCAGAAAGCCCAGTCGATCCCGCAGAGCCTCCGAGTCCCGCGTCCAGCGCAGCAGCGCGCCGGGGCCCTCGCGGCGCAGACCGTCCAGCAGCGCCGCCCGCACCAGTGCCGGGTCGGGCTTGCGCAGCGGCCGCGCGGACAGTTCGACCGCGCCGAGCCGCGTCACGCCCCTGGCGACGACGTCACCGTCCTCCCAGCGCACCTCTTCGCCGGAGACGAGCAGATGCGCGGCGGCCGTGCGGGCCGTGTCCTCGTCGATGACGGCGGCCAGCCGCACCCGCGCCGACGCGGCCGTCGCGGGCCGGTCCGCGACGGCGACGGCCAGCCACGGCGCACTGCGCAGCGCGGACCCGTCGCCCAACTCCGCGCCGGTCCCGGACACCATGAGGAACGCCCCGGCGCCCCGCGCCCGCGCCACCCGCTCGGGAAACGCGAACGCGGCCACGACCCCGACGACACTGTCATCGGCCAGCCCGGCCCGCTCCCCACGGTCTCCACCGCCAACGCCGGGTGGCCGCCCATCCCTTCCGGTCCCGGCCCGGTCGGCACCGCTGACGGCGCCGACTCCGCCGGCGCCACCGTCGTTCCCGACTTGTACGACTCCGCCGCCCCGTGCGTTACGGCGCGCATCCTCACCGCCCCGGGGTGTGGGTTCGTGCCGGCCGGTCCCGTCGGCCTCGCCGGCCGGGCCCCTCGGCAGGGCCGAAGCCAGCCTTCGGGACTCCTGGCGCCAGCGTGCCGCGTAGCCGTCGCCGCCGCGTTTCGCCGTGCGCCAGGCGGACGCCAGGTCGTCCCCGTACGCCCTCGGCGGTTCCTCGCTCAGCAGTGCCACCACCTCCGCCGCCCGGCGTGCGCCCACCTCCTGCGCGCCGTCGAGCAGGGCGCGGGCCAGACGGGGGTGCAGGCCCAGGCGGGACATCCGGACGCCACGGTCGGTCACCCGGCCCTCCGCGTCCACCGCGCCGATCGCGGTCAGCACCGCGCGCGCGGCGGCCAGCGCCCCAGGCGGCGGCGCGTCGAGCAGCGCGAGGCCCGAGGCGTCCGGGTCGCCCCAGCACGCCGCCTGCAAGGCGAACGCCGCCAGATCGGCGACCTTGATCTCCGGTGCGGGGAACCGCGCGAGCCGCGCGTCCTGCGCCTGGTCCCAGCACCGGTACACCGCGCCCGGCGCCTCACGCCCCGCCCGTCCCGCGCGCTGCCGTGCCGCCGCCTGCGAGGCGCGCACCGTGGTGAGCGCGCTCAGCCCCCGCGCGTGGTCCGTACGCGGCTCACGCGCCAGCCCCGAGTCGACCACCACCCGCACGCCCGGCACGGTCAGGCTCGACTCGGCCACCGAAGTCGCCAGTACGACACGGCGGTTGCCGTCCCCCGACCCCGCGAGCACCGCGTCCTGCACCTCCGCCGGCGCCCGCCCGTGCACCTGAAGGACCTCGGCGCCGAGTTCGTCCCGGCCGCCCAACTGCCCCGCCACCCGGCCGATCTCGCCGACGCCCGGCAGGAACACCAGCACGTCGCCCGCGCGCTCGGCCAGCGCCCCGCGTACCACCGAGGCCACATGCGTCAGCAGCGCCGGATCGACCCGCATCCCGTGCGGGGGACGCACCGGCCGCGGCGGCGGTGACCACACGACCTCCAAAGGATGCGTCACCCCGCGTGCCTCTACCACGGGCGCGTCCCCCAGCAGCCGCGCCCACCCCTCGGCGTCGGTCGTCGCGGAGGCGGCCACCAGCCGCAGTTCGGGACGGAGCGTGGCCCGTACGTCCAGCAGGAACGCCGCCACCGTGTCCGCGTCCAGATGCCGTTCATGGCACTCGTCGATGATCACGACGTCGACGCCGCCGAGCTCCTGGTCGCGCTGGAGCCGCTGGAGCAGCACCCCGGTGGTCACCACCTCCACCACCGTGTCGCGCCCCACCACCCGCTCCCCGCGCACCGTGAAGCCGACGCTCTCGCCGACGCGCTCGCCCAGCAGCCACGCCATGCGCCGGGCCGCCGCGCGTGCGGCGATCCGGCGCGGCTCGGCGACGATCACCCGCCGCCGTGGCCCCCGCGCGCCCCCGCCGGGCCGTACGAGCCCTGCCAGCACCAGCGGTACCAGCGTCGTCTTGCCCGTGCCGGGCGGCGCGCACAGCACGGCGCACCCCGGCCCGTCGAGGGCCGCCTCCAGCGCGGGCAGGGCGGTACGGACGGGCAGACTGCCGAGGACGTCGTCGCGGATCACACCCTCAGTCTCGTACGCAGACGAAGATCGCCGACCCCGGGATCAGATTCCCGCGCAACGGCGACCAGCCGCCCCACTCCTGGGTGTTCCAGGCCGGCCACTGCGGCTCCACCAGGTCGACCAGCCGGAAACCGCCCGCCACCACGTCCCGCACCCGGTCACCCACCGTCCGGTGGTGCTCCACGTACACCGCGCGCCCCTGCTCGTCCTGCTCCACGTACGGCGTCCGGTCGAAGTACGACGAGGCCACCGACAGGCCCTCGGGCCCCGGCTCGTCCGGGAACGCCCAGCGGATCGGGTGCGTGACCGAGAAGACCCAGCGCCCGCCGGGCCGCAGCACCCGCCGTACCTCGCGGAAGACCCGCACCGGATCGGCGACGAAGGGAATCGCGCCGTACGCGGAACACGCCAGGTCGAAGGAGCCGTCCCGGAACGGCAGCGCCCCGGCGTCCGCCTCCACAAGAGGCACGTCGTCGCCGATGCGCAGCGCGTGCTGGAGCTGCCGGTGGGAGAGGTCGAGCGCCACCGGGCGCGCGCCCTGCCTCGTCAGCCAGCGCGAACACTGCGCCGCGCCCGCCCCGATCTCCAGGACGTCGAGGTCCTTGAGGGACTCGGGCGGCCCCAGCAGCTCCGCCTCCACCTCGTCCAGGCCCTCCGGTCCCCAGACGAACCGGTCGTCGCCGAGGAAGGTGCCGTGCTCGATCTGGTAGTCGTCCGCGTTCCGGTTCCACCAGCCCCGGTTGGCGCGGCTGCTCTCGTCGCTGTCGCTGTCGCGGCGGGTGGCTTCCGGCTCCTGCTGCACTGTCTGCTCTTGGCTCATCGTGTCCGTCGTCGTAGTGTGCGGAGAGGTGTCACGAACTGTGCCGTCCCGTAGCCGGCCGGTAGCGGCACTGGGCTGCGGCGCGGCCGTCGTGGCCTCATGAAACGCTTGTTGTGCCGGGTATGGGGCGTTCCGCCCCGGGTGTGCGCCTTCGCGCATTGACCCTGTCCGGCTGCCCCCGTATGCTAAAGGTTGCGCTGCGGGCTTGCGCGCCTCAGACGTAGCAGGCCGCGCTCGCATCTGTTGTGGGTCCCCTCGGCTGTCGAGGCGCCTTCCTCTCGGGAATGGCGCTTCCTTGGCTGTCCGGTTTCCGGCAGATGGCGATACGGGCTCTCGGCGTGGCAGTACCTACGACTCAATGTCCGTACCGGAGCCTTTACCCACATGACGAGCAGCACCGAGACCACCGCCACCACCCCGCAGGTTGCGGTCAACGACATCGGTAACGAGGAAGCATTCCTCGCCGCGATCGACGAGACGATCAAGTACTTCAACGACGGCGACATCGTCGACGGCGTCATCGTGAAGGTCGACCGGGACGAGGTCCTGCTCGACATCGGTTACAAGACCGAAGGCGTCATCCCGTCCCGCGAGCTTTCGATCAAGCACGACGTCGACCCCAATGAGGTCGTCGCCGTGGGCGATGAGATCGAGGCCCTCGTCCTCCAGAAGGAGGACAAGGAAGGCCGGCTCATCCTGTCCAAGAAGCGTGCGCAGTACGAGCGCGCCTGGGGCACGATCGAGAAGATCAAGGAAGAAGACGGCATCGTCACCGGCACCGTCATCGAGGTCGTCAAGGGTGGACTCATCCTCGACATCGGCCTCCGTGGCTTCCTGCCGGCCTCTCTCGTCGAGATGCGCCGCGTCCGCGACCTCCAGCCCTACGTGGGCAAGGAGCTCGAGGCCAAGATCATCGAGCTGGACAAGAACCGCAACAACGTGGTCCTGTCCCGCCGCGCCTGGCTCGAGCAGACCCAGAGCGAGGTTCGCCAGACCTTCCTCACGACCCTGCAGAAGGGCCAGGTCCGCTCCGGCGTCGTTTCCTCGATCGTCAACTTCGGTGCGTTCGTGGACCTCGGCGGTGTCGACGGTCTCGTGCACGTCTCCGAGCTCTCCTGGAAGCACATCGACCACCCCTCCGAGGTTGTCGAGGTCGGCCAGGAAGTCACCGTCGAGGTTCTCGACGTGGACATGGACCGCGAGCGTGTCTCCCTGTCGCTCAAGGCGACGCAGGAAGACCCGTGGCAGCAGTTCGCCCGGACGCACCAGATCGGCCAGGTCGTTCCCGGCAAGGTCACCAAGCTCGTTCCGTTCGGCGCGTTCGTCCGCGTCGACGAGGGCATCGAGGGTCTGGTCCACATCTCCGAGCTGGCCGAGCGCCACGTGGAGATCCCGGAGCAGGTCGTCCAGGTCAACGACGAGATCTTCGTCAAGGTCATCGACATCGACCTCGAGCGCCGTCGCATCAGCCTCTCGCTGAAGCAGGCCAACGAGGCGTTCGGTGGCGACCCGGCCTCGGTCGAGTTCGACCCGACGCTGTACGGCATGGCTGCCTCGTACGACGACCAGGGCAACTACATCTACCCCGAGGGCTTCGACCCCGAGACCAACGACTGGCTCGAGGGCTTCGAGGCTCAGCGCGAGGTGTGGGAGACCCAGTACGCCGAGGCGCAGACCCGCTTCGAGCAGCACCAGGCTCAGGTCATCAAGTCCCGCGAGGCCGACGAGGCCGCGGCTGCCGAGGGCGCTGCCGCCCCGGCGGGCGCTGCTCCCGCAGCCTCGGGTGGCAGCGGTGGCGGTGGCGGCGGCGGTTCGTACTCCTCGGAGTCCCAGGACAACTCCGGCGCCCTGGCGTCGGACGAGGCCCTGGCCGCCCTGCGCGAGAAGCTGGCCGGTGGCCAGAGCTGACGCTCCGACCCCGTAGTAGCCGGTAGACAGTTCGACGTGAGGCCCGTTCCCTTCGGGGGGCGGGCCTTACGCGTGCCCTCAGGGCTGGGGCGGGGCCTGAGGACCGGCGGCGGCCGAGGCATCTGTGGTGTCCGAGGCGCCAAGTACCGTACGTGGTCGGCGTCTTGCTCTCGTACCACCGGCGCGGGTTCTTCACCGACCGTGCGCCCGGCCGGATGCCGAGCGCGCCGGTGGGGAATGCTCACGCCCGGAGGCGCGTTCTTCCTGAGGAACACGAGGAGGACCGGTAATCGTGCTTGATCCGCAGGATTTGTACGAGTGGGAGCCCAAGGGCCTGGCAGTCGTCGACATGGCGCTCGCCCAGGAGTCCGCGGGTCTCGTCATGCTCTACCACTTCGAGGGCTACATCGACGCGGGGGAGACCGGCGACCAGATCGTCGAGAACCTGCTGGAGTCGCTGCCGAACCAGGTGGTGGCGCGCTTCGACCACGACAGGCTGGTCGACTACCGGGCCCGCCGCCCGTTGCTGACGTTCAAGCGCGACCGCTGGTCGAGCTACGAGACGCCGACGCTGGAGGTGCGGCTCGTCCAGGACGCCACGGGCGCGCCGTTCCTGCTGCTGTCAGGCCCCGAGCCCGACGTCGAGTGGGAGCGCTTCGCGGCGGCCGTGGGGCAGGTCGTCGAGCGCCTCGGCGTACGGCTGGCCGTCAACTTCCACGGCATCCCGATGGGCGTCCCGCACACGCGCCCCGTCGGCATCACACCGCACGGCAACCGCACGGACCTGATGCCGGGCCATCGCAGCCCCTTCGACGAGGCGCAGGTCCCCGGCAGCGCCGAGGCGCTGGTGGAGTACCGGCTGATGGAGGCCGGGCACGACGTGCTCGGCGTGGCCGCGCACGTCCCGCACTACGTGGCGCGGTCCTCCTACCCGGACGCGGCGCTGACCGCGCTGGAGGCGATCACCGCGGCGACGGGACTCGTCCTGCCGGGCGTCGCGCACGCCCTCCGTACGGAGGCGCAGCGCACGCAGACCGAGATCGAGCGCCAGCTCGGCGAGGGGGACGAGGAGCTGGTGACGATGGTGCAGGGCCTCGAGCATCAGTTCGACGCGGTGGCCGGCGCCGAGAGCAGGGGCAATCTGGTGGCCGAGCCGGCGGAGCTTCCGTCGGCGGACGAGATCGGGCGCGAGTTCGAGAAGTTCCTCGCCGAGCGGGAGGGCGACGCGTAGGGCGTCGGGCATGGGACCTGCGGATTGCGGCGTCGGTGTGTCCCGTAGGGACGACGTCTCGTAAGACGCAGGTCCACGGCCTAAGCTGCCAGGCATGCTGAAAGTGGGCCTGACCGGCGGGATCGGTGCCGGAAAGAGTGAAGTATCCCGACTGCTGGTCTCGTACGGCGCGGTGCTGGTGGACGCGGACAAGATCGCCAGAGAAGTCGTGGGGGCCCCGGCAGCCCCGCGCCACCCCCGGGTGGGACACGGCCGGGGCCCCCGGCAGAACCCCCCCGGGGGGGCCCCACCCCCCCAGGCGCCCCCCCCCCCCCCACCCCCCCACC